>CALSMY010000005.1 GCA_943787575.1 uncultured Opitutales bacterium | reverse complement strand
TGAACGGCTGATCAAGCTCCGGCGGCCAGCAAATCCGGATGCATCCAGATCCTCGAGTACAAGCAATACCTGATCGCCCACCTTTTTTGTACCAAGGCAATAGGGTGTGCGGGCAAGTAAGGGTTCATCCCGATTACGAATAGACTCATACCAGTTGGTTTCGACTTGGTAGGATTTGAGTTTTCGCTGATGGGAGAGATCGGTGTTCCACCCGCGGGGGTGATCACCAACCTCAGGAATTACCTGCTTGGTAATAATTTGTTTGTACTCACTTCCAGATAACCTCCACCTTTCAATTTTCCCATAACCACTCCACAAAGACTGAATTATATCTTTGGAAGTATGTGTGCTTGCACGGGCACACTCCAAGACAAACTCTTCCACTTCATTGTTGGTCATAGGTTGTGACATGCATTCCATCTATACCCAATAAATTTGGGTGGATGAAACCTTTAATCGATTAGAGACTTCTCGCCGGTAGCAAAATTCTTTTTGATGGTCGCCCGGTCATATTCATCGCCCAATACAGTGTAGGCAACATAACTTAAGGTATCGCCCTCGACTGTGATTACCTGAAAGAACTGGGTCTGCTCCGCGGTTTTGTCCGAAACATATCCATCCGTTTGGTAGCTCTTTAATTGTTTTGGGTTGAGTGGATATTGTTTAGGTCCACTGACCGAGGTAATGTACATCGTACCAAATTGACTGGAGTCACCAACTTTTTCTCTCACAGGAATATGGCCACGAGCGTATGTATGGTCATGTCCATTTAAAACAAGATCCACTCCGTATTTATCTAAAATGGGTTTCCAATGATCTCGACCGAATTGAAAATTCCTACCGCTTGCGGGAGAAAATATAGAATGGTGGCAGGTAACAATTTTCCACTTCGCACTACAATCTTTTAGCTTTTCTTCGAGGTACTTGGTCTGTTGTTCTCGTTTCTCATTGGAATTAAGAACGATAATACGAATATCCTGATAATCTATGGTGTAGACAGTTTCGTGAAGTGATTCATCCAAATGATCCTCTACGGGCAATGTAAACTGAGGGCGCCACTGAATGGAAAGTTTCCTGGGAATACCTTTACCCGGATGCATAAACTCATGATTGCCCGCCACGGGAATGGCCGTCCATTGACTATGAAGAAAACCACCCGCTTTAAACCATTGGGCCCACTCATGATCACGGTGTGCTAAATTGATTAGATCTCCAGCATGAACCGCGAAGGAAGCATCAGGGGCGGTTTTATAAGCCATGCGTATGACTCTTGACCAATGATCGAGCACATCATTCTGAGCATCTCCAAAATAAACGAATTGGGATTTTCCATAACTGGACTTGGCCGTTTTAAATTGAATCCACTCAGACCAGTATTTTTGTCCATCTCCCACCCGATACACATAGGTAGTTTCCGGTTTTAAGTTTTTGAAAACAACACTGTGGTTGTGAACAACCAAGGGTGCATTACCTTTATGCTCACCCAAATCAAATGCCTCGGTTTGTGCGTCAAAAGAAACCGTCGAACTTTGAAACTTTGAATTCACTGTAGCTTCAGCAATCTCAGCAACTGCAGATGTAATACTCTTATCTGTCCTCCAAGTCACTGCTCGACTGGTGGCTGGATCCCCATGGAAAGTAAGAATAATTCTGTCCGGATCTTTACTCGGAACTTCCCAATGACGAAGACCTGCATGATCCTCGTGTGCGACCAGGAAACATAGACTGCCCAAAAAAAAGGCAAATAAGGTGAAGAACGGTTTATAATTCATAGGTTTATTTTTTAGTAAGATTTTAAGTAAGCAACCACGTCCGCTACATCCTGCACCGTCATCCCCATCTGATTAGCAGATAGCATTAGGGAAGCCCGACCGGGCTGGATATAATGAATTTCATGACTGGGCACCTGCTGTACCAACCCACCCGCACTGCGGATGGTCAACGGGTCACTTTCTGAGGTAATGATGCCATTGATTCTCCAAAAGCCCTTTCGTTCTTCTCCCTTGGGCTCAAGAGTGATCACCTGGCTTTCATACCCATGGGCAATCCCTGCCGATGGATGAATGATCGCACGGGCAATTTCCTCACTAGACCGGCTCTGCCCCCAGCCTTTGAGGTTCGGACCAAACTCCACGCCCAGTCCATCAAACTGGTGACAGCTGTAGCATCGGGCAGCCGAAATTTTGCCCACGGCAGCATCCCCTTTGAGCTTGGTCACATTGGCAACCTTTAGGTTTCCATCATCCCTGCTCAGACCAGGGACCTGCACCAACGGCTTGGGCTTCGAATCGATAACATTTTGACTAATTAAAAATTCACGAACCGGATAAGGCTTCCATCGGTGCACCATACTCTTAACCAAAAACTGCTTGGCGAGATCCCTGACTCCTTCGTCTTTGGTTTCAAGGTATACCTTCTTCATTCCCTCAAATGCAGACAAGGAACGGTTCATTGCCAGGGAGGCAACCAGTTCCATGCGGTGCCCGGATGATACTTCCGGCAATAGCATACGGGCGACCGTTTGCTCGACGATGGAGTCGCCGTGCAAACGCCAGGCCAGAAGGTGGGCCTGCCTGTCCCAGTCCTTGGCTCCAGAAATGTTTCGGTGCTGGCAATAATCTGCCCACAATAAATCTTCCACTCCATCCGCCGCCAATCCCACGGCTTCCAGATAAGTCCGATCCTCCATCGACCCAGCCAGAATGAGATCCAACAGAACCTCCTTTTTCTTTTCGTAAGAAAAATCGCGCAGGTGAGTCAGGGCAATCCGGCGGACATGGGAAGACTCATCCTTGCTCAGCAACTCCACAAACTCCCACCCCAAGCCGCCACGATCATAGCGCAGGGCACTTCTTAGGGCAGCGGCGCGGGATCGGTAGTTACTGGCTGCGGAAGCGATTTTTCTTAACTCAGCCACTCCCTTTTCTCCGAGATAGGGATATAGCCAAGTTGCACGCCCTTCCATCCAGGGGCTTTTTTGACTTAGCTTCTGTACGCGGTCGAAGGCATCGGCTCCCTGTGCCTTAAATTTTTGGAAGCCGACAAAGCGGACATTGTGTGCGGGACTTGCCAACAATTCCTCCGCGGTCTTCGGGCTTTCTCCACTTGGCTTAAATCCTTTGGGGGCAATGCGGTAAATCTTTCCCAAGTGCTGGCGATCTGCCGCACCATGGCCACCCACCATAGGATCAAACCAATCGGCCACATAGAGGGCACCATCCGTGCCCACCAAGACATCGGAAAATGCACCTGCCCGGTTATCGGCACCACCAACCCGTTTGATAAACTCTTCTCTTTTCAATTCATAACCTGCCCCATCAGGCTTAGGGTGGTAGCGGAAGATCATCCGTCTGGCCGGTTCGCAGGAAAATAGGGAGCCTTCATACTTGGTAGGCAGAGAGCCATTTTCATAGTAGGTAATCCCGGTCGGTGAACCACTCCCATAAACATCACCCGGGGGGAAAGAGCCCGGCAAATGGGTGCGCCACTCCGCCTCCGCATTGGTTTGGCCGGCTATGCGATCGGCCGACCAACCGAACTTGCCATCCTCGGAACAAAATCCAAAAAAGGCACCTTCGGGAACAAAGCTCGTTCGGCAAGCAGGAGGGTCATCATTATCATTTTGAAACATATCCCCGAAGGAGGTGAATATCTGCTCATAGCTGTTGCGGTACCCATGTCCCACAATTTCCATATTTTCCCCATCGGGATCGATACGACCGGTAAATCCAGAAACCCAGACATGCCCGTCATCACTTTCCTTTCCCGCAAAGGTGGTGGGGTTAAAATTCCATCCCACCTGTGGTCCTCCTTTGTTGTAGTAAAAGCTACCCACATAAAAAGTCCGGCCTGAACCATCGGTGATCTTGGCTCCGCAATTTCCCTGGTTAAAGTAGAGCTTACCATCGGGCCCACCTATGACCGAGTGGGTTGAATGATCGTGATTGCTCCCGATGAATCCAGTGAGGAAGACTTCGCGAGTGTCTCCTTCATCATAGACTAGATTCCGATTCACATCAGTGTATTTGATAATGTCTGGTGTCTGCGAAACAAAGATTTGATTATCAATCACACCAATCCCCATCGGAGCAACGAGGTACGGGTCCTGTACAAAAACGGTTGATTTATCAGCCACGCCATCTAAGTCAGTATCCTCAAGAACAACCACCCGATCGCCCTCCTTGCGGGTTTGACTTCTGCGATAGTTCACCCCTTCCGTTACCCAGATCCTTCCGTTTCTATCCACATCCATATTGGTGGGATTAAAGAACAAGGGCGACTCCGCCCAGAGAGTTATTTCGAGCTCAGGATCCTGCAAAACGAAATCTTTAACGGCTTGCTGAGCATGGGCACTCGCGAACAGACCAAAACAAAAACTAAATAAAGATAAAAATGGGTAGAAAGATAAAATTTTCACAAAACAAACCTAACCGACCGCTTTTAGGGAACAAACCCAAAAGCTAATCTTTTCTAAATTTCGGCCAGAAAGACCTTTGAAACATCAGGCAATCAAATCCTTGACCACATGGCCATGGACATCAGTTAGTCGATAGTCCCGACCCTGAAAACGATAAGTCAATTGTTCATGATCGAAGCCGAGCAAATGCATCCAGGTGGCCTGCAGGTCGTGCACATGCACAGGGTCTTTGGCTACATTGAACCCGAGTTCATCGGATGCTCCATGGACATGTCCACCTTTAACTCCACCACCGGCCATAATCATAGTAAAGCAGTCCGGATAATGATCGCGGCCTAGTAACTGTCCCTTCGATGTGCGCCCCTCACGGAAAGGTGTACGACCGAACTCACCACCAATAATTATAAGTGTATCGTCAAATAAACCCCGCTGCTTTAAATCTTTAATCAATGCAGCAACTGGCTTGTCCATAGTGGCACACTTCTTAACCAAGCCACCTGACTTATTAATCGAGGTGTCTTCACGAGTACCATGAAAGTCCCAGCCCCAATCGAAGAGTTGAATAAAGCGTACATCTTTTTCTGCAAGGCGGCGGGCGAGAAGGCAATTATTAGCAAAGCTGGATTCACCCGGCACGGCCCCATAAGACTCAAGCGTGGCCTTGGACTCTTTCTTAATGTCCATCACTTCAGGCACTGATGCCTGCATCCGATAAGCCAGTTCGTACTGGGCAATACGGGTTAGGGTTTCTGGGTGGGCAAATTTCTGGGCCGCCTGATTGTTCAAATCGCGTAGCGCATCGAGACTGGAACGCCTTAGCCCGCGGGTCATCCCGGGTGGGTCAGATACATACAGAACAGGGTCTCCCTTGGAGCGACACTGGACGCCTTGATAAACCGAAGGAATGAAACCGGCACTGTAGGAGTTTTTCCCACCATTTGGTTGGGTACCGCTTGAAATTAAAACCACATAGCCTGGCAGGTCCTGATTTTCTGAACCCAACCCATAAGTGGTCCAGGCACCAAAGGATGGGCGGCCTGGTTGTTGAAAACCGGTATGCACAAAGAGCTCTGCAGGAGCATGATTAAACTGAGTGGTGTGCATAGAATTGATCACGCACAGATCATCCGCAACTTCATGTAAATGAGGAATGGCATCGGACATCCACATGCCGGATTTACCATACTGAGCAAACTTGCGAGGCGATCCCATTAATTTCGGAGTACCGGAAGTGAAGGCAAACTTTTTGCCTTTTACAAATTCATCCGGACAATCTTGGTCTGTTCGTTTACCTAGCTCAGGTTTATAATCCCACATATCAAGGTGAGGGGGAGAACCAGTCAAATGAAGATAAATAACCCGCTTCGCCTTGGGGGCAAAGTGAGGAGCACGCGGAAGCAGAGGATTCTGGGGTGCGGATAGACCAAAAGCATCGGGCGACATCAATTGAGCTAGAGCCCCCATGCCCAACCCCACCCCACAATTTTGGAGGAAGTGCCTGCGGGTATTAAGTTGAATTTTTTCTAGTAATGGATTCATGAGATGTGAAGAGTGAAAATTAAAGAGAAAAGAGTAAATTACCTTTTCATCATCATTTCATCGAGGTTGAGCATGATATTTCCTGCAACGGTTAATGCAGCAAGGTCAGCAAGATTGGAGTCTTTGGGAGCTGGCCCGATAGGATCGGTTGCCATCTTGCGGGCAAGTTCCAGGTCTTTGGAGTAATCGCTTCGAACTTCCTCATAAAGAGCAACCAAGCGATCAAGTTCCTCTTTGCTTGGGTTGCGGGAAAGGCAGATCTCAAAACCTTTTTCCAGCTGCTCAGCTGGGCTATTACCTCTTGTCTTCATGGCACGGGCAAGAGATTGAGCGGCTTCCACATAGACAGGATCGTTCAAAGTTACCAAAGCCTGCAGAGGAGTATTGGTACGGTCACGGCGGACCGAACATACTTCCCGGTTCGGAGCATCAAAGGTAGCCATCGATGGGTAGGGGTTGGAGCGGCGCCAGGTAGTGTAAATACCACGACGATAGCGGTCTTCCCCCTTGCTGGTTTTCCAATCGATTCCACTACCAAAGGCTGCTTTAAGGCCCATATTGGGTTGCGGGGGTTTCACAGGATGACCATACATTTTTGAACTGAGCAATCCGGCAACTGCCAATGCCTGATCGCGGACCATTTCGGCAGACAAACGCAAGCGGGGTCCGCGGGCAAGCAAGCGGTTATTCGGATCCATCGCTGCCATCTCATCGGTAACATGTGAATTCTGACGGTAGGTATCCGAGGTAACTAACAATTTAAGAAATGCTTTCACATCCCAATCCATCGCCACGATTTCGGTGGCCAACCAGTCGAGGAGTTTGGGATGGCTGGGCAACTCCCCCTGAGCACCAAACTCTTCACTGGTAGCAACCAGCCCGATTCCAAATATTTTTTCCCAGAATCGATTGGCGGTTACCCGAGGAGTCAAGGGGTTGTCGTCCTGTATTAACCATTTCGCAAGATCGAGCCGGTTAGGGGTATCAATATTTTTGAGCTTGGGTGCTAAGGCTGAGGGAAACCCTGCACGAACAATTGGTCCCTTGCTAAGGTAGGAACCACGTAAATGAATGAAGGACTCCCGTCGATTGGCTTCCACTACCTCCTTTAGCATGGGCACAGTTGCGGATGGCTTGATCTGGTTAAGCTGGTTGCGAAGAGATGCGACCTGCTCCCTGATTCGTTGGGTGGCTGGCCCTTGCTTAACAAAATAATCCAACAGTTGCTTCTGTTCCTGCGGCGATCTCTTTTCGGTGGGCTTATCCAGAATCGAGGTGAGAGATTGGGAAAAGGCCAAGGCTGGATTTTTCGCATTGGTTACAGACAAACGGAACTTGCCAATTGCATGGTTGGGATAATTCTGAACGAGGCGGAAATTGAGCACTCCACCGGGCAATGGATCCTTTAGCTCAAATATTGCGTAGTGGTTCCTACCCTGCCCGCCAGCGATTGCCCAGCCGGATTCCTGGCCCTGCTTCCCATCAATCGCTTCATCCACAGTGAAATTATTTTGCTCATAGCTGGCAGTAGCTCGGGCAAAGCGGGCGGTGGTGGCTCCGTCCAATGATTCAATAGCCTCTCTTTGGGGAGCCTTTTCGTAAGTCTTTTCCCAGAGAATTACCCTCTCTTCGTCCAATACCTGTAGGCGGAACCCATCCAGCCGGGCATACAGTTTATTGTCCGTACGGTTCCAGACCGCAATTTTCGTAAGGTCATACTCCTTGCCTAAATCAATCTCCAGCCATGGCTCCTCATCCGAGTTAGCGGTGTGAGTAACACTCTTGGAATTGTAATTCCCGTCCACATTTCCATCGATCGCCAATTTGGCATCCCCGCCATAGTCGGTGGAACTCTGGGTAGCCTTGCCTTTAAGAGCAACATTTCGTCCCCCACAAAAGCCTGTACTTCTGCGATATGTAAAAGCTTGTGCTTACCGGGCAGTTCCAAACGCACAAAACGACCACGCTTGGCACTGCCTTTCTCTGCCGCATCACCAAAGGAGTTAAGAATCAGTTCATTGAGAACCATGTTGTGTATTCGGCTTGGGCCGTTGTGGGGCAATCGAGCGTCCTTGAGAAGATCAATTCTAACGGCAGTGATTTTATCCAGCGATGAAATAGCGGAGAGTTCATATTCTTCCAATGGCTTTTTTGCACCCGATACAAAAACGGTTCCGTCCTCAGAGATGTTTAAATCTGCACCAGATTGAGCGGCTCCTTTTGTGGGAACCAAGGCATCCCACTTGGTTTGCTTTTGCTCAATTTCCCATTTTTTCAGTTCTGCCAGCAGGAGCTCATTCTCAGCAGATGGTTTAAGGGATCTCTCTAATTCAGATATCTTATTTTTCAGGTCCGATTGTCTCTTTTTCTGATGGTCAGAATAAATGGAGTAAACCGGACGCTCATCCTTTTTGTCCGAATCCTCAGTTTGGTTAAGGATGTCAAAAACCTGAAAATATTCCTCATGAGTGATTGGGTCATACTTATGGGTATGACACTGGGCACAGGCCATGGTGGTTCCCATCCAGGTGGCAAAGGTGGTGTTTACCCGGTCGACTACCGCAACATTACGGAACTCCTCATCATTGGTTCCTCCCTCATTGTTGGTCTGGGTATTGCGGTGAAAGGCGGTGGCAATTAGTTGGTCATCCGTAGGATTGGGCAGTAAATCCCCTGCCAACTGATCGATGGTAAACTGATCAAAAGGTACATTCTCGTTCAACGCACGGATCACATAATCCCGATACGCCCAGATGGTACGGGGCACATCATCGGCATATCCTGCGGAGTCTGCATAGCGGGCAAGATCGAGCCACATTCTCGCCCAGTGCTCTCCAAATGCGGGCCGGGCGAGCAAATCATCAATCAATTGATTATAGGCATTGGGGTCTTGGCTTTGTACAAATGCATCCACTTCTGCAGGGGTGGGAGGAAGCCCAATCAAATCGAGAAAAACCCGGCGAATAATGGTCCGCTTATCAGCAGGGTTGGCAGGTTTAAGTCCTTCCTGCTTTAATCGTTCCTGAACAAAATGGTCCACAGGATGCATGCCCGTAGGTGCCGCTGGGCGAACTGGCTTTTTGTAGGACCAGTGCTTATCATACTCCCCTCCCTGATTGATCCATTTGCTAAACAATTCGATTTCCTCTTCAGTAAGCGGGTCACCCTTCCCCTTCGGAGGCATGATCTCCTCGTCATCAGAATCGAGCCCCATCCGGAAAATCATTTCACTATCGTCCGCATCACCCGGGATCAAGGCGGCATAGCCCCCCAAGTCTTCAGTCGCACCGTCAAAAGTATCCAATCTAAGCCCGGCCTCGCGATGCTCCTCATCCGGCCCGTGACAAGCAATACACTTATTGGAGAGGATGGATTTAATCTGGGTATTAAAATCCACTTTCTCTTCGGCAATCACTATAGATGTAGTAACAATCGCAAATATTCCGTAAATTCTCACAATTCTCATTCTAAGTAATTATGTTTTGTCTACAAATGCCATTTAGTTAACCCCAAAAGCACTGTGTTGGTTAATTTTTTAACTGAAGGTTGATTTATTCATGTAAAATAATTTTCATACTATCCTATGAAAATACTTTCATTCTTTATTTTGGTCGTAACTCCGACCATCTGCTGGGCATATTCAGTAAAGCCTTCTACAGATGAAAGCATTATCGACACCCTTCTCTTCCGGATCGAAATCCCAGCAGGCACAAAGCAGAAGTGGGAATTCAATTTCGAAACCGGTGAAATGGAAAAAGATTACAAGGATGGAAAAGAAAGAATTATACAATTCCTACCCTACCCCGGAAATTATGGATTTATTCCAGAAACCCTGGCGGGAGACGGAGACCCCATCGATGTGATCGATCTGGATGAAGCGGAGAAAGAGGAGAACTCAAAGAAGTAAGAATTATTGGAGCCCTTGATTTTGAGGATAAAAAAGAAGAAGATATAAAATTTATCGGAGTAAGTCCAAATGGCACCTTTGGACACATACAATCCATTGAACAACTATTATTGGAGAAGCCTGCCGTTCTGGAAATTCTGAAATCGTGGTTTCTTAACTACAAGAAGCCAGGCAAGATGGTTTTCTATAGATATATTAGCCGGTATAAATCAACTCAGTTAATCAGGGAAGCCCGCAAGAAATGGAAAAATCGATAATCTTAATACTTAGCCTTTAATTCGACAAAACTCGCATTTCAAACATCATCTTCTCTCCGGCCTCTCCCTCATAAGGTATGGTAATTTTAGCATCCGGCTTGATTTCTTTCATGAAAATAAGTTCTCCCTTGTCCAGAAAATGAACAAAATTGAGAGGTTTATTTGCACTTTGGGCACGCAAACCAAGCCATGCTCTGTGTCCATCCTTCTCAATAAGTACGGATACCTCGGAATCGCGGAGATCGGCTTCAATTAGCTTGTACCCCGAAGACGTCTCCCCTTCCTTCAGCCAAAAATCACCATGCAGTGTAGACAAGGCAACATGAGCCTGGCCTCTTACGCGAAAACATCCGGTCACCTCCAATTCATTGGCCCATTCCGGCTGGCCAGCACCATTTATTTCAAGTTTCTGCTCATCAAATAAACCAAAGATTCTAGCCTGTAATTCGGCTTCGTTGGGATCATACATTCCAATCAATGCATAGCCCTCAACCAAAAGACCATTCCTCGACTCAGTAACTTTTATCTTTAAGCGGAAACCTTCCTTTAATCCACTCCCTGAATTTTCAACTTGCACCATCGCTTCCTGCCCCAGCGGGAATGTAAGTCGAGGGCAAGTCAGGGTATCCGCTGAAGCAACTTCCCAAACTCTCGATTTTAAGGTTATTTGTTTTTCTATGTTTGGATCAGCGAAAGCTACGGTGACCCCCAAAATGGCAATCCATCTAAATACAAGTCTCAATGAAATAAATTATTTAAAGATGAACTGGAGCGGGTTCATTATTCCTCGTCGTCGTCTTCATCCCATTCCTCCCACTCCTCCGGCCAGTAGAAGACAACTGCATGATCATCTATGCGAATCTCAAAGCCTCCTATCTCAGCTACATAATGCAGGAAATCATAAGCTGGAATGTTGTGAAGTTGGAGGGTAATGACATCCTCTTCTTCTCCTAATAGATTGATAATGTTTATGGGCTCAGAACTAGAAGCACGGGCAAACCTCATCACAGTTTCAAAATTGGCTCCTCTAAAATTAACCGTTTCAATAATGGTCGTTTTTAAACGGGAAACCAGAGCTTTTCTCGCTTCACTTTCTTCCTCAAGAATGAGTTTTAACTCAACATCTTCGACCTCTATTATTTCCCCATTCACCAATTCAAAGGGTCCGTATTCCTCTTCGTTCTCAAGATTGAATAGTACGATTGAGTCAGCGGCCAGGGCTACTTTGGAAAGCAACGACAAGATCAAGAAAAAGACAAAGAGGTTTATTTTC
This sequence comes from uncultured Opitutales bacterium, assembly GCA_943787575.1. Classification (GTDB taxonomy): domain Bacteria; phylum Verrucomicrobiota; class Verrucomicrobiia; order Opitutales; family Seribacteraceae; genus Chordibacter. Next base: position 172,310 of record CALSMY010000005.1, on the reverse strand, counting down.
ATAATGGGCATAGGTTTGAGGAGGTGCGTAGCATTTAATTGGACCACTGAATTCCAGCCTTAACAAGGGAAATCATACCCAACTAGATCCAACAAAAAGGGCGAACCCGCTAACGAGCCCGCCCCTTTTTGAATTGATAGGAATGGTTTAAACGCGGTGGTTCAAGGCATGGACCACATTGGGGGCGTCTTTTCCGATCCGTTCCATCTCGTTTAAGATATCCACATAGATCATCTCTGCCTTAAGATTTTCGGTCTCCTTCATCCGCTTGACTGCAGATATAAAATTCATCGGAGTAAGTCCAAGTGGCATCTTTGGAAACATACAATCCATTGAACAACTATTATTGGAGAAGCCTGCCGTTCTGGAAATTCTGAAATCGTGGTTTCTTAACTACAAGAAGCCAGGCAAGATGGTTTTCTATAGATATATTGATCGGGAAAGTTCGAGCCGGTTAATTGAAAATGCCCGGAAGAAGTGGGAAGACCGATAAATCAAAGTGCATATGGTTTTAGGAAATTGCCATGATATAACCCATCTAGGCCCTTTTCTAACGGGAACCCTCAAGAAACATTTTTAGTCTGTTATTAACCTTATGTGGAGCAAGCATCAGCCCCCCATGCTTTTGTTCCACATAGTTAAGAGCATTGGGGACATACCCATCAAAGCATTTCTTTTCCACAGTCACGAAGTCGACCGACTTCTCACCGATATTCAAGAAGCAGGTGATCATCGCGCTTTGCAAAGCGAGTCCCCGTGGGGAGCTCCTCGGCTCGCTTCCCCCCCTTGGTGAAATTTCCCTGGTCGACCAGATTCATGATCATTTGAAAGGTAATGCGGTTGCCATCGATCTGAAGGAAGGAGTACTCATCTTTTAGTTTTTGGGCGATTAGATCAACAGTTCCCTGCGTGTAAGTTCCTTTTGTGTTTTTGATTACTTCCTCCCGCAATTCCGGAAGATGGGCTAGCATTTGACGCCTGATCACGGTATTGATCAATGGAATAACCTTAGAAAGATTGGAAATTCGCATGGTTTGGGCACCACAGAGCTTGCCCGCCTCATCCTTGAAAAACCCAATGTTTTCAACCTCAACATTTTTTAGTAGTGCCTCGATTAGATCCTGCTCCGGTTTGGCGAAGATGCCATTAGGGGTTCTCTGAAAAAGCTCCTGTAACATTTTCGGTAAAGTATTTGGGGAATATTCAAAAATCCAGTTAGTAAAAAAGAAGGCTCTATTTTGCTCGAGGACGCTTTCAACTTGTTTGATCTGCTTTCGATTGAGCCTGTCTTTGTGCGGTAAATCTTGTGCATCCTTTTTCTTGGACTCAAACCCTTCTTTTAAACTCCCAAATATACCTTCGTAAACGAGAGTTAGCCTCAGCTCATCCTTATCATCATCGTGGATGTAAGAAATCTCCTGACGCTCAAATTCAATACAGGAAGAAAAGACCAGAGAAGTAGTTACAATCGCCAGCCTAATTAAGTTCATGCTCAAGATTTAGCTCACCCCATAAAAGAGATGTTATGGATTAATCCTCCAGTCTTCTTCTTCCTCGTCTCGTCAGTCCTCGTCACACTCCTCTTCGTCCCAATACTCTTCCTCATCTACGAAGATAACCACCGCATTTTCATCGACGCGCACATCCAGATGACTGACCTCTACCAGGTAGCGGATGGCATCGTAGAGAGTAATGTTCCTTAATTCCAAGCTCACCTCGACTTCATTGATGTACTCATCAGGTACCACGACAATATTGAGCCATTTTGCTTTGGACCGGATATAGCCAATCGCATCGTAAAAAGGGGTATCCCGAAACATAATCTCTGGGATGATTAATTCTTTTGCCTGCTTGAATAAATGCTTCTGCGCATCATTTGATCTGTTCTTTTCTCCGGCAGAAAGAACTGAGCAAGCAATAAAGAGTAAAAGAGAGAGAAGTGTGGGTAATTTCATACCCATACTCTGCTCCTTTGAGCTAGTTTTAGGCAATCAGATTATTTGGCTGCGAAATAGAGAACGACCCCATAGAGCACTCCGACCACGACCACAATAAAAGGAGCGGGCACTTTCCTGCCCATTAGCAGACCAAGGGTTAGAACAAAGGCCACTGCATTCTCCCGAGCCCAATTCATATTCATCAGGATCTGCACGAGGACACCGGCAACCAATCCACCTGCCACTGCATTCACTCCCCGCTGGGCTTTCGCCGCCCATGGGTATGATTTTAATTTCCCCCAGAAGGGATAGACAAAAAATAAGAGTAATGTACCGGGTAGGAATATCGCCCATCCACCAATCATTGCCCCACAAAACTGGCGGATCCAACCACCACCCTGCTCACACAATCCACCGGCATAAGCCGCAAAAGAAAACATCGGTCCGGGCAATGCCTGAACCAAACCGAAACCGGCAAGGAATTCATCCTGGCTCATCAGCTTGGCCGATTGAACCAGTTCGCCCTGCATTAGCGGAACCACAACCTGCCCCCCGCCAAAGACCAAATACCCATATCGGTAAAACCGCTCAAAGGTTTGAAAGAGAGAATCTCCAGAGTAAACGGACCCAATGACTCCGAGGTAAAGAAATCCGATAAATAACCCGAGCACTACCCAAGGGGTTGATAATCGAATCGAAAAAGATTGTTCGGTAGGTTTAGTTTCTCGATCCAGAAAAACGGACAATCCACCCCCGGCAACAAATGCGAGCGGAATAGACCATGGGCTTTCTGCCAACATCACCACCGCAAGTCCATGAGCCCATAATCCAAAGGTTAAAAGATCGGTGGTTACTTTGCGTCCGAGCGACCAGGCCGCCCAACCCACAAACGCAGCCGCCAAAGGGATAAGGAAGCCTAACCACTGCGGCAGTCCCTCCTGACCCAGCATTGCCGGAAGCATCGATAACGCACTCATAAACAGGATTACTGGCAGAGCCCAGACTAAGAGGGTGAGCAAGGCGAGGCTACGACCACCCCGCTCCAGTCCAATCGCAGTAATTACCTGCGTACTGGTAGGCCCGGGAAGAAAACTGCACAGGGCCATCCATTCAAGCAGGGCTTTTTCGGTGAGGTATTTTTTCTTTTGGACCAAACGTTCAAGAAACACCCCCAAGTGTGCCTCTGGTCCACCAAAGGCAACGAGGGAACAAAGAAATACATCCTTTAAATACTTCCCCCGGGAAAAGGAATCCTCACCCTTTCCCAACTTTGTATCCGATGCGGGCATTTACCGATTTTCGAAAAAATTCTTATGCAGAGTGTAAGCAAGAATGGCTCCGATTACCTGAGCGATGCAAAAATGTAGAATATCGCTTGGAGATATTCCTGCAAAGGTGTTGGAAAAGGACCGGCCTATGGTTCCTGCGGGATTGGCAAAGGAGGTGGATGAGGTAAACCAGTAAGCTCCCCCAATGTATGCTGCCACCGTCATGGCAACTTTCTCTTTCGAGGAAAGAAGGATGACCAGAACCAACCCAAAAGTGGCAAAGATCTCGCTGACAAACTTGAAGGTACCCGAGCGGTCTTTGTCGGAGAATTGGATAGGTTCGATTCCAAAAATGTAGTTGGCTAGGATGACTCCAAGGATGGCTCCCCCAATTTGTAGAACCGAGAATTTAATCAGGGTGGCGGAGGAGATTTCCCCACGCAAACGCATCACCAACGAAACCGCCGGGTTAAAATGGGTGCTGTGCTCCATAAACACCGTAATCAAAAAATAGAGGGCAAAGACGGTGGCGAAGGTATTTCCGAGCAGGGCAATCGCATCATTTCCCATGCTTAACTCCGCACCCATAATACCCGATCCAACCACGGCACAAAAAAGAAAGGCAGTGCCTAGAAATTCTGCGATATATTGGGCAGGTTTGGGTTGATTGACTGGTTCTGTCTCACTCATATTTTAATGCCTCTCCTTTACTGGTTGTCCAGAGACCCTGGAAGGGTTTCCACAAATGCCCTGATCTCGTCGCGCACCTTGCGGTAGCACTCCAGCTGTTCTTCCTCTGAGGCTCCACTTTCTGCAAGTTCCTTTGCCATCTTGGGAGGATCAGAAAAACCCACATGCACTACCTTGCAGTTGGCTGGAAATACGGGACAGGTCTCATGGGCATGCCCGCATACCGTGACCACCACATCGAGCTGGGTATCGGCAAAGTCCCGAATGTTTTCGGACTTCTGCGATTTGACATCCACCCCCGCTTCCGCCATCACCGTAACCATATGCGGGTTAAGCCCGTGCGTCTCAATCCCCGCAGAGTAGGCTTCGATTTGATCGCCCTTAAGGTGACGGGTCCACCCCTCGGCCATTTGACTACGGCAGGAGTTGCCCGTGCACAGGAAAAGTAATTTTAATTTCTCATTCATAGTTTTTGATAAGGTTTTTGAAAAGAGTGGTTAGCAACAGGTCGAGGCAGCTTCCCGCTGGCGCTTACGCAGCTCGACCGGCGGACAGGCGGTCACAGAATTAAGCTTCTTCAGATCCTCCAGCAGTCTCCTGTCTGCCTTCACCTGATTGCGAGGATCCAATTCATAAGAGGAGCGGAGATTAGCTATCCTTCGATTGATCCGGTAATGTACCCAACGCCCATCCTTTCGACTGAGCACCAATCCGGATGCGACGAGGATGCCCATGTGTTTGGATGCGGTGGCACCGGTTACCCCAAGCCACTCATGGATTTGGCAGGCACAAAGCTCTTTGCTCTGCAATAGAGCCGCAACCACCCGAAAGCGGTTGCGGTCGGACAGGGCTTTAAAGAGATGATCAGGAGTCGTCATATTTAGTCAGATGAGCTAAACATAAAATACTCAAACAGACAAGGCAATGAAGTTGTTTACGGCACACCGCTTCGTTGCAAAAAAGTTACAAAGTACTGGGAATTTCGGTGCAAACATCCCCTATCCTTGGGTCGTGCTCAAACCCTTGGGCACATTTAATCCAAAACAAAAACTAACTGAATCTAAACCTCAAATCATATGAAAACTCTTAGTTATACCCTATGTGCCGTCTTGGCTGCAGGCTTTGCCTTTACTGGCGATGCTCAAGTTAAACCCAAAAGCAAGAAAGTCACCGAACTCAAATTCTCCGGTCGTATCCAAGGACAATGGGACGGAATCGAATCAGATGAAGTAGCTGAAGAAGATCGAAATCATTTTTATTTCCGACGTCTCTTCTTAGGTGGTCATGCCAAAGCATGGGTGACAATTGGGGTGGTGATGTGTAATGGATTTCGCTGCTTCTCCAAATCAGGATAGCACAGTTTTCATTGATGGTGCATCTGTTTGGTACAACATCAGACAGCTTTCAGTATCGATACTTGGACAGAAAAAAGTTCCTTTTGGCTAGAAGAAACTACTTCTTCATCAAAGCTCAAAGCGATTGAACGCTCTGCAGTAAATCGTCAGTTTGCTGAACAGCTTCAAATTTAACGCACGGCATACTGGTATTTTTGCAAAAGGTGACTTAGCGGATTCAGGTTTTCTTACGATCTTGGCAGTAGTTAACTCCGGGCAAAACCATAACTCTAAGGATGTGAGCCTTAAAGCCGGTGAGTATCGGTTATGACGGAAATGAGTTATCCTACTATCGGCAGCTTAGCTTACGCAACTACGACAGTGATATCAGATACTCTTCGGTGTGCTGCTGGTGTAATGGAGTGCAGATGAAGAGCGGTGGAAATCTATTCTACAGCTGACGATATTACTGCTTACAATATTTTCGGAAGTTGGCTTGGAGCCATTTAATCTTAGAAGCTGAGTACATGACTGGTAGATGTTATCCGGTGATGAACCACGAGCACTGACGGATACTCAATACAAGGCATCTTATGCTACTCAAGTAATGCACCTGCATGGATCTTGGGAACTTCGTATACAGATATTCTAAAGTTGAAAATGATAACGGTAATTAGGAGTGAAAATCGTCGCAGAGCAAATATTCGTCAGAGATTTTAACAGAGGTTGATAGTTGGAGCAACACTATGTGGAGTAAATTACCTCTTCAACGGACACGATGCAAAATTCATGCTTGGGTATGAAATGAATGAACTCGACGAAGACGGAAGCTAAGGACTGCAGAACGCGGACGGTTTCCGTGCCCGCGTTCAATTCCTTTTCTAAACACTGAATTTAACCACCGAACATAAATCAAAATAATTATATTAAATGAAATACACGAAAATACTTTCGATTGCCACTGCGGCACTCGCCATCGCTCTTCCCGGCTTTGCTCAGGATAAGCTCGTAATCAAGGGTTCCGATACCCTGGGTGCGAAAATGATCCCCAAAATTGCGGAAGCTTATGAAAACAAGAACCCCGGCTCCAAGTTTGAAATCGCAGCGGAAGGATCTTCCACCGGTATTGCCGCCATTATTGACGGTACTGCCCACATCGGAATGTCCAGCCGCGAGCTCAAAGGTAAGGAAAAGGCAGCAGCTGGTTCCAATGGCGTACGCTTGGTCAAGACTGTGGTTGCTAACGACGCCGTGGCCGTGATCGTTAACGCATCCAACCCACTATCCAAGCTGTCCCTCAAAGACATCGAGCGTATCTTCACCGGTGATGTAACCAACTGGAGTGCAGTGGGAGGAAAAAGCGGAGGTATCTCCGGGTATACCCGTAACACATCCTCCGGAACCTATGCATTCTTCCAAAAGTTTGCTATGGCCAAGCGTGACTACGGTTCCGCCACACAGAAGATGGCTGGTAACGAGCAAATCGCTACCGAAGTAGCCAATAATCCTAACGGCATTGGTTATGTTGGATTGGCCTATGTTGGTGCCAAGGGAATCAAGGTGATTGCGGTAGATGGCGTTCTTCCATCCGCAACAACCGCCAATGATGGTTCCTACAAGTTGGCCCGCGGGTTAAACTGCTTCACCAACGGTGCACCGACTGGTGCAGCCAAGAAGTTCTTGGACTTCGCCTTGACCGCACCTGGTCAAAAGATCGTAGCAAGCACCGGCTTTGTGCCAGTCAAGTAGTACGGTCAAGTTTGTTTGTTTTATACAAGGGTCGCCTCTTCGGAGGCGGCCCTTTTTTTGGTGCGGAATTGTTACCTCTAAGATGAAAAATCGATAAGAGATAACGTTAAATTTGTATTATGAAAGATGGAATTCGTAAGGCTTTAAGAATCTGCTTACTCACCGAGACCTTTCCTCCGGAAGTCAATGGAGTGTCCTTCACCCTAGCCCACTTAGCTCGAGGGTTATGTGAGCAGGGTTCGCAAGTCGAAGTGCTTCGACCCGCACGGGAATCCACCGGAAAAGATGATGATCCATGGAGCGAAGTGGATTTACCGGCCCGCCCTATCCCCAACTACCCCCAACTCAGGTTTGGACTACCCTGCTCCAAGTTATTGAGAGCGAGGTGGGAAGCCCAACGTCCGGATGTGATCTATCTCGCAACCGAAGGGCCGGCGGGATTTTCAGCCCTGCGAGTTGCCAATAAAATGGGCATTCCGGTAGTTTCCGGTTTTCATACAAATTTCGACCTATATTTAAGGCACTACAAGATTTCTTTCCTTAAACCAATTGTCGATTCTTACCTCCGTTGGTTTCACAACCGCACCCTTGCTACCTTCGCACCTACCGACTGGATAATTGAAGAACTGGAAAAAAAGGGATATGAAAATGTAAGAATGCTAAGCCGTGGTGTAGACCGGGCACTTTTTACCCCACAAAGACGATCCGACTTACTTCGAAAACAATGGGGAGCTGGTGAGTTAGACCGAGTACTCTTATGTGTATCAAGGGTTGCAGCTGAAAAGAACCTCGAACTTGCCTGCAAGTTATTCGAACAAATGATTGAGCAAGGAAAAGCAAAGGTGGGTATAATTGTGGGAGACGGGCCCGAAAAGGAAAAACTATCCCGTAAATTTCCAAGCATTATTTTTACGGGCTGCCTTAATAAACTCGTACTTTCAAAGCACTATGCTTCTGCCGATCTTTTTGTATTTCCCAGTACAACTGAAACTTTTGGAAATGTGGTTACCGAGGCACTTACCTCGGGTCTTCCTGTCTTAGCCTACGACTACGCTGCCCCTTCTGAATATATCGAACATGCTAAAAATGGATTTCTTTCAACCCTTGGTGATGAGCGCTCACTCTATCAAAACTTAAATGAGGCACTTGGGCTTTCAGGGATAAACCAAGCAATTATGTCCCGAAATGCCCGCGAATCCACAAAATGTGCAGACTGGAAAAAAATCGTGGCAAAGTTTCATCGAGACTTGGTTGAGACATCGATGGAGACTCCAAGTTTTTCTCGACCACAAAATTCACCAACCGAATATGTAAGAGCACCCGCATGAATCGTCAAAATAAGACCAAGCTCGAATACAGAACGATCTTCCTTTCCGATACTCATCTTGGGATGCGGGAAACGGGAATAAAAAAGCTCAATCACTTTCTTGCTCATGTTCGTTGCAAAGCACTTGTACTCAATGGAGATTTTATTGATGGTTGGGCTTTAAAACGAGGGGGAGGTTGGAAAAAAGAACACACCCGCTGCATACGCCTCATTTTAAAAATGGTTGAAAAGCGGAAAACCAAAGTGATTTACCTGCGTGGCAATCATGATGATTTCATTAGCAACATTCTACCCTTTGCTTTCGAAAAAATAAGCATCTGTGAACGTTACATTTTTCAAGGCCTTGATCGAAAATACTTGGTTCTTCATGGAGACTGCTTTGATACATTTTCAACGAAACGCAAGTGGATCGCAAAAATAGGTTCTATCGGGTATGACAACCTCATACGATTTAACCGCGTCTACAATCGGTTACGCAAACTAAGAGGCAAAAAACCTTTTTCCCTGAGTGCATGGGCAAAGGCTAAGGTAAAGGGGGCCGTAAACCATGTACAAAGGTATGAGGAAAGCCTTGCTGAAATGGCCAAGAAATTTCAATGCCAGGGAATGATTTGCGGTCATATCCATGTCGCCTCTGACCGCATGATTGGAGATGTCCGCTACCTAAACAGTGGAGACTGGGTAGAATCAAACACCTGTATCGTTGAGCAAATGGATGGAAAGCTGGAACTTTTGAGTTACTCAAGTTTTGTTAAAGAACTTAGGTCTGCCCAAGCGGTTGAAAACTTAAACCAATCAATCAGTTCTTGTCGGAATTCGGAACAGAATTTTTCACACTCTCCCTTTAAAGCAGTTGCTTAGAAATCGATCAATTTAGGGGTGCAAAAAAAAACTGCATCCCGATTGGAGATGCAGCTTTTTAATTGGGTAACTGAAACAAACAAACTGTCCGATATGAACAAGTTTAATCTACGCTACTGCTTCCCGTATTTGAATAAATCCGTGCAACAAGAACGCAACAAATCGAGAATTCAATTTTAGTCTGTTTTTTGACTCATTTATTCAAAATTTCAGGAAATTATAAAATAACACAACTTTTCGATGCTTGGCGCAAAGTTGTTACATTTAGGGTGTAGAGTATAAGGATCAATAACTATTCCCCCAGTTTATGCCATGAGTGAATCATCCACTTTCCCCTCCCACCAGTATTCAGTCTTTGTTATCGATGATGAACCGGATCTTTGTGAACTGATAGAATTTCAACTTCAGAAAGAGGGGTTCACAACAAACTCCCTTTCAAACCCTTTGGAAGCAATTGGGCGGGCAAGAGACTTTCAACCCGACCTTATTATCCTTGATGTGATGATGCCCGAATTGGATGGGTTACGCCTTTGCAGCATGCTCAAAGTAGACTCACAGTTAAAAGACATACCCATCCTTTTTCTTACTGCCCGCAGTGATGCAGATGAAAGGGTGAAGGGGTTTGAAAGAGGGGCAGATGATTACCTGACCAAGCCTTTCGACAACCGAGAGCTAGTCGCCCGAGCCAAAGCAATTTTAGCAAGGACGCTCAAGAAAAAACTCGCGATGACCGGGAAACTCGAAGGCGGAGGCATTGTTCTTGATCCGGAAAGCCACGAAGTTTTCATTCATGATGAATTGGTCGACCTTACCCATACCGAATTCAGGTTATTACACTTAATGATGGAAAGGATCGGTCGGGTACAGAGCCGGGAAAACCTACTGGTTAATGTTTGGAATTATGACTCCGACATTGAGACCCGCACAGTTGATAACCATGTCGGCCGTTTACGGGGTAAGCTCGGTGATAAAGGAGAAATGATCAAAACGGTCCGTGGCGTTGGATACAAGCTGGTGATCGATTGATCATCCCCAAACAACCCTCACCTGTCATGATTGAAATTTCATCCCTTGTCCTGGGAGTACTTACTTTGTACTTTTGGGTACAACATCGGTACGGCCGTCAATTGTTACTCGATATTGCTACATCAATTCGTGAGGGCAACTCACTTCTCCTTGAAAAACCCTTATTGCTCAGCAAAGGATTCCCACTGAAGCTTTACCAAAAGGCAATGGATGAAAATGCCAACCGTATTGCCAACCTAGAAAGGGAGAGCGATCGTTCCACACATACTTTTAATGAAACCCTTGGAGGTATGCTAGACGGGGCAATAATCTTAAATCGGGATCATATAATTACCTTCGTAAACTCCACTGCTCAGAAAAACTTTTCTCTGGGACAAAGGATGCAAGGTCGTCGGCTTGAGGCCTTTATTGATTCTTTCGAAATTCTAGACTTAATTGATCAATCAGGAAGAGGATTAACCTCTGGTAAAGCCGAATTTACATTTCGTAAAAACGGTACAATCAAAGACTTTGAAGTTGCGATCGCCCTCCTTTCATCGATCCGCACTGAATCAAAAGATGTCTACCTTTTATTATTTAGGGAAGTCACCGAAATAAAACGGGCGGATCGCCTGCGTAAAGACTTTGTGGCCAATGCATCGCATGAACTTCGGACTCCCGTCACCATGATTAAAGGGTTTGCTGAAACATTGGTCGAATCCCCTACTCTACCAGCCGCCCGGCGTAGCTCTTTCATTTCTAAAATTCATAAGAATTCCCTCCGGCTTCAGGCACTTGTAGATGATTTGCTCAGCCTTTCAGAACTGGAGGGAAGTGTGGATGCCTTTCAACCGACTAATAACAAACTATGTGAGGTTATTCGGGGAATCGATTTATACATCCAAGAAAAGCCTTATGTAGATGCATCCAAGTTAAAATTTTCACTCGCTGAGGAAAAAGATGCCTTCCCTTTTGATGCCATTAAAATGGCAATAGCCATAGGCAACTTGATTGATAATGCCTTTAAATACGCTGGTAGCTTTACCATAGTTGAGGTTTCCACTACTCTTTCGAAGGATAACAAAACCATCATCTGCTCGGTACGGGATGACGGAAACGGCATCCCCCAAAAAGACTTGGAACGAATATTTGAACGGTTTTATGTAGTAGATAAGGGACGATCAAGAGAGAAAGGTGGAACAGGACTGGGACTCAGCATTGTAAAACATGTTGCCGAGGGGCATGGAGGTCGGGTCTTTGCTCAAAGTAAATTGGGAAAAGGAACCACTTTTTCAATCGAACTCCCCAGATATCAGGATTCATGAAGATTCAAAGATGCCTTTGTTACAGAATTGGCGCAATTCCGTCACATAACAAACAATCGATTATGGTAAAATCCATTCCATTGTTTCATGAACCTCAATTTAAAGATTTATCCATGCTTCTATATGAACCTGTTTCTACAGGCACCCATGTAATCATACCTGTATGAATTCCTCGCAACGGAAAGACCACTGGATCAAAATATTTTTTGCCAGCAATGCAGTTACCTCAATCATCATTTTGGGGCTCATTACTCTTTTCCTCTTCAAGGAAGGAGTTGAATTTTTCGGACAGTACCGCGATGCACTCGAAAGGTACCGAAAGTCAGGAATGGAGTATGCCACTGTGGTCACCAAACAGCATGACGACCAAACTCTGCTTTACCGCTACCTCGAAAGTATACTTTCACAGGAAGTGGAATCCATGGAAGGTATAGCCAATGATTCCACCAAAAAAATACAGGCTCAAGCGAAGACTAAAGCATTATTACAATTGACCAGAGAATTTCAAAATACCAAGGAATTTCTTCTCGTATACGAAAAGAAAATGGTTAAGTGGGCGGCAGAAACTAAGCTCTTTCTTTTAACCAAAAGCGACCTTATCGATGTCAAAAAAGAAGCAATTTCAAGTGATTTACCAGAAGAAGATTTTTCAGAATCCATTGAGGAGTTAAATGACCGTCAATCTTTCTCGCATACTGAACTGGCCAGGTGGCAAAATTATTTTATACGGCACAAAAGGGAAGACTTAGCCAAAAGAATTAACCCGATGGTGGGAACTGAATCAGGTACCCACAAAACTGGTGAGATTAATAACCTGACCAGCATCATTCAGGAATCTGCCATCACTCAATACCCTGATATTTTAACTAAGCAGGATAATCGATTTTCAACCATTCTTTCTGATTACAAGCCATCCTTTATACTTTCCAAGTCTGAGGCAGATTTTAAAAAAGCAAAAGACGCCCTTAGTGAATACCTGATAAATGTCCCACTTTACAAAGAAAGACTAACCACTTGGGACCCGACCAAAGATTACCCTCTCCATCGGGCATTCAGCGGATTCCTCTTGGGTAAAGACTGGGTTACCAATAGTGCAAGACACGATTGGTATGGAGTCCTACCTTTACTTTCTGGATCGCTTTTGGTCAGTCTAATCGCCCTCGCTCTGGCTATTCCTTTTGGTGTGGGGTCCGCCATTTATGTAAACCAGGTTGCCACCGCACGTGAGCAGACATTCATCAAACCGGGCATTGAATTTATTTCAGCCATTCCATCGGTATTAATTGGTTTTTTTGGGATCGCCGTACTTGGGGGGATGGTCAGCCTTATTGCAGACGAACGGTTGAACTCTTTAACTGCAGGGTTCTTGTTGGCATTAATGACAGTGCCAACTATTTTTACCCTCGCGGAAGATGCACTCAATAATGTGCCCCGTGCTTTGCGAGATGCATCCCTCTCGCTGGGTGCAACACGCTGGCAAACTTGTGCCCGGGTAATCTTTCCCTCTGCAATTACCGGTATAATCTCTGCCATCCTCTTGGGGTTTGGACGGGTAATTGGCGAAACCATGGTGGTTCTGCTTTGTGCAGGAAATCGTATCGCCATACCTGATTTCACCTCTGGTTTGGGCGTTTTCGCTCAACCTGTTCATACCATGACTGGGATTATCGCTCAGGAAATGGGGGAAGTTGAGTTTGGCAGCATTCATTACCGTGCTCTTTTCATGGTAGGCATTGCCCTCTTTCTCATCGCATTACTTGTAAATTTCCTCTCTCAAACAATAGCGGGTAGGTACAAAGCAAGCTATTAGAATGATGAGTGCCCAAAAGGAACCCAAACATCCGTTCACACCTCGACTAAGTCGCGAACGCATTCAAGAAACATTTGTGTTTGGCCTCCTGCGTGGCATGACATTCTTTGTGCTCTTTTGCGCTGCCTTTCTCTTTTGGGATATTTTATCCAAGGGTGCAGGTAAAGTCTTCGAGGGGGAAGGTTTAATTAACTGGGAATTTCTTACCGAGCACCCTCAAACCCTCCATGTTATTGGAGAAGGTGAAGATGAGATCAAACTTAGTTCCAGCAACTACTACCGCCTCAAAGATGAGAAAATGTACGAAAAATGGAACACATTCCAAGGGACTTTCGATTACAACAACAAAAGAAACCAATTATTTGAGGCCAGCAAAGCCATTCAAAATGAGTGGGCCGATCAGTCATTGGTTTTAGCCGAAGCTCGTTTTATTCGAAAGAGAGCAGAGAAAAGTATCCGATAAATTTTCCTTTTGGACAGAGCTAGTTACTAACCTTGAAAGCACCGCTAGCGATTTCGAAATCAAACGGGAAGAAGTACTCCCAATGGTTTCGCAATTCATGCTGGGACACTTTGAGAAAGAAAGAGGCAGGCTCCAATTACTGAGCGATCAGGTAACGTTGTTTCGTGCACAGCAATATCCAAAAATCGAAAACCTTACCAAAGAGAACCTTAAGCAAATTCAATTGGCTATAATCAATTCTTAGCCCAAGCACCTCAAACTTACAACCTTGCGATGAGGGAATTTGGAGAAGAAGTAACCATTACTTTTAATGACTTCTACTCGAAGGAAGGACCCAAGGAATTTGGACGCTTTGCTGAGGCACTTGTAGCCTACTCATCCGTACGGCAGGCATTTTTAGAAGAGGATCAAAACATGTCTAACTGGGATGACTTACAGCAGTGTCTTTCTCCTTTTAAAGAAGCCATGGCGGTGGCTCTTCCTTCTCGTGACTTTGCCTATTCTGGAGGTGGTATTTTCCCGGCAATTGTAGGAACCTTACTTCTTGTGGTGGGCGCAATGGCCATCTCAATCGTCCTTGGTGTATTTTGTGCGATCTTTCTTGCAGAGTATGGAAATCAGGAAAATTTCTTTCCATGGTAAGACTGGCCATTCTTAACCTTGCCGGAGTTCCTTCTATCATTTTTGGTCTTTTTGGTTTTGGTTTATTTGTCATCTTTTTGGATTGGAATGTTTCTTTGCTAGCTGGATGGTTCACCCTTGCCTTCATGGTTCTCCCGATTGTTATCACCGCAAGCGAGGAAGCCTTACGGTCTATCCCCCAGGGCTTCCGGGAAAGCTCGCTGGCACTTGGAGCAACCAAGTGGACGATGATCAAGACCAGCGTGCTGCCCTTTGCGATGCCTGGAATTCTTACTTCCTCTATTTTGGGAGTGGCCCGTGCAGCTGGAGAAACCGCACCAATCATGTTTACCGCGGCCTATGCAAAAAGATCGGAGCTTCCCTGGGAAGGACTCGAGCATTGGACCGACTTTTTCTTTCAGGGAGTAATGGCTCTCCCCTACCACATCTATGTTGTCAGCGCTAAAATTCCCCAAAATGAATACACCGCCGACATGCAATATGGCACCGCTTTTATTTTTCTCCTTCTGGTCGTTGGAATAGCCAGCCTGTCCATCATGCTCCGTAACCGACTTCGAAAGAAATACCGTTGGTAAATCATCTACACATTTAAAGCCATGCAAGAAGCACCCACCGCAAACCCCGAAAATTCTTCATTAGAAAACACAGAGGAGTATAGAGAACCGGCAATCCGTATAAAGGAGCTCGATTTCCTCTACGGAAATAACCAGGTAATCCATAATGTTACGCTCGATATTTTCCCCAAAGAGATCATGGCTTTTATTGGCCCTTCAGGATGTGGAAAAAGTACCCTTTTGCGCTGCCTTAACCGCATGAATGACCTAGTCGATGGAGCCCGTATTGGGAAAGGGTCGATTGAGATACATGGAGTTGACCTGCATGATAAGAGTGTGGATGTAATCGAACTGCGCAAGAAAGTCGGCATGGTCTTCCAAAAATCAAACCCATTCCCCAAATCGATTTATCAAAATGTTGCCTATGGCCTTCAAATCCAAGGGAGTAAAATCAAAGCGTACTATTGATGAAAAAGTCGAGGAATCTCTCCGAAAAGCTGCACTTTGGGAAGAGGTGAAGGACCGGTTGAATGAGAACGCCTACGGACTATCAGGCGGACAGCAGCAACGCCTTTGCATTGCCCGGACCCTTGCGGTCGAACCTGAAATCATTCTGATGGACGAACCCTGCTCCGCCCTCGATCCTGTGGCTACGGGCGGGTGGAAGAATTGATCCTCGGTTTAAAAGATGAATACACCATTGTCGTGGTCACCCACAACATGCAACAAGCCGGGCGGATTTCAGATCGCACCGCCTTTTTCTACCTCGGGAAATTGATTGAATGCGATCAGACCAAAAAAATCTTTTTAAATCCAAGCAAGCAACAAACCGAAGATTACATATCCGGAAAATTCGGATAAAGCCCTCCTGCCCATGACCACACAATTCGAACACAACCTGGAAAACCTAAGGTCTAAGCTCCTGCTGATGGGCCAACTAGCCAACGACTCCTTGCAGGGGGCAATCAAAGCCCTGCTCGAAGGAGACTCAGTACTCGCCAAGGCCGTACGGGTAAAAGACGAGGAGATTGATGACTTGGAAAACGAACTGAGCGAAGAGGTGACCTCTTGTCTTTCCACCCATGCCCCGGTTGCCTCTGATTTGCGCCTACTTGTATCCATTATCAAGATCAGCCACGAGGTCGAACGTATCGGCGATGAAGCCAAGGCAATTGCCCGGCGCTCCCGCAAGACGGCCACTACCGGACTTCCATCAAATTCCCAAAATGGGAGAAATTGCCAGGGAAATGATCCAGGATGCACTCTCCATCTTCGTGGAATATGATGAGGAACAAGGCCAAGGCAATTTGGACGCGTGACCTCGAGGTCGATCAATTACACAAAGAAAACAACCAATTCTGCCAGTCCCTGGTGGAAAAGGATCCCACGACTTCGTCCTCGGTTTTCGAGGTGCTTGTTTATTTCCAAATCACTGGAGAGAGTCTGCGACCATGCGGTAAATATTTCCAAGGAAACCGTATTTATGGCGACCAGTCGGGATGTCCGGCATGCTCCCGAATTCAAGAAATCCGCCCTGCGTAAGGAGTTAGAATAAACCTGGAAAATTTCTTAGCAGGCCTAGCCTGCCAAGTCTGGCAATTCGAGCTGAGAAGAAATCAATCTTGCCATGAACGCCCGGGCACCGTCAAATCGCGGGAATCACCATGACCGCCCGCATTCGTATATTTGTAGTCGACGATGAAGAAGATCTCACCGATCTCCTTCACTACCAATTGGGCAAAGCAGGGTTTGAGGTAAAGTTTTCCAACAACCCATTCGAAGCCCTGGGAAAGGCAAGGGACTTCATGCCCGACCTGATCATACTTGATGTGATGATGCCCGACCTGGACGGGTCTTCAGCTGCTACGCATGATCCGTGTCGATAACCTTCTCCAAAAAGTGCCCGTGATCATGCTAACTGCGAAATCGGGAGTGGAGCATCGAATCAAAGGATTGGAACAAGGGGCCGATGACTACCTCGGGAAACCTTTTGATGTGCAGGAACTCACCTTCGCATACGCTCCATCCTCAAACGAGTCGCCGACCAGTCGAAGAAGATTCCAGCATCCCGTATCTTCGGTAAACTCGTGCTCGATGAGGAGGACCATAGCATTTCCATCGGCGGAGAGAAAGTTGACTTTACCCTGACCGAATTCAAGCTGCTCCATTACTTTCTCAAGCGCAAGGGACGGGTACAGACCCGGGACAACCTCCTGCTTGGAGTCTGGAAGTTCGATACCGAAGTGGAGACCCGCACCGTGGATGTGCACATCCGCCGGGTACGCAAAAAGATCGAGCACTCCGGCCTCGAAATCGAAACCATTCGGGGAGTTGGTTACCGCCTGATCGAGCAGAGCACCCCCGTCTCATGAGCCTGCCCCCCTGGCTGGCCGCCGTTCTGGCAATTGCCTGGATCGGGAGCATCCTTCTTGCATGGAAGATAGGAAGATCCCGGGGCAAACGAAGTTGGCCGACAGCACGCCCGCAACCGAGGGAACCCAAAAACAAGGACGAATTGACCCGCGTGACTTCGTGGCCAATGTATCTCACGAACTGCGTACCCCTGTATCCATTATCAAGGGATTTTCCGACTCCCTGATCGAGGACTACGATGATCTCCCGGAAGCCCGAAAAAAAGACTTCCTCGGAAAAATCCAACGCAATGCCCGCCGGCTCAACGCACTGGTTGAGGATCTGCTCACCCTGGCGAAACTGGAGGAATCTAGCCCCCTCTCTCAGGCTACAAAAGCTCGATTTCCATGCCCTTTTTCGTACTGCTACTGAGAACCTGCTTGCATCCCGCCAAAACCTTAAGGCCACCCTGTCGCTGGATATTCCCCCTTCGGAATTGATGATCGAGGGAGACGCAGAAAAACTGGTCAGCCTGATTGAAAACCTGATCGACAATGCCGTGCTCCACGCCGAGGGTGCCAGCGAAATCAAAGTCCGGGCCCGTAAAGAGAAAGGTGAATCCTTTGTCGTTTGCTCCATCGAGGACGATGGTCAGGGGATCGCCGAAGAAGAATTGGGACGACTCTTCGAACGTTTTTACCGGGTGGACAAGGGACGCTCTCGCGAACGCGGGGGTACGGGACTGGGGTTAAGCATTGCCCGCGAAGTGGTCGAGGCACATGGTGGAGAAATTTCTGCAGGCAGTCAGCCGGGAAAAGGGACCATCTTTTCTTTCCGACTCCCCACCCTTTCGTAATTTACCACCTTCCAGGACCTCTAGAATTTGGCGGAGGAGGACCTGCTAGGTTAATTGTAACACAATTGTAACAATAGCGACCCAGCTATGTAACGATTACCTGCTATGATCAGGTCTTATGAAAATTGCCATCCCTAGTCTGATCATTCTTTTGGCTGCTGGATTCGTTCACGGCCAAGAGGTTCAAGTAAAGCCCAAGAGCAAGAAAATTACAGAGCTCAAGTATTCCGGCCGTATTCAAGGGCCAGTGGGACGGATTGGAGTCGGACGCGAACGACAGATGACCGTAATCACTTTTATTTTCGGCGGCTCTTTCTTGGTGGTCATGCCAAGATGGGTGAAAACTGGGGAGGAGATCTTGTCATCGACTTTGGTGCATCCCCCAATAGCGACGACCAAGTATTTATTGAGAGTGCCTCTATCTGGTACAAAACAGATGATTATCGATTCGATGTCGGGCAAAAGAAAGTCCCCTTCGGCCTGGAAGAGACTACTTCCTCCGCCAAGATGAAAACCATCGAGCGATCTGCAGTAAATCGTCAGTTTGCGGAGACACTCAAATTTAATGCCCGTCACACCGGTCTTTTTGCCAACGGTTCCCTCGGCGACTCCGGTCTTTCCGCCTCCGCAGCGATTGTTAATTCGGGTCAAAACCACAATTCCAAGGATTCCGGATTGAATGACGGACTCTACGGATATGAGTCCAATGAATTTTCCTACTTTGGAAGAATCAGTTTTGAAAATGAGGTGGACGACCTCAGTTATCTGTTCGGAGTGGAAGCGGGGATTCAACAAAATCGATATGTTAGTATAGGCTACGATTCCACAAACCGCCTGGAATCTTTTCACCCGGATTAGCAAAGGTCCCTTCGAATTGGAGGCAGAATATATGACCGGAACTGCTGAAACCGCGGGGGCGATCACGACCACGAAGGTTACTCCATCCAGGGTTGCTACACCATTGACCGTGGGGATGAGGGAGACTGGGAACTCGTCTACCGCTATTCTAGTGTCGAAGGAAAAGGAGCCAATGGCTTGGTGAGTGCGAAAGAAATTATTCGCAGGGCGAATGTATCGAATTCAGAGGGTGAATGAATTCGAACAACATTACTATCGGGGTCAACTACCTCATCAATGGTCATGATCTAAAATTCATGCTTGGCTATGAAATGAACGAACTCATGGAACCGGGCCAAGCAGACGAAGAAGTTGGCGGTTTCCGTGCCCGCATGCAGTTCCTTTTCTGATAGATCCAACCCTTACTAAAAATTACCTGTAGACCAAAATTTAATTACTAACCGATCAATATCATGGGAAATGTAACCACTTGGGAATTCATCGTTCGCCTGCTCTATATCCTCGGGGGATTAGGCATCTTTTTGTTTGGTATGAGGGTGATGAGCGAAGGCATCCAAAAAGTTGCCGGTGAGGGCATGCGTCGAATTATGGCTACCATGACTCAAAATCGGTTCTTTGGACTATTCACTGGGCTACTGGTAACCTGCTTGGTACAGTCTTCATCTGCAACTACCGTAATGGTTGTAAGCTTCGTTAATGCACAGCTGTTAACTTTGATGGAATCTATCGGAGTAATAATGGGTGCAAACTTAGGCACAACTCTGACTGGGTGGATCATTGCTACAATTGGAAAGTTTAGCCTATCTAAAATTGCACTTCCCATCATTGGAATTGGATTGCCCCTTGTATTTATGAGCAAGCCAAAGTTTAAACACACTGGGGAATTTCTCGTAGGCTTTGGACTCCTATTTTTTGGGCTAAGCGAATTAAAAAATGCCGTGCCTGATGTGAAGAGCCTGCTCAAGAGTGCTGACCCAGGAGACCAGGCATTGGTTGCCGACATTCAAGGAATGATCGAGCATTTAAACAGTTTTGGATTTGGTTCGGTCATTATCTTTCTGGTAATCGGGGTGTTCCTTACCATTCTGGTACAGTCTTCATCCGCAGCCATGGGTATCACGATCATTGTCGCAATCAACGGATGGATCAATTTTGAGATCGCTGCTGCTATTGTACTGGGAGAAAATATTGGTACCACCGTTACCGCCTGGCTTGCCTCCATTGGTGCAAACCTCAATGCAAAGCGTGCCGCTCGTGCCCACTTTATCTTCAATATTGCCGGGGTCTGCTGGATGTTGCTCCTCTTCTACCCCTTTATCGGAATGCTCGATAACATTATGCCCGGAGCCATTTACACCGAAGATGTAACCCGCGAAGAAGCGGTTGCTTATTTAGGTAGTAGTGGATTTACAGGTGACCCCAGTGCTCAAGATTTGGCTGGTGCAAAGAAGGCCATCGTGGATCGAAATATACCCCTTCACCTTTCGCTTTTTCATACCCTCTTCAACCTCACCAATATTGCGCTCTTAATTGGGTTTACACCTCATCTGGGAAGGTTAGTAGAAAGAATAGTTCAGCCGAAAACCAAAGATGGGAAAGTTCCCAAACCCGGAAGTCTGGCTTCATTGCACTACGAAGGTTCAGGAGTTTTACCTAAAACAGGCGAACTTAATCTTGCACTCGTTGAAGGAGAAGTAAATCGGCTAGCTGCCATTACAAGGTACATGTTTGAAGGCTTTGTTGAAGTGTTCGAAAATCCCGAAGAAGACAAAGGAGCACTCATCCGAGAACTCAAGGAACTGGAGGACAAATGCGACGAACTAGCTTTTGAGGTTACTCAAACCTTAATCCACTGTACAACCGAGAGCCTCGCAGGAGAACGAGCATTACGTGTCGCTTCCCTTCTCCGTGTTGCGGCGGAATTGGAAGATATTGGTGATTGTTGTCACCGCCTCGTACAATTAGCTCACAGAAAGTACAGAAAAAATAGAACACTTCCTGAAGAGACCCAGCGGGAAATTAAAATTTTCTCTGAGCAAATTCTAGACTTTATGGAACTCTATCAGTCTCATCTGGGCGAAGGTTCGGGTATGCCTGACATTAAAAAGGCCGAAGCAATAGAAGACAGGATCGATGCCTCCCGAAAATCCTTACGTAAAAATGCAGTTCGCCGGATGAAAGAAACCGAGAACCTAAAAGCTGAAATGATTTATGTGGATATTCTCAACGAGATGGAACGGATCGGAAACGATTCCCTCAATGTGGTACATGCACTCAACCATGTGGTTTAAATTTGATTCTATAGAAAATTAAAATTTTCGGCTCAAAGACAGAATAAAGTTTCGACCCGCCCCATTTACTCCTGACCCATGAACACGGTAGTCGATATCGCTGAGGTTTTCGACTGCCAAAGTCAGTTTTGAGTAATCGTCCCAAGCATAACTTCCACGTATTCCCAAGAGAAGATAGGCGGGTGTACCATACTCAGGGATCCGACTATTATCAGTTTCATCCTTGAGTGAAAGATCGTCAGCTTTACCTACAGCGAGTAAGGATAACTCTCCCATCCAAGGTGAGGAGACTGCCTGATATCGAGTAGTTAGGTGTGCCTGAATCGGCATCAAGCGGGTAGTCGCACGATCAACGGGTAAAAAGTTTCTCCCTTCAATGGTGACTGTGCCCGTAAGATTATCATCAAGAAGTTGCTGCACTTCTCCATCCATCCAAGAAAATGACAGTTTCGAACTCCAGGCTTCCGACCATTCATATCCCAGTTCTAATTCAAGCCCATGAATATACCCATCCCCATTGGATTTGACCGACTTGGTCTTACCACTCGCGGCATCTAAATAGGGTGAACGTACAATCATATCCCTTATCCAGGTATGATAATAAGATGCAGACAACGAAAGAGGCCCTGCATTATGCCTGGCCCCTACTTCAAACTGGATAAAATCCTCAGATTTTAAATTAAGGTTAGGTTCCTCAATAATACTTGTTTCGTCAGTCGATGTTAGGTCATAAAGGCTTGGAGGCCTAAACCCTTGTGACAAGCCTCCAAAAACAGACAGTTGTTCATTGAGGTTCTTCCTAACCCTTACGCTACCAATGACCTCTTCGTAGGTTTTAGAATGAGGAGCCGACTGGGTACTAAAATCATTGTTTTTGGTGTAAAACTCTTTTAGATCAGCATGTACTGAAGAGTAGCGAATACCAGGTTGTACTTTCCAACCAGACTCGTGCTCGTAGGCGTACTGAAGATAGGATGCATAACGATTGTACGATGCGTCTGCGGCCAACGGGCCCTGAGTGTAAGACCTGTTAACCATGGAGGTATTGTTAAAATCAGAACCAAAAGAAGAAAGACTTTCAAGATGGAACTCCAAACCATAAGAAAACTTACCCCAATGCATTTCATCACTTTCAAAGCGGGCGTTGAAACCAAGGTCATCCAGTTCAAAGCCCTGGCGGTCATCAATTAAATCTCCATTAGAAGACTTCCTACGGTTTCGCTCCTGGCCATGTTGGTGTAAGCTTAGGGTAATCTGGCCTGTATCTGCCCAACCGCCTGCGTCATCCCATTCGAACCTACTGTAATAAAGTTCTCTGTCCTGGTCGAGCTGCCTCCAAAGTTCCTTCCCTACAGACAACCCTTCCCAGCTCAGACCATCAATTGTTTTATGGGTTCTTGGCACATCATCCATGAAAGCTCTCTGGAATCCAAATACCCAGTGGGCATTATTCGAGATTTTGCGGGCCAAACGGGCCTGAGTCCCACTCATATCGTACCCTGTATTAGGCTGCCTACCGATATCGCTTCCTCCCTCAAGATCTCCAAATGAACGCTCCGTATGCGAAACTTCGACAAACCAATCACCTGAAGTAACCTCACCTAATATACCCACAGTCCATGAACGCTCAGCAGAGGATAGTCGGCCAAAAAATTCTCCAGTTGAATACTTCTCTCCATAGCCAAAGGATGGTTTACCGGATAAAACATTAACCACACCACCCACTGCATCGGCCCCATAGAGTGTGCCGTAAGAACCTCGCAAAGCTTCGATATGGTTTGTGCCATAAAGCTCGACCGTGCTCCAATATTGATTGGGGCCCGATCTCATCGCAGAATGATTAAGCCTTATGCCATCCACCAGCAAAACATTGTGATAACCAGTCAGTCCACGAATGTAAGGAGATGATTGCCCGAGGGCGGTTTTTTGAACCATTACAGAGGGCATCCCCGTCATCGCCTCTGGCATCGACCGGGACAATACTAGAAGGTCATCTGTCTTTAATTGAGTTAAAGACCAGACCGATTTACCCAGCGGCTCAGGAAACCCACCCTGTGCGGTAACCACAAGGGGAGAAAGAACATCTTTGGATAATTCAGTAGGCTCTTGTGCCCAAAGCAAAAGGGGGCACAAGAGCCAAGTAATCGATCGATTTACCATAGGTATTCATTTCTGAATAATCTAAGGGCGTCGATCAAGTCTTAGAATGTAAAACTTTACCAAGCGTATTGCCAACCAACCGTCCAGGTAGAGTCAAGCTCGAGCTGAACGCCATTTACTTTTTGATCCAATGGGGTTTCCCACTCCGCGGCAATGCGATGCCCTTTCAGGGTACCTGATTGAAAGTAATAATTTAAGCCAAGCCCAACGGAAGTAAGATCGCGCCCTTGGGATTCAGGGTCGAAGGTAGGCGAATCCATACTCATACCCATCATAGGCATTCTGCGAGCATCAAGCCTGGGATCGCTACCATCAATTTCTTCCTGACAGGTATGATCGATCTTTACCGAAGCACTTAGGGAATCAGTGATCTTGCGTGCACCCCAAACCGTTACATCCACGCGGTTACCTAAGGTGTACCCTTGATCATTATCCCCGATCCTAAGCACCCCACCTAATTGGGCACCATAGGAGTAGTTCTCGGTCTGTCCTAAATAAGTGATGGCTGGAGTGAAAGTCCCAGGTTCCGGACCCTAATTGCATTCCATAACCTAAAATCTTAGATCCAGACTCCTCATCAATGGATCCAGTGGGTGCACTGAGTCCTAAACTTAGGTGAGCTCGCCTGCCATCTTCCCAACGGGCAAGATCATAGAGTCCTCCGATCTTTAGATCACCAAGACCTTTGGATTCCATTTTTCCCATACTGGCTCCTTGCATAGTCATTTCATTATCCAAATAATTGAGCATGCACATCAAGGTCCATTGATCAGAAATGGCATGCATAGCACCAAACATATGCATATCCATAGTCATATCTTTAGGGAGCATATTCTGATTCATAAAGCCGGCACCAGCAGGGGAAACTGAATCTGATCCTTTCAACAAGCCCTTCATATCCATCGTCATGTAGCGGTAGGAGACCATCCATTCCCCCATCGCGTGCATATGATCACCCATAACGGATATAGGTGCATGACCATCCGGGCGGGCAGCTGTCCATGGCCCTTCGTGGGCGAAAAGAAAAGAGGATGAAAGAAAGAGACTAAGAAAAAGAGATTTAAAGAATTTCATAATAAGTACTAAATTTGGAATAAAACAAAAGAATACACCGCCATTATAAAGACGGATAAATAAAAAGTAGTTTGGCTTTTAAAAAGGAAGCCAAACTTACGAAGGCTGTTTTAAACCAAATTTTTGGGAGGAGGTGAAGCTACCTCCTGCACCCAGGATTCCACGGGAAATTGTCCACTAACAAGAAAAACATTTTCGGGAAGCCCATAAATGTTCGATCTTTTTACATCACAAGGAATTGCTTTGGTCTCCTCTACAAGCGAGAGAGTGCATGCCATAACTTCACTTTTCTTGCCATTCAGGGAACTCACCAGTTCACACCCATCACATCGGTTTTCACCATCAAAAGTCCATTCCATAGATTCGACGATCGAACCGGTTTCACCATAAAATTCACCAAACATATTAGCCCAAATCCCAACCTGCAGAACTGCCAAAGGCAGACTCGCCGAAGAAAATACGGCTACTAAACTAAGGGCTGTGAGGGCTTTACGAATCATTTAAATAACATCCTTTTATCTAAAATCATTTCTGAAAGACGAGTCCAAAAAGAAATAAAACCACAATTTCTAAATTGAGACCGAACCAGTGTCCTCGATAAACCACGCCTGAGAATGGGTAAGGAAAGTTCGCTAAGATCCGTTACCAATCGTTCTGCCCCCACCCCCAGTAAATCCGCTTCTTGGTTTGTTCCCAAGACCCCGATCACCCGTAAGCCAGCGGCCTTGGCAGACATAATCCCGTTGGGTGAATCCTCAATCGCCCAGCATTCCATCGGCTGAACCTTAAGTTGCTTTACTACTTCCATATAAGTCTGGGGGTGAGGCTTGGGTGCCTCCACTTCACTCGAGGTAACAATCGAAGAAAACACGCCATTTAATAGTCCGCCAGAGAGTACAGGCAGAGCAGATTCCACATCATGGCGCCTAGAACCAGTGGCAAGCCCCACTGGCAATTCCTTGGCCACCGAAAGGACAAGTTCCACCGAACCGGGAATGGGGCGAGCCTGCTCACCCACGAGCCTGGCGTAAGCTTTTCCTTTTCTCTCTCCCCACTTAGGCAAGTCATCGGGGGCAATATTCATAGCAGAGAGTTCGGCCATTCGGCTCATTGCATAGACCTCGTCCCTTCCCGTGCAATGCTCCAAAAATTGCTCAAAGGTAGCAGTCGCCTCTTCGCCCATGGCTTCACAAATTGCAGAGTAATGAGTAAACTCACTATCGATAACCACGCCGTCCATATCAAAAACGACTGCCTTAAGTTGGCTGTTCATACTTTACTTATCTGCTTTGTGAAAGATAACTTCTTTCCGTTACTATTGGATCAGAATCTCCAAGGGAATGGAGTTTTTTTTCAAGAGTACGCTTAAGTTTTTTGAACATTGATTGATACGCATTCTTTTCGGCTAAGTTAAACAATTCATGAGGATCTTCCTCTAAATCGTACAATTCATATTCAGTTCGGTGGTGCAATTTGTGGACCAGGGCACTAAACCGGTCATCTCGGTCTCGTCGATCGACCCAAGACCCGGCAAGGCCTTGATTCGAAGGACGAAAGTTATCATCCTCCACCATACGAAGAGCTTTTGATAGAGTTATGTTTGAAGTAATGCCACTCTTAAAATTTGGATTGTAAATCAAAGAGTATCGCTCGTCTCGAATGGAGCGGATTGGAAAAATTCGTTCCCTATTGTCGTTAATTCGGCAGTTTGTAAAAGCACCATAAAGATAAGAATGAATGGGTTCAGAACCTTCCTTCAACAAAGATAAAAAGCTTTTCCCATCGCAGTCGCCAGGGAACAACTCACCCCCTAGAAACAAGATCAAACTGGGTACGATATCCTGAATGGAAACGAGTGGCTCCACAATCGATCCAGCCCGGGAAAGTCCAGGCCAATGCATCACCAATCCAGTACGGAGTCCATTATCGTAGCAAGTCCACTTGGCAAAGGGAAGTTGGGTGCCCTGTTCACTGCAGACGATGAAAATGGTGTTCTCCCAGAGTTTTCGTTTTTCCAGTTCGGTACGGATCATTCCTACGAGCCGGTCAAAATTGGTAACCTCTGCGTAGTACTTCACCATTTCCTGCCGAAGTTCAGGAGTGTCTACCCAGTAGGGAGGAACGGATATTTTTTGAGCATCGTATGCAGTCGGGTCTCCGGTGGTGAACGGTGCATGGGAATCATGGGAAGCAATGAAGAGACAGAACGGTTGCCCCTTTTTCTCGCAGTTATCAAAGAATTTTTTCGAGCGTTTCAAAAGTTCAGGATTGGCGTCGACTGCTTTGCTAACATCCCCCAATCCTTTAAACGGGTAACATTCTTTCGGCCCGATGTGAGACTTACCCAGCAAGGCAACCTCATAACCCAAGGGCTTGAGATAATGGGCAATGCTTTTTGTACCCGGCACAGATTTGGAATGATTGGGTAATGTACCCGTACGCCACGGAGAACGCCCACTGTAAAGCTCTTGGCGAAAAGGGGCGCACATAGCCACTGAGCAGTAGGCCCGTTCGAAACGGACGCCTCCATTGGCTAACCGGTCGATATGCGGGGTCTTGCAGTCTTTATTCCCATAAGTTCCCCAACTGTCCCGGTTCATATCATCCCCAAGAATGAAGACTACATTGAGATTGGCCTCTGCGAAAGTAAGCAACCTGCAAAAGAGGACTAGAATAAGATAGGGTCTCATCGGATAGATTGTATCATGACATCTAAACTAGCGGATCGTACTCATCCAACACAAGAGGAACCATCGACTCGAAAAGAGATAGCTCCAGCCTCCCTGATCTAGCCTCCCGTAAGGAAAGGGTTGACTAACTATCGATAAACCAACTGAGCGGTTGCCCGGGTATCCTGACTTGAACGGAAGCGTATCCAATGAGCAGCAAAACCTTTCGGAAATAGAAAGCTCGTTTTCTCACCCGCTTCCAAATCAAAGGTTTTATAAGGATGAAAACCAGTCCAATGATCGATGTCGATCTCCGCGGTGATCTTACAATCCTTATCGGCTTGAAGCACTAAGGTCTTTTGATCATACCCAGTCATCAGATAAGGGTCGGAGGGTTCCCCTGCCTTCACCTTGGAATTTTTCCATGGTCCTCCAATTCCGACTGGCTTACCGAGTTTCCAAAGATCATCAATCCCACCAAGCCAAAGAGAGGCTCCTCCATCCTTTGATAAATATACATGCTCCGAGGATTGTGCTCCTGGCTTTAGACCGCCCATCACCAAGAGTCCATTCCATGTGGTGAAGTCGGAGATTTGTTTCTTATGACTGCTAACAGGTCGCATCTTGGTGTAGAGCGGAGCTTGTCCAACTATCCAGAAGGGTACCTCGTAAAAAGTGCCATGTATATTCGCCATCATTCGTTCTGACTCCAACTCGCGGTGCATACGCGGGTGCCCAAATGCAAAGGGTTGGTCGAACGCTGGATGTCCTTTAGGCAAACGAAGAATGGTGTAGTTTCCTTTCTTGCCGACGATCGACCGGTTTTCCCTGCTTACCAAAATGACAGATGCATCATCCACCGAGAACTCAGCTTTCGGAGTGAGGAATTGCCGCAGGGTTTTCTCCCCCAGGTTTTGTTTGGATACTTTGGCTCCCTGGCTCGCAAGGTTTGCTGCTGTCATACAATCCACCGCCCGTGCTTCCTTGATCAATTTCTTGAAGGAAAATTTCAGATGATCCAACTCATAGCTCGATCCATTGGATGAGCAGACGGAAAGTTCACGATTCGAAGCATTCGGGAATAACAGCGAAGCCTGGACCTTGGTTTCTCCCACTTCAACTAGCCCCTTAAACAATTCTGCCCCTTCTTCTTTAGATCGATATTCACTCTCAGAAAACTGAAAGGATACTGAGGCACGACAATCCTCATCAACCATCACCCGAATCCACTGAGCCTCGAACCCAGGGTCAAAAATATGTGAAGCATACCGATCTACCGATATTTGTTCATATGTTTTAAACTCTCCTGTACCCTTACGATCGACCTGCATAGTCATAGTAACTGGCCGATCGGTAGCAAAATGAACCATGCGATGAGGGAATCCATTGATTAAAAAAGGAGAAGAAGGCACTCCCGCTTTTACTTCATCATCCATATAAATCGACCCTGCTGCATTGCGTGGCCCCCACTCGCTTAGGTCTTCAAAACTACCAAACCACAAATTTGACTGGGGTTGGCCGGTAAGTGGGTTACCCTGAATACTCGCTTCATCAGTCGCGAGCACTAGTTGGCCGTTCCATTCACAAAAGTCGGGAATATAACGTAGATGGGAACCAATAGGTTCGATGCCTGCTGAATTTTTCGGTCCAAAATTTTGTGGAAAGCGAAAGAACATGCCATGCATATCCATGAGTAAATCCTTCTGACCTACATCCCGTATCCTTGGCCATTCAGTAAACCATCCATGACTGGCATCATTATTGAGGCAGCCTTTGGGTAGAAGGAAAATCGTAAACTCTCCGTCCTTGAGCACCTGCAACCGCAAAGACCTTTTATCCCAACCGATTGACCAAACGGGGTCTTGAGTTCCCTCGAACGTTGGTCGAATTCCTTCGGGACCGGTGACTTCAGTATACTGCCTGCGCTCGATTACTTTCCACTTTTCGCCGTCATAAGTGGCAAGACAACCCCGATCCTCGCTTCCGCGCTTTTTAAAATCTTTGGAAACCTGCCAATGATCCGACTGGTCAAGGTGTTCAGCACTGGTCTCACCATTGTTGGATACGACCACCACACCCTGGGAAGTATATCCTCCCTTGCCATGATATCCTGGAATTGGGTCTTGGAAAAGTTTTGTGAAAGCAAGTGTATGTACATTGATTTCGTAAAACATATTTTCCATATCGTAGAGATAAACAAAGTTTTCTGGATCCTTGAGGTGTCGCATAATTGCGGTTACCCGGGCGGGCATTTTTTTCGGACTAATCACCCGGATAGTTCCTGCTTTATTTATTACATAGTGGCCAAGAAAGAGTTGTTCGGACTCGTGATGAATCATGCGTGCAGCAGGGGTCCCTCCGACGCTTTCCGGATGAAGAGTCATGGTTAAGCTTTCATCAATGGAGTATAACTTATGATCTGACCCACGAGGCATATGCGGTGCATAAGTAATCATCCACAACTTGTTTGCCCATGGCACAACCGCACCTATTCCGCATTCCTGATGACCCTGTTTGAAAAAGTGCCCATCTTTTCGACTTTGGGAATAGGTGGTTAGATGAGGATACACCCCACTGATCTTACGGGTACCTGAAATCTCGAGCATTTGCTCTACCCCATTCACTGCTCCAAATTTTGCCACCGAGGGAGACTCTGCCAAAAGAATAGTTCCCAGACAGATTATGACAATAAAGTGAAGAGTTAAAATTCGGCTCATATTAAGTAGCTCCCGCAACTAAGAAAATTAAACGAAAAAATTAAAAGCTAACCCCTGCTCGGATGGACTTACGAAAGGATGAAGGAGGTTTTCCAAGCACCCGATTAAAGACAACAGTCATGCGCTCAGCATCATTAAAACCACACAGTTCCGATACACCAGCGATAGAGTGATTGGTTTCGGCAAGTAATTGCTTGGCATGGTTTACTCGAAGACGACAGAGCATTTCCCACGGAGTTATTTTGAAATAACCCTTAAAACGCCTTTCCAATGTACGCCTGGCAATTCGTAGGTCATGGCACATAACCCCTATAGATACTGGCTCTTGAATTCGTTCAGTAAGGTATGACATTGCCCGGCGAAGGATAGGGTCTTCCACAGCAAGATGGTTAGCGGAATGCCTTAAGGATACTCCCGTTGGTGGGATACAAATGGGTAGATATTTTCCTTTCGGGCTTTTGAGTAACTCGTCCATGGATCGTGCAATCCTCTCCCCTAAAGCATCCCAAGGAATCGTCACACTGGAAAGTGTGGGATAGGTGAGATTGCAGACCAGAGGGTCATCATTCGCTCCAATCACAGCTACCTCGTGAGGCACTTCAATACCCAGCTGCGAACAAGCACCGCAGAGGTAACGACCAAGCGGATCATGTACCGCAAACACACCGGCTGGCTTAGGTAATTTCTGGAGCCAGCTTTGAAGCTTTTTACTCGGTGGACGAAATGATTCACTATACCTGGCATCATCAAATCCAGATTCTGTAAAAACCGAAAATGGCATCCCTTGAGCTAGCATAGCTTTTTGAAAACCTTCAATTCTTTGCTCGGAATACGGTGTGCCATTACCGAGGCAAGCCAAGCTCCGTAAACCGGCATAGGAGAAGGCCTCGGCAGCTTCACGCCCCACTGCCCAGTCGTCTACATCGAGAGAGACACATCCCGGAATTGAGTCATCGGTTGCAAGTAGAACCGTTGGGGTTTTTCCGCATAACTTGATCAGTTCATCTGCACGGTTGGGCAGCCGTTCGAGGATAATCCCGCGAGGTTTTATCTGATCGATTAGTGCCTCAAGTTCCTCTACCTTTCGATGAATGCTGAGAATACGATAATCCTGTACCCGTCCAGCAAATGATGCGAGCGAAGGGGTTAGTCGACGAAGAAAGACCTCTGTCATAATAATAGCAATCGGTTGACTCATGAAAAAGATCACAAACCGATAAATGGCGAAATACAACAGAATTTATACGCAATTTGCGGATTTACCCAACAAAGGAAAGAACTATTGTAACCATTTTCCATACATTAACAAAAACCCGAAACCGATAGATATCATGGCTCATTTCCCCTGCGAAAAAATTCAGTACGAGGGACCATCCTCAAAAAACCCTTTTGCTTTTAAACACTACAACCCGGAAGAAATGGTTGCCGGAAAGTCCATGAAAGAACATCTGAGATTTGCGGCACCATACTGGCATGTGATGCGCAATGTCCTCGCCGACCCGTTTGGTGGAGGAACCGCCCAGATGCCCTGGGATGATGGAAGCGATTCAGTGGAAAACGCACTCGCTCGAGTGGATGTCTTTTTTGAGTTCCTTGATAAAATGGGAATTGAATATTACTGCTGGCACGATCGGGACATTGCCCCAGAACTCAATGACTTATCCGCCTCCAATGCCGCCCTTGATCAGGTGGTGGCCAAGCTCAAACAAAAGCAGTCTGAAACCGGAGTAAAATTGTTATGGGGAACGGCCTGTCTGTTTGCTCATCCTCGTTATTCTCAGGGAGCAGCGACATCGCCCGACGCCAATATCTATGCTTATGCAGGTGCTCAGGTGAAAAAAGCCCTGGAATCAACCAAGGAACTCGACGGGCTGGGCTATACTTTTTGGGGAGGCAGAGAAGGATATTCCACGCTGCTTAATACCAATATGAAAAGGGAACTCGATCATCTTGCTGCCTTTCTGCACATGGCGGTCGCCCATGCGGACAAAATCGGTTTTGACGGGCCCTTCTACATCGAGCCCAAGCCCCGCGAACCATCGACTCATCAATACGACAGTGATTCTGCGGCCTGCCTGAATTTCCTTCGTGAATATGGATTGATGGACCGCTTCACTCTCAACATCGAGACCAACCACGCCACCCTCGCAGGTCATACTATGGAGCATGAGCTCACCGTGGCCGCCAATGCCGGAAAACTTGGAAGTATTGATGCCAATCGCGGAGATACCTTGATTGGTTGGGACACCGATCAATTCCCCACTGATTTGTATCTCACCACCCAAGTCATGCTTGTTGTATTAAATACAGGAGGCTTCACTACCGGGGGTCTTAACTTCGATGCCAAACGTCGTCGGGAATCCCATGAACCCATCGACTTGATTCATGCCCATGTTGGTGGAATGGACACCTTTGCCCGTGGACTAAAGATCGCCCAGGCCATACGCGAAGACGGTCGCCTGGCAGATTTTGTGCAAGAGCGCTACTCCAGCTTTGATTCCAATGTAGGAGCCAAAGTTGAATCTGGATCCTGCACCTTTGAGGAATTGGAAGCCCATGCATTGGCCAATGGCGAACCTAGCCTGGCTAGCGGGCGCCAGGAAATGCTTGAGAATTTGATAAACGAATTCATCTAAGGTTTTCTCCTCTGAACATAAAGTTTGGTCAGTTTACAGATTCACTTACTGGGTCGTAACACTTCTTCTGTTTATTCACTTTTTCTAAGGACGACTAGTAGTTAGGTCTCTCTGCCTTGATTAAGGCATTAGCTGAGGAAGTCGAAATTGAGTTCCCCCCATCTAATGTACTCGTTTTGAAAACCAGCAAGATGGGCGTTACTGGTGAGCCTTATATTGGTTCTTATTTATCAAGGCACTCGTAAAGACGTAAACCAATTTTGATCCTTCAAAGGAGGCTAATCCTACGCAACTAATACAAAAAAAGAGCCTTCCCTTGGGTCTGCTGTGCCTAGAATACAAATCGAAACTAGATTAAAGGTTTTGCCGAAAACATTTTAGTGGATCAGTAAGAAAATAATTTTATTTCTTGCATATTTCCATATTTACCTATTTAGTGTATTTGTATCAATAAACACCCGCCTACTATGAAGAAATTCTTATTCCCCCTCTCGTTCCTAATTGTCGCTTCAATAATTTTCTTTGTTGAAACCCCAGAAGATGAAGATCAATCCACAGCAGATATTACCCAACCCAAAGCAGCATTGGAAAAAACTTCTCCCAACAGGCAAGACCCACCGACACCAGACAAGTACAAGGAACCTTTAGGCAACCAAGAATTAGCGGTTATTAACCCTTTAAAGGCCAAAGAAGAAAAGGTTTTAACGAAAACAAAGACGGCTCACCGAGCATTGGAGATACTAGAAGGTGTTACCATCGATACGATGGATACAAAAATTATTCCATCCAATCTGCCCGGTGGGCTTGAAACCAGACTAACCTTAATTGAAACAAACCTTAAATACCCTTTCATGATGGTCGAGGAAAAGGGCCGGTCATTTAATCAGGCAACGGAGAGTGTTGAATCAGTCCAAGCACAAGTTGCGACTCACTTAATTCTTCAAGTCCGTCCAGATGTTGATCTATTTGAATTTGAAAACCGTCTGGCTTCTTTGAATTTATCGATAAAAGAAAAACTAAGTGAAGGAAACTTCATCGTTTCTCTTAATAACCCCTCAAGCTTAGACGAAGTAATTACTAAACAAAATGCGATCGAACAATTGGACGAATTTGTAGAAGTTGTAGAACCCGATTACTTCGTTTACGCCATCAAAAACACCAACGATCCAAGGTTGCTTGAATTGTGGGGCCTTCATAACACCGGTCAAACTGGTGGGGGTTCTGATAAGGATATAGACGGTCCCGAAGCTTGGGATCTTTTAACTGGCAGTAAAGATGTACTCGTTGGAATTATCGATACTGGCATTGATCGTAATCATGAAGATTTAAGTGAAAATATGTGGACAAACCCGAACGAAATTGCGGGTAACGGGGTTGATGATGATCAAAACGGTTATATCGATGACATTCACGGATGGGACTTTTACAATAATGACAACAACCCACACGATGATAATTCACACGGGACGCACTGTGCTGGAACAATAGGGGCGGTAGGAAATAATGGTAAAGGAGTAGTCGGAGTTAGTTGGAAAGTTTCTATGGTCGGGCTTAAGTTCCTTGGAGGATCCGGCGGGGGATACCTTTCAGATGGTATCAAATCCATCGCATATGCAACGAAGATTGGCGTAGACCTGACCTCGAACTCATGGGGGGGAGGAGGATATTCATCCTCTATGAAAACCGCCATTGATGAAGCTGCTGCGGCTGGCATTGGATTTGTGGCCGCTGCCGGAAATCATGCAGGTGACAACGATGCTTACCCAAGCTATCCCGCTTCCTATGAATCCGAAAATGTGATCTCAGTGGGTGCCCATGATCATTCTGCCAAGAGTGCCTACTTTTCTTGCTACGGTAAAACCAGTGTTGATTTGTTTGCTCCAGGAGTAAACATTCTGAGCACAATTCCCGGGAACGGATACGCCAGTTATTCTGGAACATCCATGGCGACACCCCATGTTGCAGGAGCCTATGCCTTGATCCTTGCGGCTAATCCCGAATGGCAATCAGCCCAAGTAAAAGATGCTCTATTGGAGAATGTAGATAGTGAGGATTCCCTCTTGGAGAAATGCCTAACCGGAGGTCGCCTCAATGTCTTTCAAGCTCTCTCCAACGAACCTCCTGAGGAAAACCTAATTTCTGCAACGCCAAGCTCATTGGACTTTGGAGTTCTAGGGAAAGAAGAAAGCCAAAAACTGGAAGTGGTTCTGAGCAACCGAGGAAATGCAAACACAACCGTAAATGATATTTCTATCTTTAATCAAAATGATGAATCTCTTCCTTTTGAGCTTTCCTTCCCTACTCCATTTGTACTTGAACCTAACACCGCAAAAGCAGGAACCGTAAGTTTCTCCGGTCCTGCTGAAGGTTTATTTACTGCAAATCTCAAAGTAACGAGTGATGCAAGTAATGAATCCAACCTAAGTATACCTTTGAATGCCCAAGTGGTGACCACTCCAAACCTTTCTGTTCAACCGAACAATTTACATTTCGGGCTTCAAGATCAAGAGATTCAAGAACAAATAATGGTCTTGAACAATTCGGGTGACGGAAATCTCATTTACTCGATGCATCAAAGAGATTCATCACCCTGGCTTCTTTTCGATGAAATTAGTGAAGGATCCTTAGCAGCAGGACAAACAATGGAAGTCCTCGTTCAAGTAGATGCCAGTCAAATGCCCTCAAATTATGAAGAAACATTGATTGAAATTGTTTCCAATGACCCCGACCAACCTGAGTTTGCCATCAAGGTTTCTGCCGAAAGATTAAGTGAAGATGGAGGGCTTGTATTTCGTCCTGCAAATCTTGAGTTTGGTAGTGTTTTTGTCGGTCATTCCAGTGAAAAACTACTTGAAATCTTCAACGCCGGCACAAACCAAATTACAATTTCCCGGATGGCATTTGCCGATTCCTCTTTTTCTCATCACCTCGATTTTCCAATAACCCTGGCTTCCGGAGAAAAAAACTCTGCTAAAATCTACTTCACCCCTGTGAATGAAGGAGCTTTTGAAACAAACGGCATGGTATTTACAGATGAAAACGGATTCACCGTGCGAAACCTACCATTGACTGGGAGTTCCGCAAAGGCTCCAAAAATCGTTCATAACCCCCAAAGCATTTCGGCAACCATCAATATGAATGAGCAAAGTCAATTTGCCCTAAACCTACAAAATACCGGAGGCAGCAGCCTGAACTGGTCCCTGAAGGGAGCTAATGGGCTTATGGGCAGTTCGTTTTCCCTAGGAACAGTTTTTTCATCTGATCACTTTGCCCCTTTGTTAAAGGGAACAGATGACAAAAGGAACGGCTCCCCAGTTTCAACTTTAGGCGGTGGCCCAGATTACCATGGTTACACATGGAGCGACTCTAGCGAAAACGCCGGTCCCGATCATATTTGGACTGATATTTCCACCACCGGTATATTACTTGAGGAATTGTCTTCAACTGATGACGGATTTACTAGCCTCACACTCCCCTTCTCTATCGATTTTTACGAGAATTCTTTTGACCAGGTGTTCGTTAGCTCGAACGGATATTTAACTCTTGGTCAAGGATTCTCAGATCACAATCACTTCCCTTTGCCTACAAACATGATGGCGGGTAATTTGATCGCAGCGTTCGCAAGCGATTTAGATCCGTCTCGAGGTGGAAATATTTATTACTTATCTGATGAAAATGGATTAACCGTCCAATACGACAAAGTACAAGATTTTTCAGGACAAGGAGAATATACTTTTCAAATAAATTTAAATGCTGGGGGGGTTATTCGTTTAAAGTACGAGAATATGGACGGTCCGATCGATCGGGCAACAACGGGTATTCAAAATGCCTCTGCGGACATTGGATTGCTCGTTGCTTACAACAACCAACAAATTAAATCCGACTCAACCGTTCGCATCTCGACTTCTCCGAAATGGCTCCACACTTCCAAATCTCAAGGAACCATTGAATCCGGACAATCTGAGTCCGTTAATTTGACTTTAAAAGCGGGTTCAATTCGTGCCGGATCCTATGAAGCCCAACTAGAGCTTAGCAGTAACGATCCAGATAAGAAAATAGTCACTATACCAGTCTCATTGACGATCGAGGAGGAGCGAACTATTTCGATTGCTCCAGCAGTGATAGATTTTGGCACTGTGGAGGTGGGCTTAAGTAAAGGTAAAGAATTAGAAATTAGGAACTTAGGTAATGCGGAAATTGTTTTGGAAAGCTTAACCATCGATCATCAAGCTTTCCAATCAAACTTTCAAAACCTTGCCTTACAACCCGGAGAGTCAGAAAAGTTTAAGGTAACCTTCCAACCTGGCAGTGGGGACAATTACATAGCATCCGGAATATTAAAGTCTAATGCACAAAATTCTCCGAACACCATCGAATTAATCGGGAAAGGCTTGGCCACTCCAAAATTGAAAGTAGTTCCTGAGGTCTTGAATGTTTCGGTGGAAGCAGGCAATACAACGGTCAAACAAGTTGCCCTTGAAAACTACCAAGGTCTAGCCGCAGGCTCATACTCGGTAAAAGAAATTCGCAGTAGCACTCAAAATTCAGCAGCTACTAAATTTGACGAACAAAATGCAGAATCCGGAGAAATCATCCCAGATGATCCTTTTGCCAATGAGCATGCTCCTAACGAGTTAATTGTTGCCTTCAAAACAGGCAAAACAAACTTCGAAAACGCTAGTGGGCTGGGAGAAAGATTCTCTATCCAAAAGACTTTGGCTTCAGCAAGAACACCAGGCACTACTGCCAAAGCTCTTTCGGCAATGAATATGGTCTTAGTTAAGGCAGAAGAAGGCTTAGAACTGGCCGATTTAGCCGAGCAATTAAGCCAAGATCCGGCCGTAGAATTTGCTGAGCCGAACTACCTTGTCCGCCGTTCCGCATTACCAAATGATCCAGACTTATCCGACCAATGGGCATTAGAAAAAATTCAAGCAGAGCAGGCATGGGACCTGGCGAAGGGGTCTGAATCTGTGGTCGTTGCAGTAATCGATACAGGGATTGACTACACTCACTCAGACTTAGAAGGAAATATTTGGAATAATCCTGGGGAGGTAGCTAATAACGGAATTGATGACGACGGAAACGGTTATGTAGATGACATTTATGGTTGGGACTTTGTTAATTCTGATAATGACCCAATGGATGGCCATAATCATGGTACCCATGTTGCTGGAACCATTGCTGCTGCAACTAACAACAACAAACAAGTTTCTGGAGTTGCCTGGCATACTAAATTAGCAGCTCTAAAATTTCTAGCAGACGGTGGTTGGGGTTACACTTCAGATGCAATTGATGCAATCGCCTACTGTGTAGCTATGGAAATACCAATCAGTAATAACAGCTGGGGAGGAGGCGGATACAGCCAAGCATTGAAAGATGTTATTACTCAAGCCGGAGATGCTGGTCATTTATTCTGTGCCGCAGCAGGAAACAGCGGTTCAGACAATGATCAGATCCCTCACTACCCCGCAAACTACGACTCAGCCAACATTATCTCCGTAGCTGCATCGAACCCTGAGGATAAACTCGCGTACTTTTCTTGCTTTGGAAAAAACACTGTCGATTTGGCAGCACCCGGAACCAGCATTCTTAACCTGATTCCCAACGGAGGTACAGCCTACATGAGCGGAACTTCGATGGCCACGCCCCATGTCGCTGGTGCCGCCGCGGTACTCCTTTCACAAAATCCTTCCTCAAAACATCAAGAGTTAAAAAACACACTGATGAACTCGATCGATCCGATCGAAGATTTTGAAGGCAAAATGGTTGCTGCCGGACGATTGAATTTGTTTAACGCTTTGCAAGCAACATCGCCCCATTGGTTAACCGTTAGTCCAGCTTCGGGCGTTGTTGGTGCGGGTACCAAAACAGATCTCGATTTCTCAATTGATGCATCCGGTTTTGTCGCGGGTACAAAGAGTGCGATTGTGACTCTCGGTACTAACGATCCTTTGGCCTCTAATATCGAAATTCCTGTTAACCTTACGGTTACCGGAAGTCCTGAAATTCTGGTCAATCCATCTTCATTAGATTTCGGAGAAGTTTGGATTGGTAAGAATCGTACCATGTCCATAAAAGTTAAAAACAACGGCACAGATTCGCTCTTAGTTCAAGAACTGACTTTTGATCACCCAGCCTTTTCTTCGAATACTGCAGAGTTCAGTTTAGATCCGGGGATGGAGGAAGTTATCGAGGTTTTTGGACAACCCAGAGTAAGTGAAAATATATCCGCTAGCTTAACGGTAAAGTCAAACGACCCGAACTATCCGGAGGTTAAAGTCATATTGACGATGCAGGCAGTTACCCCTCCTGCGATAACTTTCCTTCCTGATTCGATTCAGTTAAACCTAGAACCTGGAGATGAAACATCTAAAACCATTACCCTGACAAACTCTGGGGAATCCCAGGGAGAATGGGAAGCCAGGGTAGTTGAAACTAATGTCAAGCGGTTACGGGACTTGGATTTCTCCAACCTATTATCTGGACTTAATGCTGAAGGAAGATCACCAGATTTCTTCAATCCAGGACACGCTTTGTTTCTTGATACAAAAACCTCGGCAAACATGGAAGATGTACCAGACGCCATTCGTTATGAAGGGTCCAACAACGAAACGGGTTTAGAGGTTGGTGTACTCGGAGCAGATACTGCTACCACATTGGAGGCGTTTGGCTTGGGCCTTTCTGCACT
Source organism: uncultured Opitutales bacterium (assembly GCA_943787575.1). Classification (GTDB taxonomy): domain Bacteria; phylum Verrucomicrobiota; class Verrucomicrobiia; order Opitutales; family Seribacteraceae; genus Chordibacter. Next base: position 133,041 of record CALSMY010000005.1, on the reverse strand, counting down.
CGAGCATGTATCTGGGGTGACCACAATAAATGTGTCAGGACTGACTCCAACCTTAGATGAAGTCAGTGCTTTTGACGCTATTATCGTATACAGCAACTATTCCTATTGGGACAACCAAGCCCTTGGAGACCTCATTTCTGAATATGCGGCTACTGGTGGTGGTGTAATTACCATGCCCGGAGAAAATTTATTTTTTGCTGAATCCCAAGATTGGTCCCTGACCGGAGATTGGAGGGCTCAAGAATTGGCCCTTTTTAAAATGCAAACTGAATATTCTGTAACCCAGGGAATGCTTGGAGAAATTTCTTTACCCAATCACCCACTCGTGGAAGGTGTTAACTCTTTCTCTGGTAATGTAAGAATTCTACATCAAGAGCCAAACGCAGGTGCGACCATTGCTGCAACTTGGGAGGATGGTTCACCACTGGTAACCTTCCGTTCGGAGCCAAACTTGGTCGTCGACCTAAACTTCTTCCCTGCAATTGATACCTGGGATCAAGAAACAGATGGTTGGGCCTTAATTGGTAATGCACTCAAATGGACTACCCGCTCTTTTTCACCTTCTTGGATAACAGGTTCCCCTATGCTTGGTTTGATTGACGGAGGCACAGAAGGAACCATGGAGGTCAATCTTGACGCGACCGGGCTGGCTGAGGGTAACTACAGTGCAGAGGTTCATTTCTCCACCAATGACCCAGAGAATTCATTCTTCGCAGTCGAGGTCTTCCTCGAAGTATTGGAAAACCAAGCACCCATTGCCAATGCTAAAACTTTCACCCTGAAAGAAGACGGACAAATTCAATTCAACTTGGAAGCCTATGATCCCGATGGGGATGAATTGACCTTTGTGGTGACTCAATTTCCTACTTTTGGATCCTTGAGTGGTGAGAATCAAAATCGTTCATATGTACCCGCTAAAAACTTCAACGGCACCGACACGCTCACCTTTAAAGTTTCCGACGGAAGAAAGGAAAGTGCCCTCACCACCATTTCATTCGAAGTAGAAGCGGTTAACGATGCGCCCTGGGCTCAGTCGTTCGAGGTAAATGCAACGGAGGACCAATTCTTCTTCGTGGATTTCAAATACGGGGACATTGACGGGGATAACTTAAACCTCCAGCTTAGCCAACTCCCCAAAAATGGTTTCATGTGGGAAGAATCTGGCAAGTGGCTCTACTTCCCCAATAATCATTTTAATGGGGAAGACAGCCTTCGCTACATAGTCAGCGACGGAGAACTCGAAAGTTCTGAAGCAACTGTTCAAATTCGTTTACAGGCTAGCAACGATGCTCCGGTAGCTACTCATTTTACTTTAGAAACAAAGGAAGATACCTCCGTCTCCTTTGCCATGCTCGGTACTGATGTTGATCAAGACAAGCTAAGCTATCAAGTTGTGAAGGAGCCACTTCACGGTCGCCTTACTGAAAATGGTAATAACCAATGGACCTATGTACCCTTTGAACAATACGCTGGAGATGATTCTTTCAGCTATCGTCCATTTGACGGAACAGTCCATGGCAATATCGGCTTGGTCAGTATATCTGTTACCGAGGTAAATGATGCACCTGTCGTTCAACCATCAAGCTTTAGTCTGAAGGAAGATGGCAATATAGCCATCAAGTTAATTGCCTCTGACCCCGAGGGTGACCAATTGGTTTTTAATATCGTATCCCAACCAACCAACGGAACCTTAGTCGGAGAAGGACCAAGATACACCTACACTCCCACAACAGACTTTAATGGCCAGGACTCCTTTCAAGTCAGAGCAAGTGATGGATCCTTAAATAGTGAAACTGCTTTAATAAGCTTGGTTGTGGAATCTCAAAACGACGCTCCTTCCTTTGAATACAACCTAGCAGCACTAAGCGGTGGAGTTCGTGAAACACCGTTTAGGATAAAACTCATAACCAAGGATGCGGACGAAGATACAGTTGCCATATCCTTAAGTAGTAGCCCAGAAAACGGAGACTGCTACCTTGAGGAAGATGAATTAGTCTTTTTACCAACTCCAGGTTTTACAGGTATTGAAAATATAAAACTAGAGTTAAACGATGGTAAGGTATCGGTTGAAGAACAATTGTCGGTCACAATAAATTCCCACGAGAATCCTTACAAAATATCCTTCGATGACCAAACGGATCCATCCCTTATCAATATGCTCTACCAAGCAAACGAGATTCTTTTACAAAACAAGAAACCCGTCTTCCAGTTGGAAAAAGCCGTCAATGATCAAACTATCTCTGCCAACTTGGCAGTAGAAGATGATGTTAATGCTCAAGACTTGTATGATTGGCTTCTCAATGTGGAAGACCTTCAAGGCTCGTCCTTTGCTTTCCACGCGGAAGAAATTGAAAATCGTTTGCACTGGAAAGTTTCCTCCTTTTTGGATCCAGTATCTAGTGTAGATACAGATGACAATACTAATGGCAATGATTCAGGTAATGAAGTTACCCAAGGGGATGAATCTGACAGTTCCCAGGAAGAAGAATTAAGTGAGGACCAGGAAAATACCGAACCCAATGAAGAAAATGGGGGTAAAAACTCAGAAGAAGTAGCCGATGAACCCTCGGTTGAACAACTACCCTTAATAGAAATTCTCGGATCAGATTGGTTTAAGGCACAAGGAATTGGTATATTTTATGATGCCGGAAACGGCTGGATTTATCATCCAGAAATGGGTTGGTGCTTCCTTAAGATTTGCACCGATAATAATTCGTTCTGGGTATTTCATGAGTCTATCGGCTGGTTTTGGATGAGCCAAGAGCTCCCCAACATGCTTTATCTCTCTAGTGAGTCTGTAAATGGCTGGTTTTATTTCCCCAATGAAACCTTGGCAGAAAGTACATTTATCTACGGATATGAGAATCAATCTTGGTACAAATGGAATGACTAAGGAACACTCTTGAAATAACCAAATATAAAAAGAATGAATTCAAATTACATATTCATTGAATGTTATATTCGAAAGAATAAATGCACCACTTTGCCCCAAGAGAAAATCTATAATCTTATAAACTCTTACTTCAACAGCACTGATATGGTTGCTTACTAAAAAGAAAAAACAACCTTAATTGCACTTATTACCCGAATGACTATTTTGATCCGAATTATGTTTCTATCCCTATGCTTTGGGTATGTTTCATGTAGTTTGATTCAATCTCGTCACCACATCGTACTTGATCACAACATAACCATTAAAATCGAGCAAGAGGTAGAGGAATTTATCAATAATTTGTATCATGAGGAGCCTAAAGAACAGGTAAGATAATGTAATAAAATCAACAAGCCCCCATAGTTTCATTTGGGGGCTTGTTTGTTATTATTAAAATATTACTCGCTCGAATCAGTAATCTCCTGTGGAGTATGAGATGTGGAATATGAACTGTCTGATTTTGGTAAACGCTTTGCTGGCAAGATAGGAATTGCGGAGTTAATGGACGACTTAGGGTCCGCACTTTCCGCAGATCCCGCCCCCCTTATGCTTGGGGGAGGAAACCCCGCCCATGTTCCCGAGATACAGGAAATTGTCCGCCAACGCATGGTGCGAATTCTTGATCAACCGGGCGAATTTGAAAGATTGATCGGAAACTATGATACTCCTCAGGGATCCGCACCTTTTCTTGATGCCTTAACCAATTTGTTTAACCGGGAGTATGGGTGGGGAATTAGTCCGGAAAACATTGCTCTGACCAATGGCAGCCAGAACGCTTTTCTTTCTTTGTTTAATTTGTTTGCCGGCCGATTTGAAGGTTCCCCAAAAAAACAAATTATGCTCCCCCTTACTCCAGAATATATTGGATACAACGAAGTCGGGATGGAGTCGGACTTTTTTCAATCCCGCAAGCCCCACATCGAACACCTTGATAATTCCTTTTTCAAATACAGAATCGACTTTGATACTTTATCAATTGGAAAGGAAGTTGGAGCTCTTTGCCTATCCCGACCCACCAACCCCACAGGAAATGTAGTTACCGACGAAGAGGTGGAAAGGCTTAGGACACTTACTCGTAGTGCAGGAGTCCCGCTCATCCTTGATAATGCATACGGAGCCCCTTTCCCCAATATCATTCAGGCCGAGATCACTCCGGTCTGGGATGAAAATATCGTCCTGTGCCTGAGCCTATCGAAATTTGGACTACCCACTTTGCGCACCGGAATCGTCATCGCCCGTAAGGAAATCATCCGTTTGGTCTCACGAATGACATCAGTCTTCAGTTTAGCTCCGGGTAGCCTTGGTCCCGCCCTTGCTCTCGAACTTGTGCAGAAGCGGAGATATTATGCAGGTAAGCCGTGAAGTAATAAAACCCCACTACGGAAAAAAGTCTCAACAAGCTGTTGGCCAACTCCAGGCAGAACTCGATGGCTTACCCTACGCCATTCATAAGCCCGAAGGAGCCTTATTCCTTTGGCTGTGGTTAAAGAATTTACCGATCACCACCGAAGAGCTCTACCAAAGATTGAAAACCAAGGGAGTATTAGTTGTTCCCGGGCATTATTTCTTTCCAGGACTGAATGAACCATGGAAACATAAGGAGGAATGCATACGGGTGACCTTTGCCCAGGATGAAGAAGTTGTTTCTCGGGGACTGTCCATTATCGCCGAAGAAATTCGGTCGCTCCATTAAGAATAAATTCCCGCGTTCCGGGAACCTTTGCGGGTGACAATTCACGGTGTATGCGCAAAAGCATACTTCTTATGATTCAAACCATTCATTTCCTAAAGATCTTTATCCTTGGCTTGATCCTCCCGTTTTTTCTTCAAGCTTCCGAGACCTTCACGCCATATTCCAGTAGCAAAGATGTGCCCGTAAGTGTTGTTGAATTATGGGATTCCTATAATCCATCCTCAGAAGAACTTGATACCAAGGTGATTAATGAAACCAAGGAGAATGGAGTGATCAGTCGCTATGTCACCTACAGAGTTGGAACCTTTAAGGGAGTAGAAGCCCGCGTAGCCGCCTACTACACCTTTCCCGATAAACCTGGCAAACATCCAGCATTCGTATGGACACATGGTGGTGGGCAGAGAGCTGAAAAAGATCGGGGGATCTACTTCGCTAAGCAGGGATACGCCGTGATCGATATCAATTGGCTCGGCCGATCGATGGAGAACGGCGTAAAAGAAAATACCGACTGGGGAAAAGTTGACCCCACCCAGGGGCCAAGGTTTTACAAGAATGCACTGCGTAAACAATGGAAAAGAACCTTGGTGCCAGATGAGTATTCGATTGATCCGGTTCCCAGCCCCAGAAATTCAAACTGGTTTCTTCTGGCCGTGGCTGGAAAGCGGGGGATCACCTTTTTGGAGCAACAAAAGGAAGTGGATAGGAACCGGATCGGATTTGCCGGATTTTCCATGGGGGGAGTGATCACGGCAATGAATGCGATCGACCCACGATTGAAAGCAGTTGCACCCTTTGTCGGTGGCACTGGATTTCGTCATATCGATCTCACTGGAATTCCCAGAAGTAGCACAAAGGCACATTTCCAGCATCTTGAGCTTTATAAAAATACCATCGATTGCAGTTCAACCTGGCCACTCGTCCAATGCCCCGTTGCCTTCATTACCTCATCGAACGATTTCCACTCCACCTATGAACGCATCCAGCAGGCAATGGATTTATTGCCCCATAATAACTGGCGGGTTTCCGCTAATATCCACAAAAACCATGGACCAGGCCCAGAACAGTGGACTCTTCTTAATCTATGGTTTGCCCGGCACTTGAAAGGTGAAAACATTTACATTCCACGGACTCCAAAATCTACCATGGAAATTAAGGATGGAGAAGCTTTGTTCACCGTAGTTCCCGAGGATTTAAAAAATCTGCAAGAGGTAGAAATCTACTACAGTTACGACCCAAATTCCCGGACCCGGTTTTGGAAGAGTCAACCTGCAGATTTGCATCTCTCCAACCACCTAAGGCACTACACCACAAGGATCCCCGTATTTCCTCAACTGCCCATTTATGCTTTTGCTTTATGTCGCTACAAACTTGACGAGGCCATCACTTTGCAAAATGGATCCACAGAAACATTGACTGTTAATTCGGTTGAGCAGATTTATGAACCCAATGATCTAAACCTGAATGCCTTTAGCAATATCCCTAAGACACGCTTAATTGATGATTTTTCTCAGGGCACTCAAAACTGGGCGACACAAAATGGAAGTAATCTGAAAGGATATATTTTCCAGAACCCTGAACTGGACCGTTCGGATGACCTTGCCCTTTGCCTGACCATTAACCCACAAGGCAGGGACTTGGTGCTAAGGTTAAATACTTCGAGCCGTTTTCTTAGCCATGGAAAAGATATTGGCGATTTTCATGCGACCCGCAAAATATCTGGTAAGGGAAAACAAAAGATTGTTTTTACCATCGACCAATTTAATGGGAAAAAGGACGAGTCCCTCTCATGGTCTGCCATCGTGAATTTCTCTATTTCAATAACCGACCTTGAATCCAAGCAAAAACTTGATCTTTCTGGCATCGATGAACCTCGATACCTTCAACGCATAGAGATGATTCCCTCTCCCTGACTTCCATTTTCCAGGCATCGAGAAATCGAAACCTTGCTCCACCCGATATCTCCTGTCCTAATTAAAAACCTCCTTATCATCCCCTTTACCTAAGCCATTTATGAATCGACGATCTTTTCTTACTACTTCTGCGTCCGGAAGCCTTCTTCTTCCTCATTTACTCCTAGGCAAAAAGTCGGGCAACAGCCCCTTGGTCATCGGTGAAGGTGTTCATCAATATGAAGTGACTCACGACTGGGCAAAACTTCCGTCACAATACAGCTGGCAGACCACCCACAATTTAGCCGTGGATCAAGCAGGTTTTGTCTATGTCATTCATGAGGGAAGAAAGCACCTAAAAGAACATCCCTCCATCTTCGTATTTGATCCAAATGGAAAATTCGTTCGGGCATTTGGTAGTCAATTTCAAGGAGGTGGTCATGGCATCGAGGTTCGAAAAGAAGGGAACGAGGAATTCCTCTATGTTTGTGCCTACCAGAACATTAAGGCTTTTGCCAAACTCACCTTAACTGGTGAAACAGTTTGGGAAAAATATGCACCTATGGATAGCGGAGTTTACAGGAAGGGAGAAGACAGCAAGGAGTCGGTACGCTTTGAGGGAAAAGGAAGACCACGCTGGGGGAAGGACGCATTTCTGCCGACCAATTTTGCCTTCCTCAATGATGGTGGGTTTTTGCTCGCAGATGGATATGGATCCTTCTGGATTCATAGGTATGACAAGGATGGGAATTGGGTTTCCAAGTTCGGCGGACCCGGCAATGGAAAGGGTAGCTTTAGAACTCCACACGGCATTTGGACAGATCGTAGAAATGGAGAAGAAACCGTGGTGGTTTGCGACCGGGCACATCACACCGTACAATTTTTAAGCCTCGATGGAAAACATCTTCAAACCATAGATGGGTTTGGTTTGCCAGCCAATGCAGATGTTTGGAATGATTTATTAATGATTCCGGAATTGCACGCCCGTATATCTCTGCTCGATAAAAACAACAAGGTGGTCGCCCGACTAGGAGACGATGTCGAAAATGTGGTCACCCAAAAGAAAGTAAAGCGGGGAAATGCCAAGACCTGGAAAAACGGGAAATTCGTTCATCCGCACGATGCCTGCTTCTCTTCCAATGGAGATATCTTTGTGGCCGAGTGGGTACAAACTGGTCGGATAACTAAATTAAGGCGCGTCTCCTAGCCCACCAACCGAACCGATGCGCCACTCCCTAATCGATCCACAATTGTTTGCAACCAACCGCAAGCATTTGCTCGAGCGGATGCCGGCAAACACTTTGTCTGTGCTAAATGCCAACGATCTGATGCCCAGCAATGCGGATGGCACCCTACCCTACCATCCAAACTCCGATCTTTTCTACCTCTCTGGTATCGAGCAGGAAGAATCCATCCTCGTTCTACAGCCCAGTGCCCCAAAACCCAGCGAACAGGCCCACCTCTTCATCCGCAAACCCAACCCTACCCTACAACTTTGGGAAGGATATAAACTAAACAAAACAGATGCCCGTAAAATCTCTGCCATATCCAAGATTCATTGGTTAGAAGATTTCACTGAAGTCTTTGGAAAATTAGCCAAAAATAATAATGGCCCTTTTTATCTCAACGACAACGAGCATCAACGAGCTGACAATCCTGTGGAAACTAGGGATCAACGATTCAGCAACACTCTGCGCCAACGCTTTTCCAAACGCCGCTTTCTTCGTCTCGCTCCGCACCTGCACGCCCTTAGGTTTAGGAAAGATTTATGTGAGGTCGATCTAATCAAGCAAGCGGTGGAAGTTACCACAGATGCCTTCAACGAGGTATTGCCGAAAATTAAACCAGGTGTAATGGAATATGAGATTGAGGCAGAGTGGGCTCGTTCATTCATCCGTAAAAGGTGTAAGTTTGCTTACGGCCCAATTATTGCCTCCGGCAAGAATGCATGCGTGCTACATTATCTACAAAACGACCAGGCCTGTAAAAAGGGAGACCTCCTACTTATGGATGTCGGTGCCTGCTATGCCAACTACAACGCCGACCTCACCCGTACTGTGCCGGTAAGCGGTAAATTTTCCCGTAGACAAAAACAGGTGTATCAAGCGGTGCTTCGAGTTCTGCAAAAATCCATCTCAGGTGCTACCGCAGGGAAGAGAAATCAAACAATGGAGTCGCAGAGGCTCATGAGATGATGAATGAGGAACTGGTTCGACTAAAACTTCTTTCGCTAAAAGAAGTTAAAAATCAAAAACCTAATCACCCTGCTTGCCGAAAGTATTTTATGCACGGACTAGGACATTCCCTTGGCCTCGATGTGCACGATGTTTCAAATGGACAAAAAAAACTTGTCGATGGAGCCGTCTTTACGGTGGAGCCAGGTATTTACATACCAAATGAAGGAATCGGTATTCGCTTGGAGGACAATATCGTAATTTCTGGAAACCAACCGATCAATTTAATGAAAGACACACCTCTCGAACCAAATGAGATTGAAGAGCGGATGAACCCTTGAATTTCTTTTAATCCTGCCATACAAACACGACATGTACCTAAAACATTACCTTCCCATTTTTTGTGCCGCCTTTCTTGGCTCGACTTGTCTCTTTGCCAGCAAACCCAATGTCATTGTGATTATGGCTGACGATATGGGATACGGGGATGTCGGTTGCTACGGAGCCAAGCCAAAAAACCTAAAAACCCCACACATTGATCGTTTGGCTAAAGAAGGATTGCGTTTTACCAGTGGTTACTGCTCTGCATCCACCTGTACCCCCACCCGTTATTCTTTTCTTACTGGAAACTATGCCTTTCGTAGAAAAGGTACTGGGATCGCTCCACCCAACGGGCCATCGATTATCCAGCCTGGCGAAACCACGATTGGAGATCTGCTTAAAAAAGCAGGATACAAAACAGCGGTCATTGGGAAGTGGCACCTCGGGCTTGGAGCTCCTGGTAAAGGACCAGACTGGAATGGACAACTCAAGCCTGGCCCAAGGGAGATCGGGTTTGACTACAATTTTCTTTTACCCACAACCAATGACCGAGTTCCACAAGTCTATGTAGAGAATGATCGTGTACTCAATTTAGATCCGAAAGACCCGCTTTGGGTGGGATCCCGAAAACCCAGCCCAGACCATCCAACAGGCATTACTCATCGGGATACGCTGAAGATGGATTGGTCGCACGGTCACAACTCTACCATTCATAATGGCATAAGTCGGATTGGTTTTTATACTGGCGGACATGCTGCCCGTTTTCGGGATGAAGATCTGGCAGACAAATGGGTGGAAAAATCTGAAGAATGGATCAAGCAGAACAAGAAGGATCCTTTCTTTCTCTTCTTTGCTTCTCATGACCTACATGTTCCACGCATCCCCCACGAACGATTTCGCGGAACATCTGCTCTTAGCTACCGCGGAGATGTAATCGTGCAACTGGATTGGTGCGTTGGGGAAATCGTTCGTATTCTCAAAGAGCAAAACCTGGATGATAATACCATGATTATTTTCTGCTCGGACAATGGGCCTGTTGGCGATGATGGATACAAAGATGGTGCCTTGGAACATATGGGAGACCACAAACCAGCTGGGCCCTACAAAGGTGGAAAGTACAGTATTTTTGAGGGTGGTACCCGCACACCTTTTATTACTTGGTGGCCAGGAAAAATTAGGCCTGGAGTATCAGATGAAATTGTTTGCACCATCGACCTAGCCACCAGCCTTGTCTCTCAGGCTGGCGTTTCTATTCCTGAACAAGCCCTAGTGGATAGCCAAAATATTATAGGGGCTCTATTAGGAGTGGAAGGAGCTAAGGGTCGCGAACACCTAATCCAGCAGGACAATGGAGGAAGAGGTAACTTTGGGTTCCGAAAGGGAAAATGGAAACTTCTTCGGCACGCCAAAAAAATGGCCAGGAATGTAAAAGTCGAAGAAACTTTGGCCAATACAAATGTGGAAAGACTCACTTTAATTAATTTAGAAGAAGATCCTGGCGAAACCAAGAATCTGGCTAAATCCAACTCCGACCTAGTCGAAAAGTTAAATGCCGAACTTCAGACTATCCTTGATGCGGGGCGCAGTCGAGAAACCGACTCTGTTTCCCAGTAGCCTTAATGCGCCTCACTGTTTTTTCTTTCTTCTCCCTGTGTTCATTTATCTGGGCCAGAGACGAGCAGCCTAACATTCTCTACATTTTCACCGATGATCAATCGGTTCGTTCCGTATCCGCCTATGAGAAGGCACGCTCCTGGGTAAGCACTCCTAACATCGACCGATTGGCAAAATCAGGCGTTCGCTTCACCCAGTGCTACACCGGCACATGGTGCCAACCTTCCCGTGCCTCCGCACTGACAGGACTTTTACAGCATCGACTGGACTCGATCAAGGTCACCAAATACCCAATGGCATCGTACGACCCCAAAAAACTGCCATTCTTCCCGTCTGTACTTCAGAAAAACGGATATGAAACCGCCTGTATTGGAAAGTGGCACCTCGGTGAAGATGTGGGGCATGGCAGGGACTGGGATTATTCGGTTATCTGGGACCGTGGCTCTGCCAACGGAAGAAAAAACTGCTAATGCTTATTATCACGGCACCCTAGTGCGGACCAATGGAGGTCCAAGAGAACCTCTGGGAGGATACAGCAACGACCGCTTCACCGAAATCGCCGAAGAGTATATCCGAAAACAAGCCGCTAGCTCAAAGCCGTGGTTCCTTTGGCTCTGCTACCCTGGAGTCCACGGCCCCTACACCCCACGGCCGATCGACATCACTGAAGGACTACTGCTGGAGCACCCGACGCCAAAGTTCCCGTTGGATATATTTGGCCCCCGCCCGACCAAGCCCGAAGCACCTCAAAGACTTGACGCGTTGGAAAAAAGACAGCAAATGGAGACCCTCTTAAGTATGACAGATCTTGTAAAAAAATATCATCGGGCGTTCACGGTCTTTGGACGATGGAGTCGGGTCACTATGCTCGACTGCCTCTGAAAAGAAACCGACCAATTGAAAAACACCGTAGTCATCTTTACCTCCGACCAGGGCTTTGCCTGGGGACAGCATGGCATGCAGGAAAAATGGGCAGCCTTATGACGCCAACCTTCTCGCCCCTCTGATTTTTTGGCTCACCGGAAAAATACCGGCAAAACACAATCTGCAAGGAACCTGTCAACGGAGTCGATATTACCCGAACCATCCATTCACTGAGCGGAATCAAGTCCAGCTTGGCAAATGCATGGAAGAGACCTTTCAGGTCTACTCGACAATCCGCCTCCTCTTCTTGACTGAGCCCATGCTGCTCATCAATACAACCTATGAGTATGGAGATACCGTCACCGAACGCCTAAAAAGCAAGAATTACGATATCTTCCAAAGAAGAGGCCTTACCGCGTGGATGATGATGCGAGATGGACCATACAAATACATCCGTCATTTCGGATGAAGATATCATCGAGGAACTCTATGATTTAAACAAAGACCCCGAGGAGCTGAACAACCTGGCCGTGAATTCCCAACACCATGACTTGCTCAGAAAACTGCGGGTCAGAACGGTTGAAGAGATGCAAAAAAAGGATGGTGACTTTGTTCAATACCTACCTGCACCAAAGGAGCGGCATTATTAATTCCCGCAGACTAGTCCAGGCACACTTTACCTGCTTTTTGACATTCCTTCTCAGCTTTTTGGCAATCGGTTGTGGCCTAGAAAACAAAAAGGAACTTTTTTCGCTTACTGAGCTTTCGGGCAGTGCATTAGGCACCACCTGGTCCGTAAAAGTTGTTAGCTATAAAGAATTTGATCAGGTGGATCTTAGAAATGAGATCGTACAAAATATAGAGAAGGCCGAAAAAATCTTTTCACATTGGAAACCCGACTCTGAGCTTAGTGAACTTAATCATGCACAGGACACCAACCCTAGATCCATACATCCAAGACTCCACGAACTCATCAAACATGCCAAATGGATGAATCGTGAAACCGGCGGTGCCTTTGATCCTACCATCGCACCATTGGTCAACCTTTGGGGCTTCGGGCCAACTAGTGGCACACGCTCCACCATTCCCAAAGATGATAAAATTGCAGCAGCTAGAAAACTTACGGGAATGGATAAGTTGGAAGTGTTGCCTAAAAACATGATCCAAAAAAGAATCGCTGGCATGCGGCTAGACCTTTCCGGTTCAGCCAAAGGAGAAATCATAGATCAGGTCTGTCAGCTTCTCAACCGCTGGAATTTCAAAAATTATCTGGTTGAAATTGGGGGAGAAATCAGGGCCCATGGACGAGGAAAGAAAGGTAATAATGGGTGGACCGTCGGTTTAGAGAGCGGAGAATATGGTCGGGGCCGATTCGTATCGATAGCTCTTCGCGATTATGCAGTAGCCACCTCCGGTACTTACCGACTAAAAAAAACAAATCCTAAGTCGCCAAGAAATGCTTCTCATCTACTCAACCCCAAAACAGGAAGTCCAATTGAGCATAATTTAATTGCAGTCAATGCATTTGCCCCCACCGCGAGGGATGCGGATGCCTGGGCCACAGCCTTGATGGTCATGGGACTGCAGGAGGGCATGAAAAAAGCCGAAGAAATGAATCTGGTCGCTCGCTTTTGCAAAGAGGTAAACGGTGAAATAGAATTTCATTACAGCACGGCTTACCAACGCCTTTTTCCTGCCAAAAATAATTTATAATTCCATCTGATTTCTTCTTGTTATCAGCCATTACACAATTCTTACTGAATTTTTAGTATGAACTATATGGAATTCATAAAACCACACTTATTAATTTAAAAACTTCTATACTAATATTCTCAAACCTAAGATTTAGGCTTTGGAACATGGTCACAAGCTCCAAACATTGAATTAAATTTATCAAATTATGAATCGAAGAAACTTTATTAAATCGAAAGTTGCTGGAACAGCGATCCTTGCTTCCTCGGGTCTAGTCTGTAAGGCAACTGCCAAGAACCCTCCTGCAGTAAACGAACATACTTCGATTCTTGATGTCGATATTCTGGTTGTCGGTGGTGGGTCCGCCGGACATGTGGCAGCTATCCAAGCCGGTCGTTTGGGAGCCAAGACTGTTCTGCTTGAAAGAAATTCCCAATTGGGAGGAACCACGACTACCGGTGGTGTCTGCTTCCCTGGACTTTTTCACGCTTGGGGCAAGCAGGTCATTTCCGGAATTGGTTGGGAACTGGTCGAAAAATCTGTGGAAATTGATGGTCGTAAGCTTCAGGATTTCACGAAAAATCATCGATCCCATGTGCCCTATCATGTTGATTTAAATGGTCAGTTGTATTCCCTGCTTGCTGAAGAAGCCTGCTTGGATGCAGGCGTATCCCTCGCTTACTATCAATTCCCAGAAAAGGTTAGCCAAGTTCCCGAGGGCTGGATGGTCGATATTCGAGGGCAGGGAGTCAGCTATTCATTGCGTTGCAAACAGATTATAGACTGCACTGGAAATGCCACCGTGGTTGGGATGCTAGGATTTGAGCGGTTGCGTGGAGATGAGCGTCAGCCTGGTACGCAAGTAGTTATTTACAAGGGACTTGATATGGCAGTAGTCAACAAAAACGCCACGCAAATTCAGCAAATGTACAATGAGGCCATCAAGGAAGGTCGCTTGCAGAAAGGAGATACCTGGAGCGGTAATGTGATGCAACCAATCCGTAGCACCCGAGGAAATGTGAATCATATCTTTGGTGCCGATTCCACGGATGCGGGCACCCAAACCCAAACCAACTTGGCAGGTAGAAAATCAGTTCTGAGAATGCTCAAGTTTCTCAAGACTATCCCTGGAGGAAAGAATGCCAGCATTGACAGAATGATGAACGAGACAGCAACCCGTGAGACTTTTCGTATCAAAGGGGAGACGACCCTTACCGTCCATGACTACCAGCACGGCAGAATATTTGATGATGCCCTGTGTTATTCCTTTTACCCAATCGACTTGCACACCAAGGATGGTGTGGTACCCAAACACCTCAAGAGAGGTGTGGTTCCAACCATTCCAAAAGGCTCACTGATTCCGAAGGGGTCCAAGAATTTAATGGTTGCAGGTCGTTGCCTATCCAGTGATCGCTATGCCAATTCTGCAGCACGGGTACAGGCATCCTGCATGGGAATGGGGCAGGCAGCAGCCTGTACTGCAGTGCTCGCCGCAAAGTCTTCAATAACCCCCCAAGAAGTTCCTCTGGATGATATTTACTCCCTGTTACATGAACATGGGGCAATTGTACCCTCCAAGTCTTAAGAGAGTTTGAACAGAAGGCGGATCATATCTCTTTTCAATGCCCTCCTCTTTTTGGTCATGGCATTGTCGGGCATTTATGCCTTTTCACAGCCATTCTCCATCGAAATTATCGGCCTACACGCCTTATCCGGGTTCGTTTTCATTGCGGTGGTTGTTGGGCATATTCTCAACAATATTGTTCCTCTCAAAAAATATTTTAAGCATAGTACCGCAATGGCAGTCGGCCTTGCGGTTGCTTTAATCACTGCATTCTTTTACTACCAACCAGCACCCATCAAGGCTGTTCTTGGATTAAGTGGTAACCTTGGACCAGCTTTGGATATGTTTGAACTGGAAGAGAAGGGTCTCACCTATCAGTACTCACCAGACCCTGGTTACAAATTACTTTTGGATGTACGAACCGGTCCAAGTTATGATCCGCAAAACCCTCCTCATTTAGCGATTTGGCTAGAAAATCAGTCTCTTTATCATATCAAGACTCTCTATTCAACTGACCTGAACGACAGCCAGAAACAACTCCCCTACTGGGCCTTTAAGGTCAAGGGTTGGGAACAAGCGAAACGAGATGCAGAGGAAAAACAGTTGTCCCTGGATGAATCAATTGATGCGATTTCAGAGGCTACTGCAAATGGTTCCTTCGATCCATCAGATTACATCCTGCCCAAAGACCAAAATTCCTCGATGCCCTACCGGGTGATGCTCGAAATCAACCAACCCAATGATCCATCCAGCCAACTGGATGACCAACCTTCCCTGGTTTATGAAGTGGAAGTGGATAATTTTGACCCCCGAACGTTTCAACTACTTGAACTTGTGGGCTATCCTTCCTTTGACCAAGAAAAAGGCGAGTGGTACCTCAGCTATGTGGATCAAAGTATTGAATCTGCTTTTGAAATCGTGGACAGTGCTCTTTTGCAAATTGAGCGAGAAAACGAGAACTCCTTTTTTCAGAAGATCGAAAAGCCCTGATTATTTTTGGCAAGAGAAACTTTGTTGAAGGCCATTCTCCTTAATTTTTTCTCAGTTTTACCTTTTGCTTTAACCAAGCCCTCGCTTTTTGCCGGGTTGAACTTTCCCGATGTGCCCAAAGATCGGTATGGGGATGAAGAACCTCTCCCTCTGGGATGGAAAAAATATCGTTCACAGGCACCGGTAAAAAAGTGAAATCTCCAAGATCTGTATGGTCTTTCAAAAATGAGTTTTTGTCCCCGCAAATGAGTGCGGGTCGATTATTGAGTCGATTAATCCGCCTAAGTGCTGACTCTCGGTCACTCGCTTGGTACTCCCACTCTCTTTGCCCATCAAAATGATCGTGAGTAATCATGCCTTTCCAAAACGATGCGATCTCATCATCCGCAAGTCCAATGTAACTACAGGCAATGGCTCCGCGGGAAAAACCGCAGATAAAAAGGTTATTGGTATCTCCTCCAAAGTCCGCACAGATGCGCGGGAGATTAACTTTACAATAATCGATCGTCGCCTCTCTATCCCCCCACCATGTTAAAGCATTTTCTTTTTTACCCTTTTGAATGTAGGGCATGGTTACCCAAATAAATCCTTTTCCACCGCTCAATCCATAACCAAGATTGGCATCTTTAACTTCTCCCGTTGCCCCAGATGGCACAAACTTGTTTCCGGTGTATTCAATCAAAACGGGAAAGCTTTTCCCCCATTTCCAATCGGTCGGCAAATACAAAGAGTGATAAACCTGAGTGCCATTATATTCCGAAGCAACCTGTCGAACTCGTTTGCCAGGTGACGGTGCACTTTTGGTCATCATTGGAGTGACCAGATCATCTAACTGAAGATTTTGGTTTTTACTTTGTAGTTCGAATGTACTTAGGGACAAAGAGAATACATAAAAGACCTTCAGCAGAATACTCTCTTTCATAGGATCAAAATCAAAACTTTTTATTTATAAGAAATAAGGAGAGGCATTGTATAATTTGCAGATTTAATCAAAGATTCAATCTTAGTGAAATTCATAAATTTTTGGTTTCTAATATTTTTTGTTGCAGGTGTCGTGCATGCAAGAACCTATGTGGTATCGCCACAGGGGAACGACGGTAACCCTGGCACCTTTGAAAATCCAATTCAGACTATTTCATCAGGTGCAAGAAGGGCTCAGCCAGGAGATACCGTCCTGGTACAGGAAGGAATCTATCGGGAACGAGTAACCCCCATCCGAGGTGGTCGACCCGGTATTCCGATTACTTATCGGGCAGAGAGAGGGAAACGGGTATTTATAAGAGGCTCGGAAATATGGACACCCAAATGGCGCAAAGAAGGAAAGGGAATCTACTCAGCCAGACCAGAGGATGATCTGTTTGATGACCGAAGTTCCGAATACCTCGATCACCATAATCCATTTAAAGTATTACTTGCGTCCACTCCGTATCGTAGAGAAGGCAAAAAAGAAGCTGAGCGTAAAGCAGAAGGGGATCTTCGCTTTAGCGAAACTGACGATCGTATAGCTTACACTTGTGGGCAAATTATTGTAAATGATCTTCCATGGATGGAAGTTCCATTGAAAGAAGAACTGGCTTCGGAAAAATGGTGGTATGATCCAAAGAGCGAAAGAATTTGGATTCACTTTGGCAATGTAGTACCAGAAGAGCAAAAGATCGAGATCACCACCCGACGCAGGCTTTTTGCTCCCATAGAGCGGGGACTTGGTCATATCATTGTGGAAGGCTTTATTTTTGAGCATTGCGGAAACCAATATCCCACCAATTTTTGGAAGGATAAAAGGTACCCCCAAAAAGGTGCGATTGGCTTAGAAGCAGGCCACAACTGGGTTATTCGGAATAATCTCGTGCGCTATGCCAAAACTACCGCGATTGATTGTGGCAGAGTGGATGGGAATACTCCCTACAATGGATATTCGCATGATAACCTAATTGAAGGAAATTATTTCATTGATAATGGATCTGCAGGAATCCTCAGTTATGGATCAAAAAACTTAACCATACGCAACAATGTGATCCTCCGGAATAACACCCTAAATTTTTTTGGTAAAAAGAGATGGGAGCATGGCGGTATCAAATGCCATCATTTTAAAAAGGGAAAAATTGAAGGAAACTATATCGCCCACAATGCTTACTCTCCGGGAATATGGTTCGATAATGAATTCCCAGACAGTCGAATCAGTCGAAATATCATTCACCATAACGGCACGCACGGTATCTTTCTGGAAATGAGCAATTATGAATTCGATCAATTACTGGTGGATCACAATCTAATTTTCGAAAACCGGATGGATGCAATTTATATTCACGATGCATCTGGGGCCACTTTCACTCACAATTTAATTTCTGACTCTTCCAATCCATCAAGCGGCGGGCAATTGGTCCGAATTCAACAAGTAAGCCACCGGGCAAGTACCGCAAATCACAGCTTTTTTCATAATTTATTTGTGGGTAGATTAGCGAAGATCGAAACCAATTACCCTGAGTTTTTAAGCGGTATACAAAGATTTGATTTCAATGGTTATGGATTCCACAAGGACGACAGAAACTTTCTAATTAGCAATAAAAGCGATGTGCCCTATCCATGGAAACAAGATGCTTTTCAAGTTTTAATCCTCAAAGAGCTCGGTTACGGAAAATCTCCAGCTGAATGGATAAAACTGAAAAATAAAGTCTCCATCAATATCGATGAGTGGAAAACTTTTTGGAAAAATAAAGATCAGAAAAATGACCTAAACAGTTTCTTCTCCCCAGATTGTAAAATTAGATACGACGAGCATAAGCAGGAAATTAAGATCCTTAACTTCAGGCAATCTTCACCCAAAGGAACCTCGTCCAGTCCATATAATATGGAAAAGGATTTTTTTGGTAAAAACCGTATCAATAATAAAAACGATCCATTCGGACCCTTTACTCTAGGTAAGGATAAAAAAGATACCTATAAAATTTGGTCGGGATTAAAAATCCTCAAGCCTCAAAGCTTACCCGCAAAAGATTGGAACCGTTAAGAAAAGGTTATTTGCGTTTCCAATAAAACATCCGTTCTTCTCTCTCCCTACCTTCAAAGTTTCGGGGTTCCCATTCTTCGATCAGTTCAAATTTGTCCGAAAATCGATCGATGATCTCCTCCCTACTTGCACCAAAAGGTGGACCCTCTTCGGTCAGAGGAAAGGTAAAGTGAATAGCAAGGAAATGCCCACCCGGTTTTAACCAACGCGTCACTGCCTTGGCATATTCATCCCGTCGTGCCGGATCGATGGCACAGTACAGGGTGTGCTCAAAGATGAGATCGTAGGGTTCCTGTGGTGCATCTTGTAAAAAATTACCTGGGAAAAAAGCAAGGCCAGGAATCGCCTCGTATCTTTCGCATGCTCGATTAAGGGCAAGCTCTGATAAATCAACTCCGGTCGTTTCAAACCCAGCCCTTGCCCATGCGTGGGCATCGTGCCCACACCCACAACCGGGAACAAGGATACGGGAATCAGGGTTCATATCATTTCCCACCAACCAATCGATAAGGCCTGGAGCCGCATCTCCCTTGTCCCAGGGTGTATCCCCATCCACATACCTTTGGTTCCAATTTGTCTCACTCATAAATGTGCTCAGGCGGGCCAACGGGCAGAGACCGCATCGAGCCATGAACGGGCAATCAATTCATGCCCGGCTGGCAAGGGGTGGATGCCATCCCAAATCCAATGATTAGGAGAAGAGGTCTTGGCGGCTTGATCAAAAATATCCTGCATGGGTAAGTGAAGAGCATCATAATCCTTGGCTAAACGAACAACCACCTTTCGCAATTCATCGGTCGCGGAACGGCGCTTGGCCCAGGCATGATCCGTACCGATTTTACCAGACCTCAGGACAAAAGGATCGATCAGAATGATTTTAAGTGCTGGATTTGCCTTGCGGCTTGCATCCAAGACAAAGCGGTAGTCCCCCTCAAAATCAATAGGCTTAACATCTTTGCCCACATCATTAGTACCGATAAGAATGCTGAGCAAGTTAGGGTTGGGTTCGATTGCATCTGCCTTCCAACGTCGACGAAGATCGGCAATCTTATGACCAGAGATTCCACGGTTAGAGATCTTCGGTAGGGAACTGCCTAATTCAACGCCTAAACGGGCGGCAATCAGGAAAACATAACTGTGCCCAAGTAAATGGTTCTGGTCCCAACCATTTGGTTTACGACTTCTTTGCATATCGGTGATCGAGTCTCCAATGAATAAAAGATGCTCATCCTGTTTGAATCCAGGTAAGGAATATTTATATCCATTTGGGAGAATGGAGGGTTTTGCGCCAGCTAGCGTGGTTAAGCTTAGAGCACCTGCCGATAAGGTAGTACTTTGTAAAAATTTTCTACGGTTCATAATATTTTTTATTATAGCTAAAGCCTCCCTCTTTACCTAACAAACAGAAATAATAGTAATGAAACAAAGGCTTATAGTAGCTAACATTTGCCCAACTCGATTGAGTTAACCCTCAGTTTTCCTGAGGGTATGCTCGAGCCGTTAATCCAACCAGTTTCCAACTACCACCACTTAGGCCTTTCTTAAAGGCCTTGGGATCAAGGATTAACATCTCCCCGCGCTTAAGAAGACCCAGTTTATCAATCTTAATAACCCTATTCTGAGAACTCGACGAAATCTGGACAGGCGGTTTGCTACCCATGCGGATAAAACCTCCTTGCTTGCCAGTTTCGCCAATATCAAGGCTTAGAGAATCAACCTGTACATCCTGTTGGAAACGGATGGCCAAAGCCTCCCCGGAATCCACCCGGTTGGAACCGTTCCCAACCACTCCAAACCCGTCCGGATCCTGAGCAGGGTCTCCTCCTTTTACAGACACGCTCAAAGTAAGAGGGGACGGAATGGGTATGGGCTTGGTCCAGTCAAACTTGATTGATTCGCCCAACTTTTGAACAACCTCTTTACCCTTATTCTCTGCAAATAAAAGAAAACTCCCTGAAAAAAGGGTAAAGAAAAACAAATAAAACAACCTCATAATTTTACCTGCCCCTACACAATGACAGCTTATTAAAAAGAGCAAGCCCTGGTAAACTTTACCGACCTACAAAAAGGAAAGTTCAAGTCCATCAAGAACTGGAGACGAAGCGTTGTTGGTTTTGTCGGTCATTCGGAGTTCCACTTGAAAAGAATGACCGGCAGGGAGTGAGGAAATGTCAAGTTGGGCAGGTTCGCGGTGAACCTGTTTAGAAAAGCCCGGCACATAATCATAACTCTCCTTAACTTCGCTCCACTTAGTCCATTGGTCAATCGAACCGTCTCCAGTTTTGTCCACTCCTACCCTGGTTTCCACTTTTTCCACCCATGGACCGGGGCTTACATAATCTTCATTGGTTTGAGTGATTAAATAAAATGTGCCATTGGCAAAGCCAATATCCGGATCAGGATGACCATTGCCAATTTCTCCACAAAACTCGAAAGGCTTGTTGATATCCGAAGAAGTAAACCAAGCCGTGCGTATTTTTTTATTAGCGGGATGATAATCTCCAAACAAATAGTATTGGCCACCTATGCAAATAGCAGCCCAGTCACCATATGCATTTTGTACGGGTTCGTGAATTTCATACTCAGCCACATTTGAGGGAAATCTCTTGGGGTCCTCCTTTGTCCAGTGAGGATGTTGGTAGGTTCCAATCTTTCCGGTTGGCTTGGTTCGGTGATCAACAGCAGGCTGCAAAATCTTAAAAGGATACATACCATTGGGGCTTACCGAATGCCCGGCCAACGGAGAGTCCCATGAATGCTTACTGGCATTAATTGGGCTGTAATCTTCATAAATAATATGAAACTTTCCATCCAAATCACGAATCACAGCACAGTCGGAACCATGGGAGGGGTCGGCAAAAGCCATACCCATATTTTTACCGGGGAGACCATCTGTCAGGTCATCGTCAATGAATAGATGAGGATCTTGATCATTGGGAAAGTCATAATAAATGTATGTCTTCCCTCCCACTTGTTCAGCAGTGGTCGTCCATCTAGCAAATGCAGGAGTGACTGAACCATGGTGTACCCAATTGATCATGTCCCTACTTTGCCAAGCATTATATCCCTGAAGGTTTCTTTTTAAGCCACCGGGAGCATTAAACTGATTAGGATGCGGAGTAGTTTTCAAAGGAATATCAAACCCCGGAAGGGTTGCATCCTGAGCAATAAATTTTTTCCCTTGTTTATTGATTCTTCCATAACGCCCGAACAACCAGTAATCTTGGGGTCCTTTTACCAAGAATACCGGTGCATCCTGAAGATTACTGGGACCAACCTGAGGAACCGCATTCCAGTTTTGCCAACTTGTGGATTGTCGAAGCAAGAGGGAACTGACCAATCTTTTCTTTTTGAAATTAGGAGTCCTCACCGTTGCCTGCCCGGATTTGTTCTGAAGCCTAATCTCTCCTTCATCTATGGAAACCCCCTTTTGTTTAATCAGGGCAGAATCCCATTGCTTAGTTGTCTCTAAAATCCAGGGCTTTTGACCATAAGTAAAAAAGCAGGCAGCCAGGAAAGAAATACTTAGTAAAATCGATATTTTCATTCCCCTATTTAACTCCGCAAAAACGGACAGGTAAATTCATTTCTCAACCTTAGTGAGAAAAAGATCTCGCAGGTGTAGAGCAGATCCAATCCCATCAAAATCATATTGAAAGTTACCGGTTTCGATGGCATCGCCTCCCCCATGCCCGGTTAGTTCGAGAAGGTAGTAAGGATCATCACGGTCCACTTCGATCAAACAGGTGTAGATCAAAGAGGGTTGACCCAATAATTTATCAGGAAAGCTTGGGTTGGAATCAAAAGGTGCATTAATTTCGACACAGAGTACAAATTCCTTCTCCTGACCCTTCACTAAATAAGGATCCAGTGCGTATTGGTGAGACTGGGTGGCACCGGAGGTGGAGTCCACATCCCCCGATGGAGCGATTCCAGAAATCAAGGTATAGCGGTGACGCCACAGGGGCAGAATGTGGTGCCTCTCAGTCCGGTAATCTTCCCACAAAGGAGTAGGAGAATAGGCGAGGGATTGCTCTAAATACAGGGTCTCGATCATCGACCCAGTAGTGCTCTCCGCCCAAACCGCAACCGATGGCATGGTCTTCAGATTTTCTGGGAAATGAAGTAGAACAGATAAACCCGAAGAGTTTTTCTCACGGCAATCACGAATAATCAATTTTCGATGAGGTGCTGGTTTAGAAAAAGCGGCCAGGCTCGAAGATCGAACGATCTCCGCTCGGTTCCGAGACTCATAACTCCCATCAATCAACCAGGAAACGGGAGGAATATTTTCAACCGCTGCATAGAGCAGACCTCCAAATAGAATCAGTAAAATAAGCAGTTGTTTGCGAAACTTATCCCTACTATGCCCTTTATTTGTTCGGTTACGAAAGTAAGGAAGGCGGGCGGACAAGTGCAAAACCACTAGAGCCAGAGTGATAAAGCCTGCAAGCAAATGAACCTGTGTAGCTGTAAGGGAAAAAGGGCGAAAGTAAGCCCACCCGCCCGTAATAGCCAGGGCAAGAAAGCTAAAGAGCAGGCCAAAATTTACTAGATGCCTCATTCACCCATCAGTGGCCGGGCTTACTTGGATTACCAAGAGGTTTGGATCCATCAAATCCAATTAACTTTCTTAGTTCCGATATATGAGACTTTCCTATTTCTCGGGGGTTGGCATTATGTTTTTTACACAAGGCTGCAGCAAAACCTGTAGCGATCCCCATTTGCCCACAGGTATTCATCACCCGAGGGCCGCAAAGCCCGACATGAGTGCAACTAAAACAACGACCCGCCATCATTAGGTTGGAAAGATTCCTAGAATAAAAACTACGAAAAGGGATGTAATAGTGACCACCGGTATGTCGAAACATAGCAGCAGATAGAAAATCCTGCTTTGAGCCCTTTAGTTTTCGCTGGAAATGACCATCCACCTCTCTTTTCTCAACGACCACGGCATCCGAAAATTCTCTGCGTTCGACCGCATCATGCATATCATAAATATGATCACCCATGATCCTCCGGGATTCACGCTTCCCTCCGACATAAGCCACCCATGCCAAACGATTAGGCGCATATTTGGGGTTTTTCTTGGCATTGGAAAAACTTCCAAAAATAGCCCGCAACATGTGATCCCGAATCGCTTCTGCATCATCAATTTGATTTAACTTATTCTCTGAATATTCCCAGTACCATTCCCCATTAATCGCAGCATGATTTCCTGCCACGGGTAAAGCCCAAGGAACCTTGGGGAAATCCTGTTTGGTCTTGGAACGTACACTGTTCCAAAGCACGCTTGTCCCCATTACCCGATTGTCTGGTTTTTCAGGACTCCACAGGTCTCCATACTTATCCCACCCCTCATTGTGCTCAGAGGCAGCCTCCCGGCCGTAGCGATAATCCGCACCTGCCCAATAGCCTAGCCAGCCATCTCCAGTGGCATCAATAAAAGAAGGGGCACTAAATCGTTTAATCCGGCCCGAATTAACTTCCCTAGCTTCAACACTTACAATTTGATTACCTTCCTTTTCCAGACCACAGGCAAGGTGATGAGCAAAAAGATCAACGCCAGATTGAGCCATGGCCTGTTCCCGCTTTTCCTGATCATTTTTTGCCTTAGCATGGCCATTGGGATAATGAGCGGTATCTATCTTTTTTAAGATTTTGGTACCGTAACCATGGATACCCAAAGAATGTACTCGTACCTCTTCACTCGCATTTCCCCCAAATAAGGGACGATCCTGGATTAGGGCTACTTTAAGCCCCTGCGACCGAGCAGCCAAAGCGGCACCACAACCGGACATGCCTCCTCCAACGATCACGACATCAAAAGAGAGTTCCTCTACCTTTTCCTTTGACCGCCCACTGACTTCATCTTTCCAGTCCGATAATTCCTTAAGGTCATCCCCGGGTAATTGAGGATCTGATTCTTGGGTGAAATAAATAGCATCACAACGGCCATCAAATCCAGTAAGGTCACGCAGAGAGACTTTGGTTTTACCAGCCTTGGCAATTTCCACACTTCCTCCGGATTGCCAATGCCAGGATTCATCAGCTTCGCCGAAGGTTACCTCCAACGACTTTCCTTCGACCATGACCTCAAACCGCCCGGGTGACTGCCAGTCGCCTTTACACCAGTCCCGGTTTCTTACCCAGACATTCCATTTCCCCGCACTGGGTAAATCAATGGTAGTCTCCGCATCTTCGACTGGTTTGCCCATCCCATGAGCGAGTAAATAATTTCCTCCCATTTGTAAATAATGCTGGGTATCAATTTTCCACCCGCCAGTTTTGGCAAAGGAAGATGCCTCTAGCAATACCCCTGAACGACTCAGAGCACTACTTGGCTTTGCCCCAATTACATAATTGGGAGCAAACATGGAAGTAATCCCTACCCCACCAATCACCCGAAGAAATTCACGTCTTTTTGAATGTTGATTCATGATTTTAATTTTTAAGAAAGTATGTTTTTGACCACATGTCCATGAACATCGGTCAGCCGGTAATCCCTGCCCTGAAACTTATAGGTAAGCTTTTTGTGATCCACGCCCATCAGGTGAAGGATCGTGGCGTTAAGATCATGCACATGGACAGGGTCCTTGGTAATATTGTAGGAAAAATCATCAGTTGCTCCATAAGAAAATCCTTTCTTCACCCCAGCTCCTGCAAGCATCATGGTGAAGCACCTAGGATGATGATCACGACCATAATTGTTTTCTGTCAATGCACCCTGAGAATATATCGTACGGCCAAACTCGCCGCCCCATACAATTAAGGTATCATCCAGTAAGCCTCTTTGCTTAAGGTCGGAAATCAAAGCAGCCGTAGGCTGGTCCACATCGCGGCATTGACCACGAATCTGCTTGGGTAGGTTGCCGTGTTGATCCCAGCCCATATGGAACAATTGAATGCAGCGGACATCCCGCTCGGCCATGCGTCGGGCAAGCAGGCAATTTGCGGCATAGGAACCGGGCTTACGGACATCCGGTCCATACTGATTAATTGCACTTTCAGGCTCCGTTGAAAAGTCCAGTAAGTCAGGCACACTTGCCTGCATTCGAAAGGCCATCTCGTATTGGGAAATACGGGCGTCAATATCGGGATCCCCAACCGTTTTATGATCCATACGGTTAAGTTTGGCCAAGTCATTAAGCATGCCCCGCCTCATTGCACGGTCTATCCCCGGAGGATCAGACAGATACAACACCGCATCTCCACTGTTGCGAAACTTCACCCCTTGGTAACGGGTGGGTAAAAATCCGGCACCCCAAAGACGGTCATATAGGGGCTGGCAACTGGGACGGCCTGACCCAAAGGAGGACAAGACCACATAGGCCGGTAAGTCCTGATTGGATGCCCCCAATCCGTAACTCAGCCAGGAACCAAAACTTGGACGCCCCGCAAGCTGGTGCCCAGTTTGAAAGAAAGTCATCGCCGGGTCATGGTTGATCGCTTCGGTGTGCATCGACTTAATGAAGCACAATTCGTCCGCCTGTTTAGAAAGATGGGGCAAGAGCTCGCTTATCCACTGGCCCGATTGGCCATGCTGGGCAAATTTAAAAATACTTGGTGCAATCGGGAAACTTTTTTGACCCGAGGTCATCGTTGTCAATCTTTGGCCTTTGCGTATCGATTCTGGAAGATCATTGCCTCGTTCCTTTTCCATCATCGGCTTAGGATCAAATAAATCCATCTGAGAGGGTGCACCCGACTGAAATAGATAGATCACCCGCTTCGCCTTGGGGGCAAAATTGGGAAACGAGGCTATTGATGGTGAAGAAGCCTGGCCTCCCTTAGGTAGTAAACCGGCAAGTGCTGCCGCACTTAGTGCAGCGGCTCCATTGCGTAAAAAAATTCTACGGTTTAAAAAGTCCTGAGCCGCTAAGCTAGCTGGCTTTTGTTCAAGTAATTGTGAAAATGCATTCATTATTGTTCTTAGTTTTTCATGATTACACGGTCAAGATTCAGCAAAATATTAGCTGTGCTAGTATAGGCTGCTAATTCGACTTCATCCAGCCCCGACCGAGATGTCGAAGATCCTTGGTTGATCAAACTCTTTGCTGCTTCTGGATTTTCCAAGAACCTCTTTCGTCTTTTATTAAGCCCATCTTGTAAAATGGATAAAGTCTCCGCATTTGGCGAACTACCAGTGGCCAACCTATAACCTAAAATCAATCTGTCTTCGGAATTTTTGGCTGATTCAATACTCAACATTTTCTCTGCGAGTGCACGGGCTGCTTCCACATAGGTAACTTCATTCAGTAAAGCCAAAGCTTGAAGAGGGGTATTGGTTCGTGAACGCTTAGGCATACAAATTTCACGATTGGGAGCATCGAAAAGAAGCATGGAGGGCGGGGCTGCGGTGCGTTTCCAAATTGTATAAATACTGCGCCGATACAACCCGTCCCCCTGATCTGCTTTATAATTGAGCAGATTTCCAAAGGTACTGGTCTCATCCCATACTTTCTCGGGCATGTAGGGCCGGGCACTGGGACCACCAATCTTTGGCACAAGGAGACCACTGGAAGCGAGTGCCTGGTCCCGGATAATTTCTGCGGGCAACCGAAGTCTTGGGCCCCGGGCGAGTAGACGGTTATCAGGATCCTTCTGGTAAAGACTTTCACTGGCAGATGAACTCTGCTGATAGGTCTTACTCAGCATAATGAATTTGATCATCGCTTTCATATCCCATGACTGAGCAGAAATCCCGTTTAGATTTGGTAAAGCAGTGGGTTGAACAAATTCAACGGCCAACCAATCGAGAAGATCTGGATGGGACGGCCATTCAACCTGCGAACCAAAGTCTTCGGAAGTCTTTACGATCCCCACACCAAAAAGTCTCTCCCATAAACGATTGACCCAGACCCGAGCCGTGAGTGGATGTTCACCAGTCACCAACCACTGAGCAAAGCCCAAGCGGTTCATAGGGGCACCATTGGGTAATGGAGGCAATGCCGCTGGTAATGCCCTACCCACTTTTTCTCTCTTTTGATCGTATTCTCCCCGGTGCAAAATATGAGCGTCCCGCCGAGTTTTTCTTTCCTGCATGACCAAGGTAGAAGGAACCTTATCCATAAATTGATTAAACTTCTCTCTAGCCCTCTTAACCTCTATCTCAGCAACTTTTAATGGAGTCTGGGTATTTTCCCGAAAATGCTTTTTGAGAACTTTTTGATCCACTGATGAATTCTCGACCGATGAATCAAGTAAAGAAACCAAATGGGATGGAAGCATAAATTTCTGATTTAAATCCGCGTAATTTTGAGAGGCCAATGAGATCCTAAATTTACCAATGTTATGATCCGAATATTTGGACTTATGATAGAGGGAAACTTGTAAGCTAGCTCCCTTGGGCACAGCCACCGGCTTTTTAGCTAAAAAGATTGCTTCTCTAGGCACACGGTTTTTTTCTTCAAACGTACCAATCGCCCACCCGGATGCATTGGCCCTGTTTAAGTGTTTGGCATTTTTAAGAATATTTTCAACCGGCCATTTGGGTTGTGAATAATCTGCTTTGGCACGATCCCATTCGATAAAAACGGGCTTTTTTTCCTGATCCTCGAATATAAATTTTGTCTCAATTCCAGTGAGTACAAAATTTCCATTACCTGCCCGGCCCGGCCCCCCAGAGGGAAGAGTCTCATCCCGTAGTACTTCCAAACGCAAAGCGCCAACATGAGAAAGGTTGAGATCTCCGTTCAGATGGTAAACATCCCCTTGCGGGTTTTTGCCTCCTACGAGCAAGGAACCATCCGCTTGTTTACCTATCTTACTCCCAAGCTTGGAAATAGCAGATTTGTCCTCAAATGGGGACCATAAGTTTTCCTGTTTTCCCTCCAGGACTTTCCTTCGCTCTGTTTTTTTCCATTCCTCAAAAGCAGAATCCATACTTCCCTCAGCTTCCTTGACGGCAACTTCCGCTTGTTGAATTGATTTTTGTAAATTCACTTTCCTCTGCTTTTGCTCCTCATTGAGTACTTTCAAAATTGGTGGGGTGTTGACTCCAAACTTGCCTTTTGGGTGAAGAACACCCGTTTCTTCCACTGAATTAAAAAAAGCAAAGAGTTCATAGAATTCCTGCTGGGAAATGGGATCGTACTTGTGATCATGGCAACGGGCACAAGTTAAGGTGAGTGCCATCCAGGTTGACCCAGTTGTTTCCACTCTGTCGATCACAGTCTCCACAAACCACTCTTCCTCAATTCTTCCCCCTTCCCCATTAAGCCGATGATTACGATTGAAGCCAGTTGCGACAACTTGGTCTTCCGATGGGTTGGGCAAGAGATCCCCGGCTAATTGCTCAATGGTAAATTGATCAAAAGGAAGGTTACGGTTAAATGCACCAATCAACCACTCCCGCCACATCCAGATATCCCGGCTTCCATCACTCTGGAATCCATTGCTGTCTGCGTATCGGGCTAAGTCCAACCATTCCAGAGCCATCCGCTCGCCAAAATGCTTCGATTCCAATAGACGGTCGAGTTGTTGCTCGTATGCAGACTCAGAATCATCCGTTAAAAATGAATCGATTTCCTTAACCGTTGGCGGTAGGCCAATAAGGTCCAGACTGGCACGGCGCAACAAAGTCTCCTTGTCTGCTGGTTGATTCAGGGTCATTCCCTCGCTCTGTAACTTTCTCAAAATAAATGAGTCCACCGGATGCTCAGCTACACCAGCTGGAAC
Organism: uncultured Opitutales bacterium; assembly: GCA_943787575.1. Taxonomy (GTDB): domain Bacteria; phylum Verrucomicrobiota; class Verrucomicrobiia; order Opitutales; family Seribacteraceae; genus Chordibacter. Next base: position 103,621 of record CALSMY010000005.1, on the reverse strand, counting down.
GCCCGGTCTTATTGGTTTTTCAAAAGACCAATGTTTTTCATAATTAGCACCTTCCTTGATCCATCTTTCCAAAATTTTCTTTTGTTCAGGGGTAATCGATTTCTCGCTACCTAAAGGAGGCATGTGTTCCTCATCGTCCTCAGGCAAATGGATACGAAAGATCATTTCACTTTCTTCCAAATCTCCGGGCACGATAGCCGAAAAACCAGACTTGCCTGGTTTTTGAGAAAATTCCTCAAGGTCCAATCGTAAACCACCCTGCCGGTCCGCTTCATCCGGACCGTGGCAATGAAAACAAGCATCAGAGAGAATGGGACGAATGTCCCGATTAAACTTTAATTTCTGCTCCTCCCCGAACAAACAGGGAAATGAAACAAAGCAGATAACAAGAACCCATTGAAAAAATCTTCTCATAACTTTGGACTTTTAATAAAACTCCAATACTGGTGGCGCGTAGTATGGATGATTGTGATTAGCAAAGGCGTGAATCATTCCTGATGGACGAGTTTCAAAAGTTTCGCGGACAATCAATAATTTACCATGCCCTGATTGTACGAACTTTTTTAATGCATCATTCTCAATTCCATAATTTCCGAACTGTTTACTCCGGGGTATGGAAAAAGTTCCTAATTTTTCTGCCTGTTCAATTTGAGGAGCTTCCGCCCAGAGCAAGCCTTCTCCCCAGGGTTGCTTAATCCCATATACCGCAAAGATATTTTCTTCGGGAAGGTGGGAACGTAATCCATTGGCTGGGACTAAATTGAGGCTAAGGCGAATCTTTTTATATTGGGTAGGATCGACATCACTTATGTCGAATTCAAGTAATGCCCGACGGTCAAAAGAAGGAAGAATATCGGTACTTTTGACTAACAAAACATCATTGGACAAGTAAAGGTCACGCTGATCGTTACGAATAATACTGGTTGAGTTCCTACCTGCAAAAACTCTTTTTATCTCAGCACTAGCAGGTATCTTTTTTTCGCCTTCTCCTTCTTTCATGGGGGATACAATTCCCTTTTCAATCGATATAGTTTGGTTATCAACCAAACGGACTTCTGACCCGCTTACTGGGTGATGCACCCCAATTTCACCGTCTATAACCTCAAATGAGGAAACATTTTTTATCGGATCTACGACTACAGCAAAACTAGTACCGTAATCAATCGCGTAACCATCCGGTGTTTCCAGCACAAAACCAATAGCTTGTTCAGGAACCTCCACCATGACCATACCTGCAACCAACCGGGTTTTCATTGCAGAGATAAGCTCAACTTCTGCCGGCCCCTCCAAAACAAAACTGACTCCAGATCGAAGTTCTATGGATGCCAGACCCGTGCGAAGTTTCAAAGTGCCAGGAATAAGCTCAGATCCTGGAGTCGTGGGTAAATCACTTTCCCAGGCTGCATCTTCGCATGACTGAATGGTGGCAATTTTAGGTTCTGAAAAAAGAAAGTATCCCGATGAACACAAAAAAAGAATCAGCAAACAGGCTGTAGCTGACCAAGCATATTCACGCCAAGAAAAAGAAATAAGTCGTGAAGCTTTGTCCTCTTCATCAACAGATAAACTGAAATCATCCAGCTTGGTATCAATCGTGCCCAAATCTAAAAGAAAAGAACGGGCATCCTTATTTTCTCTCAACAAGGTTTGTAAGGAATCAAATTGAGAGGCTGAAAGACGATCGTCCAGATACCCGAGTATTAACTCTTTTTCTTCTTCAGTCATTCTGAGACTCCTGTATTCAAGGCGATCATTTTCCGATTCATACAATCACGAAGTTTCATACGGATACGGGCGAGTTTTTGATAAAAAGCTCCTTCGGTCCTACCAAAATCTTTCGCCAATTCCTTCTTGGATACCTTGGGGCTGTAAGCTTGCTGAACTAATACTTTCTCAGGAGCCTTTAACCTTTTCAGGCACTTATCCAAGGCAAACAATTGTAACTGCCTACGGGTCACCTGCTCTTCGGCATCGATGCCAATTTTTGTGATAATATCCTCGTCCAAGACCAATCGATCCCGAGCCTTCTTTCTTCTGAACTTCAAAACCTCAAACCGTGCGATCAAACATGCCCATGCTCCAAACTTTTCCGGTTGCTCAAGCGTCTCGAATTTCCTCCAGGCAACCAAGCTTACTTCCTGCATGATTTCGTCCACTTCCTCCGGTCTGATGACACAGGAACGAATGTAAGACTTAAACCACTCTCATGCTTTAGGAAAGAGCTTTAAAAAAGCCTCATTATTTGAGGTATTATGTCCATTAGAAACCATTGCTACCTATAACGCTACCGATAGGTATAAAAATCAACGGTTTAACTGCTAGTTTTTTTAAAAATATTTTGAGATTCTCCATTTGACCTTTTGAAAATCGTGCGAGAAGAGTTGGAGTTATGAAACAAAAAGTCCATTTATTAATAATTCTCCAGTTTAAGTCCAGCTTACCTTCTTGTAAGGCTGCGGACAACAGGGAGACGCCAAGCCCTATCCCTTGGATTATTGCTTGGTTGGAGGAAGTGACCTTGGGCGATATGGGAGAACCCGTTTCCTATGTCCACAATGGGCAGGAATTCAAATTCTGCTGCAAACCTTGCATTCCAAAATTTAAGAAAAATCCTGAAAAATTCATCCAGGAATTAAAAGAGGAAAGTAAGGGCTTGTAACCCTCATGTCCGAAATTTACTTCCTCTTCCCAATCCTTTTTTTCCTTCAACTCTCATGGCTAGGAATTCTTGCTGGAATTCTTACTGCCAGAGACCACTATAATCTAGAAAGTGGATTGTTAACCAAGAAAAACCTGCTCATAACCTCAATTCAAGTCTGTGCGTCAGGAGGACTCATTTCGCTAATGATTTGCGGGCATCTTGCCAATGCAATCATCCAGGCTTTGGGCTACATATTTTGTTTTGCTATTTCCCTGAAAATGGCGAGGCAAAGAATCGACCAAACACTCACCTCAAGGGCTTGGGTTAAATGGTTTGTCTTTTTCTTAGCAGTAATCTGGCTTTGGCAATTTCTACTATTATTCAACTACGCGAGTATGGAATGGTTTATGATCTTTTTCATCTTACACGCTGTACTTTTAATAATAACAACCGTTTACAAATTTTTGTTAAAGAAAAGGGGTGCAGAAAAATCAAAAGTTAGGAATGCCAATATTGGCATAGCTTTATGTATGTATCTGTTTTATGTACAAATAACTTCATTCGGCACCGCAATTGCATTTGATTGCGGGATTTAACAGTAACTTTAAATTCAAGATTGAAAAATAATTTAAGGAGTAGCGAGACAAATGAATTGTAATGTTTAGGTTACTTCAACGGGAAAAAATTATAACGAGTAAGTCCATATTTTTTGTAACAGGTATTGCCCTGTTATTTTCTTCATCAATCTTACATGCTGAAGATTCGGAAAGGCCAAATATCGTCTGGATTATTGCAGAAGATATGTCACCCGATCTCGGTTGCTACGGAAACCAAGTAGTCACGACCCCCAACATTGATGGTCTGGCAGAAAAGGGATGCAATTTACCAATGTCTTCACCACCAGTCCTGCCTGTTCACCAAGCAGGACAGCCCTTGCCACTGGTGTATTCCAAACAACACTTGGTGCTCATCACATGCGTTACAGCAAGGAACTCATGCCTACCCTCCCTCCTGTGGTGAAAACATTACCTCAATTGATGGGTGAAAGAGGATATTACACAGGAAATATTAAAGGCTTTGGTGGAACGGGAAAGGATGACTGGCAGTTTAAAACATCGAAGAAATCCTGGGATACTCACTTCATGGCAAACAGTTAGTCAAAAACCAGCCATTCTTTGCTCAAATCAACTCCAGAGAGTCCCACAGAGGTTTCTATCCTTCGAAAAATATTCCCAAGGAGAAGATCGTAATTCCTCCTTACTATCCAGATCACCCGGTAAGCCGAAGTGATTGGGCCGGATATTTCGAAAGTATCAACCGTTTCGACAAACAAGTCGGAGCAATCATTAAGCAGCTTCAAGCTGACAACCTCGAAAAGAACACCATCATTTGCATTCTTTCAGATCATGGAAGGCCCATGATTCGTGGAAAAAACTGGCTCTACGATAGTGGGACTCATATCCCTGTAATCATTTTTTATCCTACGGGAGTAAAACATCCGTTTGGATACAAATCAGGTACCGAAAACTCATCTCTCATAAGTGCTATTGATCTTGTTGCGGAGACAATACTTATGGCTGGAGGTAACATTCCTGACTGGATGCAGGGAAGAAGCTTCCTCCAGAAAAATTCCCAGTCACGCCAGTTCATACACACCGCTGCTGATCGATTCGGAGATGTGGATATTTGCAGTCGAGCGATCCGATCCAAGAGGTACAAATATATTCGTAATTTCAAAACCGCAGGATCAATCAACGAATATACAACCGCGTACCGCAGATCAACACATCCGATTTACCACTTGTTAAATATAATGGGAGAAAAGAATTTACTTACTCCAGTTCAGGCAAAGTTACTTACGCCCTTGGAGAGTGAAGAATTGTATGACATTGAGAACGACCCCTATGAAACCGTTAATCTAATAGGGAAAACTAGTTTTGAAAAAGTTCATCATCAACTTAAGAGGCAATTAGAGGACTGGCTTGCAAACAGCCAAGATCAAGGGCTTCAAAGCGATAGCGACGCCATCATTGAGCACTTCAAGCAATACGGGATCAAAACTTTTGATAAAAGACGTCAAAGTATACATACAATGAAAGCTTCCGTCGAAAAACACTTTGACTGAAATAGACCCCCCTAGGACATAGGATCAGTAAATTAAAACTTAATTAATATTTCTACCTTAAGGGTATTAACACAACGGAGATGTTTATATGAAAGTTTTCAGAAGCTTTACCCTTAATTGCTTTAAGTCATTGAAATTAAGTTGATTACCAAATTACACTGACAGGATATTTTTTGATATTCTCGTCTTCTGTTACAATTGGTAATTCTTCCGCAAGAGCAGTAGCAACCAGAATACGATCGATTGCATCATCGTGATGATAAGGAAGCTCTGACAGGCGAAAACTGTGCTCTCTGGTAATCGCTAAGGAACGTACTTGCCAGATATCGCACTGTTTTTTGAGCCATGAACGGGGAGCTTCTGGCATCTCCAAAGTTCCATCATTATATTTTAAACATATTTCCAGAACCGATGCGTCACTTAGAAAAAAACGGTTGGATGAATCGTCGAGAATGTCCCTTGCCTGGCGTCCTAATTTAAAAGGATCACTTGTCATCCAAACAAATGTAAATGTATCGAGTAACAGCCTCATCAAAAGTAAACCACAGTATCCCCAACCCTGCCAGCTACTTCCCTTTTCTCCTTAATTTTAAAAGCTTTGGAAGTAGTTTCACCGACTTTTGGTCGGCTCAGTCCAATTGCCTCACTGCATGAGACCAATCGGGCAACTGGTTTTCTTCCCCTAGCTAAAATAATCTCTTTTCCGTCTTCAACTTGTTCAAGCAATTTGGATAAATGAGTCTTTGCATAATGAACAGTGTGCATATTAATTAGCTAATATTTATACTTAGCTTAGTCAATATTTTCCTTTCAACTAATTTTATATTTTCCGGAAAATTATTTACTGTTTTGAAAGGAATATCATTCAATTTATAATTCTTTATTTGCAGATGACTCATCTCAACAACAGGATAAACAAATGAATTTATTACTTCCGAAAATAAGCTTTGGATCACAGGTCCATGCATTGATTATCTTTCTGTGCACGGTTCTTACTATGTTTGTTCCCCTTGATGGCCTGCACGGCAAGGAGAGCGATAAGTCCCTTATTACAAAAGACTTAGGCTTATGGAACGTACCCAAGGGCAATGACATTAAAGGTTGGTATCGAGTAAAGGATCAGGTGCTTGAATTACGCAGTGGGACAAAAAGAAAACACTCCGTTCTAAAAACCAAAGCAAATTACGGTAATTTTTTCTGCAGTTTCGAATTTCTTTTTGTAGATGGAAATATCGATTCTGGGATTGAACTGAGAAATAATGATCAAATTCAAATAGGTATTTCGGGATCCTTAAAAAAGGACATGACTGGATCCCCCTACATCCCCGGTTTGGGATATCCCAAACATGCACAGGGTGTGGCCAACCTTCTGAAACAAAAAGATTGGAACAAGATGACCATTAAGTGTAACGGACCACGTTACATTGTGACTCTACAGGGCAAAGAAGTGGTAGATTATATATCCCCAAAGGCAATCAAGGAAGGACCTGTTGGTATACAACTTCATGGCAATCGGGATATGAAAATAGATTTTCGTAATTTTCGGATAAAATCCCTCTAATTTTATTCCTAACTACTTTAGCCCCCCAAAGGCACTAAGCTTTGTTTTAAGCCAAAGATGTGGCTTGCATCTTCCCGCCGTCGCGATGAAATTTCTCGCATGGCCAAGCACAGTCCCCTGAGTAAACTACTATGCGATCTCGTATCCATACCAAGTATCAATCCCTCGCTGGACCATGATAATTTAGGTTGTGCAGAAGAACCAGTAACTGCTTTCCTAGAAGAACTGTCCCAAAAAGCCGGTCTTAGGACTAATAGACAAAAGGTCATTCCCGGGAGAGATAATTTAATAGTATGTCTATCCCCGATGAAGAAAGCGAAGCAACGTATCTTTCTTGCACCGCATTTGGATGTTGTACCTGCTTCCTTAGATGCATTTTCCCCAAAAATATCAAAGGGTAGGCTTTACGGACGGGGAGCCTGTGACACCAAAGCATCCGTAGCTTGTTTTTTTCAAGCGATGCTGGATCTATCCCTATCGACAAATCGACCAGCTCAAACCGAGATAGTCTTTGTCGGTCTAGTCGATGAGGAATTCAGTCAATCTGGCTCACGGGCTTTCGCCCGGAAAGGACCAATGGGCAACCTAGCAATCGTTGGTGAACCCACCGGTCTGCAAGTAGTAACGGCTCACAAAGGTAGTCTTTGGTTACAATTAGAAACCCATGGGAAAGCAGCTCATGGTTCCACCCCAGAAAAGGGAGAAAATGCGATTTTAGAAATGCACCATGCATTGGATATTTTATTCAATGAGTATTCGGTTCTCCTCAGATCCAAAAATCATCCCTTACTGGGCTCGCCCACCTTAAGCGTCGGGAAAATTCTTGGAGGCAGCCAACCAAATGTTGTACCCAATCGGTGCACTGTTGATTTGGATCGAAGAACAATTCCGGGAGAAGGTATTGATACTGTCATTACTGAATTAAAAGATTTATTTCAATCACTTGGCAAAAAGGCTCCCAAAATTAAGGTATCAAGAAGGGTGCCTTGCCCACCGCTCCACACCGATTCATCCATGCCCTATGTTCAAATGCTCTTAAACAAAGCAAGGCGAAGAAAAACCTGCGGTGTTCCCTACTTTACAGATGCCTCGCCCCTTTCAGCAGGTGGCACTCCATCAGTCGTTTTTGGCCCAGGAAATATTGCTCAGGCTCACGCCGAAAATGAATGGGTTGATCTTAATCAAGTCGAACGAGCTCACTCTACCATTCTTAATTTCCTCAAGGAACTACCCTGATTTTTCTCCAACCCTTGTAAACCTCCAAATTTATCCTTCTATTCAAAATTGAATCTAGGCTTGTCAAATTAAGGCACCTTTAGCCATAGTTTACACCTGTTACCTTTAAAACTTAACAAACCAAATACGAAACATACGAACGAGTTATGAATCCAGCCCAGCCCGATCTCCCCAACCCCCTTTCGCGCCGCCATTTTCTTGGCACCTCCGGAAAAGCCGCCATTGGAGGCGCCCTTGCTGGAATGATATTGCCCACGGTCTACGGACAAAGTGGTTCGACCAAAAAAATTGCCCTTATCGGATGTGGGGGGCGTGGTACCGGTGCCGTTGCCAATGCGATCGATGCCTCTGGTCCATACTGCCAATTAAAACTTCATGCGATGGCAGATGTTTTTGAATGGAGAGTTAAGAATAGCTACAAAGGACTAGAACAGCGCTACAAAGACAACCTGGATGTTCCTGAGGATCGTCAATTCGTTGGCTTTGACGGCTTCAAAAAAGCCATGGATTGCTTGGATCCGGGAGATATTGCCATTTTTGCCTCACCCTGTGCTTTCCGTCGCCCCCATTACGAATATGCAATTCAAAAGAAGCTCAATGTATTCATGGAAAAACCGGTTACTCCGGATGGTCCATCCTCCAAGAAGATTTTAAGCGTTAATGAAGAGGCTAAAAAACATAATCTCAAGGTCGGCGTCGGATTAATGTGTCGTCACAGTGAAGCCCGACTCGAACTAAAAGACCGTATCGACAACGGTGAATTAGGAGAGTTGCTTTCCTTAAAAGCAGTTCGCATGCAAGGACGCCTGATCGGATGGGATAAGAGAAAACAGGAGACTAAAGATAAGGACATCAGCGATTTGATGTACCAAATTAAAAACTTCCACGGTTTTCTTTGGCTGAGTGGTGGCGTTTACAGCGACTTTAATATCCATAATATTGATGAATGTTGCTGGATGAAGGGAATGTGGCCCGTAAAAGCTATGGGACTTGGTGGCCGTCATTATCGTGGAGATGAGATCGACCAGAACTTAGACAGTTATTCGGTGGAGTATACTTTCCCTGACGATACTAAACTTTATTTCCAAGGTCGCAGTATGAACAAGTGCTATGAAGAATTTGCCAGTCATGCCCACGGGACCAAGGGATATGCCTTAATTTCCGGCCCCGGCGGTCATGCATCGAAAGCCAGAATCCATAAAGGACAAGGTCCGAAAAGTGAATTATCCTGGATGTTTGGTGCCGAAAATGGCGGTCGTCCGCGCCGTGAGAACAGTGCCTATGTAGATGAGTGGGATCACTTACTTGATGCCATCGTAAACGATAAGCCATATAACGAAGTTGAAAGAGGTGTAGCCGCTAGTGTCGTAACCTCAATGGGTCGCATGGCTACTCATTTGGGCCGCGAAGTGACCTATGATGAAATGCTTAACTGCTCTCATGATTTCTGTGCGGGTATCGATGAGATTTCCGGTGAAAACTCACCCTCTCCCCTTTTGGCCAATGCAGACGGAAGTTACGCAATTCCTCAGCCCGGAATGCTTAAAACAGAGTACTAATTCTTCTTCTTTTTTAATCCTTTTAAAGGGGGCAGCATTAGCTTGCTCACACCCGTGAATCGTGGGTGCGAATAAGTTTTATAAGGTAATTAATCTTAACTTATTTCCTCATAGGCAAGTGGTTAGGAGAACTCTTCCACCTGGTGCCTCCGGGCATCATGAATCTCAGTTGACCAAGTTGTCCCCATCGACCTAAATCGACTTATCCAAGGAAGTTTTGGGGTAGGCTTTCTTGGCTTTAGGCCCGTTCTCGGTTACCGAGGACGGGCCGTTTTTTTTGCTTTATACTCGATACTCTTTTCTAATTGGAGCAAATGATCTACCATACATTTCATTGCTAAGGGAGGAATCGACTCACCAATTACCTCCCTGACAAGCCTGGCAGAAAAAGATTGTGAATCATCCCACTTGCCCAGTGGGATTCCAGTAAAATCATAGTTCCTTTTCCATTGATCATGATCCAAAGTAGACAAGCGCAAGATCTCTCTTAAGGAAAGTACCCGGTTTTGCTCTGGGTGTCCCTTGAGATCGCTTGATATAACCCCACTGTTCATGGTCAATGTACCAGCTGGTCGATCCCACCACATTCTTCGGTAAGACGACCGAAAGCCTTTTATCAGTCTTACTTTTCCTGATTTTTTCATTTGTGGAACCGGTAATGGCCTCCTACATGCACGGCAAATCACCTCTTCTTGGTTGGTTTTCATTGTGCCACAATCCGCACAGCAAGTATTATCAAATGCAGTCTGTCCCTCTGGAGTATTCTTCATCCAAAAGTACTGATTATCATTCCATTTAGGCACACAGTGATAGGGATCATTCACATCCTTACAATTTGTTTTCGAATCAAGGGAAGGAAGTTTGCCGATCGCACGACGAAGGGTTACCCATGCTTGCTTCGTTCCCTCGCCATGAGTAGGGCGAGGGTGTAATGGGCTGATACCTGAACAAAGCACATCCGTAACCTTGGGAAAATGAGCGACAACTTGAGGAATGCGGCAACCAATGGTGATCAATCTTTCACGATGGTGAGGCACTCCGTAATCTCTAAAATCAAGAATGCAGGAACGTAAGGTATAACCAAGTGGATGCATCCGTCTTGCCAGGCATGTAAGAATATTTTCTGGCTGATTTCTTTCGTTTCGAATTACAGTGTTTTCCATTCTCCTGACATTTTCCAAAAGAAACCATTCGGGCTGGAGTGCCTCCAGAACCTCAATCCCAGGAAGAATCAAACGATTGCGCTCGTCCTCCAACGGTCTATTTCCCGCCCGAATGGCCGAAGATATACGCCCAGCCCCGTTTGATGACATACCCTGACAGGGAGGAGATAGAGTGAGTAACCAAGGAGATTGTCCTTTAAGTACTTTACGAAAATATTGAATATATGCTTCCTTGACCTGCCAAATATCGCCTTCGAAGACCTGTGCACCCGGGAAATTCTTACGAATTAAAGAAGCTCTTGAAGGAAGCAATTCACAAGCAGCAATTACCGGAATTTTGCTTCCCCATTCGATTCCCACATCACCCAATCCTCCTCCTGAAAAAAGAGAGCCAGCCAAACGAATTTTATTTTCCATTTTTTTTGGACTGTTCAAGGTTCTGTTCTCCCAATTCAAAAAGAAATTGTCACGTTTAAAAGTAAAGACCTAAGAGGTGTAGACTAGAAAGCATCCAATTTTAAAATAGCTTCTTTTGGCTTACCTTACTTTACTTACTAAGACTTCGCCTATAGGAATGAAATGTTTTCGCAGATGTATTCTACATAAAAAAATTCCTTAATTCTATAAAGCCTCTCCCGTATTTTGAAATCATTTATTACATTACTTACTTTAAAAGTAATCCTCACAACCGGTGCTTTTGTTCTTCATGCCAAGGTAGACTTTAACACACAAATTCGCCCAATTCTTTCGGACAAATGTTTTAAATGTCATGGCCCCGATGCAAAAAATCAAAAGTCCGATTTTCGCTTAGATTCATTTGAGGAGGCGAACAAGGAACACGACGGATTTGTTGGACTGACTCCCGGAAACCTGGAGGACTCTGAAATACACTGGAGAATTCGTAGTGATGACCCGCTCGACATGATGCCCACCCCTGAGTCCAAAATTTCTTTATCAGAAGAAGAAAAGGATTTACTGGATCAGTGGATTAAAGAGGGGGGCAAATATGAAAAACATTGGTCTTTTTTACCATTGGCTCAATCCATTCCTCTTCCCAAGACAAAACACCCATACCCAGGAAACGAAATTGATGCTTTTATTGCAGAAAAGTTGGAGTCCTCCAAACTTTCAATAAGCGAAGAGACGGATCGGAACACTTGGCTAAGGAGGGTCACATTTGATCTGACTGGCCTGCCTCCAACACTCAAGCAACTGAATGAGTTTTCAACCGATACCTCCACAAATGCTTACGAAAAAGTGGTTGAGCGCTTGCTTAATACGGATGAATACGCCGAACGGATGACCTCGGAATGGCTGGATGTGGCACGGTACTCAGACACCTATGGATACCAAGTCGACCGAAATCGTAATGTCTGGCAGTGGAGAGACTGGGTTATTCAATCATTCGTCAAGAATCAGTCCTATGACCAATTTGTTACGGAGCAATTGGCTGGAGACTTAATACCCAATGCTACCCGCGATCAGATCCTTGCGACCTGCTTCAACCGTTTACATCCTCAAAAGGTGGAGGGTGGAAGTGTACCCGAAGAATTCCGCATCGAGTATGTGGCTGACCGGGTACATACTTTTGGCACGGCGTTCCTAGGCCTGAGTTTTGAATGCACCCGTTGCCACGACCACAAATACGATCCGATCACACAAAAGGATTATTTCTCACTCTCCGCATTCTTTAACAATATTGATGAGGCGGGACTTTATTCTTTTATGACAGGTTCGGTCCCAACACCAACCCTGGAACTTGGAAACTTGCCAAGTGATAAAAAAATCAAGGCCGCCAAAAATCAATTGGAAGAAATTGTTCAATCCTTAGAAGCTAAGCAGTCATATGATAATTGGACTAAGGAGGTGTCACTTAAATCTATTGGCAGTGCTCCTTATTTTTCCAAAAATTTGCAGGATACAAATTCGTCCGACAGCAACTTCGATCTGTTAACATACAAACCCATGCTTTGGTTGGATGCGAATGAACAAAATGCATCATCATCTATTTGGCTGGATCAAAGCGGTAATAAAAACCATGCAAAAAAATATGCTTCTCCAAAAACGATGCCTCACCCAGCCAGTGGACTGATGGTGATGTCATACGACTCCAAAAAGAATGATTACCACGAATTTAAGGAAATAAATAATATACGCACCGTCTTTTGGGTAATGAGTAAAAAGGTGGGGAATTCTGGTTCTCCACTCGCCCACGCAACCACTCACCATTTTTATTCAGATGGAAGTAAGTTTTGGCATCCTCAACACACTCATGAACATATTCGTAGCGGAAGTTTGCGCCTGAACGGATTAGCTGGCTCTAGCCACTCCAACTATCCAAATTCTCTGGGTATAGTTTCACTTAGGACCACTGGTAATGTAACCGCCAGTCGCTTAGGTAAGGATCGAAATCATGGAGGGAAGTACAACTGGGATGGAGAGATCGGGGAATTGCTTATCTTCTCCGAACCGCTGACTGATGAGCATATTCAAAAGATTGAAAATCATTTAATTACAAAGTGGAAAATTAAAAAGAAAACCGAAATACGCTACGGTGCCCCCGTGGCCTACCTCTCTTTTGATGAACGCAAGGGAAACTCCTATCCCAATTCTGCCACTCCAAGCAAGGCAGCTAACACCAATGGAAACAATAAGGAAGTTACGGGAAAAAGGGGAAAAGGAATCCATTTCACTGGAGATGATGCCCTCAACTTTCCTTCGGGATTTGGAGACTTCAATCGCCACCAGTCCTTCAGTATGGCTTTTTGGATACAACCTACCCAATACTTAGATCGTGGAGTCGTACTTCGACGGTCAAAAGCCTGGACCGATGCGGCTAGCAGGGGGTATGAAATTTTAATTGAGGACGGGAAACTCTCCCCTGCCCTGATTCATTTCTGGCCAGGAAATGCGATTCGTATTCAATCAAAAATACAATTACCGATTAACCAATGGACACATGTCGCCCTTACATACGATGGCTCCAGCAAGGCAAACGGCCTAAAACTCTATGAAAATGGAGCCCTCGCAAAAGTCGAAACCATTAAGGATCAACTAACTCGAGAAATTACTGGTGGCGGATCTCCTTTTCTTGGATTTGCAGAGAGGATGCGGGATCGTGGATTCAAAAATGGTATGCTCGATGAGTTTTATCTCTACGAGAGAGTCATTACGCCCTCCGAAATCCAGCTGCTTGCCGGAAAAACCAAGGAACTAACCAAAGCTGATAAAGTTTCTATTTTCCTAGACTCTGCATACCCAAAATCAATCACTGCTCAAAATGCACTGTTTAAAGAAAGGAAGAGTTTTGGAGATCAAAGGCAAAAAATTAGTGAGATCATGGTAATGAAAGAAATGCCCGGTTTACGGGAGACTCACATTCTTGAGCGCGGACACTACGCAAACCGGGGGAAAGTCGTCCATCGTGCATCCCCGGAAATTCTTCCTCTCTTCCCCAAAGATCAACCGGTAAACCGTCTCGGTTTGGCCAAATGGTTAACCGCCCCGGATCATCCATTGCTCGCCCGGGTAACCGTGAATAGATACTGGCAAATGATCTTCGGCAAAGGTTTGGTTTCCACATCCGAGGATTTTGGAATGCAAGGCAAACCACCCAGCCACCCCGAATTACTTGACTGGCTCGCTCGGGACTTTGTTGATTCTGGCTGGGATCTTCACAAACTTCTCAAAAAAATGGTTCTTTCACATACCTACCGCCAAAAAAGTAAGATCCTCCCAATCGCTCAACAAATTGACCCGGAAAACTTGCTACTCAGTCGGGCTCCCGCATATCGTTTACCCGCAGAAATGATCCGGGACAGCCTGCTCGCACACAGCGGATTATTACACAAGAAAATTGGAGGACCTGGTGCTAAACCCTACGATTTAAAAGTTTCCTTCAAGCCAATCAATCCGGACAGTGCTCCCAATGTGTACCGCAGAAGTTTTTACACCTTTTGGAAACGGACCGGTCCCACTCCCGTAATGATGGCACTAGATGCCTCCAAACGTGATGTTTGTACCGTACGCAGAGAGCGCACAGACTCAGCAGCACAGGCTCTCATCATGCTCAACGGTACCCAATTTATCGAAGCAGCCCGTGCGACTGCAGATGCCCTTATCCAAACCCATGGAACTGCCAAGCCTAATGATTTAATCAAGGAAGCTTTTCAAAAACTCACCAGTCGTCTGCCAAATAATAAGGAAGTCAGCATCTTGCAGAACTTATTGGATGAACAAAAAAAATATTTCACTGATGAAAAGGAAATCGAAAAATTTCTCAAGGTTGGATATTACAAAGCGAGATCAAAAGACAAAAAATATTTAGCCGCAGTGACGAGTCTCGTTTCCACCCTCATGAATTTTGATGGCACAATTTCCAAAAGATAAAATAAACCATGAAACGACCTGAATGCACCGGCTTTGATTCTTCTGTTGGCTTGACCCGCAGAAACTTCCTCCATCGATTTGGGGGCGGACTTGGCGGCCTGGCCCTGGCCAATATGCTCCATGCTGAAACCGGCTCAAAATTCCATCATCCCGCCAAAGCAAAACGAGTCATTTATCTATTTCAATCTGGTGGTCCTTCCCAAATCGACTTGTTTGACTACAAACCAAGGTTAATCCAAGAAACTGGTAAGGAATTACCCGAATCTGTGCGCCAAGGACAAAGACTGACCGGGATGTCAGGTAACCAGGCTAGTTTACCCCTGGTTGGATCCCCCTTTCAATTTGCACAGCATGGAAAAAGCGGACAATGGATTAGCGAGCTTTTACCCAACACGGCAAAAATTGCTGATGATATGTGCATTGTAAATTCAATGTGTACAGAAGCCATTAACCACGGACCAGGCGTGACTTTCATGCAGACGGGTTCCCAGTTGCCAGGGCGTCCAAGTATGGGCTCTTGGCTATCATATGGACTTGGTTCGATGAATGAAAACCTTCCAAGTTTCGTCACCCTGGTAACCAAAGGAAAAAGTGGCCAACCATTAGTTTCGAGGCTGTGGGGAAGCGGGTTTCTACCTGGCAAACATGCGGGTACACGATTTCGTTCAGCCAAAGATGCTATCCTCTACCTCAATAGTCCTGAAGGAGTTTCCCGAGAAAGTCGAAGAAATGCACTTAATCATCTTAAAGAACTTCATGAAATTCAACTTGAACGGACCGGAGATTCTGCTCTGGAAACCCGTATTGCCCAGTACGAAATGGGCTTTCGTATGCAAAGTTCGATACCAGATGTAACCGATCTTGGAAACGAACCTGAATCAACTTTTAAACTTTATGGAGAAGATGCCCGTACCCCTGGTACATTTGCGGCAAATTGTTTACTTGCTAGAAGGTTGGCTGAAAAGGATGTTCGTTTTATTCAACTCTATCACCAGGGATGGGATCATCATGGTGGCCTACCTGGTGGAATAAAAAAGCAATGCAAGGAAACAGATCGTGCATCTTATGCCCTGGTAGCTGATCTCAAACAACGCGGAATGCTTGATGATACCCTGGTAATTTGGGGTGGTGAATTTGGACGAACTAATTATTGCCAGGGGAAATTCAATAAAACCAATTTTGGCCGGGATCATCACCCACGGAACCATTCAACTTGGTTTGCCGGTGGAGGGGTAAAGCCAGGAATCACTTATGGTCAATCAGACGACTATTCTTACAATGTGGAAGATGGTGGGATCCATGTGCATGATTTTCACGCTACAATACTCCACTTACTTGGCATCGATCACGAGCGGCTTACTTTCAAGTATCAAGGAAGGCATTTTCGCTTAACCGATGTACATGGGCATGCAGTCAAACCCATTCTTTCCTAATTTATTTTAGGTGGTCTCTGGGTTTTCGTTCTTCCCTAGGTGCTAGTGGTAGTTAGGATAATATCTTTATCGACTGAATGTATAAACCCGCCCAGTTAGTTTTTCTTTTTCTTTTCGCTCAATCCCTTCTTCTTTCCAACCAAGGCTGGGAGCAGTGGAGAGGGCCGAACGGAAATGGCCATGCACCCGCAGGAGAATATCCCCTCGAATGGTCAGAAAATAAAAACCTCTCGTGGAAAACCCTTCTACCCGGAAGAGGACATTCCTCCCCAGTATATCAAGATTCAACCGCATGGATTACCACAGCCCTTGAAACCGTGGCTTCGCAGGAGGAGCGGGAGAGAAGAGCAAATGAAAGTTCCTTTCCGGGAGCTATGGGATTGCATTATCTGTCAAAAGTAGAATTTATCGCCCTGCAGGTTGATCTAAAGACTGGGAAGATCATTCGTCAGATCAAAGTTTTCGAAAAGAAAGCACCCCAAGCAATTCATCGCTTAAATAGTTACGCCTCCCCCTCTCCCATTCTAAAAAATGGAAAGTTATTCATACACTTTGGTGCTTTTGGAAATGCCTGCCTAAATAGTAAAACCGGACAAATTATTTGGAAAAACCAAGACCCTGATCTTTGGATTCATCATGAAAATGGACCAGGCAGCACCCCAGTACTTTGGAATAAATTGATGATTTTTCATCTTGATGGAACTGATAAACAGAGCGTAGTTGCCCTCTTTCAAGAAACTGGCAAAATCGCTTGGCATCGTAAACGAAGTGGAAAATTAAGAGAAAATCCACAAACAAAAAAGGCCTACGCCACTCCCCTAATCGTACAAGGTTCGAATGGTCCTGTTTTAATCTCCACGGGTGCAGACTGGGTGTACGGTTATCACCCAGAAACCGGTAAGGAGCTTTGGAAAATCAACTATGGAATCCTTGGCTTTTCAAATGTGAGTAAACCCTTGAGGTTTGAAAATCTATTTATTGTTTCCACAGGCTTTATGAAAGGAGAAATTCATGCTTATCAAATGCACGGCAACCATCCTCCAAGCCTGGCATGGAAAATGACCAAGGGGGCACCAAAAAAACCATCCCCAATAATCGTTGATGGGTTGCTTTATGTGATAAACGACGGTGGAATTTTAACCTGTTTAAACGCAAGAGATGGAGAAGTACTATGGCGCTCAAGATTAGAAGGAGAATACAGTTCGTCCCCCACTTTTGCAGATGGGAAAATCTATATTTCTAATCATTCTGGAAAAACCACTGTTATCCAGCCAGGTACCTCTATGAAAATTCTTGCTGAAAACCAGTTGGACGATGGCCATATGGCTTCTTTCGTACCCCTGCGAGGTAGCTTTCTTGTTCGGACCGAAAAAGCCCTCTATCGAATCGCAACGGGACTCCCCTGAAAGCTTGAATTACTTTGCTGGTTCAGCACGCAAGGAAGAAAAAACTGGGCCGGATGGGTTTTCAGGCAGGGACTTGGTCCAATCCTTAATCATCCCAATTAAATTCTGAGTAACTTCATTATTCAATTTGGATAAATCTTTAGATTCGAGTGGATCGGCAACCAGATCAAATAATTCAAAGGTTGAGAACTTTCGGTCACTCACCAATTTCCATTGTTTGTGAACCATGGCATACCCATGCGACATTCTCCAAAACAAAGGCTTTTCTCGTGTACCTTTTTCCTTTCCCATCAGGGCAGAAACCTGACTCACCCCGTCTGGTCGGTAGTCAACAGGCAGGGTTAATCCGCCCAGTTCGCAAAAGGTTGGAAGTAAATCCACTGCGGAAAGAAAGTTTGATTTATCCACCTTGCCAGCAGGAATTTTACCCGGCCAACGGGCAATAAAAGGTACTCCAATCCCTCCTTCCATAAGAGAACCTTTGTATTTCCTTCGGCCTCCGGTTATCCCCTTGGCTGCACCAATACCGTATCCGAGACCTGTTGCCGAGTCATATGTGAGTGCCAAGGGAGCTGCAGGAACCGAACGTGCTGGCCCATTATCAGAAGAGAAAATAACCAAGGTATTATCAGCCAACCCAATACGGTCTAAGGCATTGAGCAACTCACCAATCCGTAAGTCAGCATGGTAAAGAGTGGCCGCATAGATGGCATCTGGCTCATCCAAATCTGAAAATTTATTGAGTAACTTGGGATCGACATGAAATGGGGTGTGGGGTTCATGCATCCATAAGTTAATAAAAAATGGCTTTCCTAATTCGTGGCTTCGTTCGATGAAAGGAATGGCCATTTTCACATCGTCATGGACGAACATTTGCGGGCCGGCACAATTAAAGGCTCCATACTCATCAATCCCATAGGCACTGGGAAGAGGCGAATCGGGAATCATATCGTTAGCCAAATGCCATTTTCCATAGTGAGCAGTGGCATAGCCAGCTTCCTGTAAAAATCGTGTAAGCAAAGGAGCCTGAGGGTTTAACCAGTCCGGCATATTGCGCTTCTGATTGGAAGGCACCCAGGCAAAGTGTCCATCAATGGAGTAGCGAGCCGGAAAATGTCCGGTCATCACAGCGGCTCGACTGGGTGAACAAACTCCGCTCGCAACCGAAAATCTGTGGAAATCTGTACCCTCCTCTGCCAAGCGGTCAATATTCGGAGTTTTCACATAGGGATGACCATGACAGCCAAGATCTCCCCACCCCCAGTCGTCCGCAAAAATAAAAATTATATTTGGCCTCTCATCACCGAAAGAAACTGAGCTGAAGAAAAGAAATAGATAAATGGATTGTAAAATCTTCATAAAAAGCATCAAAGAATCAGGTTTCTTCTGCCCGTCGTAAAGTCTAATTCATGGGAGGCGTCTTTCAGGGCATAGAGCACGCTGATTGAATTCTTGGTTGAACGAACGCCGAAACGCCCTTTTTTGTTCAAAGATATCAATCCGAATTCATGGTTACGCGAAGCACCTTCCTTCATTAAATCCAATAGAATGGTTTTGAGGGGCACACCATCCCGTAAACGATATATCACCTGAGCAGCCACCGCCTGATTGATAATATGCTCACCTTTGCCTGTACAGGAAACCCCTCCAACTTCATCTGCGTAAGTACCTGCCACACTGGCACTATCGCTCACCCGTCCGGGCGTTTCATTGCCTATACCACCAGTGGAAGTACCAGCGCAGACAATTCCATCCTCAGCCAAGGCAACTGCTCCCACAGTACCAAATTTTTCCCGGTTCTTTAACGCTTTGCGGTACTCAATGAAACGGGACATAGTAATTGGGTCATGAAAGGGAAATCCTTTCCGTCGAGCGTATTCGGTTGCTTCATTTCCGGAGAGCAGATGATGCACTTCTCCCCGCAAGGAATCAGCCACCGAAATCGGATGTTCGACATCGTAAATATTGATCACGCCCGAGAAGATTGAATCCATTGAATCCATAAGGGCGGCAGACATTCTTACCCGACCATCCCGCTGAAGTTTCGAGCCTGTACCCGCATTAAAAATAGGATCACTCTCAAGAAGCCGAATCGCATGAAGAACCGCGGCACGGGCACCTTCCTGCAATAAGGTTTCGTATGCAGGATGCAAAGCCTCCTGCAAACCGACGCGATATTGTTCCTTGGTAGCTACCTTGCCTTCGAGCCTGCCCGCACCACCATGAATAATTAATTTACACTTCCCATTTCCCACAGGGATTAGTTCAAGAGAATTTCCGCCATTTGGTCGAGCTTAAGATCTGCTCCATTAAAGACAGGAGCATCGGTGAAATTATTTAATTCCCGGATATGCAAAGGAGAGCTTGAACAAAGACCTGAAACCGCGTCAGGAACCAGGTTAAACTTGGTCTTCAAAATATGGATCCCGCCCACGGCTCCTAAAGCGTCTGCGGCACAAAAGATTAATTTGTGGATCCGGGAAACAATTTCCGGGCATTCAAGGAGCATGGCGGTTTCCCGTTGGTTGATTCCATCCGCAAATTCAACCACAAGAAAATTTTTGCTATTGCTACCAAGTTTGGAGTCAAGGGTATGAAACACATCGAGCATTTCATCTAAGGTTAGCTTGTAGGTGGAAGGATGGCCAAGGTAAGTGAAATCAGCAAATTCTTTGGCACCTGCGTCATTCATATGCAGGATATCCTTCAAGCTAGCTGTTCCAGTCATTTTACACCCATTTACAGCATATCCCATTTGATGAAGAGCCCGACAACATGCTGCTGCGGCGAGACTTTTTCCTGAATTCATAGCGGTACCCACAACAAGGACCAATTTGGCTTTTCCTTTCTTTGCTGGGGTTTTCTTGAATTTAGGAAAGTCTCGGGTGTTTAACACTTTACCCTGCTTATCAACCAAGTGCCCATGGATGCGAATCCTCGTAGGATCCTTAAGCATCGCATTTTTAGTAACAACTGTACCAATCATTCCCGAACGAGCCAAAAGATCGACAT
Source organism: uncultured Opitutales bacterium (assembly GCA_943787575.1). Lineage (GTDB taxonomy): Bacteria > Verrucomicrobiota > Verrucomicrobiia > Opitutales > Seribacteraceae > Chordibacter. The sequence goes on along the minus strand of CALSMY010000005.1, from coordinate 83,096 downwards.
CCTTTATTAAGTCTTCCTGAATGATCCCTTCGTAATGATCCGGAGCATAACGGTTTCCAAAAACGAAAACCGCTTTGGATCCATTGTGCACAGCATGTATTCGACCCGACACATTCTCCAAAGATGAATGTTGCCCAATGCGACGAATCGAGCCAAATACGAGATCTCCAGGCTCAGGAGACTTATCCAACATTTGATAACCAGCAATGGATGATTTTTGTAAACAAAAAGCAGCACTAGGAACAATGAGCCCAGCAGGGATTTTTTTCATGGGTAAAAGGGGTAAAGGATTAGCTTAGGTAATAAAACTAAAATTACCCAACTTCTGTATCGTTGAAATGAGAGATGTAAAGCCGAATTGGTTGATAATTTCGGACCCCCAAAATAGGTACGGATCGAATGGTCTCATTCGATAAGAGTTTTCTTTCCGAACATTGCTATTTTCCCCGTATCTTTCCACTTAAAGAGCCGGCTTAAAAAAATTCTTAATGCCTTTTTTTCGGTTATACATAAACACAGTAAACCATGGGATTCCAAAATCTGTAGTACCAACAGTGACCTTCTAAACAACTTGCCCTCACCAACGAGAAAGCTCTTAATTTACGAGAGTTCAAATATATGAAAAGTTTTTCTATTATCTCCTCTGCTGTTATCCTCATGTTAGCAAATTCTTTGGAGGGAAATGCCCAATCTAAACCCTATCCCACTACCTCAGAATTTGTCCCTCTTTTGAACGGGAAAGATTTAAGCGGCTGGAAAACTGAGGGGAACTGGGTAGTGAATAAAGAGGGCTGCCTGATCATCGATCCGCTGCCCGAACAGACCGGCTGGAAACGGTTCAAAGACTACTTGATTTCGGAAAAAACTTATGGTGATTTCATTTTAGAAATGGAATACAAATACCCCCCGAAGGGAAACAGCGGACTTTTCTTCCGCATTGGAAACCCTCAAAACCCAGTAGACACAGGTACGGAGATCCAAATCTTAGATTGCTTTGGCCAGAAGGATGAGTCCATGACCCATCATGACCATGGGGGAATCATAAGGTTTAAAATGCCCGCCAAAAATGCTTCAAAAAGACCTGGTGAATGGAACCATCTCATTGTCTCCAGCGAAGGACATCATATCCGGGTGGGCTTGAATGGCGTGGAGGTGCAAAATGTTTACCTCGACAGTGAACCTGATGATGGACTTCCTCCCTACGATCTTTCCAAGCGACCAATGCGTGGACACATCGGTCTGCAGGACCATGGCGTTCCCCACCGTGTGGAGTTCAGAAATATTAAAATTCTCGAGCTGTAAGTTTGAAAGTTCACCTCGTCCAATTTGCACCCGAATGGGAAAACAAAGAGGCCAACTTTTTTAAAGTTCAAAAACTGCTCAGGCAAAATAAACCTGAACCCAATTCTCTCATTATTCTCCCCGAGGCATTTGCCACTGGTTTTTCACTAAACTTGAGCAAAACGCTCCACTACGAACCTCGTGAAACAAGTACTTTTTTATCCAAGCTCTCTTCTGAATATAAGACCTGGGTATTAGCGGGAACGATTGCACCGGATAAGGACCAAGAATTAGGTAAAAACCTATCCGTACTTTTTAACCCCAGTGGGGAATGTGTTGGGGAATATCAAAAAATGCACCCATTTACTTTGCTGGGTGAAGAAAAGGCTCATTTACCAGGTAAGAAATACGAACTATTTAAAATAGGAGATTTTATGCTTTGTCCAATCCTGTGCTATGACCTTCGTTTTCCTGAATTATTTCGTCACGGTGCGCAACAAGGAGCCAACCTCTTTGCCGTCCTTGCAAGCTGGCCGAATGCCCGTATGAACCATTGGCATACCTTATTACAAGCCAGAGCCATAGAGAACCAGGCTTATGTCATAGGGATCAACCGAACGGGAAGAGATCCAAATTATAAGTATGCAGGAGGGTCTAAAATAATTGACCCCAAAGGCTTGACCATTGCCCAAGCAAATGAAGAAGAGCAAGTTCTGCAATCTACACTTACCTATGGAGATGTTGTAAACTGGCGTTCTTCATTCCCCGCTTTATCAGATATCCGTGAGGATTTAATTCAGTCTCCCAAGAACTAATCCGTTGCCCAAAGGGATTTAGGTAAATTGATTTTTGCCACCGTTCGGTTAATTAAGCTTTCTTCTTCACTAGAAAATTCTAAGTTTTGGATCGCTTTCATATTTTCAAGAATTTGTTCTTTGCTACTTGCACCCATCAGGGCACTGCGTCACCTCCTCTTATGTCGCAACACCCACGGAAAGAGACATTTGTGCAAGGGTTTGTTCGCGTGCATTCAGCCAAATGTCATTTAAGTTCACGAATGACCCGTAAGGTTCTGTTCATTCACCTCATTCTTTCGTAAAGGAGAAAGCGGAAGGCTGAACCGACAGTTTGGGGGAATTCCATCCAGGTATTTATCGCTCAGTAATCCTTGAAAAAGTGGACAAAAGGCAATCACTCCCAATCCTTGATCCCCACATAGATCAAGCAAATCCTGCTCCACCCAACGATTGAGCATTGAATAATTGGGCTGGTGGATAATCGGTACAACAAGATTAAGGTTTTTACAGGCTTCCACAGCTTCCTTCGTCTGCTTGGTCGAATAACTACTAATCCCTACATAAAGTGCCTTCCCCTGCTTTACAGCGGTATCCAGTGCAGTCAGGGTTTCCTCAAGAGGCACATTTGAGTCAAAGCAATGAGAATAAAAGATGTCAAAGTATTCCAAATTTGTACGCTTTAAGGATTGGTCCAAACTGGCCAGTAAATGTTTACGGGATCCACCCTGCCCGTATGGCCCATGCCACATATCATATCCAGCTTTGCTTGAAACGAGTAGTTCATCCCTGGGCAAATCCTTTAAAATCTTTCCAACATTATGTTCGGCGGATCCGTAAGGAGGTCCGTAATTATTGGCCAGATCGAAATGAGTAATGCCCCCATCAAATGAAGTCTTTATCATATCAGTCTGTTCAGAGCTTGGTGTATCTCCTCCAAAATTATGCCAACAACCAAGACTGAGCAGAGGCAGCTTTACTCCTGATTTCCCGCATTGCCGATAAGGCATTCGTCCGTCGTATCGGGACGGAGGCGGATCCGCAGCGGTCATGGAATATAAAAGCTAACTAAAAAATAAACCGTGAAAGAATCGAAAAGATTATGAAACCGTTTCCTCTTCAATTGGATCAGCTTCATCTGAATCTGCCTTCTCTTGACCTAGATATTCATGAACGCTGAGGTCTCCAACAAAGGACTCTCCTTCCCTACGCTCAACTACATGATACCTTTCAACATATCTTTGAACCACATGAATTTTGGCATCCAAAGGTTGCACGATCAGGAGTTGCAAATGGAATTCCTTAAATAAATCGAGTAGGTATTGAGAGAATTCATCGTCCGTTTTACTGAACATTTCGTCCACCGCGACCAATCGAAATGTCTCGGTTTGTTTGCCACCAACATCTATTCCATACTGGTAGGCGATCGCAGTTGCAAGAATGGTGGAGGCTAGACGGTTTTTCTCACCTCCCGATTTCCCCGCGGCCCCACTATAACTTTGCCTTAAGGTATCTTCTTCTTTGTAAAATTCATCCGCCCGAAACTTGAACCAGTTTCGAACATCGATCACTCGCTCTGTCCAACTAAGATCCTGTTCGAGTTCGCCAAGAAATTGCTCAACACGATGGTAACGCTCGCGACGGCGCTCATCATCATCATCTGATTCGAGGTCTCCTTCGAGTGCATGCCGGCGAAGTTTTTTAAATTTTCGCACTCCATCGTCACCAGCATCTTCCATCATTAATTGAATGTAGGTAAGTTCCTTGCGATCAAAAGTAACCCGCGAAAGATGCTCATTTAATTCACTCACTCTTTTGCGTATACGATCCCGGTGGGATTCGAGAGCTTCACTAAAACCAGAAACTTCCTCTGGTACCTGAACCCGCAAAAGTTCTTCAAATCGTTGATGATTTTTTGCAAGGTCTTCCTCTTCGATTTGTTTGCGTACCTGTTCGAAGGAGGAATAAGTGGAATCAGAATACCCTTCCTCTAAATCAAGCACTAATTCATCACGGAAAGCCTGGTTTCTACCATCGGCAATAAACCTTTGCATCGCTGCAACATTCCTATCTCTTAATTTATCGAGGGACCCCTCAAGCTTATGGATTCGGCCATCTAATTTATGAGTGGCATCTCGAGCTGATTCCTCGATGTCATCAGGAGAATCAGGCGGTGAACCAAATTCATTTTCAATCTGATCGTAGAGGGCCTGTAAAGCATGCTCTGCCTTTTCTTTGGCATCCTCATCAACATCTCCCTTCGAACAGGAAGGAAGAATTTCATCCCGATACTTCGCCAACATCGAACGAATGGCTTCCATGCGAATTTCATTTCTTTCTGCACGGGCTTCAACACCTCCAATTCTTTGTAGTATTTGATCGCGGGTTGATTGTAAGTTATCCAATTTTTCGAGCATGGTGTCATGATCATCCTTTAATTTTTTAAGGACATCTGACCCACCTACAATCACACGCTCTTCTTCCTCAAGATCAGCCATACGTGTGGAAATTCCGAGTACATCAATATCGGAAAACTCATTGGCACAAGCTTGTAGTTGAACGCCGGCACGCAATTTTGCGCGCAAACTTTGACGCTCAAATTCAGATTCACGAATAGAACGGCCAGCACGATCCGCTTCTTCCCGCCATTTTTCCAAAGCCTCATCGAGTGACTTTTGCTTGGAGCTAAGATCCCACCCCAATACCCAGGTAGATGCATCGCCAAGAAAGAATGTATCATCTTTTTCACGTAACGAGCCCCCTGTTTTAATAACCCCGTCCAAGGTTAGAGCATCACTCAAATCATCAAAACGCTTGTTGCGATTATCGAAGCAAATATGGGGAAGCCTCTGATTAATTTCCGCACGTAACCAAGCCTGCCTGGATTTTTCCATCTCTGCACGAATAACCAATTTGGCAAGCAAAGAATCATCATCTGGCTTAACCTTAGAATTTCCAGAACCTGGACAAATAAAAGCAAGACGATCCCCCAGATGATTTTCTTCGAGGAATTTTTCTGCCTGATCTGCCAATTTTGGCGGAACAACCACGCTAAGTGCGAAGGTGCGAAGAGCACGCTCAATCGGCCCCGTCCACTTTGCTTCATCAGGAAGAACCTGGATCAGTTCAGCGACAAATGGAAGTTCCGCTAAATCTCTGTCCAAAGCCTTGGCCAAAGAAGCACGCAAACGGGCAATTTCAGGAGGAACATTAGTATTGGATTCCAAAAGATAGTTTCTTTCATCTTCCAAAGTTTCCACCCGTTCATTGGCTTTTTTTAACTGGTAAGAAACTTCAACGATCTTTTCATCAAGCTCGGCAATCTTACCTTCCATTCTTGGCAATTGGGAATCAAGTTCGCGGCGAAGAGTAAGAAAGTCGTCTTCTTGTTTAACGAAAGATCCTTTTTCCCACGCACTTAAATGGCGTTCAAAATTTGCAGACCTTTTACTGACCACCTCTCTTTTATCACGCAACCGGTCAATCTCAGCACCCACTTGTTCAAGTCGTCGATTCTCATCGCTATCTGAAAGGGCGCGTTCCAAATGATTAAGTTTTTCACGAAAACGATCCACTTCTCCGCGGGCTGTTTTCAGGCGTGCCCGTTCGGCTTCTTCTTGATGTTTAAGTTCGTCCACCCACTCGGTTCTGCGTTCCAGTTCAGCTTGGGCGTAAAAAGGTTCAATGGCCTGACGAATATTCTCGGCATTGGACCGTTGGTTCATTGATTCAATGAACTGACCATGGGTCGCCTGAATTTCATCCAATTGCTCAATTTGATAAGAAGCAGTTTCAATTCGACGATGTGTACTGCGTAGATCATCAAACCTTTCCTGCAAGGCTAACAATTTCTCTTTAGCGCCCCCATCATCAAGCATATGTTCCCGGATAAATTGGGTTAGGTCCTTAACATCCTTAATACAAACCGCCTGATTAAAGATAGACATGGGTGAGCGTGTCCCCAAATCGGCATCAAGAAAAAGCATGGATTCGAACTTTTTATGATATGCAGTAAAAGAATCATAGGTGCTGTAACCACGTTCTTTGAGAATCCGACGCAAGTTGTCGGAGTCTCCAAGATGATTAAAATCTTCTTCTATGGTAAGCTTACGTTTTTCGACCAAGTAAACTTTATCCACTTTCCCGGAAGGTAAGCACCAAAGCACCTGGGCAACTGTTACTTCAGATTGATATGCCTCATTAAAAAAATGAGCCAGTAATACAGTGTAGCTTTCACCCGGATTGCGAAGAGTTTCCTTGCGACCCTGACCGGTTACAGTGTCATGAATTTCAGAATAAGCTCCAAGCACATAGTCTCGTTCGTTACGCTCACGACTACCTGCCTGACTGGAAGCGACATTATAATTACGAGCCCGATTGGGCACTAAAAGGGTAAGCAAGGCATCGACCAAAGTTGATTTCCCGGAGCCGTTTCTTCCGGTAATCATAGATGTCCGACCATCGGGCCTTATGGTGTAGATTTTCTCGTGAAATGTTCCCCAGTTAAGAAGAGAAAGTTCGTGCAAGCGGTATCCGGCCGTTGATTTATCCGGAGAGAATTCAAGTTCTAATTGGGATTCAAGCATCTTCTTCCTCCATATTCTCTTCTAATTCGGGGGCTCTGCGTTTAATCTGTTCTTTCACTTCAGTTAATTTCTCAGGGGGTAATTTTGCTTTGATGATTCGTTCGACCCGGTAGAGTCCTTCATCTTTGTCGCGTACTTTTTTGATAATTCCCCACTCTTCGAACTTGTTGATGAGCCCAGATATTTGTCGGTGAGCTTTTTTCTCATCGTGCAATTCAGGATAGTAGGGAGACATTAGCTCGATCAAGTCCAAGCTCGAGCGGTAGAGATGATCTCCCTCTTCTTGGTTTTGTTCGAAGCGCATTAATTCCTCGCGCAGTAAAACCATGAAAATGGTCTGGTGGTAAGACAAACGGGTACGACGTAATACCCTGGGCAAGGGTGCCGACCCTTCCTCCCAGTTTTCATCCTCTTGGGAATCTTCTTCCCGCTGGTGAACATAAGCGTATCCCGCAGAATCATCACGGGCGACATCCATACCCATCTCCCCAAAGTGACTCTTTATTTTTTCCCACTCTGCCCCCAACCTACTCCACAGGTCGAGATCTTCCTGATAAATGGGACCGTTTAGTAAACGGACGATGACATGACGATGAGTAATAGCTGGATTCATAAGCTGGATCGTTGGAATAAAAGTTGTTCGACCTCGACATACCTAGGCTGCGAGGAACGATTCAAATCTAAATGGATTAATTCATCGGAAAGAATTTCATGACGCGGATCCTCACCAGCAATCACGCGGTAGCATACAATCTCAACTACTCCCTGTTGCAATGGATACCTCTGAACTATTTCGGAAAGTGTAACCTGATCGACTTCGTCTAAAGTTTCAAAAACACGAGCCCGGTATTTCTTAAGATCTAAAGGTTCGCCCACAGAACCAAGAATGTCGTTCATCCATTGAGAACCTGTACTCTTCGCCGGTTTTACTTCGGCAAATGTCTCGATCGCTTTCGGCTCCCAAAATTCTGCCTCAATCAAAGTGAAAAACTGAGGTCGTATATCAATCTCAAATTCCCAATCGTTCAGCGGTGTTTCCCGTAGGCGATAGGCATGGCTACGAATTTCAGAAAGTGTTTCGCGAACCTGTCGACCTCCTCCTCCGGAATGATCTCCAACTACCTGCCTGAGTTTTCGGCTTATCCGACCGTAAGCACCATGAGCAGCACTTGCTTCTCCAAAAAGACGGTCTCCAAGATTCGAAAAGATTTTTTGGGTATCGAGGCCCCGCCGACGGGCAATATCGGAAGTTTGCTCGGCAAGTTTGCGGAACATTCGAGACAAAGATGGATTGGTCATCATTTCGCGGAACCCGAAATAGCTCTTTCCTTGGTCGCAACCACGGAGTTCTTCGTCTGCGTCCAAAACATGTTCCACAATATCTCCCTTGGATGCTTTGCCCTGAGCATAAAGATTGGAAATCTCACGAGCATGATCGCGGAAGAACTCTTCAATTGCCCGAAAATCAGACAGAAAATGTTCTACAAGATCAGAGAGATCATAAACCTGATCCCGAATAATATCTTCTCCAAAAATAGGAGCCTCTCCCGTTTCCTGAATTTTTCTTATCTCTTCGTCAATTTCCTCGCGTTTTCGAGCAAGCTCACGGATTCGGGCATCGGGGTCTGAGTTGACCCCGTTGTTTAACTCCTGCATCTCATGAAGAATTCGATTGAAACGTGACTCGGTGGTAGCATATCCACGGTGTTGCATCGCCAACAAATCATTCAACCAACTTAGGGCTTTCTCGGAATGACGGGTTAGCCGAAAAACATATTCTTCACGCTCTTCATGATAGGATTTGGTGAGGTAGCGGTGTTCTTCATCGCACCATTCATCCAAGTATTCCTGCGGACTTCGCTTTGGGGCTTCCGCATCCTCCAATTCTCGAATCTGCTCAATATGTTCAGCCAAGGTGGCAGAGAGTTCTTCCTCAGAGGCTTCTACCACACCCCATTTCTTAAAAGTTTTGAAAAAGAAACCGGCTACAAAAGAGCCTAACCGACCGCGCATGAGGCGCAGGGCGGGTGATTCTTCGAAAAGATGCAAAAATTCCTCATCCATTGGCTGTAAAGTATACTTAGGAAGAAGAGAGTGAAATGCATTTAAGGAACGTCAAAAACAAGTTATCCCCACTCTTAGCTGATTGTTAAGAACTTGAATGAGATTTTTCCTTATCTTGAAAATGCCAAATTTCCAAATTCCAGATAAAATATTAACGGGTGATGAGATCCGTGGGGGTTTTTATCCGGCGAATTCCTTTTCTTGTTTGCATATAAATCCACTGACCATGCGAACGAATTTTTTGGCAAGGAAAAGGAAGGGCTATGCTTTGTAGAAGTTTTCCAGCCCGAAGATCGAGAATTTGTAATTTCTTGCCACGGTCGAGCAGAACGGCCAATAAATTTTCCTCGTTGTTCAAAAAGTCAATCGATAATGGCTTTGCCTGACCTTTAGGGAATTTCACCAAGTTCCAGCCGTAGCTCAAATTCCCAGAGCAATTTAAGTCATACACGACCACTCGATTAGGGCCAGATTCAGCTACCAAAAGTCGGCTACCGGTTGAATCAATCAACATATCATTTGAACGAACAAGATCTTCATTAAGCACGAACAATTTTCCCAGAGTCAGATCGTGCCGATAAACCGTGGCAGAATTAGGGGAACCAATAAACAAATCTCCTGATGGAGAACCAGTTAATCCAGCAATGGTTGAGAACCGGTAACCATCATAGGAATCAGCCAAGTTTTCCATTTTTCTTGCATCTGGCGAAATTCGCAGAATTTTCCCTGTGGTTGATTCAGCGAGAATTAATCGACCAAGTGGGTCGATCCAAAGATCATCAATCTGAAAATTGTTATGCTCATCCTCATTTAGCCATTCCTTCAAATCAATGAATTTCTCTCCCACTTCATCTTTCGACGGAGCAAATTTTCTGACCACTGAATGATCTTTAAAATCAACAAAGTAAAGAATTCCATCCTTGGATATGGAAAACTGCCGACCTATTACCAAAAAGTCTTGTCCAATATCCTCTTCCAGGTTCCGTGGTTGCTCGAATTGAACGAGATCTAGTTGTTTTTGGTGCTTTGGTTTAGAAAAACGCAAACAACCAGAGAGTGAAAGTATCACCCAAAACAAAGCTACAAAATTCAGAATCTTAGTGTATTTCAAAAGTCGAATGTTTAAAGTCAACCAGAAGGAAAGGGATTGATTAAGTTCCTTTCAAAACAAAAGTCTAAAAGTAGAAGATTTTATTATTTTGAGTAGCGATAAAAATATAGAACAAGTAGTCCAGCAAATTAAAGAAGCAGGTGCCATTCTCATTGGAGCTGGTGCTGGGATGGGTGTAGATTCTGGCCTGCCTGACTTTCGAGGCAAAGCGGGCTTTTGGCGGGCGTACCCCCCATTAGCAAAAATGGGATTAAGGTTTGAAGAAATGGCCAACCCACGATGGTTTCATGAAAACCCAGAGTTGGCTTGGGGGTTCTACGGCCATCGGCATGCATTATATCTTAAAACTGAACCTCACAAAGGATACAAAATCCTAAAAAACTGGGGTCATAAATTAAAAATCCCTTCCTTTATATTTACCTCAAATGTGGATGGTCATTTTAACCGTGCAGGCTGGAGTGAACAGGTATTGGAGTGCCATGGATCCTTGATGCGCTTGCAATGCTTAGAGGGATGCGGCCAGCCAATTTGGGAACCTATGGACAGCGGCATTCCGTTGGTCAAGGTCTGCCCGGATTCATTATTATGTACGTCCTCTCTCCCAACCTGTCCAAGTTGCGGATCTTTGGCCCGACCCAACATTTTGATGTTTTCTGACTTTTACTGGGATTCCTCCATCAATCTAAAGCAGGAGAGAACCCTAAATAGTTGGTTCGATATTAACGCTTCTAAAAACCTTTTGATTATCGAATTAGGAGCAGGAACAAGCGTACCAACCGTTCGTTTCTTTTGCGAACGATCGATGAAGGAGTACGGATGTAATATGGTAAGGATTAATCCAAGGGATTATCAAGTACCAATGGGTGCAACCGCACTAGCATGCGGGGCCCTCGAAGCTATACAACTATTAGATCTAGAGTTGTGGAAGTAGGACGGTAAATTAACTGTGCTAACACCTTTGCTAAAGAAGTAATCTAACAGCTGTTACTTACTCCACGGTAACCGATTTGGCTAGATTACGTGGTTTATCGACGTCCAAACCACGCAATTGAGCAAAATGGTAAGCAAAAAGCTGTAGTGGTAAATTAGCTAAAATTGGTCGAACCACCTCATGAGCAACCGGGAGTCGAAAAATATCGTCAGCGGTTCCTTCTGGAATTTCAATATCTTCAGGCACAAATGCAATTACTGGTCCTTTGCGTGCTTTAACTTCCTGCATGTTAGCAATAGTTTTGGCCGACAGCTTGGTACCTTCTACTAAAAAAATACAGGGACATTCAGGATTAATCAGAGCGATTGGCCCATGTTTAAGTTCAGCCGCAGGATACCCCTCGGCATGGGCATAGGAGATCTCTTTTAATTTTAGCGCACCTTCAAGGGCAACGGGATAAAGGCTTTGTCGTCCAAGAAAAAGAAGATGTTCCGATTTAGCATATTTTACAGCAAGCTCGCGGATCTGTTCGCCTTTTTGGAGAATTTTCGCGACCAAGTCAGGCATATCATTAAGAGCTTCTACCAAGTTTGCACCATCAGTTGGAGATAAGTCTCTCATTCTTCCAAGTGCCAACCCCAACATGGCACACAAGCAAACCTGAGACGAAAAAGCTTTGGTGGAAGCGACGCCGATCTCAGGGCCGACTCGCTGGTAAACTCCTCCATCTGTCTCCCGGGCAAGAGAAGAACCGACTACATTGGTAATACCAAGAGTAAGTAGGCCCTTAGTCTTGGCTTCTCGTACTGCTTCCAGGGTATCCAAGGTTTCACCGGATTGGCTAACGGCAATAACTAGGGAGCGACCCGACTTTGGAGAATTTCTGTAACGAAATTCGGAAGCATGCTCTACTTCTACTGGTACCCGGGCTAATTTTTCGATCAAATATTCTGCTACCATGCAAGCGTGCCTAGCGGTACCACAGGCAACGAAAACAATTCGGTCCACATTTCTAAGCTCATCCTCGTGGCCCTCCAAACCACCTAACTTGGCTGTGGTTCCATCGTCCCCAAATCGACCGCGCAAAGTATTACGAAGAGCAGTGGGTTGCTCGAAGATTTCTTTCTCCATGTAAGAGCCAAAGTCTCCAAGTTCAACTTCCTCAAGGGTTTGATCTAATGGCTGAGCAATGGCCTCGGCATCATGCCCTTCCTGATTAGTAATGCGAAATTCACCACCCTTCAAGATGGCCAATTCACCATCCTTTAAATAAACCGCTTCTTTCGCCCGACCAACAAACGCGGAAGCATCGCTCGCAATAAAATTGGCGTCTTCTCCAATACCTACAACAAGGGGTGACCCTCGACGGGCACCCACCATCATATCTGGATAATCGAGGCACATAACTGCTATGCCGTAAGCTCCTCGAGATTTACCAAGTGCGGTACTTATCGCATCTATGAATCGATCGTCTCCTTCGGGCAATTCTGCGTAATGATAAGCAATTAAATTACACAGCACTTCAGAGTCGGTCTCAGAATCAAACTTTATGCCCTTTTGGATCAAGAATTTTTTTAAAGTAGAGAAGTTTTCAATCACCCCATTGTGCACGAGGGCAAACTTCTTATCATGGCTCAGATGAGGGTGGGTATTGGAAACAGTTACAGGTCCATGAGTAGCCCAACGTGTATGTGCAATTCCGAGCGAGGATTTACTACACCCTGAAATTAATGACTTTGCCAGATTTTCAACCCTGCCGGTTTCCCGGGATAGGGAAAATGTTTTTCCGTCATGGAAAGCAACGCCCGCGGAATCGTACCCCCGGTATTCTAATCGACGCAAACCATCGATTAAAGATTCTTGAGCTATTCCTTTTCCTAAGTATCCAACTATTCCGCACATATATGAATCTTATAATTCCTCTTCTATATTTGTTCAAGGAGTTGTTTCTATTACAAGATATAAAATTTCAAACTGATTTTGAAAAGAATCGCCAATTTAAATTGAATTACCAAAGGTAATACATATGGGAATTCGATTACCTATTTGGACCATCATTTTTCTGGCATTTCATTTTTCTCCCAGAGCGGAAACTAATGGGAAGAAACCCAATATTCTAATCTGTATATCTGAAGACCACGCCATACGGTTTCTGGCTAATTCAGAAGAATTGGGGACATCAATTAATCCCACACCTTATTTGAGCAGAATATCCCAAGTCGGTGAACTTCATCCGCTTGCTTACTGTACTAATGCCAGTCCAAGCTATACTGCCTTTTCCCTGCTTACTGGAAAATCAAAGAGCGCTAAAAGAGAAGATTTTGACTCCAGTCAATTCCTTAGCCAACACTTTAAAACAATAGGATACGAAACAGTTTTCTTTGGTTCTTGGACCTGGGATAATGACCCTAATCATGCAGGTTTTGACTTTTGGAAGATTTTGGATGACCCGGAAATTTTTATTAATCCACGCATCAAAGATTCTAAAACCCAGTATGTAACCGAGGGTCATACAACTGATGTGATTACAGATTTAGCCATTCAATGGGTAAATAAGCGCTCTGAAACAAAACCTTTTTTTGCTCTAGTTTCTTTTCAAGCAACAAAAAGACCATGGATTCCTCCCATTAGGACGATCGATAAATACAACGCCGAATGGTTTGATACTCCGGAAACTTTTTCTTCAAGCCTCGAAAGCAGGGCACCGGCAAACAAATACCAAAATATGAACATAGGTGCAGACCTCGACCTTGTACTAGATTTATTTTTACCTAGTTATGCTGATCTTAATTCTTCTAAAACTACACCCTCAATATGGGCTAAAAACTGGGAATCTATGAATGATGAACAGAAGACCGCATGGGGACTTTCGTGGAAACCTCAAAACGAAGCATTTTCTCGTGAATCACCCCAAGGCGACTCAGTTTCAATTTGGATGTTTCAAAGGTTTATTAAAAATTACCTCCGATGCTTGTATGCCATGGATGAAAATATCGGGCGACTTATCGACTCCATAGATTCTAAGGTCAAAGAGGGGTATAATTTTATTTATACCTCTGAAAGAGGAAGATTTACCGGTGAATTCGGATGGTTTGGCAGCGAATGGATGTACGAACCAAGTGCTCGTATTCCCATGGTATTTGCAAACTTCAAGGGGTTGAGTGCCCCAGTTTTTAAAACTGAAGAGATTTTTCGGGACTTTGACTTATATTCTCTCATCAAAAATCTTGTTCAACCTATGACCAGTGGACCTACCCAAATTATGCCACAGCCTAGCTCTACTAGGATTGGAAATAATCAACTTTATTTTTCACACCTTGACCACCCGGGAGAATCCGGCGTTTCGCCCCACCATGGATTGAGAAAAGGGAAATATAAAATCGTACATTACTATCCATTCGACGAATGGGAGTTTTTCGATTTGGAAAATGACCCCAAAGAATTGCAAAACCTCTACAACCATGTGACTCACTCCACTGTCGTCTCCGAATACAAAGAATATCTAGATAATGCGGGAGAATTCAGAAAAAATAAGCGAGAGAATCAACTTTTTTCGGAAACTTGGAAAAGAAAACAAAGAAGCCCTGAAAATAAGAAACGCTGACACCCAATTTCTCTTTAAGCACAAATTGATTAAATTGGTAAAAACACTTAATTTATTATTATTTTATAAAATTCTTTTGATTTATGCCAATTATTACTTTAATTTAGTGAAAGGTTTGCATAACTCGAGAGGCATCGTTTGGGAGGACGATGCCTTTCTTTTGGTCTTTTAACATTAATCATTATGAAAATTATTCCTTTCCTTATTATCTGCTTAATTCCTCTAACTAGCTATGGGGAAAACAGAAAAGAGAAACGACCTAACATTTTGTTCGTTTTTACCGATGATCATGCACCTCACGCAATAGGAGCTTACAATGGATGGTTAAAGGGAGTAAACCCAACGCCTGCGATCGATAAACTAGCTGAGGAAGGTATGGTTTTCGTAAACAGTTTTTGCACAAATTCAATTTGTGGGCCAAGTCGAGCCGTCATCCAGACCGGAAAACATAGCCATAAAAATGGCTTCATGAATAACGGCAATGCATTTGATTGGAATCAACAAACCTTTCCTAAGCTTTTACAAAAGGCTGGCTACCAAACTGCAATCTACGGGAAAAGTCACCTTAAGGGACAACCTTTAGGCTACGATGACTGGGCGATTCTGCCAGGACAGGGCTTGTATTATAATCCTGATATTATTTTTCCTGATAAAAAAAGACGTATCAAAGGCCACTGCACCGATGTGGTGACAAATTTAGCAGTGGAGTGGCTCAATAAAAAAAGGACCGATGCAAAGCCTTTTTTGCTAATGGTTCAACACAAAGCACCCCATCGAAACTGGATGCCTGCCCTTAGGCATTTGCCCCTTTATGACGACATTAAAATTCCTGAACCACCTACCCTCTTCGATAAATGGGCAGATAATGCTCCTGGAGCAAGGCTACAAGAACTAGAAATCGACCGACATATGGATTTAAATTACGACCTATTCGTAGATTTGACCCCCGATTTTAATCAAGAACCTTCTCAGAAAGCTCAGGACCGCTCGGCATGGCGTAACATGAAAAGAATGACGCCTAATCAAATTAATACTTGGAGGTCCCATTATGAACCAAGAGATGCAGCTTTTAAGAAGGCCAAGCTTTCGGGTAAAGATCTTGTCCGTTGGAAGTTTCAAAGATACGCAAAGAACTATTTAAGGTGCGTTAAGGGTGTGGACGAGAGCTTACACACACTCCAAGAAGAGCTTAGAAAGCTTGGACTCGATAAAAACACCATTGTTATCTACTCCTCTGACCAAGGTTTCTACATTGGGGATCATGGGTGGTACGATAAACGCTGGATGTATGAGGAGTCGCTCAAAATGCCACTTATCGTGAAATGGCCAGGCACCATCAAAGCGGGTAGCAAAGAGGTAGAAATGGTACAAAATCTCGACTATGCTCAGACGTTTCTCGATCTTGCAGGAGCACCACAACCCAAAGACATGCAGGGACGATCGATCGTACCTTTGCTTAAAGGTAAAAAGTTGGATAATTGGAGAAAAGAAATCTATTACCACTATTACGAGTATCCAAGTGTGCACATGGTCCCCCGCCATTACGGCATTAGGACAAATAGATACAAATTAATGCATTTCTATGAATTCGGAGATGAATGGGAAATGTACGACCTCAAGAATGATCCCGATGAAGTAACAAATCTTTATGGAAAGAAAGAGTTTTTAGAACTTCAAAAATCCCTAAAAAAGAAATTGAAAAATCTCCAAAAATTTTATGATGACCAAAGCGATCTATCTGTAAGACCTGAATATATCGAAAAATACAGGAAGAAATCGTAAATTATCTTACCCTAATTGTTTGCAAACGATATCTTTGCAAAATGGTCTGGGTGTATCCAATCTTTAAGAGACCATTTCTTTGACATCACTCGATAACAATTGGGCTTAACGGTAAGCTTTGGTTCAAAATCTGTATAATATACGGTTTCCAAAGTTCCTTTTTGATCCAAACAAACCGTTGATGGGTAACCCACATCTGTTGCCTTGTCCCCAAATTGATGAATCGTGCAAGGTGGCAACCATGTCTGACCAGTATCAAGGCTAACACGCACAGCCAATCCCATTAATCCGCGGTTTCGTAAACCATAAGTCATCAGCAAGCAATTTGAACCTACTTGAATAAGATCAGCAGGATGCTGCATGGGTAATGAAACCGCTCCCTTTTCTATAGATCTGTTTACGGAAAGCGAAAATTCACAGACTTTTAGATGATGATCTACATGCGTGCGAACTGCAGCGAGTAAGTTGCCAGTTGGAAGAGAACAAAGAGCGACTTCATTGGAATCGTTTCTGCCTAGTTTGTAAAATCGTTTCCAAGTTAAACCGTCATCATCGGAAAAGCACACCCAGGACTCTGATGGTTTTCCCCTACCCTGACTACGATAACAAGAATAGGCCAAAGTTGTTTTGCCTATACGAATAATTCTGCCGTATGGAATGCAACTTTTAAGTTTTTGAGGAATGGAAGGATTTTTCTCTTCAACCCAGCTAAGTCCACCATCCATTGACCGAGAGAGCCAATGACCTGCAAAGCCAACGAACTTTTCGTCTTTTAAAATAAAACCGCTGCTGAAGCAAAGGAGGTCTCCATTGTGTGCCTGACCGACCGCCAAATGCATACGATTTCCATTTGGTGGTCTCTTGGATACGATAGAAATTCTTTTCCATTTTGGTTCATTAGGCTTTCTTTTGGAACAAACTAAATCACCTTGCATTAAGCCATGGCTTGGGGCGTTGAAATATACACAAAGTAGATCACCATTATCCAACTTAGTAAGGTTAGGCCAACCGCAAGCATGGGTTGCAACTACGGATAACCCAGAATAAGACATAGTAAAAATAACTACTACGGGTTTCGTCTTTGTAAAAGATTACAAAACTCAATAAATCCTATGGCTTGTTGCTGCAAACGCTTGGCCGACTCCTCATCAGTCACTCCCTTTTCTGGATCAATGCAATTATGACAAAATGGTAGAAAAACTCTTTTAGGAAAATTATGTGCGTTCCGATAGCCAAATACTTGCATCAAATGCTCGACCGGACGTAAGGCCCCAAATTGTCCTGAAGCAAGCCCGAGGTAACAGACCGGTCGATTTTCGAAGCTTTCAGGAAAAGGTAAGAGATCAATAAAAAGTTTCAGGGCACCTGTCATACTACCGTTATATTCAGGTGTGACCACAACCAGTCCTTTGGCGTTCAATACTCGATCAGTAAAAACTCTAACCTTCTCAGGCTTTTCTTTGTAAGCATCAGGGGAAAAAGTTTCCAGGGGAAGCTCTGTTAAATCCATCACTTGGCTCGGTTCTGACAAATCGGAATAAAAATGGTGTAACCAATTAGCAACCACAGCGGAGGAGCTATTTCGACGGTTAGTACCAACAATGATTTCAATCATCTGAATCCCTAGATTCCTTGAACAAACTGGTAAAGCGAATCGTAATTTCTGGCCACCTCAATATCAGGATATTCAACCGTTAAAGAAGTGGGTGGATTAAAGAAAGAGCAACGATTTGCTGCTAGTAACATTCCGAGGTCGTTGTAACTGTCCCCTGATGCAATTACTTCAAAGTTTAACTTCTGTAAATATTGTACGGTTTTTCTTTTATGGTCGGCTAAGCGCAACTTAACTTCTTCAATACGACCAGACTCACTCACTTGCAATTCATGGCAAAAAAGAGTTGGATGACCGAGTTTATTTATTAAAGGAAGAGCAAATTCTCGAAAAGTATCAGAAAGAATGATCAATTCATGCGAAGCTCTAAGCTTTTCCAAAAATTCAACTGCTCCAGGCAAAGGCTCTAAGGTCTCGATTACTTCTTGAATTTGCGGAAGAGTAAACCCGTTTTTGTCGAGTATATCCAACCTGTAATCCATTAACTTTTTATAGTCAGGCTCATCTCGAGTGGTCCGTTTGAGCTCTAAAACTTGAGTTTTTTCAGCAAAAGCAATCCAAATTTCAGGGATTAGAACTCCCTCAAGATCCAAACAAACTACTTGCATATAAAAATAGGGAAATCAGGGAAGGGAAGTTTCGCCCATTAAATAACGGTCGCATTCACGAGCTGCGGCTCTGCCTTCATTAATTGCCCAAACTACCAAAGATTGACCGCGTCTCATATCTCCAGCAGCAAATACACCTTCAATATTAGTGGAAAACCTTCCGTACTCCGCTTGTACATTTGACCTGGAATCACGCTCTAAGCCTAATTCTTCAGCAATGGTATCTTCTGGTCCAAGAAAACCCATTGCTAAAAAAGCAGCTTGGGCAGGTATTTCTCGCTCACTCCCCTGAACTTCGACTGGAGAATATCTACCGTCTTCCATCTTCCATTCAATGTCGCAAATCGTTACCCCTTTAAGATTGCCTTGATCATCTCCAAGAAATTTCTTGGTCATGGTCAAGTAGTTGCGCGGATCTTCTCCAAAAACTTCTTTAGCCTCTTCCTGACCATAGTCCATTTTGTAAA
This sequence comes from uncultured Opitutales bacterium, assembly GCA_943787575.1. Classification (GTDB taxonomy): domain Bacteria; phylum Verrucomicrobiota; class Verrucomicrobiia; order Opitutales; family Seribacteraceae; genus Chordibacter. The sequence continues at coordinate 64,256 of CALSMY010000005.1, read as the reverse complement.
CTTTGGGCCATTCGGGCCAGGGATTGTCATCTGCCCTTTCTTCAGGTGGACGGGGCATAATTTCCAACTGCGTAATACTCTTGCAACCGTGACGAACGGAAGTTCCCACACAATCAGTGCCAGTATCACCCCCTCCAATCACTACAACATCTTTGCTTTTGGCTGCAGTTTCAAAAGCGGTAACATCCTTGAGTTCAAGTAGTCCCTGAGTGTTGATCGTCAAGAATTCCATTGCATAATGAACTCCCTTGAGCTCTCTACCTTCGATCGGTAAGTCTCTAGGCTTGGTAGCTCCACAGCATAAAACGACCGAATCAAAATCTTCCAAAAGAGACTTGGCAGGCAAATCTTTTCCGATCTCAGTCGAAACTACAAATTTGATACCCTCAGCAGCCATCAAATCGACTCGTCTTTGGACAATTTCCTTTTCCAACTTCATGTTAGGAATTCCATAAAGTAATAAGCCACCAATCCGGTCAGCCCGTTCGTAAACGGTAACTAAGTGACCAGCTTTATTTAATTGATCAGCCGCTGCCATCCCAGCAGGTCCAGAACCTACAACAGCAATTTTTTTGCCGGATCTAATGGCAGGGGGCTGAGGGGTTACCCACCCTTCTGCAAATCCTTTGTCAATAATTGAACATTCTATACTCTTAATGGTAACAGGTGGTTCAATAACTCCAAGCACACAAGAGCCTTCACAAGGAGCAGGACAAACGCGTCCTGTAAATTCAGGAAAATTATTAGTCTTGTGCAAACGATCCAAGGCATCACGCCATTTTCCTTTGTAAACTAAATCATTCCACTCTGGAATCAAGTTGTTGATTGGGCAGCCACTAGCCATGTTAGCTAAAGTCATTCCAGTATGGCAATAAGGTGTACCACAATCCATGCACCTAGACCCTTGCTGGCGTACTTTGTCTTCGTCGAAAGGTTCATGTATTTCTTTCCAGTCCTTGATTCTTTCCAAAGGAGAGCGATCAGGTATGGATTGCCTTTCGTGTTCTAAAAATCCGGTTGGTTTTCCCATAATTCGAGAGGAATAAAAGTTAAAATTAGTGACCTGCAGCCACATTTTCTTCAAATGCGGCCTGGATTGCATCATCCCCTTCAAGTCCTCGTTCTTCTGCTTTTTTGAGAGCAAAGAGAACACGCTCATAGTCTTCGGGCATAATCTTGACAAATTTTTCGGCAGCTGATGACCAGTCATTTAGGAGATCATTTCCTCGAGGGGAGTCAGTATATTCAACATGACGAGAGATTAAGCTTTTAACTAAATCAATTTCTTTGTCATCACACTCGACTAATGGGTAGGTCTTTACCATCTCTGTATTTAACTTGGTTGAGACAAAATCACCCTCCTCGTCATAAATGTAAGCGACTCCTCCCGACATACCGGCTCCGAAGTTTCTACCTGTTTTACCAAGGCACAAGACCAATCCACCAGTCATGTATTCGCAACCATGATCTCCCAATCCTTCAACCACTGCATGAATTCCAGAATTTCTGACGCAAAACCTTTCACCTACTACACCGGACACAAAAGCCTGACCAGCGGTAGCTCCATAAAAACATACATTTCCTGCAATGATGTTCTCATGGGCAACAAAAGGAGAATCCTCAGGAGGCCGAACAATAATCTTACCGCCCGATAAACCCTTGCCCAAATAGTCATTGGTGTCACCAGTTACCGTGAAAGTCATTCCTTTGGGGCAAAAGGCTCCCAAGCTTTGTCCCGCAGATCCGGTCAGGTTTATCTTCACGGTATCTTCAGGAAGTCCATCGGGTCCATGCTTTCTGGAAATTTCAGCACCAGTAATGGTACCTACAACACGATCAGTATTGATGACAGGAAGATCAATATTCACCGATTGACCATTTTCAATTGCAGGCATTGCTCGTTTAAGAATTTCTCGATTGTCTAATGAACGATCAAGCAAATGATCTTGCTTCATTTGACAATAAGTTCCCACTTCTGGTCCAACATCAGGGCGGTGCAAAATTCCGGAATAATCAAGGCCTTTGGCTTTCCAATGATTAATTGCCTTTCTTAATTCGAGCTTATCCACCCGACCAACCATTTCGTTTATTGTACGAAAGCCTAGTTTGGCCATAGTTTCCCGAATTTCTTCGGCAACAAAATTCATGAAATTGACAACGGCATCTGCTCCACCAGCGAACTTTTCACGTAACCTTGGATCTTGAGTAGCTATACCCACTGGACAAGTGTTTTTGTGACATACCCGCATCATCAAACATCCAAGAGTAATGAGTGGTGCAGTGGCAAAACCAAACTCTTCGGCTCCCAAAAGGCAGGCAATAACCACATCTCTACCCGTTTTAAGCTGACCGTCAGTCTCCAGAATTACTCGACTTCTCAAATCATTTAACAACAAGGTTTGATTCGTTTCCGCCAAGCCTAATTCCCACGGAGCTCCTGCATGCTGGATGGATGACCGAGGGGATGCACCCGTTCCACCATCATAGCCCGAGACAAGGATAACATCTGCTTTTGCCTTAGCCACTCCCGCTGCTACTGTGCCCACACCCACTTCCGAAACTAATTTTACATTGATACGAGCATGATGATTGGAATTTTTAAGATCATGAATCAGTTCGGCCAAATCTTCGATCGAATAAATATCATGATGTGGAGGTGGAGAAATCAATCCCACCCCAGGGGTGGTTCCCCTTGTTTTGGCAATAGGTGGCAGGACCTTGTGACCAGGTAATTCGCCACCTTCTCCAGGCTTAGCTCCCTGTACAATCTTTATTTGTATTTCGTCCGAATTCACCAAGTAAAAACTGGTTACTCCGAAACGGCCACTCGCAACCTGCTTGATCGCCGATCGTCGGGAATCCCCGTTAGCATCTGGAGTAAAACGCTCGAGGTCTTCTCCGCCCTCTCCAGTATTGGATTTGCCACCTAGTCGATTCATCGCGATGGCCAAACTTTCGTGAGCTTCTTTTGAAATCGACCCGTAAGACATGGCACCGGTTTTAAATCGCTTAACAATATCTGAAGCAGACTCAACTTGGTCTAGTGGAATTTCTTTGGTGGAGTCGAAATTAAAATCCATCAAACCGCGCAATGTGAACAGATCTCTTGATTGATCATTTACCGCATCCGAATATTCCCGAAAGACAGAAAAGTTTCCAAGCTTGGTAGCTTTCTGTAATTTATGGATGGTGGTAGGATTAAAAAGATGTTTTTCACCATTTGCTCGCCACTGGTATACCCCACCGGGGTCTAAATCTGAAGCTCTGCCGTCAGCCCGCTCCGAAAAACCAGTGTGGTGACGGATGAGTGTTTCTTCGGAAAGAGCACTCAATCCAATTCCTGAAACTCGAGAGGATGTTTTGGTAAAATATTGATCGATGACATCTTGGTTCAAACCGATCGCTTCAAAAATTTGTGCCCCCCTGTAAGATGCAATCGTAGAGATTCCCATCTTAGACATGGTCTTAATGACTCCATTTAAATTTGCCTTAAGGAATTTCTGGCACGCAGAATCAGGGTCAGCCTGCAAATCTCCAGTATGTATGAGATGGCGAACGGTTTCCAATGCCAAGTAAGGATTGATCAAGTCAGCTCCATACCCAAGCAACAAAGCGAAGTGCTGGACTTCCCGAGGCTCTCCGGATTCAACAATAATCGATACTTTGGTACGGGTGCCTTTTCGAATCAGATGGTGGTGCAACCCGGAAGAAGCCAGTAAACAAGGTATAGCTGCTTGCCGAGAATCAATTCCACGATCTGAAATGATTAACAAATTAACACCGTTTTCAATCGCTTGGTCAGCTTGAAGGAAAAGATGTTCGAGGGAAGTCTCCAATGCTTTAGCACAAGGCTCTCCATTTGTTTCGGCATTAAATAAAGCTGATAAAGTTTTTGATTTGAAAGGGGCGGGCAATTCTCCCTGCAGTTGACGAATAACTTGGTCGTCCACAAGTGGACTCTCAAATTTAATCATTCGTGCACTATCGGGACCCGGCTTAGTAAGATTTCCTTCCGAGCCAAGGAAAGTAACCGATGCAGTCACAATTTCCTCGCGAATCGGATCAATGGGCGGATTGGTTACTTGGGCAAAAAGTTGTTTGAAATAATTGTAAACAAGCTGTGGCTTTTCGGATAGAACTGCCAAAGGGGAATCATTCCCCATCGAGCCTAATGGCTGTTTGCCTGCTTCTGCACTTGGACCGATCAAAAACCTTAAATCTTCAAAAGTATAACCAAAAGCTTTTTGCCTAGACAGTAAGGTACTAAAAACATCCTCCGATTTTTTGACTGCTGCAGGAAGATCCGTTTGATCAATTAATGAACTCTTCAGCCAAGTGCCATAGGGTGCTTCCGAAGATATGCTTTTCTTAAGTTCATCATCTTCGATTATTCGGCCTTCATCCATATCAACCAAAAACATTCTACCAGGTTCCAGTCGCCCTTTTCTTACAATTTTATTTGAAGGAATAGATGATAAAACTCCGACTTCTGAAGCCAAAATCACTCGATCGTCAGAAGTTACATAGTACCTAGAAGGGCGAAGGCCATTACGATCCAAAACCGCACCAATTTGAACTCCGTCAGAAAAGGCAATGGAAGCAGGACCGTCCCAAGGTTCCATCAAACAGGCATGAAATTCATAAAATTCACGCTTGTGATCATCCATATTCTTATGCTTTTCCCATGGTTCAGGAATCATCATCATCATGGAATGAGCCAAACTACGACCTGAGAGAGTCAAAAATTCCAGGCAATTATCAAATTTTTGTGAGTCCGAACCGTCTTCTCGAATGATGGGGAAGAGTTTAGAAACATCGTCTCCAAAAACTTCACTCGCTAATTGCATTTGTCTGGCATAGAGCCAATTTTCGTTCCCTCTTACCGTATTAATCTCACCATTGTGACAAATGTAGCGAAATGGCTGGGCTCTTGGCCAACTAGGAAAAGTATTTGTCGAAAACCTAGAATGGGTTAAAGCAAGTGCTGATTCCATATCAGGGTCACTTAAGTCCGGAAAATAGTCTGATAGTTGTTCCGTGGTCAGCATCCCCTTGTAAACAATCGTACGGGAGGAAAAACAACAGGCGTGAAAATCAACATCGTCGTAATGATCTAAATAACGCAATCGATGGCTTATAATTCGCCGGGCCAGATAAAGTTTTCTCTCAAAGGCTAATCCCGACTCTACCCCTTCAGGACGATGAACAAACAGTTGCTCCATCAACGGTTCACAAGCAGCGGATGCTTTGCCAAGAATTTCACTCCTCACGGGTACTTTGCGCCAACCGATCAGACCGAGATTTTCCTCATTTAAAACCTCTTCGACTATCCTTTTTTCATTGATCCGGTCGGGCTCATTAGAAGACAAAAACAAAAATGCGACTCCATAATCTCCGGCAGGAGGAAGGTCTTTGGATATTTCTTCGGAAACTACTTTGCGGAAAAACTTGTCAGGTGTTTGAATAAAAATGCCTGCACCGTCACCAGTAATAGGATCACACCCACAACCCCCACGATGATCAAGGTTTACGCAAATCTCTAAAGCTCCACGGACTATATCGTGGGACTTTCTTCCTTTCATATCCACGATCAATCCAATCCCGCAATTCTCGTGCTCAAATTGAGGGTCGTACAAACCTTGTTTCTGGGGAGTAGTCATGTTTCGTATATTATATCAAAGCCAAAGTATTTCAAAAAGGAATGAGTATTCTGCGCCATGCAGTTTAGCGGTCAAGGCAGAAGGGTTAGCCTTTTACTTGGAAACAAAATACTCCGATGAAATAGGTAAACTAGGATGCCATCTCCGGGATTGTAAGCGAAACCCTGATTCCTCTCCTAATAATGTGATATCATGAAGCTTATTGGCCTCAATTTCGCAACTTACTTTAAAAAAATGGTACAAGAATCGAATGAAAATTTTGTGGAGAAATGTGTAAAACCCGCTCGTTTGGGGGTTTATTGCAAAGTCTGAATTTAACCAAACCGCATCTGAAACTAACATTTGATGCATCTTCCTAAGGCCACCGCTTATTTTTTTCATTTCAAAACAATCCCAAAAAAAACAAGTACAAACAGCATCGAATCTATAAATAGGTTTAAAATCTTCAAAGGAAAGATTTATCAATTTGTGATTAGCAAGATTATTTGAAGGCATTGAATTCTTAATTTCAGTCAGCATCATTTCAGATGAATCGACTAAGGTAATGGCTGCTCCTGTATTAACCTTGATCAATTCAGTAAATAAACGACCCCTGCCTTCTCCAATTAACAAAATTCTCTGACGATCTTTAATCATGTCTAGCTGACAAGTTCTTGCCCATTGAAGCTGATTTCCAAAAACCACTTTTTCTAAAATTGTGTAAATTTTGGCTACCCGATCAAAATTCATAAAATATGTGATACAGTAACTAAAATTGGTAAAACCCAAAAAATGGTTTCTAGTACAACTCTAAAGCTGTCCCCTTTAAGTTGCCACTTTCGCAACAACAAAAGCAAAATTGGTAACAAGACTGATACGCAAAAAAAGGGTGGATAAATTTTGTCTAAAATCCATCCGACAAACAAATAACTACAACAAATTCCATAAAAGAATTTGGAAAGTTGTGTGCGAAGAGTTGTGTGATGAGAAATAAAGGAATTTACAGTGCCCTCGTCATCACCTCTTATCTCAAACTCTATAAGGGTTACACAGTTAAGCATGAAAGCAATCCATGTATAAGTCCATAAAATGCAAACAGGTAAGAACTCTGACCCTTCCAGTTTCCCAAAAGATACATCCCAGAGCAAGTAAGAGCGAAGTACGAATTTCCTTTGGGAAATACTCAAGTCTTCTCTTTCCTTCAATCATACAAAGAAAAAAATTACCCAGGACCAAGAGAAGTAAACAAAAACCAACTGACAGAGTAAAAAAATCCAGAATACTCAATGAATAGATAAAAACCGCAATGAAAACTAATATCCAAACCACTACAAATCGGGTTGGGTGTGTACGACCAATTAAAAACCTAGATGGACTGATCTTGTTATTATTTTTAGGTTCAACAAAACGATCCGCAGAATAAGCCAACCAAACCCCTGTCCCCAATATTAAAGTCTCTCCGAAAAAATATTCATTATTGAGTCCCAGAGAAATAAAAGTTTTCCAGGCTATCGCAACAAGTGGAGCATCCAATGAAAGTTGATGAATCCATCTTCCTGGTTTCAAAAATAATTCTTTGCACACAATGCTGAAGGTTAGGTTTGCGAAGGTTGCCATAAAGTGATAAAAGGAAAATATGAAAATCAAAGCATATTTAAAGCCTCAGTGCGGTTGGAGCATGGGCGTTCGGGCAATCATGGACAAATATTCCTTGGAATACGAAGATCTCGACATTATCAATAATCAACATCTTTTTGCAGAGATGGTGGAAAAAACCGGTCAAACTAACCAACCTTGCGTAGAAGTTGATGGTGTTATGCTTACCGATGTAAGTGGTGAAGAAGTCGAAAACTATTTAACATCCAACAAACTTGTTGAATCTAATGAACAAAAACCGGAAGCTCCGATAGATTCTGCTTGCTCTGATGAGGAGCATCGTCGTATGGCTGAAGAAAATCCATCTCCTGTTCGATTCTTTTAACCTAATCCTTAAATCATGACCTACGTAGTTACTGAAAAATGTGTTGACTGTAAATTTACAAGCTGCGTCTCCGTATGCCCGGTAGACGCTTTCCACGAGCTTCCTGATCGGCTCTACATCAACCCGGAAGCTTGCATCGATTGCAACGCATGCATGGATGAATGCCCCGTTGAGGCAATCTTCCCTGATATGGATGTCCCTGAAGAACTTCAGGAATGGATTGAGTTAAATGAAAAAGCTGAAGAGTATCCTCAATTAGTCGGACAAAAAGATGCCCTTAAAGGACCCAAGTGTTCAGACCCAGATGCGGACCAATAATTCGCAAACGAATCAAAAAGTATTTGCTTGTTCTTAATCAAATTTGGTCTTTCATAATTTCATTGCCCTATGAAAACTAAAACATCCATCATTTCATCTACAAAAGACGAAATTCAACCTTTGTCTCTTACTCAAAACGATAAGGCTTTTGAATTTTTCTTATTTAAAAGTACAGCACTTTTAGAGATCAACGAATCCCTTCACGAAGTTAACGCAGGATCCATTTTATTAAGAAGCCCAAGTATTCCTTTGGTTATTAACTCACAAGGCAACGGTGCGTTAGTTTATTCAAAAGTAACCTTTAAAGGTAAGGATGCCTCAAAGGTGGCAACCTTATCATGTATTGAACCCAACATTGTGTTAAAACCATTGCAGGTTCATTTTGCTGACAGTATAATTTCTAAAATACAGGTAGAAATTAAAACTAAAAATTTTAACTGGGAGAGTATCGTGTATGCTCAGATTTTAGAATTGCTTGCCAAAACCCATCGTCTAACAAATCACAATTTCGTAGAAACTTTACCCGATCATGCACAAAAACTCCGTGATTTGCGTGCAGAAATCCATGAAAAATATTCCAAAAACTGGAAAATTGAAGATATGGCAGGCATCATGAAACTTAGTACGAGTCGATTTGCTTCTCTATACAAGACCACTTTCAAAATTAGCCCGACTGAAGATTTAATCCAAACCCGAATCGATCAAGCAAAGAAAATGCTTTCAGGTTCGAAAGTAAGCGTTAAGAGAGTCTCTGATGCCTGCGGTTTCGAGAGCGTTCACTACTTTCACAGAGCTTTTAAGAAAAGGGTAAACCTCACCCCTAAACATTATCAGAACAGTCAATTCGCCCAAGAAGGTTCTGTTTTCACAACCGAGAGGCACTTTTCCCTGGATCGCCTGACCCAACACGCTGAATACTCAGGAATTATTGAATTAATTGATGGTGAGTTGCACTTTCATGGCAACACTTCTCACATCTCAGAATTATTAGGCTATCCGCAAAAGCAACTGCAGGATGAGCCTTTCATTAATTTTGTTGCTACTCAAGATAGTTCTATCGCACTTGAAGGTGCATCTAAGATAATGAAGGGTAAGAATGTGATGGATCTCAATATCAACCTTGTACACAAATCAGGTAAAAATGTTCCTGTTCAATTTTCCGCACTCCTCAAAGGGAAAAATTGGTACTGGTTCATGAAGCACGCTGCATTAGCAGTTGCTTAATTCTTTTTCTAGTTTTTCTCTGCAGACCAACTAAAGTTTCCTGCCCCTTGGCCGTTAACTTGTTTTTCTAATCCGTCATCCACGGCGAACCTAACATGTTCAAGAGATGAACTGTAGCATCTAAAACTTTTACTAAAGGGTATAGATTTTTCCCACCCCTTGCTAAGATTTTTAAATTCATGGAACACTTTTGGTGACTTTCCTTCGTCACTAATAATGAGTCTTTCAATAGGGCCAAAAGTAGCAAGTTTAAGCATCAAATCCTCTGAATTTAAATCAGATGTATTGGCGCTATCAATTGATCTTTGAGTATTGCTAGGCTTGGGTACAGTTTCCCGAACCGAGGATTTAGACAAATCATTTGGTTCTAGAGAACCTGAATCCATTTCTTGATCACCCGAGGAAAAGATTACAATTAGAATAATAGCAAAAAGTACAAACCCTCCAGAAATTAATCCAATATAAATGAATGGATTTTTAGATGATGAAAGCGAAGCCTTGGCTCTTGTCATTCCCCCGTGATCAGCCGAACTAAAATCCTTTGATGAATCGGATGTTTCAGAGCCACCAATTTTACCAATTGGTTTTTTAATGGAACGACTTTTATCTCCACCAATTTCTAGATTTAAATCATCAACTGCAGACTCAGGATCTATGCCTAAAAATCGTGCATAAACACGAATAAATCCACGCAAGTAAACTTCTGGAAGTTGAAGATCGAATTTACCTGCTTCAAATGAAGTCAAAAAGTCACCGCGAATCTTGGTAGATTCTGATGCTTCTCGTATGGATATACCTTTTCTATTTCTTGCTTCTTCAAGTTTTTGTCCAATGGCCATCGTATATTATGTTTAGTAAGCACATTTTCAGTAAATTCAAAGATGATCAAGGTGAGAATTTCAAATATTTAAAGATCCATGAGAATTTCTCTTCCTTGACCAGGTAAGTCCGGGCCGACAATTCCACGATCTTCCAATTCGTCCATAATTCTTGCTGCCCGATTATATCCAATACTTAATTTACGCTGAAGATTTGAAGTCGATGCTCGCTTGGTTGTGCGAATAATTTCCACAGCCTTTTTTAACATTGGATCATCGTCAGATTCACCATCTCCAGCTCCTAAGACATCGTCTTCTCCAGCAGAATCAATTTGCTCCCTAACTTCTTCTATAATTTGAGGGGGACCATTAACTTTTAAGTAATCTACAATCCCGTTTATTTCTTCATCGCTAACAAAAGCTCCTTGTGCTCTCATAAAACTCGCACTACCCGGAGGGATAAAAAGCATATCTCCTTTGCCGATCAAAGATTCAGCACCCTTTCCATCCAAAATTGTCTGGCTATCACGGTAGGATGCTACACGAAATGATATCCTACTGGGCAAGTTCGCTTTAATCACGCCAGTGATAACATTTACAGAAGGCCTCTGAGTAGCAATGATAAGGTGTATGCCTGCTGCTCGAGCCAATTGGGCAAGACGAGCGATTCCTGTTTCTACATCTGCTTGTGCTACCATCATTAAATCAGCCAGTTCATCAATAATGCAAACAATGTAGGGCAATTTATTTTCAGGAATTTCTAAGACATCGTCATCCCTGGGAACTTGAATCGATGAAAGAGCAGCTCTTTCTTCTGCCGTCATCTCCGCGTCCAGAAGCTGAGCCTTTTCCTTTTCTTCTTTGTCTTTTAGAATTTTCGCATTGAAACCCGCAATATTACGAACTCCTACTTTTGAAAAAATTTGATAACGGCGCTCCATTTCAGCCAATAACCATTTTAAAGCACCAGGAACTTTCTTAGGTTCCGTGACCACCGGAATAAGCATATGGGGTAAATCGTTGTAGACTTTCATTTCCACAATTTTGGGATCCACCATGATGAACCTTACATCTTCTGGACTAGAATGATAACATAAAGAAGCGATGATCGCGTTGATACAGACGGTCTTCCCCGACCCTGTAGACCCAGCGACCAATAAATGAGGCATCTTGGTTAAATCCGCTACCAGAGGCTTCCCACTAGCTTCTTTACCTAAAACAATAGGGATTTCAGCATTAGCATCGGCCCAAGCTTTTGATTGCAGGATTTCTTTAAGGCAAACAGGAGCCGATATATCATTGGGAACTTCCACACCGACACATCCTTTGCCAGGTACTGGAGCAAGTATGCGCACTCCATCAGCCATTAAAGCCATTGCCAAATTTTTGTCTAAATTAGCAATTTTTTCCACCCGTACGCCGGCCGCTGGATGGATATCATAACGAGTGATAACAGGTCCTGTATGAACTTCCCCAATTTCAACATCGATTTTAAACTCATGCAATGTCTCCTTTAACCTCTTCGCTTTGATCATATGATCTTCATCTCCACCGGATGAAATTTCAGGAGGTTCCATCAATAATTCAAGAGTGGGAAATTTATAATCCCCCTTCCTCTCAGGAAATAGGTCTGTAGATTTTTCTGTTTTTTCGGCTCTTACCACCTTAAACCCATCATCCAAAAGAACTTCATCCTTAGATTTGCCCACTTCCAATTCTTTTTTCTTTGAAATTGAAGCAGGTGGCTCTTCCAGAGCTGTATTAGGCTCTACATTTTCTTCCTTAGGTTTTCCTTCATCAATTTGGGGAGATTTAGTTTTCTTAAGATGCGTAGATCCTGTGGATGATTGAAGAGGGTCTTTGAGTTCAGTGCTCTGACGAGAAACATCACCAAACAAGGCATCTTCGCCTCTGTCTTTTTTAAAAGAAAATATCTTGTCCCAAATGGATGTGGATTCATCAACATTTTTATCTTTGTCAGGAATTGTCGAGTGAGCATTCGTCTTCGTTTGTTTTTTCTCCGTTTCTTTTCAGCGATGAGAAAAGACCTAACAAAAAGACCATAGAGTTTTGTACCTTCTCCACTCCAATGGAAAAATGAAAAGCCAATGAGGAAACCATCATTAAAATGGCAAGTAGCCAAGTTCCTACACCACCTATCCAAACTTTTAAAAATCCACCACTTTGTTGCGTAGATTCCCCCAGAAGTGGAATACCAGAAAACATCCATGAACCAAGAGCACCACCAGCGCCATGTTCCCAAACTGACTGATCGAAAAGCGGTGAACCGGAATCTTCGATCGATGAAAAATCACGAAGGTTAGCTATTAGGCAAATTGAAATAATTACAAAAGGAAGAGGGAATAATTTTTGAAATTTTTGCTGCTTTGTACTTGGTTTCAAACAAAGCCAAGAGAAAACTCCTAGGGTCCAAGGTAATAACCACGCGGATATCCCCAAAAGTGCAAAAACATATCGAGCAATTAACAAGCCCACTTGACCCAAGACCGGAGCGGGGCCATCGGGAGGGAAATTATGGTAATTGGAGGGATTATAATCTATAAAAGATACCAAACTCAATAAGGATAGAATGGCTAAGAAGAAACCCCAGCCCTTCCTTTGAACTGGCGACAAATCTGTCAGACCACTTCCTTTTTTGTTTTTAGCAGATACGTTTGCCACTAGTATATTTTGGGCGTATTAATCACCACATCCGAATTTCACCACACATAGGAGTATTGAAACTGTAATGCACAAAATTTTCAAGTTTGAACCTCATTATTTTGAACGAATATGGGGAGGACGTGCATTAGAGACTATTTTAGGAAGAAATATTCCAGTTAAGCAAAATATCGGAGAATCCTGGGAAATCGTCGATAGAGACGATTGTCAGTCTGTACTAACTCATTCTGATGGTGAATCTATTACATTGCGTGAATTGCTCCAGGAACAGCACCATTGCATCATGGGGCCTGGTTGGAATGTAGAGGACAAATTTCCAGTTTTGGTTAAATGGTTAGATTGTAGAGAACGCCTCAGTCTACAGGTCCATCCTCCAGAATCTGTTGCTGACTTAATGTCCGGAGAACCGAAAACTGAAAATTGGTATGTTGCTCATAGCTCAGCCCAAGCTGGACTATTTGTAGGTCTTAAATCTGGAACAACCAAGGAGAAATTTATTAAAGCCCTCAAGGAAAACAAGTTAGAAACAGTCTGCCACCGCATTAACTCATCTAATGGGGACTCCATATTGGTTAAAAGCGGATCTATACATGCAATTGATGGTGGGAATCTCATATTGGAAATTCAACAAAATTCTGATACAACCTATCGGGTTTATGATTGGGGAAGGACAGGCAAGACTGGATGTACCAGAAAACTCCATATTGAAGAATCGTTAAGGTGTATTAATTTCAACGATTTCGAACCCGAAATTATTTCCTCTGAACACTCTCAAGTTCAATTACTGGCCGAATGTAATCACTTTAGAATAAGAAAGTTTACATTTCCTGAGCCCATGAAACTCAAGCTAAAGAACTTGAATCAGCAATGTATGATCCTAAATCCACTTTTTTCTGATATTTCGGTTGGAAAGGAAGTCATCCCTGCAGGTACCCTTGCACTTTCGCCCTACGCAGAGGATTGTGAAGTTCAAATTAATCAACCAGGAGAAATGATTTTAACGGACAACTTCTTTATTCCCCAAACAAATTCAAATTAAGGTTTTAGTTATGATTTCATTCATGTTGACCTAAATTTAGAGATTAGATTTACTCATCCCTTTTGTGCTCAAAACCTTAATCATGGAAGACAAAGAAGATTTAACGGATTCAGACAACAATCAGAACGAACCTCCTGTAGAAGAAAACGGGGATTCGGACCAGGAACTAGAGGAGAATCCAACCATGCTCAAGACCCGTCTCCACGAAGCTTACAGTAAGCAGGAGGACCTACAGTCTAAATACTTGCGAACCTTCGCGGATTTAGAAAACCTTAAAAAAAGATCTATTCGAGATAGGGAAGAGTCTATACAAAGGGCACGCCTACAACTTATCGAAGATTTACTTCCGGTAATTGACGCATTTAAGATGGGAATGAGTGAGGCAACTAAATTTGATCCTGATGGTCCCATTGTCAACGGCTTCAACATGGCAACCAACCAGCTTCAAAATGTTTTAGGAGAATATGGCCTAGTTTGCATTGAAGAAACAGGGGGGCAATTTGATCCCAATATTCATGAAGCTATAGGACACGAAGAGAGCGAAGAGGAAGATACTGTCCTAAAAATAATTCGAATCGGATATCGTTTAAAAGATCACTTGATCAGACCTGCCAGTGTAATTATTTCGCAGAAGAGTAAAGATCAGGCTCCAGACTGATTGAATTGATAAAAATTTAAAATTTAAAAACCATATTATGGCAGATAAGGACTTCTATCAGGTGTTAGGTGTAAACCGAGACGCCTCTGACTCAGAAATTAAAAAGGCCTATCGCAAATTAGCCATTCAATTTCATCCTGATAAAAACCCAGGGAATAAGGAAGCGGAAGAAAAATTTAAGGAAATTTCTGCTGCTTTCGATATACTAAAAGATCCTGAGAAGCGATCAAAGTACGATCAATTCGGGCACGATGCATTTCGAGGTGGCCACTCATCTGGAGGCGTTGATCCCTTTGATTTATTTAAAGATGTTTTCGGTGGTGGTGGAGGCGGTGGTGGCTTTGGTAGTATATTCGAAGACTTTTTTGGAGGAGGCGGAGGCAGAGCCTCTGAGGGGGTTAGCGGAAATGATTTGCGAGTCACCGTGTCAATCTCTTTGGAACAATCTGCTAGTGGAGTGGAAAAAGAAATTAAATACTCTCGGCACCTTGAGTGTTCGAAATGTGAAGGTTCTGGCTCTGCAGATGGCTCATCCAAGAGTATGTGCCCCACTTGTGGGGGTGTTGGTCAAGTTGCCTCCAATCAAGGATTTATAAGTATTCGAAGAACCTGTCCAAGCTGCAATGGTTCTGGTGTAAAGATTGAAAACCCTTGTAATTCATGCTCGGGACAAGGCCGTAAAAAAAGCAGCGATTCTGTAAAAGTCAAGATTCCTGCAGGTATCAACGACGGCTCTAGGCTTTGTTCAAGAAATCGTGGGGATGCAGGCCCGCAAAAAGGTCCATTTGGTGATTTGTATGTCGATGTTCAAGTCAAAGCACACGATCTTTTTGAAAGAGACGAGGATGATCTGTTCCACGAACTCTTTATCCCTTTTACTTTATCGACCCTCGGGGGAACGGTTGAAACTCCCACATTAGATGGTAAAGTGACACTGAAAATCCCGCCGGGAACGCCATGCAATAAAACATTTCGCGTACGGGACAAGGGGATGCCTAACTTACGATCACCATCACATAAGGGAGATTTATATGTTAAAATCGTTATTGAAGTTCCAAAGAATCTAAACAAAGAACAAAGACAGAAGCTAGTCGATTACGGACTTTCATGCGGAGAAGAAGATCTAAGCTCTGAATCCGGTATATTAGATAAAGCGAAACGTTTTTTTGATGGGGATAATTAAAAAGTGTCCGAAACCAAGATTCCAGTTAAAAACTCATACTCCTTTGAGGAAATTTGCAAAATTCGTTTAGAAAGAGAGCAACAAGGCAAATCAATTGTTCTAACAAATGGTTGTTTTGATTTAGTCCACGCCGGTCATATTTACTCTCTTGAAAAAGCCGCTGCTCTAGGCGACGAACTTTGGGTAGCCTTAAACTCGGATGCCAGTATCCGTAAGATAAAGGGAATTAACCGACCCATCTACAGTCAAAACGAAAGAGCTTACCTACTTGGTGCTTTAGAAGCAGTTAACTTAACATTCTTTTTCGACAGTACAAACCTTGCCCAGGAAATAAAAAGACTTAGGCCTGATTTTTATGCCAAATCTGGAGATTATTCCTTAGATAATTTAAACCCTGAAGAACATAAGGCTCTAGAAGAAGCCAATACAAAAATTTGTTTTGTTCCGTTTCTTGAAGGTTTTAGCACCTCTCGAACTGTCGAATCTATTAAAAATAACTAAGATTTTAAATACACTGTGAAAACCATAATCTTAGGTTCAGGAAATGGAACAAATTGCCAGGCACTTCTTGACTCTTTTTCTGCCGGATTACTCGGACCAACCGAAATAGTTGCAGTATTTTCTGATAAAAAAAATAGTGGGATTTTAAAATGTGCCGAAATAGCAGGCATCCACGCATCCTACCTTGGTAAATATCCCGCCATTCAGGAGAATAAATCTTCCCAATTTATTGAAGAAGAAGATCATTGGATAGCAGCAATTAAATCAAAACAGCCCGATTTAATTGTCCTAGCTGGCTTCATGAAAATTGTCAGTCAAAGATTTATCGATTCATTTAATTCAAATATTATCAACCTGCACCCTAGCCTACTACCTTGCTTCCGAGGTTTAGATGCAATTAAGCAGGCATGGGATGCAGGTGTAAAAATTACTGGATGCACTGTTCACTGGGTCTCATCTGAATTAGATGGAGGGCCCATTATTGCACAGGCTCCGGTTCGTATTATGCCCTCCGATACTATCGAATCAACTACAGCAAAGGTGCATGCCGCTGAACATATGTTATTACCCAGCGTAGTCGCAGATATTGCTCATACTGATTCAATTGCTAAGTCCCTTGATTAAAGTTACCAGTTCAATCCCTGAAAGTTCTCTCGATTATATCGATGGATATCTTTTTGAACATGCTCCTTCGCCATGGATTGTAGAAATAGATAAACTAACCGATGGTATGGTTTTAACTGGATACTTCGCTTCTCAAAGCGAAATGCTTAATGAAACTTTACTACTTAAAAATGAATTAAAAGATATTCTTGTATTTAATTTCTCTGAAGAAAATCTCCAAGATACTGACTGGAAAAATTCTTACAAAAAGCACTTTAAAGCATGGAGTTATAACCGTTTTCACCTTGTACCTTTATGGCTCAAAGATGATTACAATATCCCCGCAAACAATCACGCATTATTTTTAGATCCAGGTATGGCATTTGGTACGGGAAATCATGAATCTACACGCATGTGTATTGAATTCATGGTTGATGACGCAAATTCTAAAATCTGTGGAGATTCATTTGTTGATTTGGGGTGTGGTTCCGGAATTTTATCCATCGCAGCATCAGTACTAGGTTTCTCTAATGTACTAGGTTTCGACAATGATGAAGATGCGGTTCGGATTTCCTCTGAAAATGCCAGTGTAAATAATTTACGAAACGATGTTCAGTTTCAGGTAATTGATTTAAACAAGATGATTCCCTCGTTCGGAAAATTCGATTATGTCACTGCTAATATCCAGGCAGATATTTTAATAAGTAACGCAGAGAAAATCCTCTCTTTAAGCAAACCGAACTCTATTATTATCCTTTCAGGAATTTTGGCTACGGAGGTCGAACAGGTATGTGATTGCTTCAAAAATTTAAAACCATACGGCGACATCCAAACTAAATTCAAAAGGATGGGTGATTGGGCCTCAGTCCGGATTATAAAATCTGACTGTGGATAAATTTGATAAGCTACTAGGAGTCTATAAATCCTAGCTCCAAAAATTAATAGCTTTAAATTTCCTGAAGGCCAAGGATATCAACCTCCTAAATAAGTAAGGGCTTTAGGGATTGGTAAAGTGTAAAAAGCAAAACGGTTTATTCCTAGAGCTTCGATTTTCGTAGAAACTTTTTCCATTACATTTTTTACAGATGCGGGAGCGAGTGAAGTATATACGATTGCCCACTCTTCGTTACATGTATCTTCTCCGGCGCTCGCCTGATCAGCCATAACTCCAAAATTAGTGCTAACACCCGGTGCACCTGCGTCGAGAATCGCATCATAAACATCTGAATAATGATCACGAGGAACAACACAGTACAATCCAACAAGGTCCTTTAAAAAAGAGGTGCTTAACGAAGTGGATTTGGTCTCTACAGTACTTCTCCAGTCTTTTCCGCCTTTAACCTCATCCAAGGCTGAGATAATTTGTTCCATACTAGCTCCATGAGACGAGCTTGCAACAGTACTGCTGACATTTATCAGTCCGTTGCTGACAGGAATTGAATACATGAAACCACGTCCGGGTTCAGTAATTCTTCCTGCTCTTGCCATACTTGTAAACACATCACTCGACTCTGAACGATCAACCACACACCATACGAATTCTTTTTCTGGTCCCTTGGTCATACGAAGTACGGGAATCTTGTCTCTAATTCCACCTCCCTCGCCAAAGGTTACAGTAGGACCTGGTGCTCCTGCAGCTAGAGCAGCTTGCGCTATGTCTTCGGCAACTCCCTTCTCACAGATACAACATATCGCTTCCATAGTAATCTCAGTAGAATTACCACCTTCGCCCTCGCCATCCGTTAATGGAAAACTTGATGAATGTTGAGCTTCACTACAAGGAATACTAAAAATAGCTCCTGAACCAACACGGTCTAGTCTACCAGCTTTTATAGCAATATTTGAAATTCTTTCATTTTGACTTTCGGGGACCAGCACTTGTACTAAGCACTGTTCAGGTGCAGGAGGGGGAAACATCTTAGCTAGAAAACCTCCTTCGTTCAAAATAGAACCACGAGCGGAAACTTGAAAAATACCTTTGGCACCAGCTTTTTGTAGTTCCTTCGAAACTTTATCTAAGGAATCTTTAGGTAAAATTAAATTTACCAGTGAAATATTGTTTTTAACTTCTAAATTATTCATTATGCAGCCTCCGCTAATTGTTCTGAAGATGGATTGTCCTTAGGTTTTTTTCGAACCAACAGACCAACAGTAAGCACTGTGATAATTGGGCCAACCGACGCAAGTGAGAGAACACCAAATCCATCAATTGCTCCAGTCTTTGCACCGATGCCAAGTCCCATAGCCAATACTAAAGGAACCGTTATAGGTCCGGTAGTTACACCTGCACTATCCCATCCGAAATTAACAAAATCTTCACTCGAGATAAATGTGAGAATTAAAAGCAAGGTATAGGGGGGAATCAGTAGGTACCAAAGTTCTAAATTAAATGCAATTTTAGCTACACCAGTGGCAATTCCCAAAGCTACTCCAGTAGCGACAGCTTGCATAAGTAAATTTTTCTTAAAAGCACCAACAGTTATTTTCTCAACTGTAGATCCTAAGGCATTTAAAGCAGGTTCAGCTAAGGTTGCTCCGTACCCTAAAATAAACCCAAATAAAATCGCTAAGCATTTTCCTACCGTAGAGGACTGGAAAATAGGATCGATAAATCCCTCTGATTGCCAAGGTTGAATAGATGCAAAACTAGACACCACATTTCCACCAAGCTGTTCACCAAGTGGGGTTAATCCAAGTGCGATCCCCAAGTTAAAAAGGCACATTCCAATAACGGCGCAAGCTATACCGATTACAAGTTCGTCCATATGCTTAGGCTTTTGCCTGAGACCAACTATCAAAACAATTAAAAGAATAGAACATAATGGCACAATTGCCCATATGGCACCTTCCAAAGCTCCGCGATCTTGATCCGGACCCGTAAGAAGACCGTCTTTTTTAGAGTAATTAATAGATCCGTCAGCTTCAATACTGTAAAAATCTTCGCCGGGATCAACTTTGCCATTGTTATTCTTGTCAATTTCCAATGGTTTAAAGGTATTCGGGAAAAAATCGAATTTGTTCGAAAACGCGGTAGCGACATCTGCATCTGGATTCCAAAGAGCATCTGGAGCTTTGTATCCCTCCCTAACAACATAGGTCTTGGCACCACGAACCTGAACATTTTCTCGGTCACCACCTGATAATGCTGCTGGCACAATTGCCCCTTCGGCAACTTTAGTTCTTAATGCATAACCTTCAGGCAGGGCGTTATTTTGATTGAGATAATTTTCAACCATTTTCCTCTCTTCCACAGATAATGACCAAGAGAGCTCTGATTCACCAACACTAGAAGCAGACTCTATCCTAGATTTGGCTTTAATATCCCCAAATTTTTGCAAGTCTGTTGGATAGTTTGTTCCATACTTACCGGCGTTTTTATGCCAAGTAGCAGTTGATTCAGAGGCAAAATAATAATTATCGGTGTTGAACAAGAAGAGTGCATAACACATAACAGCAAGAATTGGAAAAAGTGACGCTAAGGTAACTACACCAAAACCCGTGTTGCTTGAACCACCCGTAGATACAATCCTACAAACTCCAATACCTAGTGCAAGTACGAGAGGTACCGTAACTGGACCTGTAGTCACAGCACCACAATCCCAAGCTAGGCCTAACACATGCTTAAGCCTGTCATCAGAAAACTGCATGTATAATGTAATGCAAGAAAGAGTCACAACACCTATATAAATAAATGGTTTAAGAGACCAACCCTTGTAGAAGCGGAGAACGCCAAGGAGGACAGCGATGCCGACACCAACGCCTACACAGTTTACGAGCAGCCCTGCTCCAGTATTTAATATTGTCCACAGCAAAGGTGCAGCAGTCGGATCTACACCAGCACCGGCAGCTCTTAATACTCCAATAGCAGGTTCCGCAAATGTAGCAAAAGCTCCCAGGACAAACCCAAATGCAAGGCTTGTAGGAAGACAAGGAATACCCAGAATTTTCTTTCTAGGCAAAGTAGAACCCAAAGCTTCCCCTAGTGGCATCAGACCTAGTCGAAGGCCTTCCATAAAAAAAGCTAAACCCACAATAACAATCATAATTCCTGCAGCAATCATTAGAGAATAGACGATGGGTAAACCCAAAACAAGAACCTGGAAGACAATTAAATAAAGTATAATAAACCAAACACACTGAATCTGCTCGACTATTTTATCTTTTGAAAATGACAAAATAATGCCAAGTTTTTGCTGCAAGCTGAGTTGTAGTTTATTGCTATCGGAGGATTGTTCAGTACTCATATGTTAAAATTTTATGTTAAGTATTAAATTTTGTAACGGATAGGTAAAGGTTTAAACAAATGCCTAATCACGCCAATTGGCATTCGCTAGGGAAAGGGAGGTTCTGTTAGAGCCTGGTTTTAAACGGATTGGGTTATTCCAAACCGCACCAATTTTTCCCACCGGTGCAGTTCCTAACAAGAAATAAGATGCAGGTACTATGTTCTTGAATTCGGCAAAACCATCAATATCAGTTCGTATCCTGTGCCCTTTTCCTTGTTCCACTTGTTCCAAAAGAATGTTACGAATTCTTTTGTAAACCCCTGGATAAGAAAAAGGAGACTTTCTTGCTTTCGCCCAAAGTTCTTCGAACGAACTAACTTGTGGATAATCTTTGAGGAAAAATCCTTCCTCAAAAAGAAGTTCGGTCAAACTATTTGAAACCAAAAAGAATTCTGTGTAAAAAACTTCTTTGCTTTTGCCGTTTAAAAGAGTAACCACAGCATCAAATTCCAGAGTACAGGTGCCACTAATTTCTACAGTGTCTAAGTTGGACGGGATAGGAAAATCCGCATTTTCAACATTCCGCCCTTCTCCATAGGAACGGGAACTTGTATTTAGAGGAACCGGTAAAACCCTCGGTTGCAGGGAATCAATGCCATTTACAAATTGATCGTTACGTAATCTAAGTCCGTCAAGCTCTCTTGATTTGTCCATCAGGCTGCTCTTAAGGTTGGCTATCTCGTTTTGAAGTTTATAGAGCTGACTTGTATTCGAACCGGTAATTACATTTCCCGGGGTACGGACTGAAGGAACTGAAGTTAATGTCCTTAACCTCTGTAGTTCTAAAAGGAGTTCCTCGTTCAATCGTGTTAAAGAGGCAATTGTCTGGTCTTTACGGGCATTCAACGAACGCAACTCTTGCAAGCTTATCTGAAAATTTTCGTCTAAAGATGTTGAGGATTTAGGTATTGTATGTGCCTCATAAGAAGCAGGAGGCATTTTAGAGACAGCAACCACTTTACTTTCGGGCGGTAATGGGAGTAAATTCGTCTGAGTCGTTGGTCTTTCGGATATTTTTTCTTCGTCTGCTCCATCAATAACATTGATTGGGTAAACTTCATTGCCGCTATTCAAAAAAGAAGCCAAGTCTTGCCCCCCGCCAGTTTGTTTGGCAACCAAGGAGGCAAAATCCAAATCGTCATCTAGAGTTTCGCTCGATGTGGTCAATATATTTTGAGGTCGATCCGAACAAGAGTTCAAAAGAAAAACCAAAAGAGAAATTACAATTGTGTTGGGGGGCATATGATTCCTTTGCAACAATCGTATTCCATTAGGCAATAAAGAAAATTACGGCAAGGTTCTTATTTACACCCAATGATTTTTTTGCCAATTAAATAGATTATGTCTCTCTTACCCCCCTCCGAGACGAATTCGCTTGAACGCGAATTAAACTTCTTGAAACAAACTATATCTTCTCTTCGCGATCAGCTAGAGAGGAACATGGATTTGCATGATTCTGAACTGCACGCAATCGAAGAAGCACACGC
Source organism: uncultured Opitutales bacterium (assembly GCA_943787575.1). Classification (GTDB taxonomy): domain Bacteria; phylum Verrucomicrobiota; class Verrucomicrobiia; order Opitutales; family Seribacteraceae; genus Chordibacter. Next base: position 41,837 of record CALSMY010000005.1, on the reverse strand, counting down.
GGCAAAAGAATGTAACTTACAAAATCTCATTTCTAATTTGAGAGATGACTATGAAAAGCTTTCACTCAAAAACGAAGAAGAGAAGCAACGATTAAAAAGTACTTTTGAAGTTGAGCGAAAAAGCTTCTCTTCCCTTGTTAGTCGGCTAAGAAAACAACTCGAAGAGTCAAACCTGTTAACTCAACAAGCAATCGAACAGACTCAATCTTTAAACAATAAAGAAATTAACGAGTTACATGATCTTATTTCAACGCTTCGTGGAGAATTAGAAGCCAAGGATATAGAACAAAACAAGATAAAACAGACAGTTTCACAGGAAAAGAATTCGGAAATTCAAGAATTAAGAAAACTTGCAGAAAACCTTAGAAACAAAATTGGGCACACCCAAATCCGTAAGGAAAATGAAATTGGAAAATTGGTTTCCTCACATTCACTAGAGACGAAATCTTTAAGGGAAACAATCGAGAACCTAAGAGGTTCTCTGGAAGAAGTTAAATGCTCCAAGGAAGACGAGATTCAGGCTGCCATTGCTCAAATTAGCCAAGAGAAAACATTGCTGCAGGATTCATTGCAAAAAAGTCGAAATGCATTGGACATGGCAGGAGCTAGACACCAAGAAAAAATCCAAAAAAATATTCAATCTAACGAGAATGAAAAAAAATCGCTCAAGGAGACGATTACCCTGCTAAGAGAGGAGATTGAAAATTTTGATAACCGTATACAGGAGGCTATTCAGCAGGAAAAAAGACTGCATATCGATGAAATTCGCCAATTAAGAGAGACCCTTTTGCAAACTCGAGAAAGCATTGAAAAGAAGAAGTCAGAACTTGAGGAAAGAATTCAAAAGGCAGAATCCTCGCAGCAAAAAGAAATCATATCTCTAAAGAAAACGATTTCTTCGTTACGAATTGAATTGGAGCAAAGCGAAGCTCAAAAGGCAGAGGGAATCCAAAAAGCAATAAGTTCTCACATTGCAGAAATTAAACAACTCAAGGAGTCACTATCCAACCTTAGATTAAATTTAGAAAGAACCGAAAATCGACACGCCGTAGCCATTCAGCAGTCGAATCAAAAATCAAATGTAGAAAAGATTTCACTACAAAGCACCATTCAAACATTAAGAGATGAAATCGAATCTGCCCATGCACAGAGAGATGAATTAGTTCAAAATACCAAAAGAATAAAAAATCTCGAAATCGAACAGCTTCGAAAATCATTATTACTTGTTCGAAGTACTCTCGATAGAGAAAGAATGCAATTAGATGCAGAGGTACAAAGAGCTTCTGCTGCTTCAACCCAAGAAATTAGTTCACTTAAAATTTTAGTCTCCGAATTGCGTGATCAAATTGAAGAAGTAAAAGTTCGTGAACAAGAAAAGATTCAATCCGCAATCGGATCTTCAAATTCAAAAATTGAACAATTACAAAAAAGTTTGTCCAAAACGCGAGATCAGATTGAGCGAGAAAAAAATATTTGTGCAAACAAAATTCAATCAATCGAGTCCCAGAAGGAGTCTGAAATTTGTAATTTAAAGGAAATAGTATCACAGCTTAGAATCCAGGTTGACGAGATAAGGTCGGAGAACGAAGAAAAAGTTCAAAAATCAATTAGCTTTTTGACCCAAGAAAATAATCAACTCAAGGAAGGTGCTTTGTTGACGAGAACAAAAATTGAAAACCTAAAAGAAGTCCACCAAACCGAAATTCAAAGGAAAAACTCAGCCCAGGAAAATTTGGCAAGCGGACTTAAGAAAACTATCCTTGAATTGAGGACTGAAATAGACCAACAACAAGCAGACTTTGAAGACAAAACCCAAAAGGCTACCACTACCTTGGTGCGAGAAAATGAAACATTGAAACATTCCTTATCAAAAATTAGGGAAAAGCTAGATATTGCGAACGCCCAGACGCAGCATGCAAAACAAGAAAAAAATAAGCTGCAAGAACAAGAAGTTTCTCAGCTAAAAGAGACGATTGGTACACTTCGGGCAGAAACAGAACGATTAAACAATAAGACTGTAGATGATGTTCAAAAAGTTGCGTCTTCCAACCTTAATGAAATTAATCATTATAGAAATATGATAAGATCTCTACGAGATGAGATTGACCGAAAACAAGTCTCACATGATAAAAATTTACAAAAGGCTACCCAAAAAAAAGATATGGAATTCAAGGAACTCCATGAAACAATAATCGAGTTACGCTCGAAACTAGATCATCACCATGCCAACTAAAGCCAATTCCCCCGAAACTAAAAAGAGAACAGCAAAGTTCTCCGACATGCTGCTACAAGTTACTACAGACTTAGCAAAAACTAAAAGCTTGGACGAAGCTCTTGAAACCTTAGTTAAGATAACTACCTCAACTATCGGCGCCGAGAGAGGTACTATCTTTTTAAACGATTCCTCGACTGGAGAATTATATTCACGAATTGCCCAAGGAAGCTTTCGGAGGGAAATTCGTATCATGAATAGCAAGGGAGTTGCTGGATGGGTTTTTTCACATAATGAAGGTGCTATCATCCCCGACGCGTATAAAGACGATCGTTTCAATAAAGCTGTAGATGTAAGAACGGGATTTCGTACAAAAAGCATTCTTTGTGCACCTTTAAGAACTGTTAATGGAGAGAAAATTGGGGTTTCTCAAATTCTCAATAAAATTGATGGGGAATTTACCCAAGATGATTTAGAATTACTTGAGGCAATGACGGAACAGGCAGCTATTGCTATCCAAGGAAATATTATCGTCGAGCAAGTAGAGGCAGCCAGAAAACAAGAGTTAGAATTCCTTGATGTAGTTTCTCAGGTCGCATCTGAACTTGAACTTACTCCACTCTTACAAAAAATCATTTCCACAATCTCAACGATGTTGGATTGTGAAAGAGCCACTCTCTTTATCAATGATGAGAAGACCAATGAATTATACACCGAAGTCGGAGAAGGCTTGGACGAGAAGTCTATAATACGGTTCCCAAATCATTTAGGAATTGCCGGCACTGTCTTCACCTCCGCTAAGCCAGTTAATATACCCCACGCCTACGCAGACCTGCGTTTCAATCCAAGCTTTGATAAGCAGACCGGATTTTTCACCCGGTCCATTCTTTGCATGCCAGTTCTCAATAAAGAGGGAAAAACCATTGGTGTTAGCCAAGTCCTAAACAAACGTGGAGGCTCTTTTAATCAAGAAGATGAAAAGAGGCTAGCGGCATTTACCTCCCAAATTTCTATGGGTATTGAAAATGCCAAGCTTTTTGACGATGTACAAAATCAGAAAAATTATTCGGAAAGCATTCTCTCAAGCATGCACGATGCAGTGATTACAATAGATGAGAATAAAATGATTAGGACCTGCAATCCGGCAGGACTAAAAGTGCTGAAAATCCCTAATTTGACTGATGTTCTAAATACATCCTTAATCGATTTACTGGGATCTGAAAACTCTTGGCTAACCAATAAATTAGAATCGGTAGATGAACAGGAAGAGTTTTTAGATGCCACCCTACTAATCCAAGGAGAAAAGCTTTCTGTCAATGTTTCCACCACCCCCCTGATTGGACAAAAGAATGAAAGCATGGGGGTTATGATCATGATTGAAGATATTAGTTCTGAAAAAAGAATGAAGTCTACGATGTCTCGATACATGGATCCTGAATTAGCTGATCAATTAATGAACGCAGGTGAGAGCGATGATGTTATGGGAGGAAAACAAAGCACGGCATCTGTTTTGTTTTCAGATGTTCGGAGTTTTACTACTATTACGGAAGAACTTGGAGCTCAAGGCACTGTTAAGCTATTAAATGATTACTTCACCATCATGGTTGATTGCATAACAGATGAAGGTGGTATGTTAGATAAATTTATCGGTGATGCCATGATGTGTATTTTTGGCACCCCTATTCCCCACGAAGACGATCCGGACCGAGCGGTTCGTGCGGCTATTCGTATGATGACTGACCTGAAGGTCTTTAATGATAAAAGAGCGGCTGAGGGTAAAATGCCCATCGATCACGGTATGGGAGTCAATACTGATTCGATTGTCTCAGGAAACATTGGTTCGCCCAAAAGAATGGACTATACCGTCATTGGAGATGGGGTAAACCTGGCAGCGCGAATCGAGAGTGCTTGTAAACAATACGGTGCTCATATTCTTATAAGTGAATTCACATACAAAGCGGTTAAAGCTACATACCGAACACGACAAGTTGACTATGTGATCGTTAAAGGAAAAACAGAACCAGTCGGAGTCTTCGAAGTCCTCGATTTTCATGATGATGATTCTTATCCGAATATGATTGAAGCTCTCGGAAATTTTAATGATGGGTATCGGGCATGGAATGATGGGAAATGGGACCAAGCCATCAAATTGTTCAATTCTGTTAAAAAAATTAATCCCGAAGACAAAGCTGCTCAACTTTACCTCGATCGCTGTGACTATATGAAAAAGAACCCACCCAAAAAAGATTGGGATGGTGTTTGGGTTATGACCTCGAAGTAAGGGCTTCATTCCATGGAACAGAACGCAAAAAAACTCTTAGAAAGAGCCATCGAACTTGACCCAAATCTTGCTAATGCTCATTTCAAACTGGGCGTTCTTTATCAATCTGAGCATAAGTACGATTTAGCATTAGAATATTTCGAACAGGCAGTTTCAATCAATTCGAGCCACGCAGAGGCGGAATGTGAACTTGCAATCGAACTTACTCGATTAAGTAAGCATGAAGATGCAAGGGAACATTTTCTAAACGCGTTGGAACTCAATCCTAATTTTGTTAAAGCCTATTTTAATTACGCTTTAATGCTGGTTGAAGTTAAGGATTTCGAGGAAGCTAAAAATAATTTTGATAAAGTTGCAGAAATTGATCAAAATTTTGCCCCTGCCTACTACAATAAAGCTAAGTTATTGACTAACCCCGATGACTTTGAGGATGCCCGTAAAAACTATGAGACGGCCATCGACATTGAAGATGAGTATCCTTGCGCACATTACTACCTTGGCAAACTCCTGCTGGGTGGAGAAGCTACAAATAATGATGGTTCATCCATAGATAAGAGAGACTGGAAAACAGCAAAGAAACATTTTTATCGGGTTATCGAACTCGACCCTAAAAACTCAAAAGCACACTACAATACAGCAAGGATATTATTTTCTGAAAAAAGTTTACCTGCTTCAAAAAAACACCTCATTTCCGCACTTGAACTTACATCCGATTATTCAAAAGCCCACTATTTATTTGCCAGGATTTTAGAAGGAGAAAAAAAGCTGGAAAAAGCTATTCACCATTATAATGAATCCATAAAATATTTTTCCCACAATCCCAAAGCACTTTTTCACCTAGGAAAACTTTACTACCATCAAGAGAGATTAGCAGATGCGGAAAAAAACCTAAAGCTATCGTTACAAGCTGACTCTCAAAATGCGAATGCCCACTTCTACCTTGCTAAGATTTTAACCCTTGATGAAGACCCAAGCCTTGCAAAAAAACATTTTTACAAGGCACTCGAAATTGACCCTGACTTTGCGGAAGCTTATTACGAATTGGCCTTTCACGCAGAAAACTCAGGAGATCTAAACGAAGCCAAAATTCACTTTCAAAAAGCAACTGATGTTGAACAAAATTTTGCAGAAGCTTATTTTAATTTAGCTAGGCTCTCATCCACACCATCAGAATACGATTTAGCTGAAAGAAATTTCGAAACGGCTTTGGAAATCAAAAAAGAATATGATGAGTGTCATTATTATTTTGGTAGATTGCTAGCCAAAGGAGAACGGATGTCAAAGGATGGTACAATAATTTTGCAACCTAACCCTGAAGAAGCGACAAAACATTTTCAAAGCGCAATTCGCATAAACCCTAAAAACTTCAAATCGTTTTATGAGCTAGGCATTTTACTAGCTCATCAAAAAAAATTCGTTGAATCATTTGAGGCACTACAAAAAGCAATTACCATCAATCCAAATTTTGCGGATGGTCATTATCAATTAGCTGTACTCTTGATGAATCAATCGGCTCAATATGCTCTAGCAAAGGCTAAAAAATCTTCGGCAAAGACTAAAGTGAATAAAAAGAGCACAAATAAATGAAAAGCGGCATCAAGGTTGATCTTGATCCAATGAAACACTTGGCGAAGGCTCTCCAACTTGACCCCGCTAACCAGCAAGCGGCATATTTATTTGCTGAGACACTGATCCAAAAAAAGGATACTTTAAAAGCCATTCTTTTCCTCAAAGATTTTCATTACAACCATGGGTTATCCGAAACTCTCCATAACCTATTAGCAAAGGCTTACTTGGTTGAAAAAGATTTTAGTAATGCAGAAGATGCCAATGGAAACGCATTATCAAAGTCGCCCAGGGATAAAGATTTTTTAGAGACTGCTTTCCGTATAAAAGAAGCAAAAGGAGATAAATTCTCCGCCCTTCATTTCCTCGAAAGAATTATTAGATATGGAACTGATTCCTTTGAGATTTATTGGGAAATGTCAAAGTTACTTACCGATCCTGCTGAGCGGATTAAAAGAATTAATGTTCTGGAAATTGCCCACTCCCTTAGTCCATCTAATCACAAAATCTACAAAACCTTAATTAGTAGCTATTGTGACTACTTTGAATCCATAAAATCTAATAAAGCCCATACTGGGTTAATTAAAACTTTTATAGATAGAATAGAAACAACTAACGATATTGACCTAAACCCATCCCTAAAGGAGAGATCTACTCGCATTATTAAGCAGTTTGAACCAGTTGTTTAATCAATTATGTTTTCTTTTTACTTTTAAGATAAAGAGCAAAAAAAGGAATAGAAATTAAGTAAAACAGAATGGCAAATGCTAAAGATAGCCACTGTTCTCGAACCACAACGGCTGCAGCCAAAATTACCCCTACAAGGACAAAAATTACTTTTCCGTACGATATTTTATATTTTATACTTTTTAGAGAAATGGTTGGAATACGAGAAACCATAAGGATACTGACTAACATAACCCATAAGCATATTACTCCCGGACGAAAGAATTCGATTCCTGAAATTCCAAACCTTTGCATATTTACTTCGAAAATAATTGGGCTTAACAGGATTATGGCACCAGCAGGTGATGGAACTCCCGTAAAGTAATTATTTGGCTTTCCCTCTGAGTCAGACTGAGATCGGCTAGTAACATTAAATCGAGCAAGCCTTAGCACGCAGCAAGATGAATAAAAAATGAATGGTACCCAATACCATCCTAATAAATAACTGCTTTCACTTTTAGTAATAGAAACAATCCAAAGGTATAGAATGACGGTAGGAGTAACCCCAAAGCTTACCGCATCAGATAGACTATCTAGTTCAGCTCCGATTTTAGATGTTGCCTTGAGCATTCTTGCACTTAATCCATCCACAAGGTCGAAAAAAGCTGCAAGTAAAACGCAAACAACAGCAGACTTCCACTCCGACTCTAGTGCAAACCTTATACCTGTAAGACCAACACACATTCCTACAGTGGTAAATATGTTAGGTATTAAACGAACAATTAAGAACTCTTCACTCTGAGCCAGTCGATTAGGTTTGTCAGGAGACATTCAGTCTTGAAAACATTGGGGATTAAATTCAGTTTTTTTTTATGGAAGAAAAGATCAGAATCATAATACTAATCCTTCCTACCTTAATTTGTTGCAGTAAGAGATGGAATCCAGATGAGCAATACTCCTCAGAAATTTCTTCTTTGAATGCTGCTCAGCTCAATTTCTATAAAACTTCTCAAAAAGTTAACTTTCATGACATTAAAGTGGGGGACTCATTGTCTAGGGTGATTTCTATTATAGGAAATGATTATAAAATTTCAGCAAGTTTAAAAAATAATCACGGAAATTGGATGAAAATAGAATTTGGTACAAAATTTAACGGAAACCATGTGGAATTACTTTTAAAGAATAACGAGGTAATCAATATTCACAGGTATTGAACTTATATTTAATTATCTTTAACAAAAGTAAGTAAGAGCTTAATCAAAGCTCCTTCGCTATGTAAAGAGGGAGTAATAGAAAATAATTCCCAACCATCTTTGCACATTTGGTTAGATTTTTCGTCTATAATAGATGCAATCTCAAGACTCGTGTCATCTCCCTTTATTCGCATACCTTTGGGTGTAATCACACAAGTTTTGTATGTTTTAAATGCCATCAGACCTTAACTTACTGCCTTGGTGCTTGAATCTTTGGCAGGTTCTTCATCTTTTTCTCTTCCATAATATTTGTTGTAATACTTGTACCTAAAGTAGCCGTACCCGTAATAACCAGAGTAATAATAGCCTGGAGCTTTCTTTTGTGGAAGGTCGTTTAGTACCACCCCCAAAATTTTGGCTCCGGTCTCGTCCAAGCTTTCCAATAAACTTTTAACTATTTTTCGGGAAACTTTTCCATACCGAGTTACAAACAGTACTTCCTCTACTTTTCGGGCCATCGCTAAGGAATCTGGAAATAATCCTAAAGGTGGGCTATCAATAATAATTACATCTGCAAAGCTTCTGAGCACCTTGTGAATTCTGTCGAATCCATTACTCTCCAAAAGTTCGGTAGCAGCCCTAGTTCTTCCACCCGAAGGCAAAACAAAAAGGTTTGGGTGAATCTGGGTTACTGTCTCTTGAGCCAATTCTTGAAGTTTTTGCGTGTCAGTTTGTTCAGCGTTGATGAGGGAAAGCAATCCTTTCTCATTAGCAATATTGCAAAACTTATGAATACCCGGACGCCTCAAATCAAAATCGATTAAAACAGTCTTTTTTCCATGATTGGCGCAACTGTACGCAAGATTGGCAGAAATTAAGCTTTTTCCTTCACTTGGAATGGCTGAAGTAACAAGGATCGTTTTAGGATAATCATTTAACGAGTTCATCTGAATCCGGCTAAACATACTACGAAAGGATTCTGTCAAACCGTCATCCAAATCATTTCCAACAATTAAGGGTCTTTGAGTCTCTTCAACTTCAGAAATTTTAGGAATACCCGCGATTAAATCACGTCCGATAAAAACCTCTACATCCCATGGGGATTTGACACGATTATCAACAAATTCAAGCAAGAAGGGAATGATCAAAAAGATAGCCACACCAAGCATCATTCCATCCCTCTTAATTTTCACTTTATCGGGAGTAAAGGGTGCCCCGGGCAGGTAGGCAAACTGTTCTTTGTTTAAAGGTTCTTCTTGCTCACTTGGTAATGCTTGTTCGATTCTTACATCGTTAAGTCGATTATGAATTTGGTCGGTTGTCTTGGTAACCACAGAGAGTTGTCTATCTAAATTGCGTAGTTTTTCTTCAATTTCACTAAGGGTACGGGACTCCTCCTGTACCTTACCCATCGCCGTGGCAAATTCCTTCTCTTGGGCACTCAGCTGTATATGTTTGTCTCTTAAATCTTCGATTGAAGATTTAACTTCTTTATTCAAAGCTTGTTTAACCAATTGAACTTGGCGGGCATTCTCAATCATTTTCGGATGTCTTTCCAAGTACCCAGAGCCAGTTTCTTTATAGTCTCTCCTTTTACGCTCCAAATCAAAAAGAGTTTTTCTCAAAGAAGGAATAGCTCCGTAAGATTCAATGGCATCTATTTCAAAAAATTCTTTTATCACAGCAATATCATCATCGATGTCTTGAGATGCAAATGACTCCGATTGTGAGCCTATTCGTACTTGAATTTGGAGAATTTGCCGGAGGAGTGAGTTAATACGAATTTGCTCAAGTTTAGACCTAGTTACTTCAGATGAATATTGGCTTTTTCGTGCGGCTGTATCCTGTTTTTCATCCTCCAAAAAGGGAAGGTCATATCTTTTTTTAAAGTTCGATTGCTCCTGAGAAATTCGCTCTTCCTCAGCCAAGCTTTTATCGAGTAATAATTGTAAAACATTCCTTACATTCTCAACTTGTAGACTCTTTCTACTTTTATGAAGCTTTTCATATTCAGACTGGACAACATCTGCGATAATTTGTGCACCTCTACCCGAACGAGCAGTCGAATTGATAGTAAAACGGGGCCTTCCTTCTGAGGGAGGAGAAACAGATACTGAATAAGATATGGTGGCACCAACATCGATAGATATGCCATCTTTAAGGAAGGGGCCGAGCAGTTCTGACTTTAATTCCGGACTATCTTTTATTTTTTGAGTTACATTAAGCCTAAGGTCCTGACTGTTAAGACCATCCAAATGTTTAGCGACAAGCCCTTGTACGTGTTGGTCTCGATCAACTTTTTGTAAATTGAGAATTGCAGGTGGGGGGATTAACCGAAAAGAAGCGCTGGATCGGAATAATTCCGTCCCTTGAGACTTGATGTAGATAAAAGCAAGAGCAACGGGTAAAGATAAGGTAAGTGCAATCAACCAACGATCACGTAGAATAAGTAAAAAATCTCCTAATCCTTTAATCTTAGTTCCTGATGACTGAACAGCAGGACCTTCAGGGACTTTGTTGTAATTCTCGTCCATATTTATAGCAATCTTTCGGGGACTTCGATACGATCACCCGGATAAATCCAAAACCTTCTGGAGGAGTTACCCGATCGAACACCAGAACTCAAAGCTTCAACATCCACCTCGTAAGTTTTAGTGTTTGTGGGATTACCACTTTCATCAAAAAAAGTCCGGGTAACATAAACTCGATTTTTCTTTGCAATGTCATTAAAACCACCAGCCCGGGCAATAACTTCTACAATATTCATAGCTTCCACCTCAGGGGGCAATACATAAGGACCTTTGCGATTCACTGAACCCGTTAGGAAAACGACTCGCTCCGAATATTTAGTTATATTCAACAAGGCCTTTGGACGAGCGAAAATAAGTTCTTTCTTGTACTCTCTTTCTATGGATGACTCCGCTTCCTTCTTATTTTTACCCATTAGCCTAAGCTCACCAACATAAGGCATATTAATAGTTCCTTCATTAGTGAGGGAAGTTTCTGTACTGCAATCAGTTTCTCCTTGGATAACAACTCTAATTCGGTCACCAGGTCTCAATTTATAACCTGTTGGGTCCTTGAGCACGGAGGCATCAAAATAGGCCCCCTGCCCCAAAACATACCCACCCGACAATAAAAATATTAATGCGAATGATACGAGTCTCTTTTCCAAAAACATTGTTCCTAAATTAAAATCTTCCCATTATTTCAGCGTGCACTAAATGGCGCCCATAACTCCCAACACTTGTACCTTTATCCATTAATGTGAAGTCATAACCACCTGAAGATGTGAAGGTTCTGTTAATTTTCTTATTAACCCCGAACCCGAAGCCGTATGTTTTCATAGATGAAGAATCTACCTTACCCTGGCTTTCATCAGAGTTCTGATCAAAATCTTGTGGATAAGTGTAATCTGTAATACCCGCACTTAAATAACTGGTGCCCGTAAGAGTATCTGTAAATCGATGTGAAAGTCCTGCTCTAAGAGATGTAGAAAAAGTTGAGAATCCTTGAGCAGTTGGCGAGAATGCACGACTCAAAGAGTAGTTGGATGATGTTTTTGAGTTGTGCTTCCAAGTAAGTGCTACCGATGTAATTAGGTTATCTTGGTTAGCCTGATTAGACGAAACATAATCAACTACACTATACCCGAGTGAGACACTTCCACTAAATTTCGAAGAATAAACACCATCGGCTCCAATACTTATAGAATGATTGTTAGCATCAGTAAGGTTATTTTGAGATGTACCATGTGCTTTCGATTTCGAAAAAGTATAGTTAGTGAAAAAATCTAGTTTTTCAGAGTATATGTAAAATGCCCGAAAGCTTAAGGGCAAGGTCGAGAAATCAAGATTGGGACTATCATCGGTATTTGCAGATTGATAAAACCGGTAGGAATAAGAAGTTCCACCACCAACACCAAATTTGGAACTATGATTGTAGCGAACATTCAGACCAGCAGAAATATAAGTGTAAGAGATCAAGTCTTGCTCCAAAACACTTGCACCAATATTTTGCCCTAGATCAAAGGTAGTTTCGAACCTAATCTTAGCGTTATTGGAAATTCTTTTTTTGAGGGCAAGAGTATCATCAAAATCAATACTTAAAGACGTCGTTGGTACGATATTGCTCAAATCTCCGTTTAATAAATATTGTGAGATTTGAACTCCCGCAGAACCAGTAATTTTGAATAGGCCCAACTTATTTGTAAAATGAACTGCAGGTGAAAATGTTAAAATAAAATCATCCTCGCTTTCCAAACGATCTGGATTAATTAAAGAAGATTTTGATTTCTTGACCGCTTCAAACTCATTGCTTGGCATACCAAAGACTAAAGAATCATAAGATAATTTGAGAGCTGCACTTGCATCAATACGACCGACCTTTCCTTCGTATAACCCATAAGAAAAGGTCAAAACTAGGGATAGTCCAATAAAATATATGAAAGGCTTCATAATCAAGGATTTAGCAGTTTATTGAATTTACATTCCATGATTTTGTCAACTTAATCACAATTCAAGCTTACAAGTCATTAAAGTGTGAATAACAACCTTAAATTATGCATCTTATACCTAATCCTAGTCACTTGGTTTAAGGCAGGACTGGCAGAAGGATTTGCAGGATTGATCTTAAGCTTTCTTGGCCTAGCATTATTGGCAACCCAACTATTTCAGAATTATTTTTGGACTAGAAGATGTTTTTTATCTATTTTACCTCTTCTGTTGATGTTTATTTGGGCTCTTATTAGCTTTAATAACCCCAAATATAAAGCACTCAACGCACAAGAACTCATTGAATTAAACATGGAAGGAACTTTGCTCGAAACTAGGGATTCAGCAAAAATCGAGATGATTTCTAATGGTATGAACTTAATCTTAGAAAAAAGTAGGGATAATCCTCAATTGTCGATTGCTTTATTTTTTCATTTAAAAAACAGTTACCTAGATAAATATTCTAAAATTACAAATGATCCCGTTATTTTATTCTTCAATAAATGCGAAAATAAAATACAATTAGATTATTGGAAATTTTTACCTTCAATAGCAATAAAGAATTTATCTGATATACAGAATTTTTTATTTCTTTTTATAAATTTGTTTTTAGGAATTATTATTTTTCATAATTTATGTAACTTTAATAATGTAAAAGTTTTTTTATGGATAGTCATTATCAACACATTTATTCTTTGTATTGTAGGACTTTATCAAAAATTCACCCAAGAATGGTCAGATGATTATCTGGAAATATTAGGGATTTGGAATGCCCCAGAACCACGCTATTATTTTTCCACCTTCACCTATAAAAACCACTGGTCTGCTTTTGCTTTGCTATCTTTATCTTGCACTTTTTCAATACTCTATAAACAGTTAAGAGTTACAAGAGATTACATGATTAAATCTCCTATTTTATTATTTATTATACTTGGTATTATCTTGATGATTTCTACAGTGATATTTTCAGGTTCGAGGTCTGGAATCTTATTCTGCGCATCATCAATTTTACTTTTTAGCTTAATTATATTTCTTAAAAACAAGAAATTAGAATCCTACTCATTCAGAAAAATTCTTTCCTGTTTTTTGGTTATCCTGCCTACTTTATTTCTTATTTTTTATTCATTAAAAAAAGATGAAAAAGTTAAAGAAATGCTAACTAATTCAAACACACAATGGAACGCCTACCAAGAAGGAAAACCTCCACTTAGATGGTATCTTTGGGAAGATGCCTATAATATGGTTCAAAAAGAATTAATCTTGGGCCATGGTTATTATGCATTCCCATCAACTTATCCTAAATTTCAATCTCTGGTGGTTAGGCAGGAACGGGCAATAGGACTGGAAAGTGCCCACAACCCTTACATTCCCCTTGTTGCTCATGCACACAATGATATTTTGGAATTTATTTGTGAGTGGGGTTTACTTGGCACTTTTTGTTTTTTTATTCCCTACATTCTCCACTTAGTCAAAGTTTGTGTCTTTACTAACTCAACAACTGTCAGATTATTATTATTAGGTTGTTTTGTTTTTTTGGTTTATTGCTTTGTAGATTTTCCCACTCGAACTCCGGCATGCTTTGCTCTATTTTCATGCGTTGCAGGGTTGGCATGTAAGTATGACAATCTTTCAGCCCACAACCAAAGAGGATTTTAGTTTGCATCCAAGTATAACTTGAATGATTTTAAGTAAGCAATGGATACTGGTCCGTTTTTAGAATTTTCTTCTAACCTTTTGAGATTGTTTGTCTCAACAGTTCTTTCGTGTGCAATTCTACAAGCAAAACTATCCACTACAATGCTTGATAGCATACTTCTCATCAATCTTGGAGGAAGTCAAAGAACTCGTTAAGGACTCCAGCACTAAAGAAAGAAGAAGTTTAGTTCCCGAAGAAACACTTGAGCAACAAATTGGACCAGGCGGTACAAACTCTCCCCCTGTTTTACCCGAACCCATAACTTCAAGTTTCGAATCATCGCATGGCCCTCCTCTAGTCACAAACGATGGCCTAACTGAAGCATTAAAGGAAGCCTTTTCATTGAACGGAATCCCGCCGACAATCGAAGATTTTGAAACCTCCATTAAAAATCTAGCAGAGAAAAAACAGGAGTTTGGACTTATCTAACAAATCATTTCTATCTTCAACCAAATCTATGATCTCTGCATATTTAAGGGCAGGTGGGGATGTTGAATTCGAGACAAATCTAACTTCCGCAATTTTATTCTCTACATTACTTCCAAGACTCCAGTTGTGGGGAGGCAGCAGCAGCCAACTGGATCAAGATCGATTGCTCAAATATCTGTAGAGTCTTTCCTGGAAGAAGAACGACCTATGAATGAGCTTGCTCGAACTTTCATCTTCATTTGCATCAAATGCGATAAAACTAGTTAATTCGGAAAACTTGCCACTGAACCCCTTAACCCAGATTCCGATACAATTGATATCAAGATGTAATGTGGAGTAGTGAAATTATTCCCCTCTCGCACTAAATTAGAGAGTGGGAAAACCTTCCAAGATTTTAAAACTAGGATTATACAGCAACTAAGCGTTGGCATTACTCAAGGGTATATGGGTGTCAATGATTACCTTAAAGGAGGCCTTAATAACGAAACTCTGGAAGCATTTTACCCAATCATCTACTAACCCTACTCCATTTAAACAAAGGAAGTGATAACCCCCAATATCATTGCCTCGTTTATTAACGGTTTAATGGATGCAAGTACTGAGATCGGCACGGAGGCAACTCAGGAAGACTTAGACGCTGGGCTAGCAGTTGAATTGAGGGGAAGATTATTTCATCCAAAAGAGAATTGTTTTTATACGAGGCAATTAAGGCTTCAGCCAACGGATTCTTAATCTCTACAACGGTCGCGACTACTTCTAATTTAAAATACCTAGACCAAGACTTGCACCTAGAAGCTGCCGAGAAAGTATCCAAACAAATATCTCAATCGGTTATGCTTCATAACACGACAAATAATGATGAAGAGGTTATTTACTCAGTAAGTAATGATTGGATTAAACCTGACCGAATAGCTGAGTCTGCTGCATCTGGGGCTGCTATGGGGAGCCAACTTGCAACGGTTTTGCCAAAATCCATGGATTATACCGATTCATGGGAAGTATTTACAAATATCCGTAGAGAAATCTCCAAGGCAGTATCAAAAGGAAGTTCTTACGGTGCCCTTAATGCCTCTGCTTGGCTTAGTACTCAAGGTGACCTTACCAATGTGGGTAAATCCGTTCTTGGACCAAACGACATCGAAGCGGTTGCCAGCGGATCGGCTATGGGATCAATGGTCGGGAATACTGGCTTGGCAATCTACTACCCAACTGACCAATTAGTACCCATTATTAATTTTACCGCTCAAGGATCTGGATACGGTAGTTTAAGTGCTGAAAACCTCGCACTCGTTAGCTCCGATACAACTGAGTCGATAGAAGTCAGCATAGCAAGGACAGACAGCACTGGGATCTTCTCTTGGAGCCTCGTTTGAGCCAACTGTACTCTTGGAACTAGATCCTGCGAGGAACTCTCGTCAAAAAGATTTCATTGATCATCTAACGGCTGCTTCATTTGGAGCTACATTTGGTTCGATTTTAGGAATTCAAGAACAATCAAGAATTGAACAATGGAAATCAAGCAAACATTGGCGCTGGATCATTCTGAAAATAAGATCATTGAAGTGAGTCAATCCTCCAAGCAGGGTTCGATCGAAGGAGCCTTAGCTGGTGTAAAACTGGCTCTAAAATTAGATGAGGTGAACAACGAAACTCTTAATTCAAAAAGTCAATTACTTAAGGCTATTCATCAAGCAAACCTTAAAGCTAGATCAAATTCGAATGATAATGTTCCAGTTGGTTCATTACGAACCAACTCCAAGGACATGAGCTTACTTATGAAAAAATTTGGAATCAATCCTCGGTACACAAATCCGGCAAAAATGTATAAGCGACCCGTAGTCGTACAAGTCGATGACCCCCCAATTGATGAAGATTCTAAGGAAGCTATAAGCAACGCCTCCCCCCTTTAAGAATTTCTCGGACATTTTAAGTCGCCAACATCCTTTCTTTATGGACAGGCATTCATATTCGACTATTTTTCGTACACTATGGATAAAAATATCTCAGATTTTGGTTTAATAGGTTTAGCAGTTATGGGGCAAAATTTAGCCCTCAATATTGCCGATCATGGCTTTAAAACTTCAGTGTTTAATCGTACCTTTTCGAAAACCAAGAAATTTTTAGATAAAAATAGTTATTCCGACAATCTCTTAGGCTTTGAAAACCTTGAGGACTTTGTTACTTCGATTCAAAGACCCAGAAGAATCGTGATTATGGTTCAAGCCGGTAAGGCTACAGACTCAGTGATAGATTCTCTAATTCCTCTTTTAGACGAACAAGATATTATCATCGATGGTGGAAACGCTAAATGGACTGATACCATTCGCCGGGAGGCTGAACTCAAAAATCAGAACTTATACTTCGTTGGATCTGGCGTGAGTGGAGGAGAAGAAGGTGCCCGCTTTGGACCGTCTCTGATGGCAGGTGGCTCAACTTATGCATGGGAAAAAATTAAAGATATCTGGTTAGCGATATCGGCAAAAGTTAGTGCTGAAACTGGCAAGCCTTTGGAGGGTGCCTCTGAAGGAAACCCTATTACAGGGGGCGTTTCCTGTGCAGCATACATCGGAGAAAACGGTGCCGGTCACTATGTCAAAATGGTCCACAACGGTATCGAGTATGGAGATATGCAAATGATATGTGAAGCGTATCATTTAATGACTGATTTGCTAGGAATGACAGCAAAAGAAGTGGGAGATACTTTTTCCATTTGGAATCAAGGTGAATTGGACTCCTTTTTAATGGAAATCTCTGCTGACGCTCTGCAACAAAAAGACCCAAGAACGGGTGGTTATCTGGTTGATTATGTTTTAGATGCAGCTGGACAAAAAGGCACCGGCAAATGGACCTCCGTGAATGCCCTAGATATGGGAACTCCTGCACCTACCGTTGCCGAAGCCGTATTTGCCCGCTGCATGAGTGCAATTAAGGAAGAAAGAGGCTATGCCAGCAAATCCTTAACTGGACCAGACGAACAAGTTGATCTACAATCCTTAGATCGTTCCAGCTTTCTTGAAGCTATCCGAGGAGCTCTTTATTGTTCCAAGATATGTTCATACGCACAAGGCTTCCAACTAATGCAAGCAGCTGCCAAAGAATACGATTGGTCCTTAAACTTTGGCGAGATTGCCCAAATTTGGAGGGGTGGTTGCATCATCAGGGCTGCTTTTCTACAGAAAATTACCGAGGCGTACCAAAAGAATTCTTCCTTAGCAAATTTACTTCTCGACGATTACTTTAATGATTGCATCAAGCGAGATCAATCCCACTGGAGAAAAGTGATCGCTACTGGGGCCTTAAGAGGTGTGCCTACCCCCACTTTTTCATCTGCTCTCGCCTATTACGATTCTTATCGAAGTGCCCGGCTTCCTCAAAACCTGCTCCAAGCACAAAGAGATTATTTTGGGGCCCATACTTATGAGAGGACGGACGAACCCCGGGGAAACTTTTTCCACATGGACTGGCTACATCCGGAAAGACCAGAAACGCAGGCATAAATCGATTTGTAGCAAAATAGCTCTTACTTCAAACTAAGGTATATTTCTTTTACCCGCTGATAATCGGATTCACGATCGGCAGATTCCAACACAAAATCGAATTCATGCTCTCTTTGCATTTCCGCCTGGGCGTTGGCTAGTCGAATTTGCATCTGTTCATCGCTTTCGCTGGCCCGTTCGTTCATTCTCGATCTCAATTCACCGATGCATTGGGGACGAATAAAAATCGTCCTTAAGCATCCATCAAGAGCCTTGGTTTCATTGCAGAATCTGCGCAAACTTGCCGATCCATTTACATCGATATTTAGCAAAATATCGACACCCTGTATTTGAGCTTCTAACAAGCTATGCTTTAAGATTCCGTATTTATTA
Source organism: uncultured Opitutales bacterium (assembly GCA_943787575.1). Classification (GTDB taxonomy): domain Bacteria; phylum Verrucomicrobiota; class Verrucomicrobiia; order Opitutales; family Seribacteraceae; genus Chordibacter. Next base: position 23,432 of record CALSMY010000005.1, on the reverse strand, counting down.
CCGTGAATGATTTCATGTTCCAAAAAGTGCTCTTCCAAGAGTTTACGGTCAAATTCCGACTGACTCAGAAAGAAATAATCTTCACCGTCCTGTTCTCCTTTACGAGGTAATCGTGTGGTAGCCGTTACCAAGCGGTTAAGTGAAACTCCAAACTCCTTCATCAACCGTTCGCAAAGGGTGGTTTTTCCTACTGCAGCAGGACCAGAAATTGCCAAAATTAAGCTCATAATCTGGCAAGTTAAAAGTCAGTAAATAAAGGATAAGGCCGAAGTCAATAATCCGGAAATTAAGATCACAGAACCAAGAACTTCCATTCTACCTGGTTTCCGATTCAACCATTCAATCAAATCACGCATCCTGTATGGCCAAGCTCCAAAATACAAGGCAGCAACAATGAAAAAGTAGACAATTGAAACTAAAACTAACCGACTTTGAGCATCTTGCAAAAATGCTGCATCCAAGACCTCTCGAGAAAAAAGAAGCACCAGCATAGCCCATCCGCGAACAGCTAAAAAGTCTGCTGCATATACAAAAGAAAGTAAGGCCACAGCGATGGCAACTCCTCCAATCAGCAGCTTGTAATTACCGAAGTCAGCCTCGCTTAGAAATAGCACATGTCTCCATAAAAACCAAGTCGTCGCAATTCCAATAAACCAAATACTGCAAGGCTTGGATCTAGGAAAGCGAAGGCACGCCAATCGGAAATTTGATTTTGGACGTGTGAGCATTCCTCCAACCACTGTAAGTAAAATGCCAGTAATAAGACTTGCCTGGAAAAGATTCATCGTATGAGTTTTGTCAGTTAATTAAAGTGCCAAAAAGGCTGTAAGGGGTTGCCCGGGTGACTTCGATCATACGAATATCACCAATCAAAGATGGATCTCCCTCGAAATTTACTTTTCGAAAACATCTAGTCCTTCCCATTAACTGTCCCCTACCCTTGCGGGCTTCACCCTCGACTAAAACCTCAACCGCTTGATCGAGCATTCGCCTGTTGGACTTAAGAGACTGTTTTTCCAGAAGGTCGAGCAGCTCATGATTTCTTCTTTCAAGTTCATCTACTTCGATTTTTCCATCCATTTCAACAGATGGCGTACCCGAACGGTCGCTGTATTTGAAAATAAAACCCATTTCAAACCCAGCCTGAACAAACGCTTTCTTGGTAAGCTCAAAATCTTTAAGCGTTTCTCCAGGAAAACCCACAATAATATCAGTACTCAATCTCATGCCTGGAACTTTTTCACGAAGTCTTTCAACAATATTAAGAAATTTCTCAATTTTATAAGGTCGATTCATCGATTCTAGGATGCGGTTCGACCCACTTTGCATAGGCAAATGAGCATGCTTTCCCAATTTAGGCAATCGACCGAACGCATCGATCAAGTCGCTCCCGAAAGCGATTGGATGCGGAGAAGTAAAACGAATACGATGAATCTTTGGAAGCTCATGAATTTTTTCCAAAAGTTGTACAAAGGGCGATTTCCCATCAACTCTCGCAAACTGACCACGTCCATAGGCATTTACAATTTGTCCAAGTAAGGTGACTTCTTTGACCCCGACAAGGGTTAATTCCTCAATTTCTTGCAAAATTTCGGAAATGGAGCGGTACCTCTCAATCCCTCGAGTTTTAGGAACTATGCAAAACGAACAGTTCATATTGCAGCCCTGCATGATCGATACAAAAGCAGTTGGACTTTCTCCCTTATATAAATGGTGCTTAATCTCGTTCTGGGAACCGATTTCTTCACCGAGTTCAACTACTGGTCCCGAGGAACTTTTCCTCTCAAGCAGTTCAGGCACACGATGGAATTTCTGGGTGCCAACGACCAAGCCCAAACCAGGCAACTCGTCAAGTAAGGACTTACCACGATTTTGAGCCATGCATCCTATAACCCCAACCACTGGCTTTTTTTTTGTTGATGATCGGTTTAGAAGGCGTGAAGCCTTTCCTATTGCTTTTTGCTCTGCCTTTTCACGGACACTGCAGGTATTCAAAAGAATGACATCAGCCTTTTCCTCCTTGTCCGTTATTTCATGGCCATATTCGAGCAATTTGCAGGCAACGGCCTCCGAGTCGCGCTCGTTCATTTGACAACCATAAGTTTTAATAAAGACCCTGCTCATTAGGAAGGTATCTAAACTACAGGGCGAAAAAAACCGGTCAATCGCGAACCCACTTGATTACATCGTTCAATGAATGAATAACAGGGTCTGTTAATTGTCTCAACCTTTCTGCATCGACATGCCCGCGACTATAAAGCAGTGCGCTGCATCCCACCAAATTGGCAATTTCGTGATCGTGCAAAGTATCTCCAACCAAAAGTACATCCTTTGGATCAAGTTCAAGCTTTGAAATGTGAGCTGCCACTCGATCTTCCTTTCCCCTTGCCTCTATGTTACTGGCTCCATCAATGCACTGTACCCATTGCTTTACTTTATAAAAGGAGGCAAATGCCTCGACATCCTTTTGCTCGCCCGCAGTAAGAATGGTTTGTGAAATAGAAAGTTGATTTAACACTTCAAGGGTTTCTAGTGCCCGGGAATGCAACTTACATTCCCTGAACCGATTGCGATATTGCTTGATATAATCATTGGCCAATTGTTCATACTCAAAACCCGAACTTGGCAGTTCCAAGGATTCATAAAATTTGGCAACTGGGAAAAAAAAGGTTTTTCGGTATAGATCAACTGAGATCTGTGGCTTCATATGAGCCACAAGTACATGATTTAAGATATCAACGCACAAGCTGACATCATCCACTAAAGTTCCATTCCAATCCCAAACCACATGTTTTATCATTATCCTAGATTATGGTTATTAAGAAAAACATGTGAATTTAATTTAAATCATCAGGTAAATCAAGTTTTGGAAAGTTGTCTCTTTTTTTGATCCTAGTCTGAAGCTGAAAGTTTATCGTAATAAAAGCGTTTGTCTTCGTGTTGATATTCAAAACAATCTCGCCAATAAATATGTTCGGAGTTCTACTTTGCTGCTGATCATTAATGACAAGGTTTTATTAATGCACCTTATCTAAATTTCTTGCCATCAATGGCACACTCCCCAAATTATTCAAATCCCTTTAAAAATTATCATGGCTAAAGCATCTGAAAAATCTTCCAGTAAATCAACGTCGGACCTCGATCTTGCTCTTCAAGGTATTAACAAAAAATTTGGAGAAGGTGCACTGATGAAACTCGGGGACGCTACCAAAATGAATGTCTCCGTTATTTCAACCGGTTCACTGGCTGTTGATTTAGCTCTTGGAGTTGGGGGATTGCCCCGAGGCAGAATTTTAGAAATTTACGGCCCCGAGTCTTCCGGAAAGACCACATTCTGCTTAAGTGTCATTGCTGAAGCTCAAAGAAAGGGAGGGAATGCTGTATTTGTTGATGTGGAACATGCACTTGACCCCAAATACGCAAAAGTTGTCGGGGTAGACTTGGACAACCTCATGGTCTCACAACCAGAAAGCGGAGAAGACGCCCTAAATATTACTGAAACTTTAATACGCTCAGGTGCAATAGATGTTATCGTACTGGACTCAGTTGCTGCACTTGTTTCAAGGCAAGAACTTGATGGTCAAATGGGTGATACCACGGTTGGTTTACAGGCCCGTATGATGAGCCAAGCGATGAGAAGGTTAACCGCTGCAATTTCGAAATCTAATTGTGTTTGCATCTTTACCAACCAAATTAGGGAAAAGATTGGCGTCATGTTCGGAAGCCCAGAAACGACACCAGGTGGAAGGGCTTTGAAATTTTTCTGCTCCGTAAGAATGGATATTCGAAGAATTGGACAGATTAAAGAAGCTAATGGAACGGTTACTGGGTCAAGAACCAGACTAAAAGTAGTTAAGAACAAAGTAGCTCCACCATTTACCGCCTGCGAATTTGATATCATGTACAACGAAGGAATATCCAAAACAGGATCCGTGATCGATCTGGGATTAGAGCATAACATTTTAACAAAAAAAGGTGCATGGATCTCGTATGAAGGAAATTTAGTTGGGCAAGGTAGAGAAGCCGCCAAACAAACCTTGGCCGAAAACCAGGAGCTGATGGAAGAAATCACTGCCGGTATCATGGAAAAAGTGCAAGTCACGGTTGGTTCTGTTCTTGCCCAAGGGCAAACAGAAGACGGGGACTAAGAAACACCCTGCCCTACCCCACCCCGCAATGATAGAAACAATCATTGCTCTAGCCACTCCTGCTGGAGAATCGGCTTTAGCTGTAATTCGTATAAGTGGTCCACTTTCACATATAATTGCCAAGGAAGCGTGCGATTGTACAAACCCGACTCCAAGAAAAACATACCTTGTAGATTATCAATCATGTGATGGAGAAACATTAGATCAAGTTGTCATTACTTTGTTTAATGAAGGAAAGTCTTATACTGGTGAAGATTCACTCGAAATTTCATGTCACGGTAATCCATTGATCATCGAATTGATCAGTAAGGACTTAATGAATCGAGGATGTCGGATAGCCCAGCCTGGTGAATTTACTAGGCTGGCATTCCTCAATGGGAAAATTGATCTCCCACAAGCAGAATCTGTAGCACAAATTATTGCAGCAAAAAATGAACAAGCTCTTGCTTTAGCCCAACGAAATTTAAAAGGGAAACTTTCAAATAAACTTTTATCTATTCAAAAGAATATTTTGGGGCTACAAGCTTCCATTGAAGCACACATTGACTTCCCTGAAGATGATTTAATTAAAGAAGATCATAATAAACATCACCAAAATGTTAAAACAATAATAAAGGAACTAGAAACATTACTTTTACAGGCAAACAGAACTAAACTATTAGCCAAGAATATAAGGGTAGTTCTTGCAGGATTACCAAATGTCGGGAAAAGCAGCTTATTTAATGCTCTTGCGGGCAAGAATCGTGCATTAATTCATTCAGACGCAGGCACAACCAGGGACTACCTAGAATTTGATATTAAAATTGGAAAATACTGGATTACGCTTGTGGATACAGCAGGTGTTCATAATGCATCAGAAGAAATTGAACTAGCTGGTATTGAAATGAGTCTTGAACAAGCAGAAGAGGCTGATTTATTTCTTTGGGTAATTGATAACTCAGTCCCCCACCCTAGCGAACTTCCAAAAGATTTCACTAAATTAATCCAAAGTAAACCGACTCTTCTAATTCGTAATAAATCAGACTTGGGAGAAAATGATTGGATACCAAATTATAAAAAAACGCCAAAAGCGATAAATATTAGTTCCACCGAAAAAAGTGGTCTTAAACAATTTGAAAGACTATTATTAGAATTAATTCAAGAAATCACGGGTGTAGACTCAGAAAATGAATACCTTGTTAGTATAAGACACGAATTACTTATTAAAAACTGCTTAGACGAATTAAGTCATTTCTTACAAAAATCAAAAGAGAAAGTTGGTGAGGAAATTACTTCTATACACTTATCAGAAGCACGGGAAAAATTAGACATGATGATTGGGAGAAAAACAAATGAGGACATGCTTGATATTCTCTTTGGAGAATTCTGTATAGGTAAATAAGGTCATGACTCTACGGGTAAATACGCCTAGTAAACCATATGATGTAATTGTCTGCGGTGCTGGTCATGCTGGATGCGAAGCAGCCATTGCTGCGTCAAAGCAAGGAGCAGATGTATTACTTTTAACAGGTAATTTAGATACGATTGCACAGATGAGCTGCAACCCTGCGATTGGTGGACAAGGAAAAGGACAAATTGTTCGTGAAATCGATGCATTAGGAGGTGAAATGGCATTAAATGCTGATTTTACTGCCATTCAATTTAAACTTTTAAATACCTCTAAAGGAAAAGCCGTACAAGCTCCTAGGGCACAATGTGATAAAAAAGCCTACCAGTTACGGATGAAACATGTTCTGGAACAACAACCAAATCTTACGCTCTTTCAAGCAATGGTAGATGGGTTAATCGTTCAGAAATCTTCATGCAAAGGAGTTACCTCATCAATGGGACTTCACTTCTACGGTAAAACGGTAATAGTAACCACAGGTACTTTTTTACAGGCATCCACTCATATTGGACAATCAAAGTCAGAAGGAGGCAGGCTTGGTGATCATTCTGCAAAGGGACTTTCTGCACATTTTATAAAACATGGAATTGAACTGAGGCGTTTTAAGACCGGTACACCTCCTAGGCTTCTGGGTAATTCTATTAATTTCGATGGCCTAGATGAACAATCTGGAGATGAAATTCCTTCTAAATTTGCCTTCTACGACAGTCGGAGTGATTCCGAGATGTTCCACGTGGAACAAAACAGAAGATGGGCAATTAAAAACAACCAAGTATTAGGCTCAAATTTAGTAAAATGCTTTCTTACATCTACTACTGAAACTACCCACAAACACATCAATGAAAACCTTCATCTTTCTCCACTTTATAAAGGTGATATCGTTGGGACTGGCCCTAGGTATTGCCCGAGTATTGAAGATAAAGTTGTTCGATTTTCCAACAAGGATTCGCACCGTATTCATCTAGAACCCGAAGGTGTGAACACAGATGAGTGGTATATCAATGGTCTTTCAACTTGTTTACCATTTGAAATTCAACAAAAAGTATTAAAGTCCATACCGGGTCTGGAGAACGCCAAGATTATACGCCCTGCCTATGCGGTTGAATATGATTATGCACCTCCAACTCAACTTAATAAAAGCCTTGAGTCCTTGCTAATTAAATCACTTTTCTTTGCTGGTCAAATTAATGGTACCTCTGGATACGAAGAAGCTGCTGCACAGGGACTTATAGCAGGAATAAATGCTTCTAGGTCATCTTTGGGCTTGGATTCTTTATCCATTTATCGGAACGAAGGATATATAGGTGTTCTCATCGATGATTTAACAACCAAGGGTGTCACCGAACCTTACCGTATGTTTACCAGCCGTGCGGAACATCGTCTCCTCTTTAATCATGGAAGTGCAGAACATCGCTTTCTACTAAAATCTGAGGCTTACAACTTACATTCCAGATCAAGAAGAGAAAATATTAGAAACCAACTACAAACTACTGATACTTGGATCAAAACTTTAGAAACCACCAAAGCTGAATCTGGTATTACCTATGCCCATCAAATTAAGTCTGTTTCTGAATTAGAGATTTTATTCCCCGAGTCTTTTCACCAATTGCCAAGGTCGGTTCAAGATGAAGTAATTTATCGAATCACCTACGATGGATACCTTAAAAGAGAAATTGCAGCTGCAAAACGAATAAAAAATGCGGAAAACCTAGAAATTCCATCTTCCTTTTCCTATAACTCACTTCCTGGGTTGCGAACTGAGTGCATGGAAAAGCTCAATCAGTTAAAACCAAGTACCTTAGGGCAAGCTTCTCGAATATCAGGAGTTAATCCAGCAGATATTAGTATCATCCACATTTACTTAGAACGTTTTACCAAACTTCAAAAAGATGAAGGTGACTGAAAATGAAGCTCAAAATAAAAGCCTTGCTGAATTTGAATTAAAAAAAGCAAAGCGAATCAGCGGGGTAGGGGAGTATATAAAGAGACAGATTTTTCCAAAGGTCAGAGAGAAGAATGCTGGTGGGATATGCCTAGAGATTGGTTGTGGTCATGGTCACTGGTTGTCATCGTATGCCCAATCCGATTCCCAAAATATTTTTGTCGGTATTGATCTAATCAGTAAAAGAATAAGAAAAGCTGAGCGCAAAAAAGATTTCTCCAAACTTGAAAACCTTTTTTTTCTTAAAGCAGAAGCGGGTGAATTTCTTCAGGCACTCCCCAGGGATTTACCCATATTAAGTACATTTATAATGTACTCAGATCCATGGCCCAAGAAGAGACATTTTAAAAAGCGCCTCATTCAAAACTCTTTCCTCAATTTATTGGCTGAAAAGTCTTGTAAGAATTCGAATTTATTTTTCAAAACCGATCACCAGGGATATTTTGATTGGACAACCCATTTATTAAAGGTTTCTCCTCACTGGACTGTAGGAGAAGAGAAATGGCCTCACGACGCCGGAAGTTTTTTTGCTGATCTCCTTGAAACTTCTCTCACCTGCTCCGCAAAGTTGAAATAAGTTCTACTAATGGCTTCACCATTTTCTTTTAATTCAATTATTTGTTCGGCATTTCCAAACACTTGTGAATTGACCAATGGTAAAGTTAAACTTATAAGTTCTTATTTCTTGTGAAACGATTAGCTCTATTAATCCTCCTATGCCCCTTCGCGTCCCTTAATGCTGCTGGAGGTGGTGTATCTGTAACTGCTGAAACAGTTTTTCATTTAGGTCAGTTCCCCATAACCAACTCAATGGTCACCAGTTGGGTTGTTTCACTAGGACTTGTTTTACTGATTAAATTATTGGTCGGTCGGCCACAGCTCATACCCACCAAAGGCCAATTGGTTGTTGAATCGGTTATTGGAGGAATTCGAGGAATTATTGAGCCTATCGTTGGCAAGAAAGTATTTTTCCCATCCTTTTGGCTTCTTAGCGGACTTTTCTTTTTTATTCTCATACACAACTGGAGCGGATTACTCCCTGGTGTGGGCACCATTGGTCACGGGCATTTAGTTGATGATCACTTTTCTATTTCTAAGCCGCTTATACGACCGGGCAATGCAGATTTGAACATGACCCTTGCACTAGCCTTGGTCGCTAATCTCTCATGGATTTACTTCATTGTAAAATATGCGGGAATCAAAGCAATTATTAAAGATTGGTTTGGTAATAAAGCTGAAAAATCAGAAGTGAGTTCTCTCATTTTTGGCCTCCTTGGAATTATTTTCCTTGCTGTCGGCGTAATTGAGGTGCTTTCGATTCTATTTCGTCCCGTCTCTTTAACTTTTCGCTTATTCGGGAATGTGTACGGTGGAGAAAGTCTTCTTCACAGCATGTTTTACCTTGTTCCTCAATTAAAATGCATTCTCCCCGTTCCTTTTTACTTTATGGAAGTGCTCATCGGTCTAGTACAGGCTCTTGTTTTTATGCTCCTCGTATCTGTATACATCGGACTCATTTGCAATCATGACGAGGGGGAGAAGCACTAAATTTCTGCATGTGACTATGTTCAATCGTAGGCATGCCAAACTATAATTAACACTCAACACACTCACAAAATGATCGAAGTACTCGCACAAGCATCTGAACAAGCAACAGGAATTACTGGTAGTATACAAGCTGGCCTTGGCTGCCTTGGAGCCGCCATTGGAGTTGGTATCGTTGGCATGAAAGCCGCTGAAGCAGTAGGGCGTAACCCTGATGCATCAGGAGCCATTCTCGTTCAATCCATTATTGGCATGGCATTAGCCGAAGCCGTTGCGTTCTACTCTTTGTTTCTTTAATACAAGAGCTTTTAACCACATTCTTCTTCCATGATTACTATAGCTAGCCTTGGAGATACGGCTCAAGGAATAGTTGATACCTTTGGCATCGATTGGCCTATGCTGATCGCTCAAGCCATCAACTTTCTGATTGTTGCCTTTGTAATTTGGAAGTTTGCTTTCAAAAACATTCTCTCAACGATCAAGGAGCGAGAAAAGCAAATATCAGATTCCCTCAGTAACGCCGACCGAATTAAACTTGAGCTAGAGGAAACGGAAAAACAACAGCAAGAAACTTTACAAGAAGCCTCTCTCGCTGCTAAAAAAACCATCTCCTCTGCCCAGGATCAGGCCAAAGCACTTATAGAATCGCAAAAGGAAGATGCCCGTAAGCAAGCTGAGGAAATAATTTCCAAAGCCAAGATTGCCATGGAGCAGGAAAGAGAGCGGGTTTTGCGTGAAGCTAGGGAAGAAATTGCATCTTTAGTTTTGCTTACCACCTCCAAGGTACTATCCAAGGACCTTTCTGCAGAGGAAAAAGAACGCTTTTCTTCCCGAGCCACTGAGGAACTTAACCTCACTTCCTAGCTTGTTTTCTCATGTCCTCAAAATATAACAACCTGGTTAGAGAACTTGTTAAAAGATCGTCTAACGAACATGGTGTTGTAGAGGAAACCTTAGTGAAGGATGTTCTCTCTGGTCTTAAAGAAGGCAACCCTCCTCGCCACCGCGAAATCCTCAAGTTATACCTTACTGAAATTCGCAAAACTCTTCGCCAGCAACTTGTTGAAGTTGAACTTGGATGCCAGCCTAACGATTCAATAATCTCTGCTTTAAAAGCCAAGATTGATGATTTGGCTGCCTCCCAATCACTCGAATTGCAAGTTTCCACAAACGAAAACCTTATCGCCGGGTACCGTATACGCTTGGTGGATGATGTTTTTGAAGACTCTATTCAGTCCCGATTATCCAAGCTGTCCCAATCCTTTACCTCTTAATTCACCTATTTATCAATTATGAGTTCCATTACTGAACTAATTCGCAAGGAAATAGAAAGCCTCTCAACCGATGCAACTCGCACCAATGTGGGCACCATTATCACTCTAGCAGACGGCGTAGCCCGAGTGGATGGATTGTCCAAGGTAATGTACAACGAAATGATTGAGTTTCCTAACAATGTCTTAGGTATTGCCCTGAACTTGGAAGAAAACTCAGTTGGTTGCGTTTTACTGGGAGATGTCAGTTCTCTAAAAGAAGGAGACGAAGCCCGCACCACAGGAAAGTTACTCTCAGTTCCCGTAGGCAAAGAACTATTGGGTAGGGTAGTGGACGCAGTCGGGCGACCCATGGACGGAAAGGGTGCGATCAATGCTGAACAATCTTTCCCTGTTGAAAGAATCGCACCTGGTATCATTCCAAGAAAGTCTGTTGATCAACCCCTTCAAACTGGAATCATGGCTGTAGACTCCATGGTGCCTATTGGTCGTGGACAACGGGAGTTGATTATTGGTGACCGGTCAACCGGGAAAACTACCATCGCTATTGATACCATTATCAACCAAGCGAAGATCAATAAACAAGGAGAAGCATCCGGAGATTCAAATTTTCGTCCAGTATATTGTATCTATGTTGCAGTTGGGCAAAAGAACGCAAATGTCGCCCGGACTATTAAAACTTTAGAGGAAAGCGGAGCGATGGAATATGTAACCATCGTATCTGCACCTGCGGCAGACAATCCGGCCAACCAATATCTCGCCCCTTATTCCGGGTGTGCTATCGGAGAATGGTATATGGAAAACGGTATGGATGCCTTGATCGTTTATGATGATTTATCCAAACACGCGGTAGCTTACCGACAAATCTCTCTTATTCTTAAACGGCCTTCTGGTCGTGAGGCCTACCCTGGGGATGTGTTTTATCTCCACTCCCGCCTATTAGAAAGATCCGCTCGATTGAAAGAAGATAGCGGCAATGGATCACTTACCGCTTTACCTATTATTGAAACCCAAATGGGAGATGTTTCCGGATATATCCCCACAAATGTTATCTCCATCACTGATGGACAGATCTTTTTAGAGGGCGATCTTTTCAATAAAGGTATCAGACCAGCAGTTTCTGTTGGATTGTCAGTTTCCCGAGTAGGTTCGGCAGCCCAAATCAAGGCATACAAAAAGGTAGCTGGAAAAGTTAAGCTTGAACTTGCACAATTCCGCGAGCTTGCTGCATTCTCTCAGTTTGAATCCGATTTGGACGCCACTACTAAAGCCAGTTTGGATAGAGGTGCCCGTATTGTCGAATTGTTCAAGCAAACTGCAGCAAATCCAATTTCTGTAGAAGTACAAACTTCACTTATGTGGGCTATGCAAAACAACTTCTTTGATTCCATCGCAGTGGCGGACGTAAATCGAGCCGCTCAAAGCCTTCGCGAATATATGGAGACACAAGGAAAAGAAGCGTGTGAACTAATATACTCTACTGGAAAGTTGGAAGAGGACACCGAACAAAAGCTTCGAAGTGCTGTCGAGGACTGGAAGAGGACTTTTTCCTGATTTGTAAATTCTCACCCATTCCCTTTATCCTACTGACTTAAATCATGGCAAATACCCGGGACATTCGATTACGGATTAAGGGGGTTAAAAGTACCCGCCAAATCACTCGAGCCATGCAAATGGTGGCCACATCCAAGATGAAAAAGGCTCAGGATGCAGCAAAGAGTGGTAGACCCTATGCCATGCTACTTGCCGATATTATCGTATCCGTAGCAGATGAGTTCGAGGAGATTACACACAAATATTTTAACGACCGTCCGGTTAGGCATCGTGGTATTTTAGTTATTGGAACCGACAAAGGACTTTGTGGTGCTCTCAATTCGAATCTCTTTCGAATGCTTGCAGATGTAGATTCTTCGGCAAAATTTGTTTCTGTAGGCAAAAGAGCAACTCAATACCTTTCCCGCACTCATCGAGATTTACTTGCAGATTTTAGCTTGCCCGACAAACCCCGCTATTCCGACATCAAAGCAATCATTGAATTTCTCCTACGTGCTTATGGAGATGACCAGATTGATACGATCGAAGTTTTACACACCGGATTCATTAATACTTTGCGTCAAGAACCTGAACTCGTTCGCTTATTTCCTTTAAATGATCTTGATGAAATGAGCCAAAAATTGCACGAACGCTTTGGGGTTAATGACCATGATGTACCCAAGGACAAGCGTGAAATCTTGATCGAAAACCGGGATGAAGTTTTGGCTGAGCTGGGCACCCTCTACCTCAAACAACAAATTCACCAAATGGTCATGGAATCCCAAGCTTCTGAGCACAGCGCACGTATGGTCGCGATGAAAACTGCTACTGATAACGCAGGTAACCTCATTAATGATCTAACTCTTCAATATAACCGGGCACGACAAGCTGCCATCACACAAGAAATTCTCGAGATTTCTGCCGCCACACTTTCAAACTAAAACCTATTTTCTTATCATGGAACAGGACAACACGAACACATCACACGGAAAAATCGTTCAAGTCATCGGAGCCGTCGTAGACGCCGAATTCCCCGCCGGAAGCATCCCGAAAATTTATGATGCCTTGGAGGTAACCTATAAATTAGACGATTCTAGCGACGCCAAACTCGTTTTGGAAACACAACAGCATCTTGGAGAAAGTCGTGTTCGAGCAGTTGCCATGTCTTCTACCGAAGGACTAGTCCGTGGAATGGATGTATTAAATACCGCCAATCCCATATCAGTTCCTGTTGGAGAAAAAGTTCTCGGAAGAATTTTTAATGTCACCGGAGACACCGTCGACAACAAGGGGGAATGCGGACATACAGATACCCGTCCCATTCACCGTTTAGCCCCCACTTTGGAAGACCAAGACACAGAGGCTAATATCCTAGAGACTGGAATTAAAGTCATCGATTTGATCTGTCCTTTCATCAAGGGAGGTAAGGTTGGTGCGTTTGGAGGAGCTGGTGTAGGTAAGACCGTGGTCATCATGGAATTGATCAACAATATTGCTAAAGCCCACGGTGGTTACTCTGTATTTGCCGGGGTAGGGGAGCGTTCCCGTGAGGGTAATGATCTCTACCAGGAAATGTCCGAAGCGGGTGTCATCAATCAGGACGATATTTCCAAGTCCAAGGTCGCCTTGGTTTATGGACAAATGAACGAGCCTCCCGGAGCCCGCATGAGAGTCGCCCTTTCTGGTTTGACTATGGCCGAATATTTCCGCGACGAAATGGGACAAGATGTTTTGCTTTTCGTTGATAATATTTTCCGTTTCTCCCAAGCAGGATCCGAAGTATCCGCTCTGTTGGGCCGATCCCCATCTGCAGTTGGGTACCAGCCCACACTCGCTGAAGAAATGGGCATCCTTCAAGAACGTATTACCTCGACTAAAAAAGGTTCGATCACCTCTTTCCAAGCCGTTTATGTTCCTGCTGATGATTTAACCGACCCTGCTCCAGCAAACACCTTTGCTCACCTTGACTCCACGATCGTGTTGGAACGCTCGATTGCAGAGCTTGGCATCTACCCAGCGGTTGACCCCTTGGCCTCGGTATCCAATGCACTCTCGCCCGATATTGTTGGTGAAGAACACTTTGGAGTAGCCCGAGGAGTCCAGGAAGTACTCCAGGCATACAAAGACCTTCAGGATATTATCGCCATCCTCGGATTGGATGAGTTATCACCTGAGCAAAAACAAACGGTTTTCCGTGCCCGTAAGATACAGAAATTCCTTTCCCAACCCTTCCATGTAGCAGAAGTATTTACAGGTGTTTCCGGTGAGTATGTACCAGTTAAGGATACCATCCGTGGATTCAAAATGATCTTGGATGGCGAATTGGATGAGGTTGCTGAGAATGACTTTTACATGAAGGGTGGAATTGACTCTGTCATCGGTGGAGAGAATTCCTAACGCATACTCTGCTTAGATCGTCATGCCTATAACCCTCGAAATCGTTACCCCTGATGCCACGGTTTATTCCGAGGAAGTCGATCATGTAGTTGTGCCTACCGCCAATGGAAAGATCGATATATTGCCCCATCATGTTCCTGTTATCGACAAACTAATTGCCGGCGATCTCAAAGTTGAAAAGAACGGGACTGTCGAATACCTTGCTGTCAGTTCTGGTTTTGTAGAGGTCTATTCGGAAAAGGTCTCCATACTGACCGATGAAGCTCTCAAAATTAATGAGCAGGACGATTCCAAAATCGAGGAAGCAGTCAAACGGGCACAAGAAGCTTTATCCGAAGGTAAGAAAAGTAACTTAGATCTCGCCGCGATCCAAAAACTCGAAGCCGCCACACGCTTTGCCTTGGCTCAACAGATTGCCAAAGGCAAATCCAAATAGTTTAAATGGTGGGCCCTGTCGGACTTGAACCGACGACCTGCCGATTATGAGTCGGATGCTCTAACCAACTGAGCTAAGGGCCCGAAAACAAATAAACTACATGTTTTTTTGTAGGTTACAAGTTTGATATCGAATCCATTCTCCGTTCCTTAATTATTTAAGCGGCCAAGGGTAATTTACCTGCAGCTAAAGCATGAAAGATTTTATCTCTTATCAGACGGGCTTGCTTTATGTTTTGTGTCCTTAAGGATCGTCTCCTCCTGTCGGATGTAACTGGGGTAGGGTAGACTGTATAATGCAGCCACCAAGTACCGTTGTTATTCCACAAATGATGATTTAGATTGGACTACGTCGACACGGATAGCGAGTTCTTCAGAATTGGTAGTAATCGATGGTTTCATGGCGCGTAGCTTGGTTGATACGCACTTTGTTCGAGTAGCCAAATATTCGAACAGAGCGCTGATTTCGGTTTTTGTTTAAACCGCACATCCGGGTCAATGACCTTTGAACCACCGTGACCGCTCAAAACGTTCGGTTGGTTGCCGGATAAATCCGACTGTCTATGGATGCACTTGGCTGGGTTATTTAAAGAACAGAATATCTATCCTCTAAGAAAAAGCGGGAATGTGCAAACCTATCCTGTGTCATAAACTTTGTTGGCGCTTTCTGTTAGTCATTAACTTGTATTATTTTCTACCTCGCTGACTTTTCCAAAGCTTAATGTTCAGAACATCATTTTTAGCTTCTGTTCCATCCGTGCTTCGACCCCGTTGAACATCCAGAGTTAAATCTGCCAAAAGCCTTTCAGCCACATCGGGGCGAGAAAAGTATAGATTATTCTGTTCGCTCGGATCTTTTTCCATGTTGTAAAGTTGTGCCGGAGCTGCCTTAGCTCCAACTTCGCTCTCTTTGGGAGAAGACCAACCCCCGGACCCTTTAGCCAGAAGAAGCTTCCACTTGCCTTGGCGGTAGGCGAAATGACCAGAAATAGAGTGGTGGATTATGCCCTTTCGGCTTGAAACAATAGCCTGGCCGGAAAGTGCGGGTAAGAAACTCACGCTATCTTCTGCCATTCCAGGTGCTTTCTCTCCAGTGATGTCAGAAACCGTGGCAAAGAAATCGACTAAGGTTATGATTTGATCGCTTTGGGATGCTGCTTCGACCATACCCGGCCAACGAACCAAAAAGGGTACCCTGTGCCCACCTTCCCAGATATCTGCCTTTGACCCTCGGTACTGAGCACTCACAAGATGCCCCTGTTTACGGAGCTGAGATATGTTTGCTGCTTTTGAACATCCGTTGTCACTGGTAAAGACAACTAGGGTATTTTTCGCAAAGCCATTTTTATCTAATGCATTCATGATCGCCCCGACAGTTGCGTCTGTTTGCATCACAAAATCTCCATACGGGCCAAGCCCACTCTTCCCCTGCCACTCTGAAGTAGGTACGATCGGTGTGTGCGGCGAGCCGAGCGGTACATAAAGGAAGAAAGGCTGAGCTCGAGACTTGGCACGCCCTTCAATATAAGCCACCGATTTTTCGGTGAGTCGGGGCAGGTTATGAATTTCATCCAATCGCTCGATCACCTTGTTGTTTTCAATAATGGTATCCATGTGCCCGGCGTGATGAATACCGTGGAAATAATCAAATCCTCGATGTACTGGCCCATCGGGGATGGTGGACCCAATCGGAGCGCGTTTCATTCTAGGTAGGATCTTACCTGTTTTAGCGTCTTGATACTTAAAATCGAGATGCCACTTGCCAATGATGCCCGTTTCATAACCCTGCTTTTTAAGCAAACCAGCCACAGTGAGTCGGTCAGGTGCGATCAGGCATGGAGCAAAGCCCTGGACCACACCACTTTGTAAACGTGTTCGCCAACTATACCTACCAGTTAGTAAGCCGTACCTTGTTGGCGTACAAACCGCCGAGCCCGAATGTGCGTCGGTAAAAACCATTCCCTCGCCTGCAAGCCTGTCAATATGAGGGGTCTTGATCTTGCCATGCTTCGGGTTTAGGCATTGCACATCGCCGTAGCCAAGATCGTCGCACATGATCAGCACAATATTAGGCCTAAGTTGCTTGGCAAAAGTGTTTAATGCCAGAAAGGTTCCTAAGATAGATAGAATAATTCTCATAATCTGCTTCATTTTATTTCTGAATATTTTCCAAGTAAAACAGACCATGAAGCCTTGTCTTGCAACTTTAGTTATCCGTCTGTGTCTTTTTAAGTTTACTTAGCTGAACATCATGAAATTTTGAAAGTGTAAGGATTGATGTTACTGCACCTATTAATGCCAGTGCCATATCAGATTGCGTATCCCAAACATAGCCCTGTGTACCTAAGAATGCTTCTGCATCTTCTCCGGTAGACAAAGCTACCCACCACTCAATGAGTTCGTAGAATGCACTAAATGCCAAACTAATTGAAACAATAAATAGATTTAGCCAAGCCCTACCACTTACAACTTCCTTTCGAACTAATATTTCTCTGACGATAAGTGCAGGTACAAAGCCTTGAAAAAAGTGCCCCACTTTATCGTAATTATTTCTATCAGCACCAAACAACCCGTCGAAGAATGGGACATCTGCATAGGTATAGTGTCCGCCGATCATCAGAACAATACAATGAACTAAGATCAATATGTATAATAGTGGTGTGAGTCTAAATTTATCATAGGAGATGGCTAATATAACTCCTCCTATAAGAGCCGGTGCGACTTCCAGGAACCAAGTAAACTGATCCTTCGGGTATACCCCAGACCATATCAAAACGATCAAAAAAATTGAAACCCAAATATACTTCATTGCTCAAACTCATTAGTTGTAATGTACACTTCGTTATGGCCAAGGGTATTGTGGGCAAGATTTACCCGAGGATCCTGAACGA
The DNA here is from genome assembly GCA_943787575.1 of uncultured Opitutales bacterium. GTDB lineage: Bacteria > Verrucomicrobiota > Verrucomicrobiia > Opitutales > Seribacteraceae > Chordibacter. Next base: position 5,883 of record CALSMY010000005.1, on the reverse strand, counting down.
GGTTGAACAAGCACACGCGAGCACTTTGTGAACACTAAGTATAATTCCACTGCCCATCGGTGAGCACATGGAACGCCTGTTATTTGCTGTAGCACTAGGCATGCTCAACATGAAGCCAGTCTCGGATTTCCTGATCCTCTCCGCATAGGATGGAATAAATTCTCCCGATCAAAAAGGGGAGTGGATGCCTGAGCTAGCTAGACCAGAAGAAGGTTTTAAAAAAGGTTTATGCTAAATAATAAACTTAGCATGGATCTTCTCTGCAGCTGATATTAAGCCTGTACCACGGCACTAGCCGTGCCACCACCGACTTCCTAGAGTTTCTTTACATTTGTTGCACAGGGACCTTTCTGGCCTTGCCCAACTTCGAACTCCACCTTGTCGCCATCATTGAGAACATATCCATCTGTTTCTGAGTGATGGACAAACAAATCGTCGCCTCCTTCATCTTGCTGGATAAATCCATACCCTTTATCCGAATTAAACCATTTTACTATTCCTGTGCTCATTGTTGTCTTTTTTTATATTTTTTAATTTATACTGAAATGATTCAGCAAAAATAATTACTGCAATTAACTCTCAAACATTCGAATTTGTGTACGAACGAAAGCAGGGAGAAAGTTACATGTAAATATTGTTATTCCTATTTCATAGGCTCTTTAAGAAAGACGCTCAAGAATAATGAGTAAGGGCAAACCTTAGCTAGGAGTGCCAGTTACGCTATGGTTGTTACGAAAATTTGGAAGATCATGGCTGACTTAAACATGAGTCGAGAAAAGCTAGGCTGGAGTTATTTTATACACCGAACCCTTCCTCGCTTGATAAATAATGTTAAGCCCCAGTGATTGGAGTCTTGAAGTTTTCCAAATGCTTGCCGGAAGTTATCGGCTGTTGAGCAAGTTATTGAATAAACTTTTGGCCGCATCTTCGGGTTTGTCCTCCTCCTCTTTCTGACCTGGACTATCATCCTTTGTTTCTTGGGCGCCGGACTGAAGGGGTAGTAAGCCCTGCAAAAGCCCGCCTGCACCTTTCGTATCCAAGAGTTTTTGCCCTGTTCCGCCTGGAATAAGATTTTGCAAATCCCCATCGAGTAAATTCCCAGGAAGGTTCCCGCCAATCTGTTTCTGGATTTCTGAAGTGATCTTTTTTTGAAGAACACTTTTTCCTGCTTCGAGAAGAAAGTTGGAAAAGGCTTGGGTATCTACATTAATCCTAGGATTGTCCATCGGACCAAAGATGTTTACTGGGAGCGTCAGTGAGTCCAATTGAGTTTGTCCAAGTTTAGGGATGGCAACGGTCGTGCCTTTCACCATACACGGTCACGGGCAAATGGACAAACATTGCACCTTCCTGGCTTTTCCAATTTCCATCTGTACTAATATCAATTGTACCACCCTGCAGGGGTGGACTGCCTCCCATTTTTATCCCGCTCAGTACTTCGTCTACAGGCAAGCCTTTGTAAAAAAAGGCGATCTCATAGGTGACTCCCTCTCCACCTGATGGCCCACCAAGGAATAGGCTCATCCCCAAGGTGCCTTTGCTGGAGGAAATGCTCACTTCCTTGTCTTCTTTTATCAGGTGTGGGTGAGAAGAGAGGTTTTTGCATCGAATGTTGAGGGTTTCCGCCACAAGGAAGGGTACATCGACTTCTTCGGCAATAAATTCGCCCACAGTAAAGCTTGGGCTTTCTTCCAGTAGATGCAAAGCCCGGTCATAGAAGTAATCCGGTCTGGGCAAGGCCACTTTTTCCTCATGTACTTCGTCTGGGAGTTGGGCGATCTGATCCTCCATTTTGTCTTTGATTCCGGATGCCTGCTCAATCCATTTCTTGAGCTTGGCCAACTTCTCTTTCCATTCTGCCGAATCCACAACATAATCTTCGATCGTTTTATCATCCAACTCATCAGGTGGCAGAGGGTCTGATACTTTGGGTGGTCGTCCAACTTGTACAGCCTGATAGGCCCGCTTTTCTCCATAAGTAGCATCGACCAAATACACCTTGTCCAGTCGCACTCTTTTACGAAGCAGATCGGTCGTATCAACGTCAGCTTCCAATTTTTGAGCCCGTATTAAATCATACTCCAGGTTGGTTGCATCAGCCACCACAAGCCCGGTCACCGTCAAACGGTTTGCGTTGAAATCGACCTCCGCATCCTTAACTTCAACCGTGGCTCCATTGATCCGTTCCAACCCCGCCTGCAGAGTTGCCGTCAGGATGGGTCCTTTAAAAAAAAGGCTCAGGATATAGAGGAGACTTCCAAGCAGGACCACAAAGACAATGCCAAGCAGGCGTATGGGGTTGCCAAACTTTTTTGCCAGGAAACTGTCCCAGGATTCTTTTTGGTCTCCTCCACCCAGGATGATCCAGACCAGTGTACGAACCCAAAATTTGGATGAATAGTTTTGGAACTTTTCGCTGCTCTTTTCCAAATCCGCCATTTTCTTACGAAAGGAAGTCATACCAAAAGATACGAGGACGCCAGCTACCAAACCGAGGACCACGCCAAGAAATTGACCGCCGGTTACCGTATAATATTCGAGGCCAAAGAAAGCCAAAACCGGTGCATTGATGAAAGTTTTGAAAAGGCCTTGGGTGGGCCCATCCAGTAAAAAAGTTCCCGCGGAGTAGGCAAGGGGTATAAGCGGCAGAGCGACCAGTTTAGCTAGAACACCAACCAGGGCGGCAAGGACGAGGTTCGCATTTATAATGATCAGGGCAAAGCTCAGAGCGATCAACAACCCAGGTGCCTGAGAAAACCCGGGGACGAACCCAAGCATCATCCCAAGAACGCATGCCATAAAGAGCTGAAATGGAGTCGAATTACCTCGGAGGATTTTCCCGATTTTTCGAGTTAAAAACATATTTTGGTTAAGAACTAGGTTTTTTCATGTGCAAGGAGGAAGATCTTTTTTCCAAGTTGCAGAGATAGTTTGGTATCTCGAAATCTCTTTAAACCCTTAAAGGGTCAAAATTATAATTTAAGAATGACTTACTCTGAGGTTGTGAGAAGTTAAAAATTGCCCAACGTCGAAGCGCTGGCACCCGCTACCGGGAGCACCAGCCCGCTTCGAGATAAAAGCTCCTGGTAAAGGTTCAATCTCCGACTCGGAGCGTGGTAGCGGGTTGTCCAGCCGCGACTTGTTGGGCCTTGTGTGCTTCTGCGTGCGCGCTAGCCACCTATTCACTCGGCTTCTTCTTCCGGAAAACTACACCAGCTTCCTCAAACGCGACATCGCACCCGGCATACTCTGCAGCGGCTGTAAGGACCGCGTAACAACTTGCCTCGTCCATCCTGAGATCTACTACTACATTCTTGAGATCCTTGTGTCCGATCATGATGTTTAGCGGAGCCGTAGGTGAAAGCTCTGCAGTCTTTACCTGAAGAAACCTCACGACATCCTCAAGGGGAGTATCCCTCACCTCGAGCCGGGGAACAATGATTGCTCGAGCCAACTTCCCCGAGGCGCTTGCCTTTGGCTTGGCGACGTATGTCTTACCTTCGATCAGAAACTCTGTCTCATCGTTCTGGCTGATAGTGGCTACGACCTTGCCGCTCTGCTTATCGATGAGATCAATTTCACCAGCAAGGGCGAGCTGACTAAAGGCCAGTAGAATTAGTGCGTGTTTTTTCATAGTATTAGACTGGTCAGATTAGTTGGATCGAGTAAGTCACTTTTGCCCAACGCCGAGTACAGCGGCGACTTGTGCCAGACTGCGATTCTGTTGCTTCGCACAGGTTCGTAGTCTGGCACAAGTTGTCCGTCTGCTACGCATTGTTAGGTTTGTTTGTGTGCAAGTCAACTAAGCGTCCACCGTCGATTTCGATAAAAAATTAAAACCGCGAATAGGACCACAGCTACAAGATCGACGCCGACCCCCGATCCATTCACTCGATAGTCAAACGAAAACGAAATCATACTGTTGAACTTGTACGTTGTCGTCTCAGCTACATACGTCGGTATTGCTATTAACTGCACCAATATTGACAACCACACTCCTACCGTTTTTTCCGAAAACAATAAACATCCAGCACAAACTGTGAACAACGAATAGGCAATAAGTATATAAATGAAAATAAAACTACTAATTGAATCACTCTCATGAACTAACAACCAAAGCGCAAATCCACCTCCGAATAATCCACATATTATTTCGTAACAACCAATAGCTCTCAAGATTGCAGGGTATTTCATAAGTAAAACCTAACGCCTAGCTCACGCGAACTTGACTGCGACCGACCAGAGCGGCAGCGTAGGGAGAAAGCTGTCATTTTCGCTTGCAGCGTTTGGTTATGTGGCGGATTTGAATAGTTCCTTGTTTATTATCCTCTCACCAACACCCAGTAGAACATTATGATGGTTCTCACATAGTAGCCATTCTTTATTTTTAGGTACTAAATAATATTCAAAAGCAAAACACTCTTCAATCACGCTAGTTATGAGTCTGACATCACCCTCATAAATTGGATAGTGATCAGAGTAGTTATCCTCCACTATGAACCACAATTTTTCATCTACATCAGGCACTAAGGAAACGAGCAATTCATAAGGTTTTGAAAACCCCGAAATAGTACAGACTGGTCCTTGCTTAAAAGCTTCCCACCACCATTTTCTGTCCCCTCCCTCAACGAATGTGACCACCAGATCATTAAACAAAACCCTAGACTCACTTTCCGGTAGTTTGATGAATGAATGCTTAGGCAGGGCAAGTACCTCTAGCGCACTTTCAATTTCGTCCGTAACTTCAGTTATGTCATTAGAGCCACATAACGTAGTGGTGAGGCACGCTTGCCGCGCCAGCGGCAAGCGTTGTCCTCTACCGACTTGTTCGACTAATTTTTTATCGGTAATCCTTGGCCATCCTTGAAAGAACCGCATGCAATCATAACAAAATCAATTATTGTCCAAATTCCAAGGCCACCCAACGTTAATAGCATCAGTATTCCAGTTCCTACTTTGCCAGCATAGAAGCGATGAACTCCGAATGCTCCAAGGAAGAAGCACAGTAACAATGTTGGCACGAATCCTTTTTCACTTTTTTCCATAATTATGTATTTGTTGTTTAGTTGTCTGTTTCTTATAGGTTTTGTCCAGGATAGGTGACAACATTACCTTCCCCGTCTTTGTATGCCCCAACAAGGAGCAAAATAGTCACTATAAACGTATGGATAACATCAATTCCTAGTATCAATATACCAATTAAATCGAACCCTGTGCCTATGAGGATAAAACCGCCAATGGTCATCGAGAAATCAGCGATACCGTGAAACCATCTACCCAAATAGAAGTGATGGATTCCTAGGAGCCCAAAAATACCTGACAAACAAACTGCTGTTACATATTTTTTTGGAGATTTATTCATTTTCTTCGTCGAACGTGGAGCTCTGGCGCGGCGCGTTAGCGACGTTGTCCAGTAGCGTCTGGTTCTACTTTCCGTTCAACTTGTTGACCTTGAAGTTGAAGTAGAGTGGTGTGAAAAGAAAGGTCCAGAGTCCATGGAACCATACATTTTCTTTTTTCTTTGCTGAAAGGATTACATTCATTCGGTTCCTCGCTTTAAATCCCCAGACAATAAAAGCTACATTGTTGATGAAGTCCACTAGACTACTCATTGCTGCGATGGGGTGTGTTTCATCTACGAAAAGGTAGGCAAAGAAAAATCCTAGAGAAACATAGGAAATGACGATTACGAAGGTTACGAATGAATCAGAGATTCTCTCATTCTCTTCGCAGTGCTCATTTATCACTGCAGTTTGCTTTTTTTATGTAGTGTGCAAAATAGACTGCATAGGTGATTATTCCTAAGCCTAACAGCTTCCAAGTGCTTCCATATTCGAGTTTAGGTGTGATTTTATTTTCCATATTTTTTTCGTAGAACTTATA
>CALSMY010000004.1 GCA_943787575.1 uncultured Opitutales bacterium | reverse complement strand
ATCACGTTCGCTAGCCTTGGGAACCTTCACATTGAGAATTGAAGGTTCTGTGTAGTTTTGACCACGAAGTTCACTAGTTAGATAGACACCCACATCGTATTTTCCTCCTGGTATAATATCAATGGAATAACTTCCGTCGTCTTTAGTAATGGATTCACTCCAGAATTCAGAAAAATCGCCAAGTTCCTCTCTGTATACCCATACATAAGCACCAGATATACCAGAGCCGCTTTCATCAGCAACTGTACCATTTAGTGACAGGGACAAAGTGGCCATCTTTGAAAAATCAAGTTAAGTGTATTTTCACCATCTTCAATAGTAATGTAAGAAGACTTATCGGGGTATGGTTGATAGCCGGTATTGGCACTATCTTCCATAACATAATATTCTATCATCCATTCACCAGTTGGAAGTTTCATCTTGTACGATCCATCGGATTTGATGTTGGTACTGCTCCAACCCTGAGCGTCCAAACGCATAGCGTAAACTTCACCAGTGAATGTTTTTATGTTGTTCGTTCCTTTCCTGAAATTACCCACTAGGGTGGAATTAACTTCATTGAGTACTATTTCAATTCTCGTTTTATTCGAATCTTCACCGGAATCACTTACTGCAAACAATTCACCGGAATCATCCACACGGTAAGTTAGATCAGCAGGAGCGGAGTATCCGGACTCCCCGGGTAACCAAATACCTACTAAGTAAGTACCTGAAGCTGTAGGAAATGAGAATCTTCCGCTCGGATCCACCCAGGTATCTGCAACATAATTTTCAAAATATTCATCCAATGGGGTTTCATCGTCTTGTTCGATATATTCTTTGACATATACCCAACCATCTAGATTGGATATCGGATTATTATTAGAATCTAAAACTATTCCCTCAATAGTATTACCAGCAGACTTAACAATAAAGTCTACTGTTTTTGATTGAGCAGAATCGGTTATTCTAACACGCTTGGGAGATCCTTGAATGAATGGTTTCGCCGATCCATCCGGATTCCATGGTATGGTATACCCTACCTCCCATGAACCTATACCAACGGTTAAGGAGTATTTACCATCTTTATCGGTTGTGTCACTAGCCCAACCGCCGCGATCATTCCAGCACCATACTTCAATTTCTCCAAGTGGTTTATCATCAGAAGATAGAAGAGTGCCTGAAATATTACCATCCATAGTCGGTAATTGGATAACACCAACATCAACGGCAGATTTTCTAACACGGTAAACTTTTGGATCAGGTAATCCAACTCCAGGCAGAGCCCACTGATCCACCCAAATAGATAGTTCATATTCACCCGATTTTAAAGGGATACTAAAGGGAACCATTGGAATCTGGCTGGGCCCAATCTCCGTTACCCATAGGATCGAAACAATCAATCCAAACAAAGTTGGAAAGTTGAGAATAGGTTACACCTTCAGGAAGAGCTATTGATCCTTTTATTTCTCCGGCACCCTGCTTTGTCACTTCAAAGTTAAAACTAGGTCTTTTTTGAACAGTGATATCATCTTTAAATTCAACGATCTTGGGGAGTCCTTCGAAATACCAATCAACTTTTGTATCCCAAGGTCTGTACACAGTGACTTCCCATTCTCCTGGCCCCAGATCCAATTCGTACTTTCCATTTTTACCAGAATAGGTACTTGCATACCCCACCCCATAAGTCTGCCAGGCTACAATTTCTGCACCTTTTACAGTCTTGGTCATGTTGCTATCCGCATATGAAACAACTCCCGAAATGGATTTTTTGGGAGGGACGAAGTAAATGATTGGCTTAGAAACCTTAACTACATCGAGATCTAAAGCTTCCGAAGAATTTCTATCATCGCCAACATTCACAGCAAAGACTTTGTACTCATAAGATTTGCCTGGTTGGATTGACCTATCCATGAAAAGCTTATCCGTTCCGTCACGATAATCATTGGAAGAAGAGAACAAGCTCTTCATGTTATCGCTTGATCCGGAAATTCGTCGCTTGATGTCAAATTTATCTGGAGAAACTTTATTTTTCGCCCAGTCAATCTTGATGGTATTTCCAATTCGGAGCTTAGTGAAAGTATCTTTACGGAGAAATGAGATAGGCTCCTGATCGTAGGAGGACAGTTGTCCTTCCATCTCTACGATAAGTGAGTATCTACCAGGTTTATCAATGTATAATGAAAAGAACCCATTGTCATCGGTGTAGGCAAAATATTCCTTATAGTCTTCAAAATCTTCATCAAAGAATGGATCACCATAATCAGGCTCTCCATCCTGGTCCTCATCTTCGAACACCCAAATCCACCCGCCTGAAAGGGCTTTAATTTTAGACTCACCACTTTCTTTATCTTTCTTGGAATAAAGTACACGACCTGAAGTATTGGAGCCTTGGAGAATTAAGTTATCTATTTCTAACTGAGAACCATCTTCTAATTGATGAGGACCAGATTCATCTGATTCAAAATATCCTAAAAACTCATCTGACTCGAAGGGTGGAGCTGCGTAGAGTACCCAATCCCCCGCAGGAAGATCGTACAGCGAGTAATTACCGTCTCGATCGGTTTCAGTTTCTCTCCAAGATAAGTAATCTGTGGTACGAGCATGTACAGCTGCATTAGGAACCCTGGCTCCTTCTCTTGTAAGAACGGAACCACTGATTGAATTTTGCGGCTCTGGCCCTGGTCCACTACCAGTATCAAGGATAGCAGTCCCTAAATCATATGTCTCGCCAGAACTTACAGAAAGTATTCCGGCACGTTCCCTAGAGGTTGGTTCCCATTGGTAACCACCCTCATCGTCTCGAGTCATGAATAGAAAATCATCAGTCAACCAATGTGCCACTTGAATTTTGTAATCTCCAGGCTCAATTTTTAGTGAATACCCTCCCTCTCCATCTTCTTCCACCCAAGGGAACTGCACAAAGCCCCATTCATCGTAAGCGTCGAAGAAATCAAAACCATGCTCCCTCTACAGAATTATTATTTTCGTCAAGGACTGTCAAATTGATGGTCGCTACATAATCAGATGCAGAGAAGACAATATTGATATCACTAATATTTTGGTCAATCGTTACCACAGTTGCACTGTCAAAAGTATCTCCCCCATAATAAGTAGGCTCATAAATACCAGACCAATTCTCTGCCCTAATTTTGTAATTTCCTTCAGGAACTATAAACGCAAAGGCACCGGGGTCTGGGTCTTCAACAGACTCCACCATCACATCTGGTGGTAGATTCATGTAAGGGTCGTACCATTGAGGCCAGGTGACAATCGATTCATCCTCAGGATCAACAAACACAATATCCCCCCAGGCAGGATTACCGCTTTCATCTTTAGTTGATCCCCTTACCAAGTAAGTCTCTTGAGTTTCTACTTCCAAAGGTAAAAATGTATTCTCACCCTCAACAATATCCCATCTCGGTTCACCAGAAAGTTTCATCGGTAAACCCCAGGTATTAAGAACCAGACGATAAAGGCCAACCGGAGCACCGGATCGGTGATACAAATAGAGAGGGTCAATACCAGATTTCAAACTTATCGATCCATTATGTTCAATATCTACAGTAAACACATTATAATCAGTGAGATCATTACCAGACTCATCTATTGGCCATAGTTCTATATACCCACCTGGGAAATCAACCCCATTAGGAAGATTTAAACTTGAGGTAATGTTACCTTCTGCAGAAGGCCATTGCCATTCCGCCCCAAGGGTAAAGTTGATATCCTCTAAAATGTCACCTGCAGCTAAGTCGAAAAGCCTATCATCTAGATTAGTAGTTTTGTAAATTGATGGTTTATAGCCTTGGCCTGTTTCCGAGTCCCACCCCCATGCTTCAAGTTTAAACTGACCTGGGGAGAGGGTTAGGGAGAAATCACCATCTTCTGAGAAATTCGCTTCCCATATATCATGCCATTCACGCCCATAACCCATTTCCCAAACAGGACCGTTAGGATTATTTTCTTTAAATGCATCTACTCCAAATTCACGAATTGGATTGCCAGCTTCGTCAGTTACCCGGCCTTTTACAATAACAAGTTCATCTGGACTTGGTGGTGGCGGGATGTAGAAAGGCTCACCTAACTGAATATCTCCAAATGCATTGGTGTTGAATGAAATTTCCAAAGAGGCATCTGCCAAGCCATCCGCATCGAAGTCAAATTTCGAGGCAGTTTCTTCAAAGGGGATTGGACCGGTAAGTACAGGATCTAAAGGATCTATATCAATATCATGATCCCTTCTTGCCCTCAATTGATTTTCATCCTCAAAGTTTTCATGCTCATAGTAGTAATCATCTACAACAGGAAGAGGAATATAGAGATCCTGCTCTTCAACAGGAACCCAGTATTCAGAATCTGAAATTTCGGTTCCATAAGGAACATAATCATTGGCAGTGTAGGCTGTGCCATCGTAATAGACTACGGACCCAACATAATAGTCACTATTTAAGTCGTAACCACTTTGGTAATCATCGAAAACATAATCTATACCGAAAAGAGTATCATCTAAGGCATATGACTGTTCGTAATGGTAGGGGTCATACTCGCTAGCGTATTCATAAAGACCTCCCATTGTATCAAGGTCCAGATCGTAGTAGGGTTCTTCATATCCCTGTAAATGAGTACGAGCAAAATCGCTGCCCACTTGCGTACCATCCTCAAAGTCACGACTGCCTTGGATAAAATTCATTCCACTCTCGCTAAGGACAGCAGCTTGTACCCTGAAATATTCCCAAATATACAGATGATCATTTATGCCCCCACTTGGGTAAAATTGCCCGAACATGAGCATTCTGTTCCGGCAAGGCCATTTAAACTAAAGTTGTATGTACTAGACCAAGGATCAGACAATTGAGCAGTTCCAATATCGAGTCCGACGACATTAGACTGGAAAATTGCTCCACCATAATATTTGTATTCATTTCCAAGCTCAACAAGGAAAGATAATGTAGAACCAATAGACCCCTCAGGATTACTTACTGATGGTACAGGTGCAATCGTTTCTGCAGTAATTGTAAAGGATGCATTTGGATTATCCCAATCACCTCTGCGTAATTTGTAACCGGTAACCTCAGCGCCGCCGGCATAAAGTAAATTTGGTTCATAGGGATCATAATTGAAGGTAAGGTTAACCTCGGTTCCAACAGGAATATCAGTAGCAGAAAGGTCGAGTTCTTCTAAGCTAGGCTCCTCACCAGAAATATTTTCTGGCAATGTATTAACAAGGGATACCCTAAAAATTGCAGAGTCAGGAGATGAAGAGACCCTCACGAATATCGATGAAGGCAGGCGAAGATCCATCTGTTTGACCTTCGAAAGTGAATGTCCCACCCTCTCCCCATGAGGATCCAAGTGGATTGAATTCGAGAGAAAACTCAGTTGCACCTGGTTCCCAAGGTCTAAAATCCTCAATGAAGTTACCTTCTAGGTCGAAATAAACATATGTTCCATCATCGAGACTTACTGAAATTTGATTCACAAGCCATGAATCACTGGCTTCATCGTAGCTTTCTATAAATTCATAATAATAGCCAATAGACTCACCCCAGTCCCAGCGATAGTTTTCCTCTAGGTAATCGGCCGCTTTTTGTGGAAGTATCCCATTCAATCCCTCTCAAACCAATAACTCATGACCTCAAAATCTTTGATAAATTCTTCTGGTTCATACTGAGGGTATTTTGATGTATCTACAGTAATCCAGTCTTCTGGCTCAGAAGTCATCTCATATTGACCATATGGAAATCCCCTTTCATCAACTGGATTAAAAAATACAGGCTCTAGGTATCCCCTCGACACCTCCATCAGGTGATCCCGCCCACATTAGAATATAATTACCAGGTTCAGCATCTTCTTCTCCTGTTAATTCAGTTAAAGAAGACTGATCAAAGGCATGGATTGGCCAGCCATATTCAACAACTTCAAAGTAAAAAGACAGACTAGAAGGATTGAGTGAATCATCAATTAGTAATTTAGGCTTGATTACTTCGCCGGTTCCATAGTCGTAATTTTGGAATTTTAACCTTAATAAAACATGTAAATCATTCAAGGGAGGCATATCTGCGGGCAAATCCTCCGCATTCCAATCTGGATCGCCCATCGAATTGTACCAAGCAGGGCTTAATTTGAGGATGCCTTCACCAGTATTTTCGTCCACATGGTAAGAATAAGAATCTATCCAGTCATTGTTGCCTTCTCTTGATACGATGTGAGATTTACCAATTTTGAGGATTCTTTCAACGACCTCGAAATACGGTTGTGAATATCCAGCAAGCGGATCATTAATGTAGACCATCTTCAAATCCTTCACTTTCATGGGGTTGAAAGTCAAAAGATTGGGTTATAAAAAGTTTCACTTTGATACCTTCAATCGAAACAGGAGCCGAAAATGTCTCATCTTCATAAGGATAATCAGGGTAATAATCATCCTGATTATCCGTACTTGGATCATGAGGATGGTAATGTTGATTAACAATGAAACCAACGGGTTCAAGACCATTTGATTCAAAGTATGACTCTATAGCATAATCGTTATTATAAGTATAATTTACACTGTGAGTCGCACTATATGAGTATTGCCAGTTTTCATCGACTTCCTCTGCACCCGCGAGCTTAAAATCTATAAAAGTGTAATAGGTGGCATAATCGAAATATTCTTCCACAGAAACTGCGTAATTACCTGCTTCTAAATCCGATATATCCGTGAGTTCTTGGAGGTTTTCTGAGGATAAGTAAAAAACAGGATCCCCACTATCCCACTCTTCTTCTTCATCAAAAGTTCCATTATCATCCCAGCCTTCGCCTTCATCATCTCCCCAATGATCATCTCCAGGAGGTGTCGTTGGTTCACCATAATAGATGTACCCGACAGGTTCTCCAAGGCTTTGATCAAAATAACCCTTCAAGTCTTCTTCTGTAGCGATGTGGTTAACGATCTGTAAGCCATCAATATCTTCATCATCGGACATAAGAAATTCACCATCTGCCCCCTGAATAACTGGTTCTAACCACCAACCAAACACTTCATTCCCGATTAACTCATCATACTCGTAACCTTCATCAACCGCGTAGTATCCCTCTGCAACACTGTTTGCATCACCAGTTAAATCTGCTAGGTGTGAGCTCATTAAATAGAATACAGGGATTTCGTGCGAATCATGCTCATCTTCTTCCCATGTTCCATTGTCGTCCCAACCTTCGCCTTCATCATCGTCCCAATGATCATCTCCAGGAGGTGTCGTTGGTTCACCATAATAGATGTACCCGACAGGTTCTCCAAGGCTTGATCAAAATAACCCTTCAAGTCTTCTTCTGTAGCGATGTGGTTAACGATCTGTAAGCCATCAATATCTTCATCATCGGACATAAGAAATTCACCATCTGCCCCCTGAACAACTGGTTCTAACCCCAACCAAACACTTCATTCCCGATTAACTCATCATACTCGTAACCTTCATCAACCGCGTAGTATCCCTCTGCAACACTGTTTGCATCACCAGTTAAATCTGCTAGGTGTGAGCTCATTAAATAGAATACAGGGATTTCGTGCGAATCATGCTCATCTTCTTCCCATGTTCCATTGTCGTCCCAACCTTCGCCTTCATCATCGTCCCAATGATCATCTCCAGGAGGTGTCGTTGGTTCACCATAATAGATGTACCCGACAGGTTCTCCAAGGCTTTGATCAAAATAACCTTCAAGTCTTCTTCTGTAGCGATGTGGTTAACGATCTGTAAGCCATCAATATCTTCATCATCGGACATAAGAAATTCACCATCTGCCCCCTGAACAACTGGTTCTAACCACCAACCAAACACTTCATTCCCGATTAACTCATCATACTCGTAACCTTCATCAACCGCGTAGTATCCCTCTGCAACACTGTTTGCATCACCAGTTAAATCTGCTAGGTGTGAGCTCATTAAATAGAATACAGGGATTTCGTGCGAATCATGCTCATCTTCTTCCCATGTTCCATTGTCGTCCCAACCTTCGCCTTCATCATCGTCCCAATGATCATCTCCAGGAGGTGTCGTTGGTTCGCCATAATAATCATCCTCAGTACCCGGTATACCATCAGGGCCATACTCAGTAAATGGTTCACCATCCGGCCCTACATTAATCTGTGTTATGATACTAACTATATTAACCATGGATGCATGATTTATGCAGTAATACTCAATTTCGCTGATTGTACCATCATTAGGAAAGTAAACCGTGAATTCTTCACCAATTTGAGAGATTGGGTCACCAGTAACATGAGATGAAGATTCTCCGTTTAAAGTTCTGATGTGAAAAAGGATGGTTAGACAAACCTGCCTCAGCAACAAACCTGTATGGCACATCACTGTCCAAATAATCTAGAGTTAGAATATTCCCCCCACTGATCAGAGAAAGTAAAATAGGGATACTCAAAACGACCATCTGACACGTAGATTACTTGATCATACTGTCCATTGATTGGGTCTTCGTAATCCTGTGCAAAGGATTTGTACCCTAAGGTTGAAAGTATATAAATAAATGATAAAAAAAGCGCATTCTCATAACATAAAATGTGAAGGTTAGAAAAGGGACACATATACTTTTTTTTTTTCATTTTAAAGTCAACACTTTAAGAGGTAACTCTTTAAGACAAGGTATGTAAGAAAACTAAATTTATAATAGATTATACCATTTTTTAATTAAATGTGACTTGATTGAGTTTGATAATATAAAATTTATTTTGGGTAACACGACCCGATGAAAAAACCACCACCATAAAAAGTCCCGCTCCGCATTTTCTGAATACATTGATGTATCTGAGCTGCACCCTCTTCTGAACAAATCGAGTTCTTTAATTGTTTATCAATTTGTTTCCAAGCGTTCAAATTTTCATTTAAATTGATCTGCTTGCTTAAAGATTAAAATCAGTTCGGACATCTCCCATCCGAAAATCTATAAACTTGGGGTAATTGGGGTATTCTAAGAGCATACTTTCAGTAAATGAGGAAAGAGCCGATTTTCCCGCATTATAAAGGGGCATGTAAGGCAATGGATAAAGAGTTGCGAGTGAAGAAAGATTAAGAATCAATCCCCTGCCCTTCTTGGACATGGCAGGGGCAAATACCCGGCAAAGTTGAATCGGTGAGGAAAAAAGCACCTGTATTTGACGATTTATTTCTTGCTCTGGAAATTCTCCCCACTCGAAAAAAGCTCCATACCCTGCATTATTGACCAAAATATCGGGAATTCCGTATTGCTCGATAAATTCTCTGGCAAATGATTGAGTCGCAGTCCCATCGCTCAGGTCTACGGATAATTGAGTTATGCCATTCGATCTCGGAGTCCAGCTTAGAACTCCGGGAAGCAGAAAAGACTTGGTATCCAGTTTGGGCAAGTCGAACGCATAAGGCCCGACCAATTCCTTTGGAACCACCAGTCACTAATGCTATGCCTTTTTTCATACTTTGCATAAAATTACGTAAATTGATCTTTGCCGAGAAGCAAAACTTTGGAAAAGATGTTTTTATGACCACTGGTCGACCGATCAATTTGTTAACTATGGAGTATCCGCCGATGCGCGGAGGTGCGGGTGTATATTGTGAAGAACTTGTACATGCAGCCGAGAAGGCCGGGCATTTGGTTCGAGTACTTGGGCCAACAAGAATAACGGGTGCTGAGAATACAAAGATTATAAAAATTCCAATCAAGGGCTCACAGGATTGGACTTGTTCCTGGGGAATATGGAAATTTTTAAAGAAGCAAACTTTAGAGGATGACTACATGCACATTGCGGAACCTGGAGCTTTACGAGCGATGATTCGTTTTGGCTGGCTATTACCCATGCCCAAAACCCTCCTTATCACACTCCATGGTTCGGAAATTCCCAGGTTTTCATGCAACCCGATAGAAGCGATCTTTTTTCGAAAATTATTAAGAAGAGCACATAAAATCCATGTACTTTCCAAACACAACGAAGAAAGACTGGTTCGATTCTGCCCGAAAACCAAACCCGCAATCATTTTGGCTCCAGGAGCACCTGCCCGTAATATTCTTCCCTCTTCGGGTTCTCAAGATAAGAGAAATTATTCCAAAAAGAAATTAATCTTATTATGCGTCGGCAGAATACATCCAAGAAAAGGACAGTTGGAACTTCTCCAAGCAGTAAAAGCATTATCGGATGAAAAAAAGGCTAATTTGACTTGCTGGTTTGCCGGTCCATCCACCCATAAAAAATATGCAAAAAAACTAAAGGAAATGAGTTGCTCGGTGGGTCCCAAGGTTAAATTCCTAGGTGATCTATCCGATGAAGAGCTCAGGGAAACATACCAACAAGCAGATATCTTTGCTCTTTCCTCAGTACCTAAGCCCAACAGTGTGGAAGGGTTTGGCTTTGTCTATTTGGAAGCATCTGCTCATGGTCTTCCCATATTAGCTAATCAAACAGGCGGCGTGGAAGATGCGGTGCTGGACGGGAAAACTGGGTTACTCGCCAACCCAAAAATTACTGGCGACTTGGTTGAGAAACTTGACCAATTGCTCGGCGAGCCAGGTTTAAGGGAAACTTTGGGCAAAAATGGGCTCGAATGGGCAAGCCAGCACGATTGGGAAAAAGTAGCCAATCGTCTTTATCATTCGACTGCTTGAGAAGCTATAAAACGTCAGCGAAGGCGGGTCGTAAACGATTGAAAAACCAAGCACCAAATAGTAAAACAACCAGTCCAAAAATCCAGGCATAAGCAATACCAGCCCAATCCGGTTGCCCACCCCACAAAATCACCTGCCTTAAGGAATCAATAATACGGAGAAGTGGATTCCATTGTAAAAAAGTCCAAATTGCTGGGGCGGTTTCTTCCGCCTTGGCCGCTGAATAAAAGACTCCACTAGCATAGAGCAAAGCAAGGCCTAAAAAAGACCCGATCTGTCCAACATCTCTAATAAATACACCGAGTGCGGAAAAGAACCAGGCCAATCCCAAAGCAATAAAAAATACGGGGAATAAAATAATGGGGGCATATAAGCAGGAAATTGATAATCCAGGTCCGACCGCAAATACTCCAATCAGGCAGAGAACAAAACTAATCAAAAGGTCATAAGCCAAAGCTCCCATCGCTGCAGCTGGCAAAATCTCCAGCGGGAAAACGACTTTTTTTACAAAATTTGGCTGGCTGACAATAATACTGGGAGAAGAACCAATAATTCCAGAAACTAAGCTCAACACATTTAAGCCCAAGAAAACTCCAAGCGCATAATCAATAGTGGACTCATCCGGAGATTCGGTAAAGCGACCCCCAAAGACTACTCCAAAGGCAAATACATAAAGGCCAAGCATGAGCAAGGGGTTGGCCAATAACCAAAACGCCCCAAGGATACTCCCCCTATGGCGCGATTTGATATTGCGAACCAAAAACTGCCAAAGTAGTTCCCTACGGGTAAAGAGTGAGACAAAAGGCGTCATGAAAATTTTTTTAGGCTAATGGAGCCAAAATGGCGAGACCGTATAAGCTTAGAATGTGGGAACTCTAGCCACCCCCACCCGAATAAGTGCCCCAGTTTCCAGATGAATAATCATAAGCACGAATAAGAGAGCCGTTTGAAGACTCTAAAAGAATATACATCCAAAAAGAAGATGACTGTTCGTAGCAATAAACGAATGGATAAGCCTGGTCGGATAACCATATCCATTTATCTAGGGCTAAGCTCCAAGCCCAAAAGGAGTTCCCCTTAGTGGAGGGCATGTAGAGCCATCCAAGCTGAACATGATAATTCCATCCGTTTGAAACGGGGGAAAATATTCCCAACCATGGATTTTCTAGCCAGTTTGATTGAGTAAGTTGCCTTGAATCGGGCCAATCAGGCAATTGCTGCTTGCAACCAATCTGCATGAGAAGCTAGTCGGGTATACACGGTTACATCTCCATAGGAAGAATCCGTCGTTCCATAGGATACTACGCCATGGACTCTCCAAGCTCCCTGAGTCCTTACAAAAGCAGGTCCACCACTGTCTCCGACCGCAGTGCTTGCTTCCAAAGACAAGGGTGTGGCTTGGCTATCACCCGAACCAAGCAAATCTATATTAATTCCACTCCTCAGATTATTATGTTGGTTTTGCGAAGAATCAAAATCTACCCCAAGAAGACCCCCACGCTGGCTCTCGGGCACGCCTGCCTTTGAAACTTTTGCGACCGACCGATCGATAATATTTTCTCCCCCCACCCGACGCTCATTAGAAGAATCTGCACTTCCAGTATCTCCCTCCACTAAAGTCCCAAAACCAGCAAGGATCGCTCGTTCGCCGAGGGGATCATCGGAAGTACTAGGCAGGCGTGCAGGGTAAACCCCTGTAACGGGTCGAGCCAATCGGGCTAAGGCTAAATCTACTCCCAATTCATCCCCGTCCCCCAAAGGATTGGAAGTGGTTTGTCGAGATGTCCAAGCTGGGTGGACAACGAAGAGATTCAACTTGATAAACATTCGAAGAAGTGGCATCGCCAAAATCATAATACATTATAAATTTCCAATTCCCAGCCTGAGGGATTTCGTAATAATCATTTTTTACCACATGAGCAGCGGTTACTACATAATTTGGGGCAATTAATGTGGCTGTACCCAAGGCACCACTATCTGAAATCAGGGCACCAACTACGGATAAGTCTGGATAATTCTCAGATGCTGCGTAATTTCCATAATTTGTGCCTAATTGATAGTAAGAGTTCCATGAGAGATCATGTCGCTTACCAATTCTTCTTTGATCCGAAAAGAGATAACCCGCGGTCAACAAAGCTAGGGTTACTACCAAAGTTAATCTACTCATCCAGATTTGGTAGTATATCAGGTGGCGGAGATGGGGGCAAAATGTTAGGAGGGGGCGGGGGTGGAGGAAGATCTTCTAAATCTGTTTGTTCATTTGAACCAGTATCAGTATTTTGCTCATCCCCTGAAACTTCTCCTCCGGATGAATCCGGGGAATTACCGGGAGAAGTGGGCAGGAGAAGTCGATGAAGATGGTAATTGCGGTCTTTGATAAGTCGAAGGCGTTGATGATCCTCCTACGCGGGGCGGGATACTCGAACCTATTGAATTGCCAACACTTCCAGTAGTCGAAGAAGTCGTACCCCGAGACCGAGAAAAAGGCATCATGCTAGGAGTGGAGGACCTAATGCCAGATGAAGTGGATGTTGAAGGGTTGAATGATGAAGGCTGGATGATGACCGATTATTGGATGATGACCGGGAAGATACACGATTGGCCAACCAGTCGGGCAACTTCGGTGCGGATTTAGGCTTGGCTGGCATCACTTTTTGATTCCCACTGGATGTGGACGAAACACTCGAAGGTAGTTTTATTTTGGGTAACCCAGATGCTTTTGGAGAACTAACGGGAGAAGCTTTAGATTGCTCTAAACTCAAAGTAAAATCCTGCCCATTAAATGCAAGGGTCAAGGTTTCACTTTCAAGGTCAAAGGATTGTGCCTTATATTCTTCGTAGGTTTTTTCACTAAGTTTTATCCACTCTCCAAAATTAGATTTTTTATTAAAAATACAAAAATGTGGAATGCCTTTGAGCAAAAAATATCCCCGAAATTCAACTTCCTTTGCAAATGCCGGATCAATCATTGGTTTAGGAGGTGGGGGCGGAGGACTAATAGTGGGAGGCGGACGGTTGGAACCTGGTCTGAGAAATGGGTTTCCAGCAACTCCCCCCCAAGAAAATGAAGATAAAACAATAAAAGAAAGAAGGCTTATGTATAATTTATACACTGCTTTAATATTCCAAATATACTTACTTAGAGCAAGAAATAGATAAGTATCTACATTACAGAGATAGAATTATATGGAATTCTACAATACGGGAACTTTAGCTAAAAATTTGCCGTTCTAAACCCCAACCAAATAAAAATCAAAGTGCCACAAAAATTAGCCAAAAAATAGCTGGTTGCTGGTAGCCATGAACCTTTCTGTAGCAATCCATACAGGTCTAGTCCGAAAGTTGAAAAAGTGGTAAAACCACCACATATACCAATAATCCAAAAGGCTCGGAATAATTCTCCCCCAGTATGATTAGCTCCCCATTTTACTAGGTAACCAATTAGAAAGGCTCCGCCAAGATTTGCGAGTACTGTTGCTACTGGAGAATAATTGCTGAATGCCTGAGAGATTAAAGCACGAAATATCGAACCTAATGCTCCCCCTAATCCAACCAGTAGAAAAAATTTAATCCCCATCTGCGACCGGGGTCCAGGAGCGTCAGCTCTCGGTTACCTCTTCAACGGTTTCTTCGGCTTCATCCTCGTCTTCTTCCTCCTCAACCTCAGTTTCAGCTTCTTCAACGCTGTTGTATTTTAAAACACGCTGGTTCTGGGGAAGTGGGGAAAGACTAACGATAATAAAACGCCCGTTTAATTTGGGTTCGTCATCTGGGCGACCAACTCCAGACAAGTCCTTGATCGCACGACGGACAACGTCCATGCCTATATTGATATGTTCCATCTCTCGACCGCGAAACATCAAGGTAACTTTTAATTTATTTCCTTGGTGTAAAAACCTTTCAGACCTTCGCAACTTGGTTACATAATCGTGCTCTTCAATCCTTGGCCTGAACTTGGCTTCCTTGACGCGCTTAGCAACTTTCTCCTTGTTCTTCTTATTCTTACTAAGTTCGTATTTATACTTACCAAATTCAAGAATTCTACAGACTGGAGGTTGGGCATTGGCGGCAACCTCGACTAAGTCTAAAGCATGGCTTTTCGCAATTTTTAGTGCTTCCTCTGGAGGCATAACCCCCAGCATTTCACCATCTGCCCCGATCACGCGTATCTCTCGAGCACGGATCTTATCGTTTTTTCGGATATAATTGCGGTTGTTAAACCGCCTTTTATTATTTTTACCACGTGGTGAAGGAGCCATGTGGTTAGTTTGATTTATGCATAAGGGTTGAGAAAAATTTAAAAATAATAGCCTAATCTATCCTATCTAGTTAACCCCTTTGCAACATTTAATTACAAATTAAACATTTAGAGATTAAAGCTTTCACCACAGCTACAACTTGCTTTTGCATTAGGATTGGAAAACTTAAATCCACCCGCTACCAGTTGATCCGAGTAATCCAAAGTAGTACCACGCAAATAAAGGGCAGTCTTAGAATCTACTAGGATACCTGACCCTTGGCTCTGAACAAATAAGTCTCCCGTTTTGCCAACCTCTACAAATTTCATCTTGTAGGAAAGTCCATTACACCCACCTCCTGTAATACGAATGCGAAGATAATTTCCCGCATTTTCACGATCAATTAGCTGAGATATCTTTTCGGCTGCTTTGGGAGTAAGCCGAACCAATTTTTCATTGGCCTGTAAATAATCAACTTCTGTAAGCATACCGATGATGATTCAATACTCCTATTGTATAGTCATGGCAATTTCATCCATCCACTTGAGATGATTTATTCTTGGCAATCCTGGCAAAACCGCGTTTGCCCGTGAGGAAGAAATTTAAAAAATCCAAAGTTACATCTCCGGATGGAGTTGGTTTCCTATTGAGTATTTCCTTCGCTATTTTTTTTAAGTTTCCATTCTCCATGACCTCACGAAAACAATTTTTGATTTCAGAAACTGCGGATTGGGGAATTTTTCGACGTTTCATTCCAATAAGATTGAGCCCGGAAATTAAATTTCTACCGGAGACCAAGACCTGGGGAGGTATGTCCAACGATATTTCTGACAATCCACCGATCATAGCACCCTGTCCGATTCGTACAAATTGGTGGACCGCTGCGCCACCTCCCATAAAAACATCTTTAGCCACGCTTACATGGCCACCAAGGAGTGCCCCATTTGCAAGTACCACCCTTTCACCAAGTAAGCAATCATGAGCAATATGAGAATAACCCATAAGAAAGCAGTTCTTCCCCACCCTGGTTTCACCCCCTTTTTCAATGGAGCGGTGAATAGTAACTCCTTCGCCCAAGCGAACATCATCTTCTAAAACTACGCTTGATGAAATGGAACGATCAAAGCCCAGGTGCTGGGGATCCCCACCGACCACCGCAAAGTGCCCGACCTCCACGCCCCGCCCAAGTACTGCGTATTTTTTGATCACGGCATGCGAGTGGATATGGCAAGCATCTCCAATCCTGGCACCATTTTCAATAATAGCATAGGCACCGACATTTACCTGAGCACCTATACTGGCACCCTCTTCTACAAGAGCTGTGGGATGGATTTGAGAATTCGTCACCTTTAAAATCTTACTTAAATTAATCTTCCTGAAAAATCTCTAATTGGGGATCTTTGGACAAGCCATAAGCTTTAACCAGTCTCAGTAATTGTAGAACTTCTCTTCCCTCATACGACTTTGCAGGCTGGGACTGCCTGAGTAAATTTTCTAAAATTGAACGCAAGGTAAGCACACCATCTACTTCCAAGCCTTCAAACATTTGGTATAATTTTGTCAACCGTTCGATACTAGATGGAAGGGCAGGAACGACAAGAATCCGTAAAGAATCACCAATACCGGCATCGCTCCATTCGGACTTGGTCGAAAAACATTCCTTAATTCTGGACTCATCTATTTCCTGCTTAAAATATTTGATCAATTGAGCATCACTCGAAAGAGATGCTGGAGAAAAACTGCTATTTCCCCAGCCCAATATGGCCACAGAGGCAAATCGTATCTTAGCCAAATCTGCGGAGTATAAACGGGTATTTAAGGCCAGGTCGTTGCTTGTTGCACGCGGATTCATAACCGCCAAAACGGGCAATGGGTTCAATTTTTTTTTGGTGGTAGCCAGAGTTGCTATGGTTGCTTGACGCACCAAAAATCCATTACTCTCAAAGTATGCACCTATCAGATCCTGCTCGACCATCAGTTCAATTAATTAGGATAAACTGATTAATTTGCCCCCACTGACTTCCAAACATTTACAATCTGATCCTTGCTGGCATCGTCGCTACAAAAAGCTTCCCCGACCTCACGCAATAGTACAAAGCGGAGAACCCCCCGGTCCACTTTTTTATCTGACTCCAATGCCATGACTAAATCGTCCAATTTTAAAGGTTCTTTAAATTTGACCGGCAAATTATAAACACCAAGTAGTTCCAATAAACTACCTTCCTTTAAACCCTCACCCCCATTGACCAGTTGGGAAAGTCGCAAGGCACAGACAAGTCCAATTGCCACGGCCTCCCCGTGTAAATAAGAACCATAGCCCGCAACTTTTTCTATAGCATGTGCAAAGGTATGGCCAAGGTTAAGTAAAGCTCTTCCGCCCTCCAAACCAGAAGTCTCGCGTTCGTCAGACTGCACGATCTTTGCTTTGATAGCACAACATCTTTCAATAAGTTCGCACAAATCGGAAGAGTTTGGAGAAAACGGGCTTTTTCGAACAAGCAAACTGTTAAACAATTGGCTGTCGCCTAGCATGCCATACTTAATTACCTCTCCCATCCCAGCAGAGAATTCTCGATTGGGCAGAGTTTTTAGAAGATCTAAATCAACCACGACAGAATCTGGTTGATGAAAAGAACCGACAAGGTTTTTACCTGAACTCAGGTTAATCCCGGTTTTTCCACCAACCGAACTATCTACCATGGCAAGAAGGGTTGTAGGAACTTGATGAAAGGAAATACCCCTAAGAAAACTTGCCGCGGCAAAACCGGCAAGGTCTCCAACTACTCCTCCTCCAATGGCTAAAAGAAATCCACTTCGATCAATTTTTGATTGGGCAAGAAAGTCCCAAGTTTTTGACAATTGTTCAACTGACTTACTCCCTTCTCCCGAAGGCACAACGAGATATGGAATTGCATGGAGGACATTTCTACAAAATTCTGGTTGGGCAGCTTTGAAATTTTCATCCACTAAAGCGACTCCTTTTCGGCCTTCAGAAATATTCATCTGAATGAATTCACCAATTTTTCCAGCCAAATTCCTTCCAATATCAATGGGGTAACTCCTCGACCCCAAATTAACGGTTAAACTCTTTTCCATAGAATTCATCTTATTCAATCAATCTAGCGCTCAACACTTTCAACAAGGTCGGGAAGCAAGGAGTCCAAGTAGGCATCAATCGAGAAGGGTTGCAGGTCGTCTGGTTGTTCTCCAAGCCCAAGAAAATAAACTGGGATTTTTAATTCCCGATAGATTGAAACCAGGGCACCTCCCTTGGAAGTTCCATCCAATTTGGTAACCACTAAACCGGTAAGGCCAAATTTTTCGTGGAATAACTTCGCTTGAGAAAGTCCATTAGTACCGGTTGATCCGTCTACAACAAGCCAAGAGTGTTGCGGACACTCGGGGTCCCGGTTTTGAAGAACGCGCCTTAACTTGGCTAGTTCTTCCATCAAATGATCCTTAACATGCAGTCGACCCGCGGTATCGAGCAATAAATAATCTCGTCCTTTTGCCTGAGCCGATGAATAAGCGTCAAACGCCACGGCTGCGGCGTCACCCCCGTGGTGACCGGAAACGATTTCCAGGTCCAACCGATTTGCCCATGACTTCAACTGCTCAGTGGCGGCCGCACGAAAAGTATCACATGCACCCAGAGTCAGGCTTTTTCCAGCCTCGGAAAAACGGTTGCCTAACTTGGCACAGGTTGTGGTTTTTCCAGAACCGTTCACTCCGATAAGGCATATAACTTCTGGCTTACTCGAAGAAGTTTCACTCAATCTCCCTTCAGAATGTTCCAAGACCTTAGCTAATACGGCCCGTGCAACCTTGCGGGCGTCATCCCCTTTAAATTCTTTGTCCTTTTTAAATGCCTTTTGAATGGATGATAATATTTCTTCGGTTGTTTCTGGACCAAAGTCACAGGCGTAAAAAACTTCTTCCAGATCGAGAAAATCCTCTTCAGAAAGCGAGCTTCTTCCGGACACCCGATCAAAGGCACCCTGTAGGAGAGCCGACCCCTTGCTTAATCCTTTTTTAAATTTTGAAAATAGTCCCATTTCTTAGAAGTAAAAGATTTCGATTTGTATAAATCAAGTAAGGGCAGAAAGCCTTTACTTTGGCTGAATTAAGAGAGTACAGCAAGAAAAGTCGAGAACCTGGCGAGTGCAGCAATCTTGCTGAGTATAGGATTGCACACAAAGCATAATCGTGCGGTCTGACAACTCCCAACTATCAGTTATAAAACCACCTGAATCATTCTGAGGAACATCCCAAAGGTGAGGAAAAGGGACTTGTTTATTGGGTTTGCCGTAAGCAGAGCTTACCCGCTTGCGCAAAATCTGCCATTGCGGACGAACGATTTCATCATAAAAAAAATCCTGCCACCCTGCCTCTCCCTGTATTAAACAAAGGCTAAGAGATTTGCCCTCGAATTTACAGGTTAATTCATAGGCGTGACCATCCCAGCGGATGGGTGACTTGATCAAGTCGGATTGCAACTCTCGGTAACCCAAAAAATTGCGTGATTGTAATTTTTGCAGTACAACCTCACGGCTGTCTCCTTGCTTAAGCCCGGCAAAAAAACCCGGCTCTACTAGCTTTGGAAAACCCGGAGATTCAGGAAACTCGTTTGGGCGTGCCTTTGAGGATACAGAAGTAAGTAAAAGACCAGCCAATATTCCGATCGTTAAATTACAACGCATAATAAATTCTTTCCAACGCTAACATCGCATAACAACTTACTAGTACAGGATCCTTTTCCCACCACCGACCTGATTCGTTGACCCAGTATCCATCATTGCTCTGGGTATCGAGTAAAGCGAGGGTGAGTTCCTTACGCCAATCCCGGCTTTTACCCGAGGAATCTTTAATTTGTTCTACACCAGCAAGGGAAAGTGCCTTAGACATCGTGTGGTAATAATAAAAAAGACCCTGTTGTCCCATACCTGGGTTTTCAGCAATTTGATAATTTTTTGCCAACCATTCACGCACCGCTAAGACCCTGGGATCAGTGGCATCCATTTCTGCGTAAATAAAACTGAGCAAGCCCGCATAACTCATGCTTCCATATGACCTAAGGGATACCGTGCCATTCGCATCCTCCCTCTCTCCCGCCATACTATTCCCTGGAAAATAGACAAATCCTCCACGGTCATCAGGGTGTTGACTTACCCATTCCTCACCATTTGTTTCCGGCAAATTTTGACACTTAGAAACAAAATCAATCGCTGCCTGCCAATCTAATTTTGTAATATCTTCTTCTTTGGAGCCGATAGTCTTTTTAGCATAGTAAAGTGCCTCTAATGCTAAATGGGTGTTAGATAAGTCGGAATGTGCCCAAGTCGAGCCATATCCTACTCCACCATCGAAAACACTATCTCTCTTTCCCTTTTCATCAAAGTCAGATTGTTGGTTCACTAGGAACCTTCGAGCCGATTGGATGATCGATTTATCGATCGGGTCGTTCTGCTGAAGAAAAGCCATCAAACTAATCGAAGTGTTGTAGGAGGCTAAACCTTTACCATAAATTCCTCCGTCTGATTGTACTTTGGTGCGTAAAAATTTAAAGCCTGCGGTAATTTGTTCACGATATTTTTTGGTCTCCTTTACCGAAGGATGCCCAAGGGTAGCACGAAGCACCAAGGCTGTAAGAGCAGGATACTGAGAACTCCCCCAATAACCATCGGTGGCATTTTGCTCACCATGTAACCAGCTCAACCCCTTATCCAATGACCTCTCAATTTCTAGCTTGAGTGAGGTGTTGGGCGATGCCTGAAGATGAAAGTTTAAACTTATCAAGGCACAAATGCACGCTCCTTGAATCAAGAATTTTAAAATCAGTATCAGATTCATTGTATAAAACTAAAAAATTACTCCTTTTTTGGCAATTTCAAGCGGATTCGAACGGGGTGACCTTTGGGGGGCATCGCGATTTGATGGGCTATCCAAACTTCATCCGAATTACTCTGCTTATCCATACTGTTAAGAACAGCTCTCGAATCATGGTAAACCGCAATAATTGAACCGTCCATTTCTGCTAGATACTGGCCCTCTATGGTGCTCGATCCTGAAAAAACAAAGGATTTACTAGCCAGTTCGCGATTATCGGTCTGATTGATGACCATCGAGCTAATGGGCTTTTCCTGATAAGTGTTATTTTGTTCCCAGATTATCGATAGCTCAATTCTTCTTAGGTTTGTCCATTCACTAACATTACCTTCAAGAATCTTGAAAAATCTGGTTTCCGGCTTTTCCTTGAGGAGAAGGAAGCATGCATGTACGAAACGGGGCCTAACTTTAGTCCGAAACAAAGATTCATGAACTTTTCCATCTTCATGAACCAATGCATATTCCACCAGACCACTTATTTGATTACAAATTCCAGGAAATAAAAACTCTCGATTATTTTGATCAATTAAAACGTCCCCAAATTGATAACGCCCTGGTCCGATCTCGGAAATTTCCGGATATGTATGTGCCTCCTCAGCATAGCTTAACAAAGGACCAAAGAGTGCCACCAAAACCAACAAGCCTGGAAACACTTTCGAGTAATAGGTTATCATAAAAGTACAATTTCAATTTGATTTCCTACCGAAGTCAATGGCATCAGGAGTTAGATTCTCAGATAATATTGAATAACCTGTGCATCATTTCCGCCTTCTGTGCTTGCTTGACCTTTATCGTTCTGTATCGATAAGTTTAAATTATTCTATTCACCCACCCTGTTAATAATAATGGACGAAGAAGCTGAGACCGAAGAAGAAGCCGATTACGAAGACGACTCCGAATTTTCCAATGAGGAAGATTCAGGTCAAGTCACAGAAGTGCCACCTGCTGAGGGTGCCTTCGGGAAATATCTTCGCGAATACAGGTTATTGAACAGTCTTCTCTTATCACTCGGTATCATTGTGGGGATTATTGGTTTTATGCTCGCATGGACCATCGTTGTTCAAGTTGGTGAGGAAGGGGATTCAGATTTTGGGGAAGCAGGCCCACCTGCAGCCCAGCAGCAACAACAGGTGCAAAAACAAATGCAGAAATTGATGCAGCGCCAAAAAAAGGCAACCCCCTCATCGAAGTCCGAATTTAAGACCACCACCGTGTCCGAAATTGCCCTGCCCGATTTTAACGAATTGGATGTTAAAGATCTTGCTCCCGTTGTGGAAGCGGCCCCTCCGCAAATGTCCAAATCGACGATGAACAACCAAGCCATGAAGAGTGCTCTGAAGGGTATCAGCATGAGCTTACCCAAGGTGATGCAACAACGGTGCGATCCTAAAAAACGGGTAGAAAGACTTCGTTCCGGTGGAGGGAAGGATATGACCGAAGATGCAATCGTTAGAGGGCTGAATTGGTTAAAGAATGTACAGGACGCAGACGGAGGTTGGGGCAAGCAGGACAAAGATGATAAAGGTGAAAAATACGGCGGGGGTGCTGACCACCGCGATGCCATGACGGCTATGGCATTACTCGCCTACCTCGGTCACTGCGAACTCCAAGACTCCCCAGGATTCGGAGATTCAGTTAAACGGGGCATTGATTTTCTCACCTCCACTCCACCCGATAAACTTGGGAATTATGACGGTAGTGGAAAATTTCTTGGTCTTAAAGGTGGAGGTAACCACGGGATCTACGCTCACCCCATAAGAAGCTACGCACTTTGCGAAGCCTACACCATGACCAAAATTCCCAAGCTCAAAGAATATGCCAAACGAGCAATCAAACTGGTAATCGATGGGCAAAATCCAAATGGTGGATGGGCATATGGATTTGGGTTGGGAGTTGGTGCCCATGTTGATTTATCTGTAACGGGTTGGTGTATTCAAGCCCTTAAGGCTTTTGCACTTACAGGCATTACAGGTTTGGAAGTAGACGAAACGATGGACAAAGCAATCGAGTATGTAAAAAAGTGCCAATCAGCTGATGGAAATTCGCTTATAAATTAGGTGCTGGAGGTAAATCTAGTCTTCACAGGAACTGGTGTCCTCAGTCTCCAAATTTGGAAAAATGCTAAATCCTCAGAAGCTAAAAAAGGATTAGATTATATAGTCGAAAAAAGACTTTTTGAAGATTGGGAAAAGGTAAATGTGTACGAATGGTACTACCATGCACAGGCTTGTTTCCAATCTACAGGGTCAGGTAGCAGTAAATATTGGAGAGAATGGAATAAAAAATTCCAACAGGTTGTGGTGAAAGCTCAGGAATCTGATGGTCATTGGCCCCATGGATATCACTTTCATGGAGACTCTGACATATACAGAACAACCATGACTATTTTGATGCTCGAAGTCTATTACCGCTACGCCCCCATGACCAAGGTCTAGTCCTCTGTTAAAAAGCGAAAACGCACCCTACCCCAACCAACCATAACGCCATGAGTCGATTCCTACCCTTTTTTCTCTTCACCTTCTCACTTTCCCTAGTTGCCAATCCGGAACCGGTTAAAGAGGTTATCATTTCTGGAAATGATGCCATGCAATTCGATATCAAAAATTTTCAGGCAAAACCTGGAGAATCCATTCGTTTGACTCTTAAAAATATCGGATCCATTCCCAAAATAGCTATGGGTCACAATTGGGTGTTATTAAAAAAAGGAGCGGACGCTATTTCATTTGGTCAGAAAGTTTTAGCATCAGGGGGAAGTGCAACCAATCCACTGCCTAAATCTTTGCTTGGAGATGTTTTAGCACATACTAAACTGCTCGGGCCAGGGGAATCAGAGAGCATATCCTTTACAGCCCCCACAATTGCAGGTGAATACGAATACGTATGTACTTTCCCTGGACATTTTGCGATGATGCGTGGAAGCATGGAGGTTAAATAACCCTCCTCTGCTTTTTTCAAAACCCGTTAAACTTTATATCCTCTAGAATTTTCCAACTGTGTCCGATTCCATTAAAGAAGCAAGGGTACTAGAGAAGGCTAACTCACTAGGTACATTCGCCAAGTATTTCACCTTCACAAGAATTAATGGACCGGGGATGTGGCTTGCACTTGCAGCACTGAGTGCAGGTTGCCTTGTTGGTTCCTTGGGACTGGGGCAGAGACTTGGAACAGAAGGCTTGTGGGTGCAGGCATGGGCAATGTTGTTAGGAATGTTTTCCTTATGGGCAGTGAGCCATATCACCTTAAACTCTCAACAGAGCCTATTTGTATTGCTCAAAAATGAATGGAACCCGAGCCTCGGCTGGTGGCTCGCTGGTGCCGCCATGCTCACCAACTTTGCATGGTGCATGCCCCAATTTAAATTTGGAGCCGAAATTACAGGTTCTCTCTTGTTCCCCGTTTTAGATAGCAAAGCTGGAAAGATTGGAGTGGCAGTTATCATGCTTGGACTATCTATATTTCTTTCCTTTTGGTATGAGCGGTCCGGACTTAGGTCCAAGCTCTTTCAATGGACACTCAGATTGATACTCTTATCGCTATTCGCTTGCTTACTTGCCTCACTACTCATTGCCCTGCCCAAGTCTGAAATTTCGATTACCAATATCTTGAGCGGGTTTATTCCGTCCACCACTCATTTCAATGAAGTAAGCAGTTCTTACCACCCCTTATTAGAAAAAACAGGGGACTTTCGTTCTTTCTGGGAGGATCAACTCGTATCAAGGCAAAGAGAACTTACTTTGATCACTTTTTCATCGACACTTGGCATAAACCTGCTCTTTGGAATCCCGCTATTGTTGTTGGGAAGAGGGTGGAAAAGAGGCCACAATGAATTTGCTAAATTCAACCTCTTCTCGGGTCTGTTTATTCCATTTCTTCTTTGCTCATCCTGCTTAACTCTACTTTCAGCGGTTGCACATCAAAGATTGATCAATGAACCGGTTGAATCCATTGAAAAAAACTCACTCTTCATGGAAAAAGAAAGCTCTGGTCGTGTGCATGATCTTTTAGCTCTTCGTGTCAGTAAAGAGATCGGAAAAAGTGAATACAATGCATTGGTACCATTCCAACAGGAAGAAAAAATAAATAACCTCTCTCTAGCAGATCAAAGACTTGCTAAACTTGTTGTCAGTTCGAATATTAAACAATGGATTCTGTCCTTTAGCCACGGAGGAAATGAATCACTTAAATATTTGCTTGGAGTTTCGGTTATTCTAATCTCCTTTTCCACAATCGTTGTTTTAATGGTGCTTAATGGCCATTTAGTATGCGAGGTATTAGGAAAACCACACAAAGGTGCTCCCTTTCAATCTGGTTCTCTACTCTTAGCACTTGCCTCGGTAGGCCCATTTGTCTGGTCAAACCAAGATTCTTGGGTAGCAGACCCTACTTACTTTATTAGTCTCGCTATCCTTCCTTATGCCCTACTTTCTTGTCTGCTCATGCTAAATAGTCGTGAACTTTTAGGCAGAGAATGTCCCAAAGGAATAACGGGACTTATCATCAACTTGGGTGCTGCTTTATCCTTTATCACCCTAGGAGCAAGCTCATCTTATCTAGCATGGAATCACCAGTGGGAGGGATTCCCAATTGGCCAAGCCCTAGTCGTCTTGATTGGTATTTTACTACTAATCGGTTATTTCTCTTTAAAAAACAAAAAGATCCTGAACCGATTGTCTGGTTTGGAGACCAGGCTGGAAAAAGCTGAAAAAAAACCTTAGCCCGCACATTTTGCGGTTATAAGCAGATCAGCTAATCACTTTAAAGAATTACTTATTTCTTCTCCAAAGGAATCCATCTACGAGTTTCGGTTCCATTCTTTTGCACAGAATGCAGTACCCAAGCTTCTCCGGTTGAAGTGTCGAGTTTGACTAATCTTTTATAAAGAAAAGGTTTAGAATCCTGAGAATAATACTCTGCACTAACAATTTGAAACTTTGCATTTTTTGAAGAACTGCCAGAAAAATTAGGTGGAGGTGGAATATTGACCGGCAAAGAAGGAGGTCTTTTAATCGGCTTAGATTGGGCAATACTTTCAAATGAACTTGCTGGAAATATTGAAATAAAAGACAAAATAGTGAGTGTATTTAGAAACTTTTTCATGATTTATGATCAATGAACTAAATTTAACTTTAGTTAAACTCTAATATTTACGGAAGAGACATTTAACAAAAAGACTCCCCCGGTCTTGCCCAAACCGAAGGAGTCTAAGTGAACAATTACGTTCGCGAATAGTTCAACCTAATTATGAGTTCTTTTGCAACACTTTAAATCAATCAAAAAATCTATTAAAATAACTATTAGCATGAAAAATTAATATGATATTTAAACACCGAAAAAAATGATTATTATTTTTCTTTTCTCCACGAATATCATTGATTTTAAGTTTACGGTTGCTCCAAGCGTAATCATGCTTAGCAACTATAACATACTATGATTCTGACTATTTTATTACATGCATGACCTACGACTTATTAGAATTACTTTTTTAGGGATCATCTTATCTTTTACGAGTTGCCGAAAATCTTCAGTAACATCTATCCCTAACGCCCCCCCTCCCTACCCTAGTTTCCCGGTTCCTCAAGAAAGGTACCAGTCCTCTCAAGTATATGGTGGCCAACCAAGTACCGCCACCTACATACCACCCTACAGCGAACCTACAAACTATCAGGCACCCCTTTCCAATGAGAACCAATCCTTTTATACTCCCCCGCCTGCAGATCCTCCCAGGCAACGGATCTATCAGAACCCGACACAAAAGCGTCAACCCTATCCAGGGCAGCGCCAAGAAACTAACTCGGCGCGCTTTACTTTAGAGGCACGGGCAGACCTTTGGGCATTGGTTCAAGATACCAAAGGCACAGAGTTACAATGGTTAAAAATGAAACCCGGGGAAACAGCTTCGATCTCTCATGGTGGTGCCCTAACTGTAACCTGCTCGTCAGGTGACAAATTATTAATTAAGGATAAATTTGGCAAAAAAATTGAAACAAATCCAAATGCCAGTGGAATTTCAATCGTACGTCTAGCAGCGAACTAGGTTTTTAATCCAAACTAAAAGCTTTAGGGGAGTGATTTAAGACCGTTGTCTTTATTGTATGTTTTTTCCTCGTCAAGAAGTTGAGGAGGGGGGTTGGCTAAGGTAATGTCTATAGATGAGCATATCCCTTGAGAAAAATGAAAGGTAATTAAACTCCAATCAAAAATTTCTCCAGTTTCTTCATCTTTTACGGGTCTACGATAGTCCCACAAATAATCTGATTTTTCCCCAAGAGTTCTTCCTTCCGGTAGACCCATCAATTCTTCCACCTCAATTCGGTTTCTTCCCAAGGTCAAATATTCTAAATTTGATTTCTTGTAAAAAGTAGATGTGGTTGAATTTGAACCAATTCCATTTGGACTCCCTCTAAATGCAGTGCGATTGCACCCAACGAAGACAATCATTAAGAGTAAAAAACTTAAAAGGCTTATCCGTTGCACAGTAAAAAGGTTAAAATGGCGGAGAGAACGGGATTCGAACCCGTGGAGGAACGATTAGCTCCTCACCGGTTTAGCAAACCAGCGCATTCGACCACTCTGCCATCTCTCCAATTTGAAATGTTATTCGTATCGGGTTTGAGTAATTTGGTAAATCTAAAAAAATGTTATTTCTTCATAATTTTTCGTAGAGATAACAAATTTTTCTCCGCTAAACCGTCTCCACGCTTTGCCGCAACTTCAAGCCACTTTAAAGCTTCATCTACATTTTTTGAAATACCCTTTCCCCGCAAATACATGATACCTAGATACCTTGCAGACTCCGCATCTCCCAGATTGGCACACTTTTCAAATGATTTAAATGCATCCTCCATAGATTTTGATTTAGAACTTCCCCAGTACACCTTTTTGGCATCTTCTCGAATCTGGTCAACTGGGGGCAATAAGGCTGGCTGGCTTTGAGTAGATTTACCTGGCAGAGGGATTTTGCGGTCTCTTTGATAGGTTCCGGCACAGGGTCAGTGTTAGCAGGCTCGGTTTTTCCATATAAGGAGGGTAAACGAAAAGGTTTATCAACGGGACTGGTAAAATCTGTGTCAGAATTCGAGTTTGTTTCAACTGGAGTGGTCCAGTATCTGTCTTCTCCTTATCTATGGAAATATTTTCAATATTTTCTGTTTCAATTATCTCGGGGGCCGGATTAAAGAGCTTTTCATATTCGTTGAGCTTTTCCTCAGCCCCAGCTTGGTGAACTTCCAGAGCCTTTTCTGCATATTGATAGGCAAGATCTTCTCTGGATGAACCAGTTAAACCGTAGGCATAAAAATCAGCCACCATTAATAAGGACAGACCAAATCCTCTATCTGCAGCTGCTTGAAAATGAACTAAGGCAAGAGACTTGTCTTCCTTGACTCCCAATCCCTCCAAGTAGCATCTGCCCAAGTAATGATGTGCCCCGGGCAATTTTTGATCTATTCCCTGTTGTAATAAGTTTATGCCCCTTTGCCTATTTGCATCCTCATCACCAACCAACGAATTGGATAGATCGTGAAGCTTGATTAAAGCACTTTGAACACAGGCCGGTGCATAGCCTGAATTAGCTGAAGCCGAATAGTATTCAGCTGCCATTTGCATATCTTGTTTGAGAATGGTCTGCACCTCCTCGGCGGTAAAAATTTCCGCCAATACATATAATGCAACCGGATCCCCTATCGCTGCCTGTTTAATTAATTTTCCATCTGGATCACGAAATGATTTAAATAAATATTTAGCAACCAAATCAGAATTTGGTCCCATAGGTTTATATCTTGCCAGGTGCCCAAGTACGAAATTGCCCAACCAATGTCCACGACTGGCGGAATTTTCTGCATAAAACCTAGCTTCGAGAAAAGAAATATTTAAGTTTTTGTCTCCGTGCAAATGACAAAGAGCCAAAAATCCTTGGGCAAACGCATCACCAGAATCTGCCGCATCCGTCAGAGAAGATAGGTCGGACTTAAGCCAGCGGGATCCTTCATTCCCACAAAGTACTTGATTCGCGATTAAAACGGGTAAAAGGTATATAAAAATACGACTCATGTATAATATAGATTATTCCTACGCTAGATGCCTTTGTCTACGCAAGTTCGCATTAACCAAAATAAAACTTTCCACCCTCAACTTCTTAAATTTTCATGATCGAACCAAGTGATGGATCCTCTACCTTGCGTAGCCCAGGCAAAGAACCCATTAGGCAATTTGTTATCTACACCGAGCACAAAGTTGGTTGGTTAAATGACTTTATTTCAATGCTTAAGGACGAGAATATTGATATTCTGGCTATTTCGGTCCTTGATACTACGGACAGTGCAGTGATCCGCTTGATTCCAAACTATCCCAAAGATTTAGCCAGGCTACTCAAGAGTTTATCAATTAGCTTTACCGAACGAAAGGTACTTGCAGTTGAATTGGAGAAGGAGGACTCATTTCAAAGTCTTACTAAAGCTTTGCTCCGAGCTGAAATAAATATTCATTATGTATACTCATTTATGCATCCACCAAATGGTAAACCTGTACTCGCGGTTGCTATGGAAGATGAAGATACTGCCGAAGAAGCCCTACGGGCATATCAGCTAAAAATTCTATCCCAAGACGAATTAATCCGCTGAGGAGATAAGGTTTTCTCTTTAGTAGAGAAGATATGACTTATTCTTGCGGCTAAAGGCGTCAACCTCAGCGTCCCAACTGAGTAGGAAAGGCCCAGGGTCAACTTCACTGCCTTTGGTTTTGATATGTTTCCACCAAGCACTCGAACCAACATGTTTGTTAAAGAGATTAATCTCAGACTGCTTGGCAGTTGAGAATGGGCTCGGCTCTTGCCAACGAGCAGTTAACTGCATCATAGCAAATGCAAGCTCTGTCGGTCGCCAAATAGACCAATCTTGTATTACTAGGTAAACGCCCCTTACGGACTTGCCTGAAGCATTGGATGTTTGCTTGATTTTGTATGACAATCCTTTGAGATTAAGGCTTTCCAATGCCCGCTTTAACTCCTCGGGTGATTTCCCGTCAAAGGTTAGCAATCGAAACGGATACTTCGTACCAATTCCATGTTTGAATTTTCCCATTTGAGCACCAAGCCCCGTCATTGGATAACCAGCTACAGAATCAAGAGTTGGAATATTTGGTGAGGTTGGACGCCAAACCAACCCCGTACTTGGCCAGGTCATATTTCTTTTCCATCCGATCATTGGAACTAGGGTAAGTTTTCCTTTCCTTCGTACCTTATCTTCAATTTTTAAAACACCCGGTACTGTTTTGACCAAAGTGCAATCTCTGCGATGGTCATCCCGTGAACAAAAGGCATGGGGAAGGCTCCGACATAACTAATCCATTCCGAATCAATCATGGGGCCCGCGGTTTTTAAACCACCTAAAGGGTTAGGCCTATCCAACACAACCACTTCAACACCCTCTTCAAAACAAGCTTCCATCACATAACGCATGCAACTAATATAAGTATAACAACGCACCCCGACATCTTGGAGATCGATTACTAAACAATCCAAGCCTCCGAGCATTTTTGAAGTTGGTTTACGGAATTTTCCATAAAGAGAATAGACAGGCAGGTTAGTCCTATGATCTATTTTATCATCGACTGGAACAGACGCTTTCTCGTCTCCGTAAATACCGTGTTCCGGGCCAAACAGGGCAACAAGATTGACCTTACTTGCATTGTGCAAAGTCAATACGGTACTTTTTCCTAATGAATTGACTCCGGCAGGATGAGTAAGCAGCCCTACTCTCTTGTTTTGCAGAATATCAAATTCACGGTCCTGCAAATAATCAATACCGAGTCTGATGTTTGAACTAGCCAGGCATAAAGTTGTAAAAGGTCCGAGAATTAAACAGATCAAACAGACCTGTAAAAGTGAAAAGTTTCGGCGGAAATTTTTCGCCATTAATCTAGTTTTTTCACCATTCATTTAGTTTTTGTAGAACTTGCTGAAAATTTTGTAAAGAAAGACCGCGAAAACTCCCATAAAGATACCCAAAACCGAGCCACCTAAAAACATGGGGGGGAAAGTGTCCAATAGCCTCAATAACTCTTTCATAGAAAACTCAGACCAATCATAGTTTCTACTAAGAAGACTATTCTTGGGATACTTAAAACCCATCAAGTTGATCAAAATCATTCCTATTTTATAATCGGCAAAATAAATCGGCCCCATAGTGAGTGGGTTTGAAATCCACTGCAGGGCAACAATCAAGGGAAGGTTTGCCCGAACAAGTAGAGAAACGAAAAACACTACAATCATTTGAATACCCACGATTGGAAGCATTGATATCCAAATACCCCAAAATAGAGCAGCCTGCATGGATTGGCCTTTAAATGACCAAAGGTACGATCTTTTATAAGCAGTTTCAGCAAACCATTTAAGAACGGGGTATCGATGAACATTCGACCTCCGGGGAAGAGGTTTAAGGAATTTTTTTACCCTGCGAATTCTTTTAAACCTAACCTCCTTACTAATCGGTGACTTGAAATCCCAATTAATTCTTCGATCTTCAAAGACTTTACGACAGGAACTCTTTAAATTGAGTGGTCCAGCCCTGAGATTTTCTAGTAACGGGGTATTTTTTTGGGCAATCGGAACAAAGAGAACATTAGGAAATTTCTTATTACAATTATCCACCAGGTCCAAATCTATTGAACCGCAAAACAGGACCGCTTTTTTATTGGCGACCTTAGCTAATGATAGCATCTGAAACGGGCCTTTACCCCGGCAGGAGGTTTGATCAAACTTACCTTCACCGGTAAAAATTACATCAGCTTTACCGATTTCATTCTCGAGGTCTAACCATTGGCTGACCAATTCAAACCCACCCTACCAGTTTGACATCTCCAATCAGAGACAGCCCAAAACCAATACCTCCGGCTGCACCCGCTCCAGCCATTTTAGACAATCGATGAGCCTGAGGGAAAAATTCCTTTAATTGATCGAGCATTCGAACCATTGAAGCTTCTAAATTATTCAGCTCATTCACTTTTAA
The DNA here is from genome assembly GCA_943787575.1 of uncultured Opitutales bacterium. GTDB lineage: Bacteria > Verrucomicrobiota > Verrucomicrobiia > Opitutales > Seribacteraceae > Chordibacter. The sequence goes on along the minus strand of CALSMY010000004.1, from coordinate 76,258 downwards.
ACCCTTTTGGAGTCCAAATTGTTTAGTAGCTCCATCTTCTCCAAGCAATGGATTATCAACATCGCAAGCAATGCGAATTGGCGGCATAGATGAAATGTCAGACTGACCAGACAAGGAAAGATCTGACCAAGTATCCGGACTTGGAAATTTGATCGATTGACCATTAATTTTCACACACTCCATTCCAAGAGCACAAAGGGCTCCAATGCCAGCGTCGTTAGTCGAACTCCCACCTATTCCCAAAAGGATACAATCAGCTTCATTTGCTTTGGCATGTAATAGAAGGTCGCCCACGCCTATCGTTGAAGTACGCCAGGGATTTCGTTGCTCTGGTTGCAGGTCGCTCAATCCACAAACCGAAGCCATTTCCAAGACCGCCAACTTTCCGCTAGGAGGAAGATCTAGCAAGGTACGAACGGAAGAACTCAATCTCTCAATGGAGACCATGCCTATCTCAACTATTTTTTCTCTACCAATAGAATCTCTAGCTGGAACTTTTATAATCTCACCCTCGTACTTGGGAGTTAAGATCTCAACGAAACCTTCACCACCATCCGTTAAAGGGCAAGAAATGACCTCTAACCTGGAAGAAACATCAGATGCAACTTCCTTGACCAAAGCACATGCATCCTGAGCTGAAAAGGAGTCTTTAAATTTATCAAATGCGGATAGAATTCGCATTTTTTAGTATTTAAAAATTAGCGGATTTCATTTCCATTCGATTCGTCCACCACTTTGAAATTTTCCATATGGTAACTTTCCTCACCTTGGAAACTGATTTGCAAACCATAATTTTTTTCCAATTTGGATAAGAGTGAAGCATCTGGACCGCGCAGTCTACGCAATACAGATGGGTGTAAGAAAACCTTCAGGGTTGAAGAGTCATGACCATCTGCCTTAATTCGGCGAACTGCATTGGAAACAAGTCGTTGAATTTCAATACTTATAGATCTTGGCGATTTAACAATTCCGCGACCCTTGCAATACGGACAGGGTTCGTAAACGCCGCTAGAATTACTTTCATCATGGCGTTGTCGCGTGATCTGCAAAATTCCGAGCTCGGAAATGGGCAAAACATTGTGCTTGGCTTTATCATCAGACATCGAGGCTTTCATCTTTTGAAATACCTTGCGCTGATCGCTCCGGTTTTTCATGTCGATAAAATCAATAATTACCAATCCGCCCAAGTTTCTAAGTCGCATTTGACGAGCTACCTCTACCGCAGCTTCCAAATTTGCCTGTAAAATAAAGTTTTTCCCGTCCTTACGGTTCCCCTTATGGCTGCCTGTATTGATATCAATGGATACCAAAGCCTCCGTTTCTTCCATTACTATTTCACCACCTGAGGGCAATTTCACGCGCCTCATGAAGGTCTGTTCGATTTGACGCTCAATATTAAAGCGTTGGAAGATAGGTATTTCTTCCTCAAACAAAGATACTTTTGCTTTGGACTTTGGAGATATTCTCTGAATTGTATCGATCAGGCGTGTATAATCCTCACGGTTGTCTATCTGCACTCGATCGACATCGTCAGTTAGAAAATCACGAGCCGTTAATCCAATCAAGTCGGGTTCCTCGTAAAGCATACAGGGATCCTTCTCATTTTTAATTCTGGATTCAATTTGATCCCATTGCTGCATCAAAATATGAAGATCTCGGACAAAAAAGCGTTCAGGTTTATTTTGCCCGACCGTACGTATAATCACTCCCATTCCTTCCCGAAGAGAAAGGTTACCAATAATACGCTTAAGCCTCTTCCGCTCCGCCTTGTCTTCAATCTTACGAGATATTCCACATTGTCCAGCATATGGCATGAGCACAAGGAACCTACCAGGCAAAGAAAGATTGGTCGTGGTTCGAGGGCCCTTAGTACCGATCTGTGCCTTAGTTATTTGGACAACAATTTCTGACCCAATTGGAAAAACCCTAGGAATGTCCGAAACAGACTTTGCCTCGTTCTTCCCGCTTGATTTCTTTTTATTTTCAAGAACGATTTCAACTGATGGATCGTTATTTGCACCCGGTAACATATCCCAGTAATGCAAAAATGCATTTTTCTCTTGGCCAATATTTACGAACGCGGCTTTAAGACCGGCTTCAAGGTTTTGTACCTTTCCTTTAAAAATTGCCCCTACCATTCGGTCCTTATCAAGCCTTTCGATATCGAATGCCTGAAGGATACCATTTTCCATCATTGCTACCCGTCGTTCGAGAGCTTCTGTATTAATGATAATTTCTTTGTAATCTTCTTTCTTCTCTCGTCGAAAGAAAGACATAATACGTTCTCGGATCGGACGGTTTTTCGCCCTTTCCAGAGCCGCATCTCTTAATTCCTTTTTATCAATTAAGATAGGAGGTTTTTCCAAAGGGGCGGCACTTAAGTCGTTTTTGGGTAATTCTTCTCCTGAATTATCTTCAGGGGATTGTTTTGATCTTTTTTTCGAGGAGGCTCTGCGCCTATTTCTTCTGGCCATGATAGGAGGTGTTGAAGAATCCAACCCTCATCTGAACAACGCGTACATTTGGTCTAAAAAGTTTCACAAGACAGACTTTCGATAACGAAATACGCTTTGTACCATTCCAAGCATAAGGAAGCAAACGACCATAAAGGAACCGCCATAACTCAAGAAGGGCAAGGGCAGCCCAGTTATGGGGGTGATTCCAATAGTCATCCCGACATTGATGAAAATATGGGTCATCAAGAGGACGGATACGCCAACTGCCAACATCGAACCGAAACGATCTGCGGCTTGTGCAGCTACTCGCAGGCAACCGAAGACCACCAGGCATAACATCCCGATGGCTAGACTGCCACCAAGTAATCCTGATTCTTCAGCAATTACGGCAAAGATGAAATCGTTATGGGCCACTGCAGTTGGTAAATATCCGAGTTTGGCTTGCATCCCTTCCCCGAGACCTTTGCCGGAGACACCACCAGTGGCGACTGCGATCAGGGCTTGGATGCGGTTCCAATTCGAACCCACACCTTGTGGGTCTTCGACTTCGGGCGCAACAAAGGTAAGAATGCGTTTGCGTTGATAATCCTTGAGAGGAAGGAGTGAGGAGTCCTCGTATGCCACCACGGCATCCGAGGGTTTGGGATTCTCTAGTTTATATTGATAGTAGTTAAATAAATCGAAGCCTAACAAACCAAGCAACACCACGAATACGACAAACGTGGAAATGAAAAACTTAGTTGGCATGCGGGCGACGTATAAAAGTGAGAAGGCAATTGGTGGAAATACCAATGTAGACCCTAAATCTGGCTGTAAAAAAATCAAGAACATTGGCAAAGCAAAACAAGCCGCAACCTTGAGAATTCCTCGTAAGGAATCCTGCATGTCTCCGACTTTAGATCGGGCTAACAAACTTGCCCCGAATATCATGGTCGACCACTTAGCAATTTCGGACGGTTGCACCTTAAATAATCCAAAGTCAATCCACCTGCGAGCACCGTAAATCATTGGACCGCCAAAAACCAAAAGTAATCCAATAATTACTAAGAAATAGAAAATATGAGCGTACCTCATCCACAATTGGTAATTAATTACCGAAACGACAGCATAAAGAGAAAATCCAATTACAGACCAAAGAATTTGCATTTTCCAATAATTCCCACCCCCAAAAGCTTGGGCAGAACGAATAAAGATTATACTCATAAGACACAGACCGAGTAAGCACAATGGAGTTAGCCAATCCCATTTAGTCTGTTCAGGGATAAGAGAGTCCTGCTCCAATGGGTCGGACTTTCTCATTCCTTGAGTAATTCTTTAACCATCTTTTCCCACTCAACAGGCAAACTCGTGTGGCATACTGGTTTGCCTGCACGGCTATACCAATATGCCGCGTTGCCTAAATCTCCCTCCTCGCGATGCAAATAAGCATGCACCCAGTCTCCTTCAACCGAACCCGCACTCTGGGCTAATTCGTGTGCGTTCTCCCAATTTCCTTTTTTTGCCCACCATAGGGCCTGCAACGGTGATGACCATTCTCCCGATGGCTCATTTTCTTTTTCAATTAAAGAAAGAAAATCGGCAATTTTCATGACTCACATTTTCTTTTCCATCTCATACCTAAGGCCAGGCTGTATTGAAATTTTCTACGATGTTCACGAATCAGAAAAGGTAAGTTTTTTTCCATTTCTAAAATAAAGTGTTCTTCAAGAATATTCTTTAATGCGGATGCCGAATCTCCTTCCTCCAACCACTTTTCAGGAGAAGTGAACTCCTCGAGCCAGGTAAAAGGAGTGGTAAGAATCAATTGGCCACCTGGATTGACAAGGTCGGGAAGTCGATCGAGCAAGGATAAAGGGTCAGGTAAACGACAAAGTAGATTGGCCGCATGGACGACATCGAATTGCCCAAGGTCTTTTCGTAAATTGCACGCATCTCCAACTTCGAAAGATAGGTTGGATGGAAGCTCAGATATTTTTACCGATGCATCTTTCCACCTGCTCCCCTCTTCATGGTATTGATAACTGAGTGATCCCGATTGTAACAGGCTATTAGCAGCACCAATGAAGGATTCTGAATAATCAATACCCAAAACTTGACCGGAGATATTAGCCAATACAAAACTACTTTTCCCCACCGCACATCCAAGGTCTAATACTTGCCCAATGGATGTGGAAGAATCGATCAATTCCTCCACACTTCGACGGGCAAAATCAAGGGCATCTTTGGGACCACCCGGCCAGGGAAACTGTTCCTCCTGTGATCCATAATGAAAAAGTAAATACTCTCCAAGCGACCGAGCGGTTTCATAGATTTCACCCCCCTGTTTTTTACTACCAACAAGATTCATTGTGCAGACAATTCCCTGAAGGATTCTTTGAGCCTGGGATAAAGACTCTGATAGATTTTATAGTTTTTATGATACTTGGAAGGATTTGAACTCAACGCCACACGCTCGGTTTCTTCAATCCATGAAGCTGAGGCATCCTCAACTGAAGAAAAGTGTTCGCATCCGACCGAGGCCAGCAATGCGGCACCATAGGCGGCTCCCTCCCGTGCATTGACCAAGGAACAGGGTGATTCAAAAATATCGGCCAACATTTGTTTCCACAGGGAAGACCTAGCCCCACCACCGGATAAAATTACTTTATCAGGCCGAATGCCCAGTCCCTGCATTAAAGAGAGCGAATCTTTTAATCCGTAGCTTACTCCTTCCAATACAGCCCGTGTAAGATGAGCTTTGCTGTGCCGCAAAGTCAAACCGACAAAAGCGCCCCGGGCATGGGGATCCGGGTGGGGCGTTCGCTCGCCAGACAAATAAGGAAGGAAGACCAAACCTTCACACCCCGCAGCCACTTGTTCTGCAGATTGGGTTAGGAGTTCGTAGGCATTCTCCCCTCCCCCATCCTCAATGGATTGTTCCTCTCTGCCCAAATTATTTTTATACCACTGGAAAGAACCAGCCGCAGACAACATCACTCCCATCAAATGCCATTTACCGGGAACGGCATGACAAAATGCATGCAATTTTCCCTCTGGTTCCACACGGTACTGATCGCTCTGAGCAAAAACGACCCCACTTGTACCAAGAGTTGCCGAAACCATACCTTCCTGAACTATTCCGCATCCAACAGCTTGAGCCGCCTGGTCTCCTCCACCCGCAATAACTGGGGTGCCTATGGATAAACCAGTTTGAGAACTTGCATCCGGGGAAATCTTGGTCGATGCAATCGTAGATTCTGTAAGTTCGGGCAACCAATCTTTTGACCAACCCATACCCGAGAGGATTTCGTCCGACCATTTTCTCTCTCCTACATTAAGCATGGATGTGCCCGATGCGTCCGACATTTCGGAGAAAAATTCTCCACTCAATCGATAGCGAATATAATCCTTAGGTAAAAGTACTTTGGAAATTTTGGAAAAAACTTCTGGCTCATTCTTTTCAACCCAGCGTAATTTGGGAGCGGTAAAACCAGCAAGGATTGGATTACCTGTAAGACGCAAAACTTCAGCTTCTCCTAGTCGTTCGGTCATCTCTTCACACTCCTTAAAAGAACGTTGATCATTCCACATGATACACGGACGGAGAACTTGCCCATGAGCATCAAGGATTACCAAGCCGTGCATTTGTCCGGTTAATCCAACCCCGGCAATGGATTCGGGTTCCACATCCTTTAATAATTCATTTAATGCCTTACAGGTGGCATCCCACCAAACCTCCGGGTCTGTTTCCGCTTGCAAGGGAGCAGGTGTTTGAAACGGATATTCCGGGTTACTGCTAGCAAGGACTTTGCCGGATGAATCAACCAACAATGCCTTGATCGATGATGTACCAACGTCGATTCCTATAAATTTCATAATTTGATTATCAAACCAACCCATTGAGTGTTGGCAACTGGAATGACCAGCCAAGCCAAATACCTTCCTTTTGCGACAGGTAGTTTTTAGGGTCTATTAAACCCAAAACGGTAAACTCCTTTCTTGCATTTTGCTAATTCTACAGGATAGCTATTTTGCAATGACAAAGGCAGTTTCAATCGAACCCTCAACACAACCCACCCTACGAATTCGATATTGTCCCGGTTGCGGATGGATGCTCCGAGCAACTTGGCTAGCTCAAGAAGTGCTGATTACCTTTGCTCAAGAAATCGGGTCCGTTTCCCTGGAACCAGTAAAAGAAACAGCAGGAGTCTTCCAGGTATGGTTGAACGACAAGCCCGTTTGGTGCCGAAAGTTAGATTCTGGATTTCCACAACCTAAGGAATTAAAGCAAAGAATACGGGACCTCATTTGTCCGGATCGAGACCTCGGACATTCGGACAAATAAACCTAGGTTTTTTGGGCAGCCTGTTTCCGGGCCACCGCTTTCTTGAGAAACTCATCCCCGATCACACCCAGAAGAATTACCAACCCTAAAATGCCAAATTCGAGGTGTGTCGATATACCGACCATATTTATGGAATTATAAATCAATCGAATAACTGCAGCGGCAATGACCACACCCAAGACCGAACCCTCTCCGCCACGCAAACTACATCCACCCAGCACCGCAGCGGCAATCGCATACAGTTCGTAAAATTCGCCAGTTTGAGCAGGCTGGACAGAATCCAATTCGAAAGCGAAAAGAATCCCCGCTATTCCGGCAAACAACGAGCATAGGACATAGGCGAGGATTTTCATCCTATCCGTATCAATCCCGCTATATCGAGTACCTTCTTCGTTATTACCCAAAGCAAAGAGGTAGCGCCCCCAAATGGTACGACGCAAGAACACCGCAGCGGCAATGGAAAGAACCAATATAAAAAGAGCTGGTGTTGGAAGGTTAAACGAGCCCAAAGCAATCTTTCCACTAAACAGAAAATCAAGGCCCTGAATTTGTTCTAAATTTTTATACCCGGCATCTTCTTCGTAAGGCATTGGACCAATCGATTGGTTATCGGTAAGCCAGCGACCCATACTTCGGTAGACCAATAATCCACATAAGGTTACAACAAACGGCTGGACTTTTGCCTTGGTTATTAAAAGTCCGTGAAGAAGACCAATTCCCAAAGATAGTACCAAGGTAATTCCTATTGCACTCCAGGGATCCATCCCTTCCAGTTTTAGGCAGATTGATAAGACCACCGAGACCAAGCCAACGACTGACCCGATGGAAAGATCAATGCCGCCAGTTATAATAACAAAGGCAACCCCCAGGCTCATTACTGCGTACAAACTCGACCATTTGATCAAGTTTTGCATGTTGTATGCGTTGAGGAATTTAGGATTGATTACTGCCGTGATCACAAAGATTGCAACCAAGAGAATAAAGATACCAAGTACATTTTTTTTCATATAAACTTATTACATTAGGCCGCCGCGAGATTACCGGTTGCCAAGTTCATGATTGCTTTCTCGCTCAATTGATCCCGGCTAAGTTCACCAGATATTTGACCCTCGTGCATAACATAGGCCCGATCAGCCATGCCCAAGACCTCTTCCATCTCGCTGGAAACAAAGAGAATGGCCATGCCCTCCCCTGCCAGTTTCTCCATCAGTTTGTAAATCTCTCTTTTTGCTCCGACATCTATCCCACGTGTGGGTTCATCCAACAGCAACAATTTAGGAGACATTGCCAACCATTTACCCAAAACAATTTTTTGCTGATTTCCTCCGGAAAGAAACCTCGCCATCTGTTCGTAATTGGGTGTTTTGATCTTCATCGATTTTACCGCATTTTGGGTGACCGTCCGTTCTGCATTTTCATTCAACCATCCACGCGAAGCATCCCTTTGTAAACTAGGTAAGCTACTATTTTCACGCACCGACATAGGCAGGACCAAACCGTGTTGTTTTCGATCTTCTGGAGCCAGGGCAATACCTACAGAAATTGCAGCTCGTGGATTTCGAATTTCTTTGGCTTCTCCACTGATTTCCAAGGAACCACCCAAGGCTGGAGTTACCCCAAAAATTGTTTGTAAAAGTTCTGTTCTACCTGCTCCCACCAAACCAGCAACTCCCACAATTTCCCCTTCAGAAACTTCCAGCGACAACGGGTGCTGGGGGTAAGATGGGCATCGTAAATCTTTAAGGGATAAAACAGGCTTGCCAGGGTTATGGACTTGCCGGTCGTAAAATTCACTCAATTCGCGACCAACCATAAGTTTGACCATATTATCGTGATCAATCTGATCCTGCATTAATTCTCCGGCATTTTCTCCATCACGAAAAACGGTTACCCGATCGGCCAATTCCTTGACCTCTCCAAGACGGTGGGAAATGTAAATCACACTTATTCCCTTGGACCGCAAATTCTTGACCACCTCAAAGAGAGTTTCCGTTTCTTTTTGTGAAAGACTACTCGTCGGTTCGTCCATTATCAGCACACGGGCGTTACAGGATAAAGCTTTGGCAATTTCAACCAATTGTTGTTTACCAATGGGTATTGACCCGGCAAGCGTATCAACGGGGAGATTAAGCCCAACCTGAGAAAGAAACTTTTCAGTCTGCCTACGCATTTCCGATTCATCAATAAGACCAGCCTTTGTCGGTTCGCGCCCAAGAAAAACATTGGCTGCCAAGTCAAGGTTCCCACACAAGTTGAGTTCCTGATGAATTAAAGCGATTCCCTTGTCCATCGCGTCGTTTACATTGCGAAAGGAAACCTTTTTGCCAGACACACGGAAATCTCCTTCGTCAGCCGGTTGAACACCAGCTAAGATTTTCATCAATGTACTTTTACCGGCTCCATTTTCTCCGATTAGTGCAAGAACCTCACCTTTTTGTAAGTGCAAAGACACACCCCGAAGGGCAAGTACCCCAGGAAAACTTTTTCGTAATCCGCTTACCTCAAGCAAGGGACTGGAGGATTCGTCCATCCTTATTGTTGCTTACCCAATGCAGCCATTTCTTTCTTCTTGGCCCAAAACTCTTCCACATTGGATCGGTCAACTACAAGAAAAGGTAGTTCAAAATATTGGGCATCGGGCTGCTTTCCTTCATGAATAGACTTGAGCATTTTAATCGATTCATACCCATACTCCCAAGGTTGTTGACTGATCGTCCCATGGGCATTTCCGTCAAGAATTGCCTGCAGGGTTGCATCCTGCTCATCAAAGCCACAAACCTTGATTTGATTTTGTTTATTTGCCTCCCTAATCGCATCAATACAGGCGGGAGGATTGTAAGCAAACAAACCGACCATACATTTTAAATTTTTATACTTGGTCATGGAATCCTCGGCATTGCTTTTCGCCTTGGCTTTGTCGAAGTTATCGGTGCGCGTGTCCAAAACTATGTATTTTGATCCTTCAGCCTTTAAGTCCGAGGCATCCACTGGATCAAACTTCACTTGGTCGAGTTTCTGCATTGGACGGTTTAATAATTCATCAATCACTCCCTGCCGGCGTTGGCGTGCATTGAGTTGTTCCAATCGACCCACAAAAATCATCACTTCCCCACCCTCTGGAATGGCTTTTTTAACCAAGCCACCGAGTGCTCTTCCAGCCTTGTAATTATTTGTTCCAATGTAAACAAGACGATCGCTCTTAGGAGCATCCGCATCTTGAGTAATTAATATGGTGTTTTGCCCGACTTCATTAAGAAAGGGAGTTTGGTTCTCTGCATCAATCGGACTAACCGCAACTCCATCTACACCTTTGGCAAGCATGGCTTCCATCATCCGTTTTTGATCAACCACTCCTTTAGGTGGCATCAAAACTTCGCATTGTACGCCAAATTCTTTTTCAGCAATACGCACACCGGCAGCACACAAATCCCAAAAGGGATCAATTCCATTGGTCACATAGGCAAAAGTTGGGGTATCGGAAGGTTTTTCGACCGCTGAAGGATTTTCACCACCACAACCGCTAAAAAGAAGAAGCAAATAGGTGAGAAAGGATAGTGAGAGGGCTTTTTTAATGTTCATCGATTTAAATAAAGAAGACGGGAATCTAATCGGTCAAGGATTACCAAGGAGTTCGTCCACCATTTACACAGAGTGTTTGTCCGGTAACAAAGGAGGCTTCTTCAGAGGCAAAATACCTAACCGCCTGTCCAACATCCTTTGGAGATCCCCAACGACCTACTGGTATCGTACTTAAATATGCATCCTTATCTTCCTGAGGATCATCAACATGTCGATCGGTGGGTATCCATCCAGGAGCCACCGTGTTTACGGTTATTCCTGTGGCCGCAAGTTCCACGGATAAACTCCGACTCCATCCAATCTGCCCACCCTTTGCCGCAACATAAGCTGTAAACTGCGGAACGGATGCATGAAATACTTCACTGGTAATATTTATTATTCTGCCCCATTTGCGCTTTTTCATTCCCGGCAATACAGATTGGGCAAGTAAAAATGGACTGAGGACAAAAAAATCGTACATCTCACGATAGAAGTCGGCATCATACTCCTCAATTGGTTTTTGAGGTTGTGGTCCCGTAGCATTGGGCACAATTACATCAAGCGATCCAAATTTTTCCTCCACCGCCTCGACCATCGAACTGACCTGCTCCTTATCGGTGACATCTGCCCGAACCACCATGACATGGGCACCCTTGGCTTGTAGAGACTCTCTCGCTTTTTCAGCAACCTCTCGATTTCCATAGTAATTGAGTGCCAACTTGGCTCCGGCATCTGCTAAACACTCAGCAATTCCCAAACCCAATCCTCGTGTGCTTCCGGTAATGAGAGCAACTTTATTATTTAATGAAAAACTCATTTTGGGAATGATAACATTTAATCTAAATATTAGGAATATGTATTATTGACTACAACATACCGATTCTTGACATATATTTTTGTAAAAATGAAAAAGAACCGTCCGTTAAACTTTTTTACCTAGACTGAATAATTTGATATTTCAAATGTATTTGAAATATCAAACCTCCGATGTTTACTTAACCAAGGTAGGCTTGGGCTAGGATGCCCTGAACATCCAAGCCATCGACCACGAAAACATGACCGGCACCTTCCTCTTCTAAAGTTTTATGAATTCCGGTGGTGACAAACAATCGGTCCAAGCGGTCTCCACCAAATGCACAAGCAGTGGTTTCCACACAGGGAAGTCCCACTTTGCGCAAAAGCCCACCAGTATTGGGATTTACCTGAAGAACTGCACCACCGTGACACATTGCAACCCAGAGCATTCCCTCGGCGTCCATGGTCATCCCATCCGGAGAACCCTCAACACCAAACTTGGTAAAGTCTACTGCACTCCGGGGATTTTCGATCTTTCCACTCGCAAGGTCATAATCATATACGGTCACCTTTTGAGTCGGAGTATCAATGTAGTACATAAGCTTTTTTTCTTGGTCCCAACAAATTCCATTCGAATTGGTTACTCCCGGGATCATTCGTTTCAAACTACCAGATTGATCCAACCGATAAAGGCTGGCATCGCCCGTTTTTTTAACCGTACTTATCGTACCCGCCCAAAACCTTCCAGCGGGGTCACATTTTCCATCATTAAAACGATTATCAGGGCGTTTTTCCGCTTCCGGGTCTGCCATGTTGGTCTTTAATCCATCAAGGGGATTAAAGCGGTAAATCCCCGAATCTCCCGCACACAGAAAATCACCTGACTGGCAGGGAACCACAGTGCCTATTCTCTCGCCCATGTCCCAAATCTTTTCCTCCCCGTTTTGAGGATTCAACCTGATCAAAGCGTGTCCTTCGATATCAACATAATATAAATGGTCCTGCCAAAAGATAGGACCTTCTCCCCATTTGGAAGATCGAGAACCGATTTGCTCAATAGTTAACTCACTCATTGGAATATTTTGATGTTCGTAAGGATTAAGCCTTGATCAACTCAAATGAGTCCTTGCTGTCTTTGACCACCCATCCAGCTTGTTGAATTTTTTCCCGAAATTGATCGGCTACTGCCCATTCTTTGGATTGCTTAGCAACCCATCTTTCTTCTGCCCATTGAACAACCTCCGCGGGGGCTTCTTCTGTCTTTGATGAAGAAAAGCTGAACCCAAAAAGATCAAGAACGGCACGGAATCCGGTTCGTAAACGAACCAATTCAGTTTCATCTTTTGAATAATTTCCTTTGAGCAAGGCATCAGATATTTCGCGTACCAAACCAAACAATTTCCCGAGGGCATCTGCAGTGTTCATATCTTTAAGAATGGCTTGTTGAACTGGGAGAAAAGGCCCAAATTCGGTAACAAGCGGGGAACCTGCAGGAGTGGCAGAGCCATCAATTTTCTCCGCAAAATCTGCTAATTTCTTCAAAGCCTTACTTGCCGCATTTAGAGAATCAAAGGTGAAATTCAAGGGCTGACGATAACTACCGGAGAGTAAAAGATATCGAACTTCTTGTGGTCCATAGCCTCGCTCTTTTATATCATCCAATGTATACAAGTTACCCAGCGACTTACTCATCTTAGTACCCTCGACCATCAAGTGGGCAATATGAAACCAATGGCGAGCAAAGGTTTTATGGGTTACAGCTTCGACCTGAGCGATTTCATTTTCATGGTGAGGAAAGACCAAGTCCACTCCGCCCGAGTGCAAATCAAAACTTTCTCCCATATGCTTCAGGCAAATAGCACTACATTCAATGTGCCAACCCGGACGACCCTCACCCCATGGAGAATCCCAGTAATTTTCTCCATCCTCTGACCTGCGAGCCTTCCATAAGGCAAAATCTGCGGCTGAATCCCGATCGTATTCATCCGAAGTTTCCCGTTCCGTACGGGAAGTAGTGATTTCCCGATCAGCAAGCCTGGACAAAGCCCCATACTTTTTAAAAGCCTCAACCTTGAAATAAACCGATCCATCCGGGCCTTGGTAGGCTTTACCCGCATCGACTAGTCTAGAGATCAGGGCAATCTGTTCAGGAACATGCCCAACTGCAGATGGCTCAATATGCGGGGATAAAAGATTGAGTGCAGAACAATCCTTATTGAATCTTTTTGCCCAGCGATCGGTAAACTCTCCAAGGCTTACACCTTCTGCTTGAGACTCACGGATAGTCTTATCATCCACATCGGTAAGATTACGGGCGTGATAGGTCTTCTGCCCATTGGTTTCTAAGACTCGTCGAAAAACGTCTTGGAGCACAAAGGTTCGAAAGTTGCCCACATGGGCAGGTCCGTAAACCGTTGGACCACAGCAATAAAAACGAACCGTGTTACCATCCATGGCAAAGACATCCCGCACCTCCCGGGTTAAGGTATCGTAAAGCTGAAATGGCATCGAATAGAGATCTATTCCTCGGTAATCCGAATGGGTTTAATGTCCCACTTGGGATTTTGCCCTAGGAATCGGCAAGGATTGTTATGAAAAATCTCGACTGCCTCTTGAACCTGGTGTCCACGACGTCGATATTCAACAATACATTCCTGCAAAGTAAAAGGATCACTCGGACCCCAGTCCGCTGAGGAATTAACCAACAATCGTTCCGTTGAATATTTTTCCAAAATATCCACCGCCCGTCGAGGACTGCATTTAGTGACAGGGTACAGAGTCATGCCCGCCCAGTAGCCTGCATCGAGGACCCACTCGATTGTCTCTTCCTCAACATGATCAATCCAAATTTTATCCGGGTTCACATTCATCCCTGATAATACCTCCAGTACAGTTTTCGTACCATGAGCTTTATCTGACAAATGAGGAGTGTGGATAAGAACTAATTGATCATGCTTCATGGCCAATTCAACATGGGCTTCAAGTGCGGCGATCTCATTTGCCGTGGATTTGTGTAATCCAGTCTCGCCCACTCCCAGGCAATTTGGCTTATCCAAAAACTCGGGCATTTGCTTGAGCACTTCATTGGTGAGTTCCACATTTTCGGCCTCTTTTGGGTTCACCGCAACCCAGCAAAAATGACGGATACCAAACTCAGCCGCCCGGGTTGGTTCAAATTCTGAAATCTGAGCAAAATAATCAATAAAGGTTTCCGGGTGCCTGCGGTCAAATCCCGCCCAAAAAGCGGGTTCACACACCGCTACAACTCCAGACATTGACATTCGCTCATAGTCCTGAGCTGTGCGGGCTATGGCATGATAATGTGGCTGAATGATTTGCATGATAAAAAGGCAGGGTTAAAATCAGTCAATTTTGGCAAAATGGGCAAGCAATTGCTTTGCACGATCTGCTTTAGAATGATCAGGCTTAGCCAATAATTGCATAGCTTCTCTCAAGGATTCAAGTTTACTCTCGTCCTCAGCTTTATGACCTTCCCGGCTGACCGATTCGTCGTAACGATCAAGCAGAGCCGCCACTTCGAGTAAGTCGCGACGGGCTTCCAAAAAGTAAGTATCTAAAGTTTGCTTTGGACTTAGCATGACAAAGGTAAGTTAGGATTGGGGAATTACAGAAGAATGATGATGAAGAATCTTAGGATCGCTTGATTCATCAACCAAAAAGGTGTAGCGGGCAGGAAATTCCTGGCGAGCTTCTCCTTCTCCATGAAAGAAGGTGTAGGTTCCGGTATACAAAAATTGCTGATTCCCAAGGTCTTGACGAAGCGTACCTTTCTCGTCAAAGGAAACACCCGCACCCACTCGGGTGGTAAATCCATCGAAGTAAGCACGAATACCCTCCGGGTTATCAATTGGCTTGGAAGCAAAAGTCGCCAGTAAACGGGCACTTTTAGCATAAAGGGCACAAACCTCGTCGACCATACCAGCGTTCACTCGATCATTCCATAAGTCAGTTAAGTTTCTCATCGTTACAAATTATCGTTCTAAAGAAATACGGCTATGCACTCAATATCATATGGTCTTTGGGGTAAAATTAACTCATTAGCCCAAAGACTGCTCCCACTGCTCAGGTTTAAATCCTTGGAGCACTAATTCCTCTCCAACCAGCACGGGTCTTTTCACCAAGTTACCCCGTCCGATCAAGAGCTCAAAAGCTTTATCATCAGTTATTTCAGGGATTACTTCTTTGATCGAAGGATCGCGGTAGTCCTTACTTGAAGTATTGAAAAGTTTTTTTAATTCACCGCCATGACTTTTTAATAACCTGGCCAATTCCTTTTTGTTCGGTGGGTTGTCCCTTATGGGTATACGCTCAAATTCCAACCCATGGGACTCCAACCACAGACGAGCTTTTTTACAGGTTGAACATTTTTCGTATTCGTAAAATTTGAATTTCATTGGTTTAAGGCTATAAGAATTATAGATTTAATATTTTTTAACCCCATTACCTTTTCCAGCCTCTTTATGAAGTCAACTCTACACCGGACAATGGGACGCTTCCTAGCCCTTTCTTTATTAACCTCCTGCTCACCAACCGGGAAACCTGATACTGCTTCTTCACAAACAAACCAATCTTCCATGCAAGTTTTGCAAAAAACCCTAGATAACGGCCTTACCGTTTACCTCAGCCCAAATGCCGAAGAACCTCGCTTTTATGCAGAAATCATTACCCGGGCAGGAAGTAAACACGATCCTTCAACCAATACGGGTCTTGCACATTACCTCGAACATTTACTTTTCAAAGGTACCCGGTCATTTGGTACGGAAAATTTCGCCGAGGAGGAACCCCTACTCCGACAAATCAGTGAATTATACGAACAAAGAGCCGCCGAGAAGAACGAGACAAAACGAGATGAGATTTACCGACAAATTAATACCCTATCCACGGAAGCATCAAAACTGGCAATTCCCAATGAAATGGACCGTGTATACAGCGACATGGGCGCCAAGGGTTTAAATGCCCACACTTGGCACGAGGAAACCGTTTACAAAATTGACTTACCTGCCAACCGCCTTGAACACTGGGCAAAAATTGAAAGCGAACGATTTGCTCAACCAGTCTTTCGTTTATTTCACACAGAACTGGAAACGGTCTATGAAGAAAAAAATCGGGCCATCGACAACAAACACCGCCTAATTTACCGGGCCGTCAATAATCTACTTTTTAAAGTACACCCTTATGGACAACAGTCTACACTTGGCACCGTCGAACATCTAAAAAATCCGTCGATATATGCGATCGAAGAATTTTATTCTAAACATTATGTCCCTCAAAATATGGCCATCTGCCTATCCGGAGACCTCGATCCTGAACCAACTTTTGCGATCATTGAGAAGTATTTTGGCAAATGGAGTGGACCCGAGGAACTCCGTCCCGAACCATCTTGGAATGAAAAACCTTTAGAAGGGCGTGAATTTGTAGAAGTTGAGTATTTGGGAGAAGAGCATGTGGTCCTTGCTTTTCGTACTGCCCCCAAGCACCACGAGGATTACCCAGCTTTGCGCCTGGTTGATATGATCCTCGATAATTCAGTGGCCGGTTTGATCAATCTTGACCTGGTTGAAAAGCAAAAAGTACGGGCGGCTGGGTGCTACCCTCAAAACCTTAATGATTTCGGTGCCCATTATCTCTATGGTACTCCCAAAGATGGACAAAGCTTGGAAACAGTCGAACAGTTGCTTTTACAACAAATCGATCGGGTCAAAAAAGGAGACTTTGAGGATTGGGCCTTACAAGCTGTAATCAATGATTTCAAAAAACGACAAAAAGAAAATTATGAGAAAAACGACCAAAGAGTCGAATTGCTCCGAGATACCTTTTTAGCTTTTGTTGATTGGAATGTTACCCTGAACGAAATCTCCGAAATGGAACGGGTAACCAAAGCCGACATTATTCGTGTAGCTAATAAATATTACGGGAAAGATTATGTAGCCGGATTTCGAATCGATGCCCAGCATGACCTACCCTCCATCGAAAAACCTGCCATTGATCCCCTAAGCATCGACCCAGACAAGGGATCTTCATTTATGGAAGAAGTTGATCAACTTGCTTATGAACCACTCCAGCCTAAATTCCTTGTTCCTGAAAAAGACTTTTCGGTTCGAGAAATCTCTCCCGGAATTCGCTTAATCCATACATTCAATCCACTCAATGATCTTTTTAACTTGGAAGTTCGAATGGATCTTGGCTTTGACCATCAACCCATGCTTTCTACCGCCAAACGCATGCTTGATCGTGCAGGTGCAAGAAAAATGAGCTCAGAGGATTTAAAAGTTGAATGGTATAAATTAGGTACTGACTTCGGTTTTGGTGTCCAGGAACATTTTTGCAATTTCTTCATCAATGGATTGGATGAAAATTTCCTATCCTCCCTGCAATTAGCTGAGTCACACCTGCTATTTCCAAATTCATCTGAAGAAATCTGGAACGAGACTAAGGATATTATTCTATCCGAACGAGATGATGAACAAAAGGACCCCAATGCCCTAACCCATGCATTGGCTCACTTTCATCGTTATGGAGAAAATTCACGCTACCTTAAACGATCTTCGGATACGGACTTAAACAACTCGACTACTTCAGGCTTATCCGAATTGCTCAAACAGGCTGTAGAGTCGCCGCGCTCCATACTTTATTTTGGCCCTCAATCCCCAGATGTGGTGGAACAATGGATACGGGACTCATTTCTCGGAGTTTCCCCCAAGCACAAAGCAGCAAAAGTCGAACCGGATCGCTCGTTAAAGACACAAAAAGACCAAGTTTACTTTTTACACAAGGAAATGGCTCAAGCTCAAGTGCGGTTTGAATTTTCCTCTGGTCTACTTGACGAATCACTCACCCCGTCTGTTCAAATTTTTAACGAATATTTTGGCGGCGGAATGGCTGGTCTAGTCTTTCAGGAACTTCGCGAAGCAAGGGCATTGGCATACTCAGCATGGGCTCGTTTTTTCACTCCTTCCCGGCCAGACGAGGAAAATGTTATGGTCGGTTCTATTGGTTGCCAGGCGGACAAAACCATCGACGCAATGGAGGCCTTCATTGGTTTACTTAAAGAGATGCCAGTGAGCAATACACGCTGGTCATCTGCACATGCCTCTCTCCTAAGTGCTTATCGTACCAACCCAATTACCTCTCGGGCGATTCCCAAGTTTGTTTACGATGTCGATACTTTAGGACTAAAGATCGACCCTCGGGAATCCAGATTCAAAAACCTGAGCAAAGCAAAGATTGATGGGTTTGAAAAATTCTACCAAGATAAAATCAAAGCTAAATCAATTTTGTTTTCAGTAGTGGGAGATTCGACCCGAATAGATATGGAAGCTCTCGAAAAATTTGGCCCATTTACTCAAGTAACTGCGAAAGAACTTTTTCGTAGGTAAAAGTTGAGGCTTTACGATTGGGCACCTCGAGGGCTCTCAGGGATCTTTCCGTTAGTTGGGGGAAAAGCAATACCCTCTTCCTGCGTACTTTGATTTAAACTTGGATTTAGAGAATTTTCGGATTGGATCGGTTGACCCATATCGGTTGCTTCCGGGAGCTTAAGTACTTTCCTGAAAAAATTAAAAACTTTGGCACATTCGATCTTTTTTTGATCTTGGTTGTGGAGTCGTAAAATTAACTTTTCAGATTTGCCGGTGGATAGGTCTGTCATATGACAGTTACAGCTCGCCTTCTGCTTTTCTCCGGTCGGGAATTCGACTACATCAATCATTCCCATGGGAAGAATTTCATTATCTTGACCAACTAATTCCATCCGTAAAGACACTCTATTTTTGTCGAAATTGAAAAGGCGCAGGCTGTTAACTCTACGGGTTTTATCTTCTTTCAACATATTTTCCATACCTGTTCGTAAGGAATTAACGATTTCAACTGCTCGATTCATTGGGGTTCAACCATCTTCATAATTGTTGCCCGTCAGGCAATAGAATTTTAAATCTATTTTTATGTCTATCGGTTTGGATTATAAAACTGTTGCAGAGCGAGAGTTGGATACCTCTTCCTTAGATAAGGAACTTTTTGAGTTATGCCTTAAACATGCCTCTAACAACAAAGAAAGAGCCCGTAATATTTATATTCACCGAAGAATCGCTGAGTTGGAAAACAAAGAGTCAAACTTGGACCAAAATGAAAAATGGCCTATGTTAATTCCTTTACTCATTTTGTACACTTTAGGAACCATTGGCGTTCTTTGCCTAGTTTTTGTATTTTTAGCAAACCGTCTGGATTGGTGGTAACTTCCCAAGGGCCAACAAAAAATACTACTTGGCTGACTAATAACACTTGATAAATTTTAATGAAGTATATCCTATGAGGTAATTCTATTTTAAATTGATAGAATGAAAACCTAATCGCTTCATGCCCCCTCAAAAAACAAAGCAAAAAAACCCTGAGCTTTATGAGTACCGATTTTCATTTAAAATCGATGAGCGAAACACATTGGGGCAGAGACATTACCTTGCACACAATGCTCGTGACGCTTTGGGTATGTTCGCTTATGCGATTCTTAAAAGTTTATTTGATCGAAAAGTTTATCAAAACCAAGAATTTATAATAGCCAAAGAGTTTGTAAACATTCATGACAGCGCAGTAAGATCTCCAAAATTTGAATTTGATGGTCCTCCCCTTCTCCTTCATACAAAGCCACTTCGGGCAAGCCTGTTACTAAAAGTAAGGATTCAACTGATAAAATAAAGGGGGTCGTTGATGAAATGGAACAGCGGTTAGAAATTATCAAGTTTGAAGAATTTAATCGATGGGCTAATCGGTGGTATCCATTACGCTTACCCTTGGAAGAAATAAAAGAAGAACAAGAAGGGGCCTGAAATCGATAAGTTGCTCAGCATACGAATTGGTCGACAGTCTGTAATTTGTTTCAATATATATTTTGTAAACTAAAATTCATTAAACAACAGTGCTTTATCGGGGGATTTACTTCTCAATCGTTGTTTATTGACGGCAACATACCTAATCTATACTTTATTAAGGCTTACATTCGGGTCGGTAGCTCAATCGGTAGAGCAGTGGCCTTTTAAGCCATTGGTTCCGGGTTCGAGTCCCGGCCGGCCTACCAAAAAGGTTTAATTAAACCTCACCCATGAATGTAGTTTATTCGATTTAAGCCTTACTTCGTGAAGCAACGATTGATCTGATTTTTAACCAATTAAATTTGCCTGTAGGCAAGATAGGGATTTCTTTAACAATCAATAATTCTTTGGGTATCCAAAGGTTTGGTAAACCCTTATCTTTAAGACCTTTTTTTATTTGGTTAAGATCACAATTAAAAGAAGACAAAACGATTAAAGTTTCACCCTTTTGATCATTCTCTAGAGAACATACAACCACCATTGGGTCTTCTGTTTGGCAAATTTCCAAAAGCTCTATTATTTCTTCCTCCACCCGTCCATGAGGCACCATTTCTCCCCCAATTTTGGAAAAACGGGAACTCCTCCCTTCGATCCAAAGAAACCCGTCACCATCGAGCCTTCCCAAATCGCCAGTTTTGAACCAACCATTCTCATCAAGCACCTTATTCGAATGCTCAGCATCCTGCCAATATCCAGCAAATATATTTGGTCCACGAAAACATAGTATACCCCCCTCTTCCAAAGGAGTAATACAACCGCTTTCCGGATCAATCGTTTGGCACTCCACATCTGGTAACAGCCTTCCAACCGAACCGTTCTTCTTACCAGCACCTGGCAGATTAAAAGAAATGGCTGGAGAGGTTTCCGTGAGTCCATACCCTTCCAAGTATTGGCAATGGGCTTCCCGCTCCCAACGATCACGAAAAGTTTGCGGACTTTTTTCCGCCCCAGCCACAACAAACTGAATAGATTTGAGTTCTCCTTTCTTTGCTTTTTTTAAATAGCCTCTCAGGAAAGTGGGCGTACCTAAAAGAATTTTTACTTTTTGCTCAGTTATAATTTTGAGGTTCAATTTATGGTCTAAGGGAGAGGGTGATGTAACCGGACACAAACCACGCAAGGTCGAAAAGAGCATACCCACGGTAAAACCAAAGCTATGAAAAAGTGGAAGGTTAACCAATACCTTCGATTGATCCTCGAATAGTTCCAAGTCATATAGTTGTCCGCAATTAGCCAGCAGATTCGCATGGGTTAAGCGTACTCCCTTAGGTTTTCCTGAACTCCCACTAGTAAAAATCAAGACCGCCAAGTCCGTGCCTCCGTGCTGAGGAATCTCAAATTCTTTAATAGTCGACGAGGGAAATATCCATGCCTTTATAAAAGTTCTTAATATCAAAAACGGATTGTTTGCCATCCTGTTAAAAAAATCATCCACCAATATACAATTTTCCGGCCATGGAAATTCGCTAAACTTTTTCATCATTTTTGAAGCTGTCACCACCGTGGTAACTCCGGCACCTTGTAATACTTCGAGATTTAATTCTTTGCCCATCGTAAAGTTAAGATTTACAGGAACCCGACCGCTAAGAAGCAATGCAAAGTTCGTAATAAATCCAGCTATACCAGGAGGTAAAATAACTCCTACCCTAGAACCTAAGGGGAAAACCTTAAAATTCTTCGAAAAAAGAAGCGAAAGTGCGAGAACAAAACCCCGGCGAAAGCTTTTCACTTTTGGTAATCCATAGTCCAATAAATAGGGCTGAAAAGGGGCAGACCTTAACGAATTAAAAATCTCTTTTCCCAAATGACTCGATAAATCAAATCTCATATTCATAAAGAATACACATATTTGTTTGCCGTTGCCAACCTAGGAGAGGTGAGCATTATATGTCTCTTAAGCAATAAAGATGTTCCTTTTTTGTGCATTAATTGATCCGTTCTCTTTTCCCGATTTTTTTATCACCCCATGAGCAAACAAAACGTTTTAATTTACGATACTACCTTGCGAGATGGTTCACAAGCTGAGGGTGTATCATTCACTGTTGCCTCCAAACTTCGGGTTGCTGAAAAGCTTGATCAATTTGGAGTCGATTACATCGAGGGTGGTTGGCCAGGAAGTAATCCCCGTGATATGGCATTTTTTGAACAGGTGGGAAGCCTTGATCTTCAGCATGCACGAATCGCCGCTTTTGGATCGACACGCAGAGCAAAAACCGAAGTAGATCAAGATGCCCAAGTTAAACTACTTTTGGATGCTAACACCCCTGTGGTTACCATATTTGGAAAATCGTGGCTTTTACATGTAACTGATGTTTTGCGCACAACTCCGGAAGAAAACCTTCAAATGATCGAAGATACTGTTCGATACTTAAAAGAACAGGGTAAAGAGGTCATCTATGACGCTGAACATTTTTTCGACGGTTTTCACGATAACAAAGATTATGCCCTATCCACCTTGGAAGCCGCTGATCGTGGAGGTGCTGACTTTCTTACTTTGTGCGAAACTAATGGTGGAAAGTTGGTCACCCCTTTTGAAGAAAGCACACGAGTTGTAGTTGAACACTTTCCAAAGTCAAAAATTGGCGTGCATTGTCACAACGATGCGGGGGTCGGAGTTGCGGTAAGTCTGGCAGGGGTGGAAGCTGGTGCCATCATGGTCCAAGGAACAATGAACGGCTATGGCGAGCGTAATGGAAATGCCAATCTTACTACCATTATTCCCAATTTAGAACTCAAAATGGATAGATCGACCAATTGCTCGAAGAATCTTTCCAAGCTACGCGATCTTTCTCTCTTTATTGACGACTCCACCAACTTGCGGCCTGACATTCGAGCCCCCTATGTGGGTGCTGCATCTTTCGCTCACAAAGGAGGTGTGCATGCAGATGCCGCTTCCAAATCAACTCGCAGTTACGAGCACATCGACCCGGCAACCGTTGGCAACCGAACAAGAGTTCTTGTATCTGATATGTCCGGCAGGAGCAGTATTATGCTTAAAGCAAAAGAGATGGGCATGGATGTCGATGGAAGGTCTCCTGAGATGAAGTCCTTTTTAGAAGAATTAAAAAGTTTGGAGTTCAAGGGGTACGAATTTGAATCCGCAGATGCATCTTTTGATCTTTTACTCAGGCGTTTTCTTCGTGGCGAAAATCCAGTCTTTGAGGTTTTAAGATTTCATGTCGGAGTCGAAGGATTAAGCCAGGAAGATGCAACCACCTCCGAAGCTACGGTCAAATTGCGCGTGAAAGAAGAAACCCGACATGTAGTGGCAGAGGGCAACGGTCCAGTATCAGCCCTCGATCAAGCCCTGCGTAAAGCCTTGGAGAAAGATTTTCCCTATATCTCACAAATCAGCCTAGTCGATTTCAAGGTACGTATTCTTGAAAGCAACCAGGGCACGAATGCGATCACTCGGGTGCATATCGAATCTACTGACGGCCATTTAACTTGGGGCACAGTTGGGGTCAGTGATAATGTGATTACTGCAAGCTGGGAAGCTTTGGTTGACTCGGTAAATTACAAAATTTTACTCGAAACAGAATCCCAGTCGTAGACTTCTACTCGCGGGCCCAAAGGACTCCATACTGAAGAGGGAGTTGAACGAAATCCGATCTCAACAGGAATTCCCAAGTTTGCAGCCAAATGCCCAGGCCCAGAGTCGTTGCCGATGAATTTATCTGCAAGCGAGGCCATTCGGTCCCGGAAATCAAGAATCGAAGAAGGACGAAATAACTGAACTTTTGAATTGTGAACTAAGTTGTTCATTTGAAATTTACTAAATAATTTTTCATCTGCTTCTCCAAAAGAAATGACCACTTGTCTGTCTTCACGAGATAACAACCATTGATTAGCTCGGGATAAGAAATAGGAAATTGGAAGATTCTTATCAATCCCCCCACTTCCAGGATGAATCCAAAGGACCTGATCTCCACCTTTCCAATGATTGCCCAAAATGGGCTCTCTCAAAACTCTTCCAGGAATTGACCAACCGATTTCTTCGAGAGCTTGCAGGATGAATAATTGCCCATCTCCCGGTCTTGGGTTGAGAGATGTGGTAAAGGACGCACCTGCATTTATCATTTCGTTTTTCCAATCCGAGTCATCCCAAAAACTAACCACTTGAGACCCTTTTAAAATGGATGGAGCTTTACCGCACAATTCATCGAGGTCTTTTTTCAGCAGCCAATTCCATTCCTTATTTAATAGAGAAAGGTAATTTTCATTAGCGTACAAACTCACCGAGAAACCTTGTTGGTAAGCTGCTTTCAACAAGGGAAGAGTAAGGATAAAATCACCCAAGCCCCCCCCTCTTAAAAATACGATGTCCTTCCTCACTGAGTTCTCATATCCGACCAAAGGACTGGGGAATTTTGTAATACCCTTTTCTTAAAATTTATTCTCGATAAACGAGCGTACACTTGAAGGATTAACATCCACCCGATGCTTGACTGGTTGTTGATCCAACAATGCTTCAAGAACTGGAGAGGTGGGGGTTCCTAGGCCAGCATCCTCAAAAACCTGTGGGAACTTTGCCGGATGTGCCGTGGCTAAAATCACCGAATGCTGATCCTTCGGCAGATCTTTAAAGGCACATGCTGTGTGCGGATCAACCAAGTACTTGTACTCATTCCAAACATTGTTAATAATTTTGGGAATCTCCTCATCCGTTGTACAGGAACTGGAAAATCCGGGAATGGAAAAGTTTTCGAAAGCATATCTGCCCTCGGAGCGAAAACAATTCATCACCTCGCGTACCCGCTGTGAATTACCTTCTAAAAAATAAAAGAGCAGGCGTTCAAAATTCGATGCCACCTGAATATCCATAGAAGGAGCCAGACTTGGGGAAACTGAGCCCAATTCATACTCCCCTGAATCAAACAAGCGGTGCAGGACATCGTTCTGATTAGTTGCCACACGAAATCCACCTATGGGCACATTCATTTGCGTGAGTAACCAGCCGGCAAATACATTACCAAAGTTTCCCGTTGGTACGACAAAAGTAGTCTGGTTTCGGATAGCAGGGTCCAATCGCAGCCAGGCGTACAAATAATATACCGACTGAGCAAGTATCCGGGCTAAATTGATTGAATTTACGGCCGATAAACCAATCGATTCACGAAAAGCAAGATCACCAAAAAGTTCTTTCACTGTTCGTTGGGCATCATCAAAGGTTCCTTCGATTGCCAAAGGAAATACATTTTCAGCTCCAGTACAGGTCATTTGACGCTCTTGTAAGGGTGAAACCTTTCCATCAGGATACAGGATAAAAACCTTTACCCCAGATTTCCCTAACAAACCAGATATGGCAGCCGCACCAGTATCTCCAGAAGTCGCACCAAGCACACAAAGTTTTTTTCCTGTCCTTTTAATCTGTAACTCGTAAAGGTTGCCGAGGAGTTGCAGAGCAAAGTCCTTGAATGCAAGGGTTGGACCATGAAACAGTTCCAAGACCTGCCAACTTTCATTTAAGCGAACAAGCGGAGCGATACCTGGGTCTGAAAAGTTTTTGTAGGCCGAATGGATTGCTTTTCGCAAATCTTCATCATCTAGGTCGGTGGCAAATTTCCTGAAGAAAGCATGACATAAATCTGGGATATGACAAGCTTGCCCAATCATTCAATTCACTTCCTAAGTCCGGAAAATTTTCGGGCAAGTATAACCCTCCATCGGGAGCGAGCCCTTGGGCAACCGCCTCACTAAAGCTAACCGGCTCGACTCCTCCACGTGTGCTGAGGTAGCGCATGCTCGATCTAAACTGGATTATTTGCCCAACCCGAAGGCTTGATGAGCCACTCGAGTTGCTTCATCCCCGCTTTTCGGTTCAACTGCAACTGAAATTTTGATTTCAGAAGTACTGATCATCAACATATTAATTCCTGAATTAGCAAGAGCATCAAAAAAGGTGGCTGCAACTCCAGAGTGAGAACGCATACCTACGCCGACCACTGATACCTTTACAATATTGGTACTCCGTCCGAGCTTCCCCCCGTTGCCATCAGCAAAATGTTCCTTAAGTGCTTTTTCTGCCCGGAATGCATCTTCTGAAGGAACAGTAAAAGAAAGGTTGGCCAGTCCTTGGCGACCAACATTTTGAATGATCATATCCACGACCACTCCTGCTTCAGCCATTACCTTAAATACGGCGGCGGCAGCACCTGGGCGGTCAGGCAGTTCGGTCACGCTAATACGCACTTGATTTTTATCTGTGGCTACGCCGCTTACGAGCATATCCTCTAACGATTTTACTTTCTTTTTTACCATGGTTCCGGATTTTTTTGAGAAACTTGATCGAACCTCAAATGGAATATTGTGTTTCTGGGCAAATTCCACGGCTCGTGTCTGCATCACTTTTGATCCACTGCTTGCAAGTTCGAGCATTTCTTCGTAACTAATTTCGGGAATTTTGCGTGCATCAGGAACGATGCGCGGATCTGCAGTGTATACGCCCTCAACATCTGTAAAAATCTGACAACCCTTTGCTTTTAAAGTACCCGCCAGAGCAATCGCACTAAGATCTGATCCTCCCCGACCAAAAGTAGTAACATCCCCTTTTTCATTCACACCCTGAAAGCCGGCAACAACCACCACATTTCCAGCACGCAATTGCTTGCGCAAATCCCCGCCAGTCACTTCACGTATGCGCGATTTGGCGTGTAGACCTTCGGTCAGGATTCCCGCTTGCCAGCCGGTTCTCGAAATTGCAGAGACCTTGATTGTATGTAAAGCCATACAAAGTAGAGCGATCGTCTCCTGCTCTCCGCAGGTCATAAGCATATCAAGTTCACGCTCGGATGGATTTTTCTGAATAGCCTTGGCTCTTTCGATCAGTTGATTTGTGACTCCGGCCCGTGCCGAAACGACCACCAGTACCCCATAGCCAGAATCAACCGCTGACTTAACTCGACGAGCTACTTTTTTAATGCGGTCAACATCCGCCACGGAAGTACCTCCGTATTTCTGTACCACCACATTCATCTTAAAAAATTCCCTTAGGATCAAACATTCGAAAGAGTACGGGCTTATCCATAACCCCGGGTAATTGCTCCAATTGATCCAACGCTTGAGCAATGGAATGCTCGTTGGTTTGATGAGTCGTTAATATCAAGCTTGCTGGCTGATTATTCTCGTGGGGGGTTTGAGAGACCGTGGCTAAACTGATACCACGCTCGGCAAGGCATTCTGCGACTTTGGCCAACTGCCCAGGACGATCATCCACCGAGAGTCGTAAATAAAATCTGCCCGCAATTTCCTGAGGTGATGCCAGGGAACACTCTTCAGGGGACACATGTAATAATTTGGGCATCGATGAAAGGCCTTGCATACCTTTGACCACATCGACCAAATCAGAAATTACTGAGCTTGCAGTAGGGTCCTGCCCTGCCCCACGGCCTGTCAGGACAACTGTGCCCACCACCGATCCATTCAGACATATTCCGTTGTGCACTCCATCCGTACGAGCAATGGTCTCTTCAACAGGAATTAATGCCGGGTGAACTGCTACCGATACATGATTATTCTCAAAATTCCTTCGGATTACTCCGATCAATTTTATACGACAGCCGAGGTTTTCAGCAGCTGCTAAGTCTTCATTAGATATCCGCCGGACTCCCTCAACCGTTACCTCATTTAAATCGACCCATATTCCATGAGCCAAGTATGCAAGAATAACCGCCTTGTGGGCAGCGTCCACTCCATCCAGGTCAAGAGCTTCGTCAGCCTCCACATAGCCGAGTTCACGGGCATCTCCCAGGACTTCTTCAAAGCTTGCGCCTTCTTTCTCCATCCGGGTAAGAATGTAATTAGAAGTTCCGTTCAGAATTCCATAGATAAGGGGAAAGTCATTGGCGACTAAACTTTCACGCAGTACTTTGATAATGGGAATACCTCCTGCAACACTTGCCTCAAAGCCATAGCCTACACCAGCTTGTTCAGCTAAGCGAAAAAGCTCCTCACCGTGTTCGCAAATTAAAGCCTTATTTGCCGTAATCACAGATTTACCTTGAGCAAATGCCTGTATGGTCAATTCCTTGGCTTCCTCAACCCCACCAATGAGTTCACAAATTAAATCGATTTCTGGATCATTTACGATTGAAGCGGAATCAGTGGTCAAACAGTCGGACGGTATTTCTACGCTGCGTTCTTTTTCAAGTGAGCGTACAGATGCCCGTGTGGGAACCAATTGTGAACCCAATATTTTGGGCCAGAATTTACCGTTTTCCAATAAATGTTTCCATGTCCCCTGGCCAACAGTGCCAAAACCCAATATGCCCACTTTTAATACTTTTGGGGTATCCTGTGTTTGAATATTCATCTGCCAAATGGTTGTCGTTTGGTTTTATCTTTACGCTCAAATCGATTTTCAGTTCCTTGGCGCAAACGAACGAGATTGGCCCGGTGCCTCCAGACAATCCATCCCATCACGATAAAGGCCAAAAAAGTTTTGCCCGCGCCTGCAGACTCATCAGCAGATATGCCTATAATTGCACATACCGGTAAACTTAAACCAAAGGCAATAGAAGCAACAGCCACATATCGAGTGAGATAAAAGGTAAGACCCCATACAAATAATCCAATTAGTAAACAAGCAGGCATTAAGGCCAATAATCCGCCCATCGCAGTGGCAACTCCCTTACCTCCACGGAACTTAGTAAACAACGGATAGGTATGACCGAGCACCGCTGCGGGCAAACCCCACAAAGCCAATGAAGAGTCACCCGAAAAAGAAAATAAAGGTATTTGAAACCAACAAACTGCCAATACGCCCTTAAGGAAATCGAGGAAGAAAACTAAATAACCCGAAGGTTTACCAAGAGTCCGCAAAACATTGGTAGCCCCAGGATTCCCACTACCAACAGAAAAAATATCAACACCCGAGCGCTTGGCCACAATCACCGCCCATGGAACCGATCCGATCAAATAACCGATGATTAGAACGGATATTGTCTCTACGCTTAGCATACTTTTAGGTACTTAAAAAAGAATTTCCTGAGAGCCTATTTCTGGCGAGATACCCGGGCTTCCTGGATATCCGCATCGGCGACCAATTGTTCTATAGCTTCAGGTGCGGGCTCCTCGTCTAATTCCAAAATAGTTAGTGCTGACTCAGAACCCTCTGATCGACTGAGAGACATGTTGGCTATATTCACTCCGAACTGGCCAAGTATCGACCCAACTTTACCTACAATCCCAGGCTTATCCAAGTTTCTCACCACAAGTAAGGTATCCACAGGGCGGGCCTCGATGGCCTCTCCGTCCACCTCGACAATTCTCGGATCAGCATTCTTTCCAATAATCGTACCCCGAACCGATTGTTCCTTCCCATTGGAATCAATAGTTCGTACCTCGATCAATTCATTGTAATCCGCAGAGGAAGATGACTTGGTGGTTTCCACTTTTATGCCCAACGCCTTTATTTTGTATGGGGCATTGACATCGTTGACGCCTTCATCCCCAGCAATTCCCTTGAGCCATCCTTTTTGAACGGCACGGGTTAAGGGGATGGTATCAAAATCAATCATCCCCCCCCAGTAAGTGATGTGTAAGGACTGAACAGTTTCTTGAGCAGCTTGCCGGGCAAATGCACCCAGGCGCATGCAAAGCTCCAAGTAGGGACTAAGGGTTTGCAAATCCTTCGGGTCGAGCGAGGGCATGTTAATAGCATTACGAATGCGGCCGCCCTGTAACACCTCAGCAATAGCTTCAGCAATTTCTACACCTACACTTTCCTGGGCCTCCTCGGTCGAAGCACCCAAGTGGGGAGTAAGGTTTAAATTTTCGAGGCTACGAAATTCATGGTCTTCCGGCAGGGGTTCCTGCTCGTAAACATCTAGTCCGGCAGCTGCAACTTTTCCGCTTTTCAAGGCTTCAACTAGAGCAGATTCCTTGATTATACCTCCACGGGCACAATTAAATACACGAACACCGTCCTTCATCTTGGCAAAAGCAGCCTCATCGACAATTCCTTTGGTCTGAGCCGTCATTGGCATGTGTACGGTAAGGTAATCTGCACGAGCGAAGGCGTCGTCCAAGTCGACCTTTTCAATTTCCAATTCCTTAGCCCGTTCCTCGGTCAAGTAAGGGTCATAAGCAATCACCGTCATCTCAAATGCCCGGGCACGCTTAGCCACTTCTGCACCGATTCGCCCAAGGCCAAGAACAGATAAGGTCTTATTTCTTAACTCCGCACCCTTAAGTTGTTTACGTTCCCATTTTCCATCGCGCATGCCGGAGACACCACGAACAACGGGCCGAGTACCGCAAAGCATATGGGTAAAAGTAAGTTCTGCAGTGGCAATGGTATTCCCACCTGGCGTGTTCATTACGATTACTCCCCGCTCGGTAGCAGCATCGATATCAATATTGTCGACTCCTACGCCTGCACGACCGACTGCTTTGAGCATCGGAGCGGCTTCCATAACTTCCCGGGTTACCCGGGTATCACTTCGAACGATAATGGCATAAGCCTCGCGGGCTTGCTCAACCACCTCATCAGGTGATAAGCCATAAGCCTCGACAACTTCAAAGCCATCTTGCTTTTGCAAAAACTCTACTCCGAGTGGAGAGATGCGATCCGCTACTAGAATCTTCATAGGTGCTGAAAGGTATTGGGAGAGAAAGATATACCTTACTTTAAATCCTGCTTTTGGCAACGAGTAAAGCCACCCAGAAGATTTCTGGCTTTCCCCATCCAGCCCTCAATGACATTGTATTTTGATATGTTTCAAAACTTATCCGATAAATTAAGTGGGGTCCTCAAAACCCTTGGTGGAAAAAGTAAACTGTCAGAGGATAATATTTCCGATGCCCTAACAGAAGTACGCAAAGCACTTCTATCAGCTGATGTTCACTTCAAGGTAGCCCGTGAATTTGTGGATCAAGTAAAGAGTGCTTGTTTAGGCCAGGAAGTTTTAAAGTCCGTCGAACCTGGTCAACAAGTTGTAAAAATTATCAACGATGAATTGGTAAAATTGCTCGGAGAGGGGAATTCTGCCCTGCTTACTGATCGTCCTTTACGCGTGCTTATGGTTGGCTTGCATGGAGCGGGAAAAACTACCACCTCAGCAAAACTAGCCAAACATCTCGCCAAGGATGGCAGGACACCAATGTTGGTTGCTTGTGATGTTTACCGACCTGCTGCCATCGATCAATTGGAGTTTCTTGCCAACCAAGAGAATTTTTCATGTTACCTAGACAGGGAAAATAAGGATGTTTCTGCCATTGCACGAGCGGGCTGGGAAAAATCCAAATCCAATGGTTCGGACCTCGTCATTTTTGATACTGCTGGGCGTTTGCAAATTGACGATAATTTGGTCGACGAATTGGATCGTCTGAAAAAAGAAATTGATCCGCATGAAATTCTCTTAGTTGCTGACGCTGCCCTAGGACAAGAAGCCGTAAATGTCGCCAAAACTTTTCACGAGCGCCTGGGATTGAGCGGTATTATTTTGACCAAAATAGATGGAGATGCCCGGGGAGGTGCCGCACTCTCGATGAAGAAGGTCACTGGGGCTCCAATCAAATTCATGGGGACAGGCGAGAAAATTGATGAATTTGAAGCTTTTCATCCAGACCGGTTGGCCTCCCGGATTCTAGGAATGGGAGATGTTGTATCTTTGGTTGAAAAAGCACAGGAACATTTCGACGAAGAAGAATCTGCCCGCATGGCAGAGAAAATGCTCAAAGCCGAATTCGACTTTGAGGATTTCCTTACCCAAATGAGGCAAATGAAAAAACTCGGATCTATGGGTTCGATTGCACAGATGCTTCCAGGTATGGGTAATGTCCAAGTAGGCGACAAAGAAGAAGCAGCACTCGGTCGGCACGAAGCCATTATTCTATCGATGACCAAACAAGAACGGCGATTTCCAAGAATCATTGGCGGATCCCGGAGAAAAAGAATCGCCGATGGAGCGGGTGTTCAAATCCGTGATGTTAATTTATTAATTAAACAATTTTCCCAGATGCAAAAAATGATGAGAAAAATGAAAGGCGGAAAGATGAAACAATTAATGAATGCCTTTGGTGGTGGAGGTGGTGGTGGCTTGCCCGACCTTGATGGGATGGACCCAAAACAATTAGCCAAACTCGCCAAGCAATTTAAATAGGACCTATGTGAGTTAAGCTTTTTCGGAAAGCAGATTAAATACAGCCTTTATTTTTGCTGCATCCTTAATTCCCGGACTGCTCTCCAAACCACTGTTCAAATCAATTCCATCTGGCTCGGCCTGGCGGATCGCTTCCTTCAAAGTATCCGGTCCAAGTCCCCCGGCCAAAATCCACTGATGTCCGGGATGTTCAACCCTTAAGCTTTTAAATCTTCCCCAATCGGCTTGCTTCCCGGTTCCTCCATAAGCATCAATTGCATAAGCGTCCACAAGGATGGACTGGGCAAAGCTTAAGTATTCCAGGCAAAATTTATCGACCGCACTCAGGCGTGGAGCAAGCCATAGGTTGGCAGGCCCGACCAATCCGGACCACTCAGCAATCTTATCTAGAGAAAACCCACTGGGAAAATGGAACTGAAACTTATTAAAACCGGCTTCCATAAATTGGCGAACCCGGGACATATCCGGGGTTACCGCGACTGCGACTTTACAAGTATTCTCAAAATTTATTTCGGCAATCAACCGTTCGTACTGTTCGATAGAAAGGTTCCTTGGAGATGCCGGGTGAAAAATAAAGCCAAGGGCGTCCGTTCCGGCATCCTGACATATCCGAATATCTTCAGATCGGGTAATCCCGCAGACCTTAACTATTTTTGGTCTCATCCAGACGCAGAAAAATGCTCTACTAAAGCATCAATCAAACCATCGGTGCTCGGATGAGATGCTTCCAAATCTATCTTTAAATCGTTTTCCTGTAATGTCTTCGAGGTTTGCGGTCCAAAGCTGCAAAGAATGGGCTTTCGAGCACCTTCCTGAAAAATTAAGTCATCCGATTGTTCAACATAGGAAAGAGCGGTAGAAGAACTGGTGAAAATAATGGCGTCTGCACCGTCTTTAAGAAATGTACCAAGATCAGCAGCTTCAAGAACATCTGCAAAATCGGTCTGGTATACAGGCAAGGTATCGACAATTGCCCGACCAACTCCCTCCAGAACATCCACCAAAATTTCCCGATTCCGATTACCGGTGATGACCAATACATTGGCACTATCTAAACTATCGGTGTCAATCAATTCTTTGGCCAATCCTTCAGCAGTAGAATCCTGGGCAATAAGTTCAACATTAAGTTGATAGGCTTGTAAAACCTCGGCTGTAGATTCTCCGACACAGGCAATTCGCATGGGTCCAAAACTTCGAATATCTGAATAGGCACGAAAGAAAATTTCCATAAAGGCCTTGGCCCCATTGGCACTTGTAAAAACTACCCATTCATAAGTGGCAATACCGGCAAACACCTCGGCGACAAGCTTTCGATCCTCTGCTGGTTCGATTTTGATTAAAGGTAAATCAATCACTTCTGCTCCGAGTGCTTCCAGTCGGGATCGCATTTTGCTTTTCTGACCGCTCGCCCTCGTAAGTGCGAATCGACGCCCAAATAAAGGTGCCCGTTCAAACCAAGTTGAAGAACGAGCCAGGCCGATTGAATTCCCCACAAATATAATAGCAGGAGCGCCTAGGTCGCCCTCCCTAGCTTGCTCAACCAGTTCCCCGAGGGGAGCAAGGATTTTTCTTTGGCCAGGCAAGGTGCCTTGGGAGACCACTGCGGCCGGCCGATCTTTGGATAATCCACCAACGAGCAATTTTTCTACGATCTCTTCAAGCTTGCTCATCCCCATGTAAATACAAAGCGTACCCCCGACTTCAGCAAACTTTGCAAAATCAACACGCAAGGATTCCTTAGCCACATCCTCATGACCAGTTAGAAAAGAAATGGAGGAACCAAAATCCCGGTGAGATAAAGGAATGCCCGCATATGCAGCACAAGCCAAAGCAGCCGTAACACCGGGTACTACCTCATAAGACACATCGGCTTCATCCAAGGCAAGCATCTCCTCCGCACATCGACCAAAGACAAAAGGATCTCCTCCCTTTAAACGCACAACCTTCAATCCATTTTGTGCCTTGGCCACAAGTATTTTCCCAATCTCAGATTGCTCCATGGTGTGACGCCCCGGACTTTTCCCCACATCGATTCGTTCACATTCTGCCGATGCCCAGTTGTGAAGTTTCCGATTTGCCAAATGATCATATACCAAGACATCACATCCCTCGATTAGGGAACGAGCCCGTAATGTAAGTAAGCCGGGGTCTCCAGGACCTGCTCCCACTAGGTAAACAATGCCTTCGCTTAGTTGATTTTTGTCCATTCTATGACTTGTTTCATCCAATCCGATTCTTCCCTTCCGGCAATCTTCAAACTTTTGATCCCACAATTCTCATGAAAAAAGGCAAGTTGGTCGCTCGTTGCAGAGTAATGAGCTCCCAATGCAACTTGGCAACCACCGCCTAGAGCTACCAATACGGCTCTCTCAATTTTGACCGCTCTTTCAGTTAATTCATCGCTAACTTGATTAAAATACTGAGCATCTTCAGAACGAGTTTGTAGAGCAATCGCTCCTTGACCCGGAGCCGGAACCATCTCTTCTAATTTTAAACTTCTAAAGGACAAACCAGGGAACTCACGAATGCCCAAACGATTCAATCCCGCCGCTGCCAGAAGACTCGCATCTGCATCACGACCATGAGAAATTTTCTGCAGACGCGTTTCTACATTCCCTCTTAATTCCATCCACTTCGCTTTTGGAAACATAAGAGTTCCCTGAGCTCTTCTTCTCGGACTTCCCGAGGCTATGGATCTTGGCTCAGGACAATCCTCTTTAAATACCAAAACATCGCTCGGATCTTCCCGCTTAAGAAAAGCAGCCAATTCCAAACCTTGCGGCATTTCCGTGGGCATATCCTTAGCACTATGGACTGCAAGATCGGCTCGGCCATCGAGCAAAGCAAGTTCAAGCTCTTTTGTAAACAAGCCCTTCCCGCCGGATTTTTCCAAGGACCAATCAGTTTGTTTGTCTCCCGTGGTTACCATTGGTAAAAGTTCAACCTCCCGCGAGAGAGATTCGGATAGACAAGTCGCAACCTGTTTAGCTTGGCACAACGCCAAGGGACTTCGGCGGGTTGCCAATACCAAAGGTTTGCTCACCGATTACAGCTGAGGAGAGCCAAACGCAATACCCTCGGCCGGATATATTTCTTCAACCCGACGAATGACTTGCTGGAATTAGGAATAGGATGCTTGTGCACCCTTGATGTTTTTCTTAGGTATCCAAGGCATAACAGCTCTTAAGCTTCTACCAGTAACTTCGATAGGATGCTTTTCACCATCTTCCAAAAGCTTGTTGTAATTTGGCAACCCTGCTTGGTGTTCCTTAATCCAATCTTTGGCAAATTTACCGCTTTGAATTTCTTTGAGAATTGTCTTCATCGAGCGCTTGACATTTGCATTAATGACCCGAGGTCCGCGGGTAATATCACCATACTTTGCGGTTTCAGATACCGAAAACCTCATGCCGGCAATTCCCGATTCAATCATTAAATCAACAATCAATTTTAACTCGTGCAAACATTCGAAATAAGCCATTTCAGGTGCATAACCTGCTTCAACTAAGGTTTCAAAGCCGGCTTGAACCAGGGCAGATGCCCCACCACAAAGAACCGCTTGTTCGCCAAATAAATCAGTTTCAGTTTCTTCCTTAAAGGTAGTTTCTAAAATGCCTGCTCTCGCACCTCCAACACCAGCTGCCCAAGAAAGAGCAACTTTCTTGGAATCTTTGGATGAACCTTTAAGTACGGCAATTAGAGCGGGTACGCCCTTGCCTTCCTTAAATTGCGAGCGTACTAAATGACCAGGTCCTTTGGGGGCGACCATGATCACACTGACTCCGCGGGGAGGTTTAATTAAACCAAAATGAACGGCAAAGCCGTGAGTGAATAGAAGTGTCTTACCCTTGGAAAGGTTAGGTTTAATTTCGGACTCGTAGACCTCAGCCTGCTTCATATCAGGCACACCTATCATAATGACATCTGCCTTTTGTACAGCCTCAGCAACTTGAAACACTTCAAAGCCATGACGTTTGGCCACACGGATGGATTTACTTCCTTTGTATAATCCAATGATGACATTCAATCCACTGTCCTTTAGATTGAGGGCATGGGCATGTCCTTGTGAGCCGTACCCGATGACGGCGAGCGTTTTCTTTTTAAGGGGAGTAATTTTCGCTTCTTTGTGCGTGTATACTTTCGCTGGCATTTGCTAGTGGGTTACTTGATTAGTTGATTTCCAGATAAAATGGATTAGTTTACACTCGCTCCACGGCGCAAGGAAACCACACCCGTGCGGGCAAGTTCGGATACGCCAAAGGATTCGAGTAAATCGAGAAAAGCTTTTATTTTATTTTTGTTACCGGTGACCTCTATGATGAGGTTAGTTGGGGATACATCTATAATTTTACCCCGGAATACATCACAAATTTGGGTAATTTCAGAGCGAGTTTTAGAATCAGCATCGACTTTGAGTAAAACCAGTTCACGACCAACTGCTTCTTCGCCATGGTAGTTTTCCACAGCAATTACATCTACAAGTTTGTCTAACTGTTTGATGCATTGATCCAGAGCTTTCTCGTCTCCGTTAAGTGTGGCGGTAATCCGTGAACGTCCATCAAGATGAGTGGGTGCTACATTTAAAGTATCAATGTTAAATCCACGCCCACTAAAAAGTCCGGCTATTCGAGCGAGGACACCAAATTTATTTTCGACTAAAACGGAAATGATGTGGTGCATGGGAGTAGTTTACAAATAGGTGAATGGTGGACGGCACAGGATTCGAACCTGTGACCTACTGGGTGTAAACCAGTCGCTCTAACCAACTGAGCTAGCCGTCCATGAAATAAATTTAAAGGTGGAATAGTAATAATCCCACCAATAGTGGCAAGCGTGAATCACTCGGGCTTGCCCACTTGCACTCGAATAGTTTTGGGACCGAGGATAGGCTTTGAGTTTGTCTTGAAGTTTTTTACAGGCTTGTTGGACTTCATTGGGTTCGAAAAGGTTTTCTTTTGACTGCCCACATTCGATGTACTTGAGGCAGACGAAGATTTAACTTTTCTTGGTCCCATCCAATACTCTTTATTTCCTTGAGGTAAACTAATTTGGTTATTCTCAGGCAACCCACTTCCTTGAAAGAGTGCTTCTCGGTTAGAATCTTCAGAAGTTCCTCCTCCTGCTCTTTGAACGGGAAAGCCGGGCTTACTCGGACGGTCCCGCCTAAACTGATAACGGTTAATATCCTGCAATGACATATTATTCACTTTTTCCATCCAGTCATCCACGCGATCATTTAAACGAGCATAATAAGCATCTCGAAATTCCACTGCGTTAGCAGCGGGAGCTTTTTTGCTTAAGTTTTGATTGCTTGCTCGCTCAGAACTTTCATCAGCAATTTGATCATTCAAAGGAGTTTTAATTTCAATGCGAGTAGTTGGCACTCGTTCACTCCCCCATAGGTTAGCATTGCCCATTGGAAAACGCTTGCCTCCAAAGGGAGAAAAGTGAGCAGGCCATTCTTCAATCGATATGCGCCTGCTTGAGTGCGGATTCATACGGTTGAATTTTGATGATCGTCCATTCAGGGTGCTCATTTTGCCATCAAAACCTCCGACACGTTTCGTGAAGTCATTTGCTTTCTGTTGGCCGTGCATTTTGACACTTCCAAAGATCATCAAAAAGCCGATTAAAACAGATAAACTCGACATTCCACAAACGCTCATGAATATAAAAATATACGTGTCCCTCCCTTCACAATCAAGAATGTTCCCTACCCACCAATGAAGACTTACCTTTCCATGCTCCAACGATTAATCGATCAAGGCACCTACCGAGATGATCGCACGGGCACTGGCACATGGTCGGTATTTGGGGAACAAGCCAGGTTTTCTCTACACGATGGCTTTCCCCTGCTAACCACCAAAAAACTTCATTTGCGATCCATTATCCATGAACTGCTATGGTTTTTAAATGGGGATACCAATGTAAAATACTTACAAGACAACAAGGTATCCATTTGGAATGAATGGGCTGATGAAAATGGGGATCTTGGACGGGTTTATGGTGCCCAGTGGACTGACTGGAAAAAATCCGATGGCAACGGCTCTGTTAATCAAATCCAGGAAGTTATCCATGCCATCCGAACAAATCCTGACAGTCGCAGACACCTCGTTTGTGCTTGGAACCCGGGAGAGCTTCACTTAATGGCTCTCCCACCCTGTCATGCTCTTTTTCAATTTTATGTCGCTGAGGGAAAATTAAGTTGTCAACTTTATCAACGAAGTGCCGATCTTTTCCTAGGGGTTCCATTCAATATCGCATCCTATGCCTTGTTGACCATGATGATCGCCAAGATCTGCAATTTGCAGGCTCATGAATTTGTGCATACATTCGGAGATCTCCACCTTTATTCAAACCACCGCGAACAAGCAGAACTTCAACTCTCCAGGGAACCGCGAGCAAAGCCCACAATGCTCATTCATGGGAATCAAAAAGAAATTACTGACTTTCGTTTCGAAGATTTTGAGCTTGTTGATTATGACCCCCACCCTGCCATCAAGGCACCTATAGCAGTGTGAACAATTCTTGCCCCTGCAAAGCGATTGTCGCAGTCTCCGAAGACGGAGTTATTGGCCGAGCGGGTGACTTACCCTGGCGGTTACCTGGCGACCTAAAATGGTTCAAAAAAATTACCCTCGGGCACACCCTCGTGATGGGGAGAAAAACTTGGGAATCTTTACCAGGTGCTCTTCCCGGCAGGCAAAATTGGGTGCTCAGTCGTACCGCGTCCCAAGAAGATGGGATGAGAATATTCAGATCCATAGAAGATATTCTCGAAAATAAGCAACCGGATCAGACTATTTTTATCATAGGTGGTGGAGAAATCTACTCGCTTGCCCTGCCTCTTTGTCACGAACTTTACCTCACGGAAGTTCATCAAAAAGTTCCAGATGGAGATGCTTTTTTTCCGGAATTTAAAAAAAGTTTTAATCCCGTTGAAACCTTGGACGACAACGACGATTTTTTACTCCGCAGATGGATACGATCCAATTAATATTGATAATTTATAATCGGTGTACTTTTTCCTTTTTTGATTCTTTCTCCACCAGTCCGGTTCCTCTTCTAATTTTCAAACATAAGAAATAAAAAAACCTCAAGCTTCTCGCTTGTTAAACACTTCCAATATCGGATCTTTCGTAAGGATCATCCAACCTTTTAAGTTACCATTTAAGTAAGTTCCTTTTGATATTCAGGGACGCTTACAGGGGGAGTGAACAAACAATCAGGACCAGTAAGGACACATTATTGTCCTATGGGAACCCAATAGACAGATCAAATCGAGGTCCAATCCACCCGGTAAGAGGATTGCAAAATAATTAAATCTTTAAATCAAAAGGGAGAAAACATTCTTCCTTATCATCTCCCACTTTTACCTGAGCCCATAAACGATAAATTCCGGAGTCGGGAGATTTAAAACTAAAAGTCAAGGGACCAGACCGGGCATCATCGCCCGATTTAGGAGGTTCATATTCTAAGGGGTGAAGGTGAGCAAAACCTTTGAGGTTTGTTTCAAAGGCAACCATGTGAGCAAAGGCTCCCATAACAGGTCGAAGCGGAAGATCATCTCCCTGTTCATTGACTGCAGTAAATTGGATCATTATTTCCGAGCCAGGCCCTTCATTTTCTAATCGTTTAATTTTGAAAGTCCGGTTTTTTTGGGAAACCAAAGTGTTACCCTCTTCAAGGTATGGATCTTCGGGTTTCCCTGACACCTTGAAACTGGTTCCTAGTAACACTCGGCGGGGACTCCGTATAGGGATAAGGTCGAGAAAAACTTGATAAATTCCTGCTTTTTGGGGTGTAAGCGTAAAGCGCCATATTCCCTTAAACAATGGATCCGCTTCTGGATGAAGATGTTGGTAATCCTGCAGGCTGGGGTCGATTGCGAGAAGGTGAATCTTACGGGTATGGCTTAAAGCAACATCAGCAGCAGCCAGGGGAGACCCATCCGCTTGCTTGATATTCATTTCGAACCGACATGGCTTTCCAACTTCCAAGGGATCAAGAGCCCGGAAATCCAAGCTCATGGGCCATCTACGGATAGATAAATCAACAAAACCCGCATCTCCAGGGCCACAATAATCGAGCTCACCTTCAAGGTTGTAAGTTTCTTCGTGCAAGAAATCACATGGCTCCACC
The DNA here is from genome assembly GCA_943787575.1 of uncultured Opitutales bacterium. Taxonomy (GTDB): domain Bacteria; phylum Verrucomicrobiota; class Verrucomicrobiia; order Opitutales; family Seribacteraceae; genus Chordibacter. The sequence continues at coordinate 35,997 of CALSMY010000004.1, read as the reverse complement.
GGCAGGGAACGTATAACAAAGAATAACCCAACAAATGGGATTGCCAGAAAGAACGGTAGAAATTTAGACGAAAATATCGTTTTCATAATCAAGAAATCAACCTTCAAAACCTTCGGGCAAACGAGCGAGAAAATCTTCTGCTGACCAATGACTCCCAGGAAATTGATATATAATTTGCCTTTTCGAATTAATAATCATGGTTCGCATCGTGTGGTCTAGTGGCAAATTCTCAATATTCTTGCGAAAAATTCCAAATTGACGGTTCAAATCGTCAATGGCTGCCTTGGTCGCTGTGCCCAAACGAAAGTTTTGTTCGTTTAAATCATAGGCACGGGCATAGGATTTGAGGACTCCCGGGGTATCAAACTCTGGGTCTAAGGTTATAGAGAGAAACTTTACATGAGGAACTTTGGTCTGGCTGGCCAGTGTTTGAAGTTTTTTCATACGCATGGTGGATGCAGGGCACATCTCCGCGATCGAACACCGAGTGAATATAAAATTTAAAACAGTCACGGAGCCGTCAAAATAATCGGTCGTTAAAACTTCACCATCTTGATCGTAAAGGGCGAAAGGGGGAAGCGTATCACCAACGGAACGAATCATACTATCTCCCAAACTCAAAGTGTCTCTGCGTAACAATCTATTTACATTATTAACCCGGATACGTTCCGATCGATCATCCGGCCAGACACAACTAAGTAAAAAACCCGGCCCCCTTGCCGGGGTAAAGGTCTTGCGAGTTGAGGCTCGAAAAATTGATTTTGAATTCAAAAGATTTAAGTCTCCGGGCTGAACCGCAAAAAACTGCTCGAAACCAGATACCCCGCCCCATTCCTTCTCAAGATCTTTTCCACAGGCAAGAATTTCAACTTTCACCATACTCGTATTTGTATCGACAGCTAAGACTCTTCCACGCACTTCATTTACTGCGAGTGTCGATTTGGCTGAAAATTGGCTCGGGGGACCTTCGCAGCAGCACAAAGCTAACGCAAAGACCATAAAAACAACTGCCTGGCAAATATTCACATTTCCGTACTATTCAGCAACCACGCGGCAGGCAATTTCAATTACTCCAAAGAGTTCCACTTGAGTTATATAATTGAGGTTAATTTCTTTTCATTTCTGAATTTTACTAACCAAAAATAGTTAATCCAACTGCACTCAATTATTAGCTCAGCTTTCAATGTCCAACATGCAATCTATCACCTTGCTTGCTTTTGTTTGCTAAATCATAATTTTCTATTAGAAATTCTACTGACGTGAGTCTAGGAAAACCAATACCAGCCAAGCCCCACCCCGGCTCGCTTTCAAGTTCGCCGGGTTTCTCTGTGCATGGCATGTATGAACTCACAAAACCCAGGCTTTCTTTACTTTCTGTATTCACTGCATCCCTTGGGTATTTAGTCCGTGAACCACTTCAGGCAGATTTAGCGATTTTTATTTCCCTCACCATTGGCACAGCATTGTCAGCAGGTGGTGCAGCTGCATTGAACCAATGGATGGAACGAAAGGAAGATTCCTTGATGGCTCGAACTGCCAGCCGTCCCTTGCCTTCTGGTCTGATCAGTCCCGAATTTGCCCTGGTTTTTGGAATTACTCTATCTTCTCTGGGACTTTACATTCTATGGGTCGGCACAAACCCGTGGGCGGCTATTCTCACCCTCGCTACCCTTATTGTATATTTACTCATTTATACACCCTTCAAAAAAATAAGCCCATATGCCATCGAGATTGGTGCCGTATCGGGAGCTCTTCCTCCTTTAATTGGTTGGGTCGCTGCCGAAGGTGCCCCGACCACCTATGGCTGGATATTATTTGGGATACTTTTTACCTGGCAGCTCCCCCATTTTATGGCCATCGCCTGGAATTTCCGCTCGGACTATTCCAAAGGAGGGTTCAAGCTTCATGAACTTGGAGATTCTGATGGGCGGGCGATTGCTCGAAAAAGTTTGGTTTACACTATCTTATTAACCATCTTTGTTTTTTCTCCTTATTTCTTAAAACTTCAACAACCCCAACCTGGGCTCTTCTATCTTGCCTCATCTGTTATTCTGTCTCTTTATTTATTGTTCCCAGCAATTCGATTCCTTACATCGAACAACCGGGATCATTCTGCCAAGAAACTTTTCTTCGTAACTATCATCTATCTGCCCCTCCTTTTTGCCGCCTTAGTAATTGACCGCTATCTTTGATTTTAAAATGATCTCACTCCTTGCAAAACATCCAGTACTCCGGAATCTTTTCTCCGGATTATTTCTCTTTCTCGCCGGAAGCTGTTCCCGTATCGATCACAAACAGTCTGCCCTAGACCCCAAAGGCCTCGTATCCCAAAACCAATATGATGTATTCATGCTTTCGGTTTGGATCACCATTTTTCTATTTTGTACAGTCGGTGGCTGCCTGCTCTATGTTCTTTGGAGATACCGAGCAAAAACCGCCGAAGAAGCTAAGGAAATTCCCCCTCAATCCCACGGAAATTCTATGGTGGAAACAGGATTAATCATCGCCTCTTCTATCATTCTTGTGATCTTAGCCGTGCCCACCCTTCAAGGCGTTGTCTTGCTCAACCGTGTACCAGACGCCAATGATACAGAATCCCTTGAAAAGTTAGGCTTAGACCGCAGTCAAATTGACGGAGCTATCACGGTTAATGTTACTGGCAAGAGATTCTTTTGGATATTTGAATATCCTCAATTTGGTATCGTCACAGCCAATGAACTTGTTTTTCCGGCCACCAAAGCAGTGCGTATTAATTTACGCACTGAGGATGTGATCCATAGCTTTTGGGTACCCAAGCTTGCCGGTAAAATGGACCTCATGCCCGGGCAGGAAAATTTCATGTGGTTTATTGCAGACCAGAAAAAAATAATGGGTGATTCAGATGCCGCCACTGCAATGCCTGCGGTCCACGATGGCACCATGCGCTCCAAGGTATTTGCCAAACAAAAATTCACCGATGAATTCGAACCTGTTGGCGGTTTATTCTACGGACAGTGTGCTGAATTTTGTGGGAACTCGCATGCGTATATGTCTTTCCGTGCTCTTGCTCAAACCGACGAGGATTTTGATACATGGGTTAAGCGTTTTCAAAACGCACAAAACCCCAACCTCCAGACCAAATCTTACGATCCTAAAACCTCTTATAACAAGAACTCCTTTGTCTCTTTTGCTGACAATAAATTAGGAGCCGGTGCAAATCGCGAATACCGATCCGTACGGAAAACCTCGCCCGGTCAATCCCCTCAAGTTGCTCCTGGTGCCTGGGAAAAAGCCCATTCTGACGATTATGAGAAGGGCAAACAACTCTTCTCCTCGTTACAATGCGTGCAATGTCATGCCGTTAACCGAACTGGACTTGGAGCAAAGGGTCCAAACCTTACCCTTTATGGGCTTAGGACTTCACTCGCTGCAGGTTGGATGCGTAATGATGAAGAAAGCCTTTCAAAATGGCTGAAAAATTCAAATGAGATCAAATTTGGAAACCTGATGTGGAATGGAGAAGGCGTAGATGATCGCCACCCCCTCCGCAATCTTCAAGACGATGATGAAAAAGTGAACCAATTAATTGCCTATCTTCTTGGGCAATCCTAAAACCTTTCTAGCACCGACCAAACATACGAATCGCCATGGCTACTGAATCGATCAAATACCTCGCTCCTGACTCTGAAAACAAGGCCAAGACACAAGTCTTTCCAAGACCTGGTCAACACACAACTGGTCTTGTTGACTGGCTGACAACCATCGATCACAAAAAGATCGGCTTGATGTATGGTATGACCGCCCTGTTCTTTCTAATTGTTGGTGGGCTCGAAGCCCTTCTTATACGCTCTCAATTATGGGATCACAACATGGATGTATTGACCAACCGCCAATACAATCAAATGTTTACTATGCATGGAACGACCATGGTGTTCTTGGTCATCATGCCTTTGAGTGCTGCCTTTTTTAATTTCATTATGCCCCTACAGATTGGAGCCAGAGATGTTGCCTTCCCCCGAATGAATGCACTCAGTCTATGGTGCTTTGTGGGAGGCGGGCTCATTCTTAATCTTAGTTGGTTTTTCACTGGTGGATCCCCAGCTATCGGATGGTTTGGTTATGCACCGCTTACCGACACCCGCTTTGCAGAAGTTATTGGAGATATGGGTCCAGACTTTTGGATCTTTTCCCTTCAAATCCTTGGAGTTGCTTCTTTGCTCGCATCTTTTAATTTCATAACGACCATTATAAACATGCGTGCCCCAGGCATGACGATGATGCGTTTACCCGTATTTACCTGGATGACATTAATCGTCAGTTTTTTAATCATCCTCGCTTTCCCAGCCATCACCATTGCCTTGGTTGAATTGATGTTTGATCGTACTTATGGAACCAATTTTTATGACTTTTTAGAAGGTGGAAAGCCCCATCTTTGGCAGCACTTATTTTGGATTTTCGGACATCCGGAAGTTTATATTCTTATCCTTCCAGCCATGGGTATTGTTTCTGAAGTAATCCCTGTATTTTCCCGTAAACCCCTATTCGGTTATGGCTTAGTCATTTTTTCTGGTGCCATTATTGGATTCATGGGCTTTGCCGTATGGAGCCACCACATGTTCACCACTGGTATGGGAGTGGTTGCGACCTCTGCTTTTGCCATGCTTACCATGTTAATCGCAATCCCTACTGGGGTTAAAATTTTTAACTGGATTGGAACCATGTGGGGAGGACGCATCCGCTTTGATACACCTATGCTATTTGCCCTTGGGTTTATTACCATGTTTATGATCGGTGGATTTACCGGTATTATGCACTCTTCGGTACCGATTGATGCTCAACATCAAGACTCTTACTTTGTGGTCGCCCACTTCCATTATGTACTCATCGGTGGAGCGTTGTTTGGATTGTTTTGTGGATTTTACTTCTGGTTGCCCAAAATGACAGGACGTATGTTGAATGAAAAGCTGGGCAAATTCGTATTTACTCTAATGTTTCTCGGATTCAACCTGACTTTCTTTCCCATGCACTACCTTGGAATGATCGGCCAACCAAGACGCACCCATACCTACAATGAAGGGCACGGTTTTGAAACTTGGAATCAAATAGCCACCATAGGTGCTTTTATTCTTGGTGTGGGAATTGTCATTGGTATTTACCAGTTCGTTACTGCCTTCTTTAACAAAAAATTAAAGCCTGCTGGTAAAAACCCCTGGGATGCACGTACCCTTGAGTGGGCACTTTCCTCCCCAGTCAAGGAATACAACTTTGCCCGCACCCCTATCATCAAAGCAAGAGACCAAGCGTGGGAGAACAACTATGGACCCCGGGAAAACCATGCTGAAAAAGAACCGCTGGACGACCATGGTGTACACATGCCAGATCGATCATGGTGGCCATTGGTAACTGCGCTTGGATTATTTGGGTTGGCCATGGGTATGCTTTTTCACCGCACCATAGATCCTAGTGGCGAATTAGTCCGGGATTACACGGTTCCAATCCTTGCTGGTTCTGTTGCAATTATCGGAATGATTATGTGGGCACTGGAAGGACCTGGCGGTTATCATTTATTCCCCAAGGAAAACGACGAATAATTTAATCATTTTTACATCCTTAAATTTTTATATTTTATGAGCGACGCAAGCGCCCACGCCCTCGAGCATCACGAACCTGTCACCAGTACGGGTATTCCAAACAAGAAAGTGCTCATGTGGGCATTTCTCGGTTCCGACTGTATGTTTTTCGGCACTTTGATTTCCACCCATCTTATATATCGTAAGATTTCGGCCACAGTTGGAGGTAACTTTTTGGACATCAGGGATGTCTTTGATATCGAACTTACTTCTTTCAGTACCTTCATTTTGCTCGCAAGTTCTTTATTCATGGCACTTGGAGTATCGGCGATCCACAAAGGGAATTTGAAAAGTATGCGCTGGATGCTTTTTGGCACCATTATTTTTGGGGCTATTTTTCTCGCCTGCCAGGTATATGAATTCACCCACTTTATCCATGCCCCCGGCAACGAACTCACGCTATCCACCTACCGAGGAGAACCTCATGTTTTTGGATCTACCTTTTATGTGTTAACCGGAACACATGGCACCCACGTGGCCATAGGTGTATTTTGGCTTATCGGCTGGTTGGCCTATTCCTTCACTGGGAAAATGAGTGTGGCTCATGCCCTCGACATTGAAATCTGTGGATTATATTGGCACTTCGTTGATATTGTATGGATTATCATTTTCCCCGTTATATATTTGATGGAATACGCCCTTTAGTCCTTTTTTATTACCGCACTTCACACCCCTTTCATTTACTTAATTTTCTTATCATGAGCGGACATTCCGAAGACCCAGTCGCCGAAGAAAGCAAGCGCTTCTTTACCTTCTTCAACCTCTCGATGATTCTTGTCGCCATTACTGGCATAGAAGTCGTCATCATTTATGTGCAGACTTTTGAGAGTATGTCCATAATCGGGGTTCTTTTTGCTACTTCGATTATTAAGTTCTTTGGCGTGGTCTGGTGGTTCATGCATTTGAGATGGGACAAATCACTAAACACCATTCTTTTTTTAATGGGTCTTGTCATCGCCCTAGGTACTTACTTTGCCGTTATCTATATGTCAGATGTTCATCCTGTCGTCGAAAAATTTGAAGTCTCCAAACTGGAAGAATCCTGGAAGTCTGACACAGCGTACAAGGAAGGTGATTTTGTCTTTCAGGACAATACTTACTTTCAAGCCAAAAAAGACCATCAATCTTCCAAACAGTTTGAAAACAAAAATTGGAAGAAAGTAAATACTGTGCCCCATTTAATTTCATACCGAATCACTGGCGGAGCTGATATGATTGAGATCAATTCAAAAAACCCAGGCAATCCATTCTTTTTGCTTTCACATCCCGACGGTTCCGAAGAAATAGACGAGTCAACTATTGCTCTCTTAACAGAGAATGCTACCTCCGCTGACTTTAGGTTGAAAGTACGTTCCGAACATTTTTGGACTGAAGCTCAGTAATTACCTCTTTTTTTTCCTGCCCGCTAGTTGCTTGATGCGGGATTGCCAGTAGTTTGTTTTCTTGTCTATGGAAAACTCACCCATCACCTTACTTCATTGGCATACTGAACCCGCTCTTATTGGTGGTGTCCTCTTTGTTGGTTGGGCTTATGCCTTATTTAATGGGCCTTTTCGCATCCGTGCATGCCCGGAGCTTCCTCACTCGACCAAACACTCTCTTTGGTTTGCTGCAGGCCTGATTACCTTTTATCTCGCTGTTGGATCTCCACTCGATCCGCTAGGTGAAAATTTTCTTTTTTCTGCCCACATGATCCAGCACAACATTTTAATGTACATCTGTCCGTTATTTATACTGTTGGGACTACCTCAACCTTTGGTTGATGAATTTCTTCGGCATCGGCCGGCATTGGAATCGACTCTCCGCTTTCTGGCTCACCCGATTATTGCCGGTCTTCTGTTTACTCTAGTATTTTCTTTTTGGCATGTGGGTGCTTTTTATGAGGCCGCTATTCGCGACAAAACCCTGCACATGGCTGAACACCTCTCGATGTTTTTTGTATCCCTGCTTATGTGGTGGCCTATTTGTGCTCCCTCCAAACGGATTCCGAGCATGGCATTTGGCCCACAAATGCTCTACATTCTAGCCCTGATGCTCGGCCAAACTCCCATCTTTGCCATCCTTACATTTTCTAAGGATGTTCTCTACGACACCTACTTTTATGCCGAGCGAGTCATGGAACTTACTCCACTAGAAGACCAAAAAGCTGGAGGTGTCTTGATGAAAGTCGCGAACATGGCGGTTTCTGTTGGGGTACTTGCATCAATATTTTACCGTTGGACAAAGAACCAACCGGCCAACGGCCAAATCTCTTAAATCTTTTTAAAGACGGGAAACCAGTAGCTCCCGCTCAAAGAGCATCTCCTTTGGTAGGTATTCAGATATTTGCAGGAACAACTCTTCATGCCTCAAGGTTTGCATGCGCAAACTTTCGGGATCAATACTCATAAGTTCGTTCCATTTATCTTCTTCAAACTCCATACCGGACCAATCCAAATCCTTTTTACGGGGTGCCCAACCAAGAGGACCTTCAACTGCCCTTGCTTTTCCAGAAGTACGCTCCACCATCCATCGTAAAACCCGCATATTTTCGCGAAAGCCAGGCCAAAGAAAATTTCCTTCCTCATCTTTGCGGAACCAATTGACATGAAAGATACGGGGTTTGTTTTCCAACCTTTTTCCCATCCTTATCCAGTGACGGAAATAATCTCCCATATTATATCCGCAAAAAGGAAGCATAGCCATAGGGTCCCGGCGTAAATTACCGAGTTTCCCTTCTGCAGCTGCGGTGGTTTCGGAAGCTAAAGTAGCTCCCAGGTAAACGCCATGATTCCAATTGAATGATTGGTAGACCAAAGGAATATCTGACATCCTCCGACCTCCGAAAACAAAAGCTGAAATAGGCACACCCATTGGATTTTCCCAGTCCTTATCAATTGTCGGACATTGGGAGGCAGGAGCGGTAAACCTGGCGTTTGGATGAGCGGCTGGAGTTTCCGAACTGGGACTCCATGGATTCCCACGCCAATCAATGATACCTTCGGGAGCTTCCTTAGTTAATCCTTCCCACCACACATCACCATCTGCCGTTAATGCAACATTAGTAAAAATTGTATTCTCCTTCATCGATTCCATCGCATTGGGATTGGTTTCCCATGAAGTACCGGGAGCGACCCCAAAAAATCCGGCTTCCGGATTGATTGCCCGAAGGCCACCCTCTTCGTCGGGCTTTAGCCAGGCAATATCATCTCCTACTGTAGTCACCTTCCAGCCTTCCATACTGTCAGGTGGTACGAGCATAGCCATATTCGTTTTTCCACAGGCACTTGGAAATGCACCGGCAACATAGGTCTTTTCACCATCCGGACTTTCCACACCCAGGATTAACATGTGTTCAGCCATCCATTGGTTGTCCCGGGCCATGCAGGATGCAATGCGCAGGGCCAGGCACTTTTTACCAAGCAAGGCATTTCCCCCATAACCACTTCCGTAAGAAACAATGGTCCGTTGTTCTGGAAAATGAACGATGTAGGTATTATCGGGATCACAAGGCCAAGGAACATCATCAACCCCTTCCCCCAGTGGCATTCCAACCGAATGTAAGCAGGGAATAAAAAAATCTTTCTCACCCATGGAATCTAATACGGACTGACCCATTCTAGTCATGATACGCATATTGAGAACCGCATACGGAGAATCGGTAACCTGTACTCCATACTGGGAAATGGGAGACCCCAAAGGACCCATGCAAAAGGGAACGAGGTACATTACCCGACCTTCCATACATCCCTTAAATAAACGTTTAAGTTTTGCACGCATTTTACGCGGTTCCTCCCAGTTGTTTGTAGGACCCGCATCTTCCTTGCCGTAACTGCATATAAAGGTCCTGCTTTCCACCCGGGCTACATCTCGGGGATCGGATCGGACGAGATAACTATTTGGGCGCTTTTTTTCGTCCAATCGAATCATCGATCCGTTCTGCTCCATCAAGCCGCACAATTCATTCCATTCTGCATCTGATCCGTCACACCAACGAACGCTTGCCGGTTGGCACATATCCACCATTTTATCCAACCATTTGAGCAATGCGATGTTGCAGGTTCTTGACCGATCATAAAGTTCTTTATTATTTCCCATCTTTTCATTCGCTAGGGTTCCTCTCTGGGATAGTCAAACCCCGATCGATCGGAACCTAGTAAATTTTGCTTTTTTTATGAATTGGGAATAAATCAAGTTTGCCTTGAATCCCTTGAGCTTTACCCTCTTGTTCCAATCTCATGAGTTGGCAAGCCAAGACAAGAAACGCTGTTCTCGCTTTAGAGGATGGCAGCATATTTCGCGGATTCGCCTTTGGGGCGAAAACTACTGTTTCCGGGGAAGCGGTATTTAACACCGGGATGACCGGATATCAGGAAACCCTGACTGACCCTTCTTATTTCGGACAGATCGTCACCATGACCACTCCGCAAATTGGAAATTATGGAATTAACCTCGAAGACGAAGAGTCAGACGGGCCGAAAGTGGCCGGCTTTGTGGTGCGCGATTTAAGCCCAGTGGTCAGCAACTGGCGCGCAACGGGCAATCTTTCTGATTATTTATCCAAACATGGAATTCCTGGTATCGAAGGAATTGACACCCGCAAAGTGACCAAAAGTTTACGGGTTCATGGAGCCCTAAAAGCATGTTTGAGCACCGAAGGAATATCTGATGAAGAAGCTCTTCAAAAAGCCAAAAATTGGGAAGGCCTAGTGGGTCGGGACTTCGTCAAGGAAGTAACCTGCAAGGAGTCGTTCATTTGGGATGCTTCAGGCGAACTCAGCCAACCCTTTTCTGTACCAGGTACTTCCCTTTCCGCCGGCTCATCAAGCGATGGTCAGGTTCATCGACTGGTTGCCTTTGATTACGGTGCCAAACGAGCCATTTATAAGAACTTGAGAAACAGTGGTTTTGAAGTCACGGTCCTCCCTGCCGATGCATCTGCTGAGGATGCCCGATCCCACAACCCAGACGCTATCTTTTTATCAAACGGCCCAGGAGATCCCTCCGCCCTTGATTACGCACACGCTGCCATTCGCGAATTAATAGATGAATACCCAATTTTTGGAATCTGTTTGGGGCATCAGGTTTTAACCCATGCCATTGGGGCAAGCACCTATAAGTTGAAGTTTGGTCATCGTGGAGGTAACCAACCCGTAAAAAATGTTGAGACCGAAAAAGTGTCCATCACTTCTCAAAATCATGGCTTTGCCTCGAGCAAAGAAGATTTGGAATCTCATGGTGCTGTGGTCACAGAGTACAATTTGAATGACGACACTGTATCGGGCATGCGTATCAAAGGAAAACCGGTCTTTTCCGTACAATACCACCCGGAGGCTGCACCTGGTCCCAACGATGCTCACTTTCTTTTTTCCTCGTTTCATCGATTGGTTAGCGAGCATAAAAATACAACTATATCTGCTTGATTCATGAGTAGATGTGGATTGCTTTACGATCCCGTCTTTCTTGATCACCATACTGGGCGCGGGCATCCAGAATGCCCAGACCGGGTAGCCGTCGCCTATCCAGGCATCGAAAAAGCCGGTCTCGTTGAAAAATCAGTTTTTCTCAAGCCTCAAACCTGCCAGGCAGAAGCACTAGAACGCGTACATTCCAAGAGTTATCTTTCTCAAGCGGAAAAAGATATTAAGCAGGGAGCTTCCCAACTAAGTACAGGTGATACTTCCATCAGCAAAGATTCCTGGGAGGTTGCCCAACAGGCAACCGGAGGAATCGTAGGAGCACTGGATCAAATTATGTCCGGTTCAATCGACCGTGCTTTCTGCCTGACCCGTCCACCGGGCCACCATGCCACCCCTACTCGGGGAATGGGATTTTGTATCTTTAATCATGCTGCTGTCGCCGCCCGCCATGCCCAGTCCGTTCATGGGGTTGGCAAGGTATTGATTGTCGATTGGGATGTGCACCACGGCAATGGCACTCAGGACATTTTTTACGAGGATGAATCGGTTTACTTTTTTAGCACTCATCAAGCCCCCTGGTATCCGGGTACCGGCAGTCGGGAAGAAACAGGATCTGGAAATGGACTGGGGTTTACCCGAAACCATCCCCTTCCTTCTGGTTCAGGCAACGCGGAAATAGTGGAGAATGCATTTGCCGATGATTTGGTTCACCGGATGAACCGGTACCGCCCGGAATTGGTAATCATCTCTGCAGGGTTTGACTCCAAGCTCGGGGATCCCCTTGGTCAGTTCCAACTTACGGACGATGATTTTTCCGAACTCACCCATGTGATCCGCTCCATCGCAAAGGAATATGCTGAAAGCCGGGTGCTATCCATCCTTGAGGGTGGGTATCATTTGGACGGCCTAAGCCAAGCCTGCGTTGCCCACTTGGGAGCATTGATCTAGGCTACTACTGCTTCAAGAGTACCAATCGGGCGCATCCCTGCCGTCACCCCGGCATCCAGTTCCATCATACGGGCAAATAGTTCTTTGGTTTTCTGTGGTTCCTTTTTCGCCAAATTATTTTGCTCTCCAATATCAGCCTCCAAATCATAAAGCTCCAAGCCTTTGTTTGCTTTACGTAGTTTATACTTACCCTGCCTAAGAGCCTGGACATGTTTGGTGTAATAGAGAAATTCCTTCCGAACGGAGGCTCCCTTGCCGAGCAGCAATGCCGACTGGTCCAACCCGTCAATGGGCCCATGGGTCTTGACCTTTACTCCCCCCAATGCGGAGAGAGTGGGCAACAGATCAATCGTTGAAATAATTTCATCGGATTGGGTGCCCGCCTGAATCCGCCCGGGTCCCCAAACCACACAGGGCACCCGCATTCCACCCTCATAGGTGGTTCCCTTTCCTTCTCTTAGGGGGAGTGCTTGCCCAGCGTGATGGTCGAACCGTAACCACGGCCCATTATCTGAGGTGTATACAACAAGGGTATCGTTCTGGAGGTTCAACTGATGCAAGGTATCATAGATCCGGCCCACCTGCTCATCGATATGCTCAATCACATCCTTGTAAGGGTACTTTGAATCCACATTGTGGGTAGCCCGGGGCAGATAAAGGGGCACATGTGGCATACTATGAGCCAGGTAAAGGAAGAATGGTTTCTTTGCCTCCTTTGACTTTTGGATAAAAGAAATGGCTTCGTCGGTGTAGCGACGGGTAATGGTATGCTGATCCACTGGATGTTCGATGATTTCCTCATCCCGAATAAGGGGGGTCTGCCAAAGATCATTGCTGTTAGGATCCTTCCAGTATTTATCCCAAAGCCCGTAGCCCGGACGCTTGGCCCCCACTGGATGGCTCATGTCATTGGAGTATGGAATCCCAAAGTAAGAATCAAACCCCTGGCGGGTGGGCAAAAATTCCGGCTGGTGCCCCAGGTGCCATTTACCCACACAGGCAGTGGCATACCCCTCTTCTTGAAAAAGATCGGCGATCGTGGTTTCCTTTGGGTTAAGGCCCACATTATCGCGGGGAAATAAGACAGTTTTTCCAGCCAAGACCCGCTTGGGATAACACCCCGTGAGTAAGGCTGCCCGTGAAGCCGAGCACACCGGATTTGCCGAATAAAAACTGGTCAAACGCATACCCTCCTTCGCCATCCGATCAATCCTGGGCGTGCGGATATCGGGTGATCCGAAACAGCCAAGATCCTGGTATCCCTGATCATCCGTAAATACAATAATTACATTCAACTTCTCCGCTGGCTTTCCAATTAGATAAGACGAAAGAGAAAGAAATAGTAAAGCGGACAGGAATGAACCTATCTCAAATGATAATCGGTTGTATCTCATAGATTTTATAGTGAAAAAAAGTTAACTCATTTCGAGTTAAATCGACCTGCCCTGTTCTATTATTTCAGGTAACCACCTAGGTCTTAGATGGACAAATAGGAAAGCTTCCATAAATGTGAAAGGGAATCATCTTATCAAAAAATCATGAAATTTGTTTTGTTTATTCTTCCTCTTTTACTCGCCAGTTTCCTATGGGGTGCAGCCAAGCAGCATGCCCATCCAAATGTTATTTTTGTACTGGCCGATGATTTGGGCATTGGGGATATCTCCCCGACTAATCCCGAGTGTAAAATTAAAACTCCGCACTTACAAAAAATGGCAGATGAAGGAATAACCTTTCACGATGCCCACACCTCCAGTTCGGTCTGTACACCCACCCGATACGGTGTGCTCACCGGTAGGTATAACTGGCGATCCCGGCTTGCCCGGGGAGTACTTAGTGGCAACAGTGATCATTTAATCCCTGCAAACCGGGCAACGGTTGGTCATCTTCTGAAGCGTGCCGGGTATCACACCCAAATGATTGGAAAATGGCACCTCGGTTGGGACTGGGACCGTTCGGGAAAAGGGTGGAATAAAATCAATTATGAAAAACCGGTGAAAAACGGGCCCGATATCAATGGCTTTATTAATTACTACGGACATTGTGGATCATTGGACATGCCGCCCTATGTATGGGTCGATACCGGGAAGGTAACGGCTTTGCCCAATCGGGTAGAAGGAGTTGGCAGAAAGGAAGATCCATATGGCTGGTACCGGGAAGGCCCGATCGGGCCCGATTTTAAAATTGATGAGGTACTTCCCCATTTATTCGAAAAAAGTGTGGCCTATGTAAAAAAACGGGCCAAAAAGAAAAAACCTTTCTTCCTCTATCTTCCCTTGCCAGCCCCGCATACTCCAATCGTTCCCGTGCCTCCTTACAAAGATGCGAGTAAAATGAATCCTTATGCTGATTTCATGATGCAAGTCGATGGACACATGGGGGAACTATTCGCTGCAATCAAAGAAGCCGGAGTCGATGAAAATACCCTGGTTTTCTTTACCAGCGATAATGGATGCTCCAATCAGGCCAACTTCGAAAAATTGGCCGAGTTTGGTCACGATCCAAGTGCCGGTTTCCGTGGGCATAAAGCAGATATTTACGAGGGTGGTCACCGGGTACCCTTGATTGTCCGCTGGCCAAAGGCTATCGAAGCAGGGCAAAACACAAATGCCGTGGTATGCCTGACCGATCTTTACTCTACTCTACAGGAAATTACCTCTCAGGAAAAAAAACCGGATGGCGGTGAAGACTCCTTCAGTTTACTTCCTGCCTTTGCCGGGAAAACTTCCACCGAGCGAACCACCCTAATCAGTCATTCCATCGATGGATCCTTTGCCATTCGCCAGGGACACTGGAAACTCTGCCTCTCTGCCGGAAGTGCCGGATGGAGTGCCCCCAAGGAACCGGATGCCAAAAAGCAAGGCCTCCCCCCCATGCAGCTTTACAACCTCAAGGCAGACAAGGCAGAACAGAATAACCTCTTTAATCAGAAAAAAGGCAAAGTGAATGAACTGCTCGACCTGCTGGAAAAAGAAGTTTCATCGGGCCGTTGCACCCCCGGGGAATCCGTCCCCAATGACCGAAAGGTTTCCTTTCTGCCAAACGGATACAAACCCTCCTGAAAAAAATTTAAGAAAAATTGGATTTCTGAAAAAAACGGGCGTAATGTATGATACAAAAGATATTCAGTACAAGTTCTGCTCCTTCGTCAAATACGCTAAAGCTACTACTCGAAAAGGAAGGTCGACAGGCTCAAGGCGGATAATCTTTTTTAAGCACCGAGATATCGGTGCTTTTTTTTGGCTTAGCCCAAGCCCTGGCACTGACCAGCCTTCGCGGTACTCTCTTTTTACAAGGGCAGTCGCATCTGCGTGACCCGTAAACTGCAATTTCTCTGCATTCCATTGTAAGCTTTCTCCGGGAAAGTGAGAGGCAATCCCACCGAGCAGGATCGTTTCGGTCAGGGGGCCCGAGTAATCAAAATTGGCCGAGGGCATTTCTTTACTCCACGAACCGCATCGATGAAGTCGTGCCAGTGATTGGTTCCCGGCTCAGGACGAATGGTGAATTTCTCGAACTTCTTTTGCGGATACAAACTGGGCATACCCAAGTGAGGCAGAAGCATCACACCTTCAGTCCCTATGATTATCGATCCCTGCTTGGGCAATGGTTTGCCTTCGAGCAAAGATAGGACTCGTGCAGGCGGACGGGCCGATCCATCGTACCAGGTAACCGGAAGGACTTCACCCTCCGAATAAGGTGTCTGAGGGAATTGATATTCAACCACCGCATCGACTCCCCAATTGTGACCATTTGGGGAAGAGCCTATGGATTTCAAAGATATGGGATAGGTCAAGCCGAGTGCCTTAAAGGTCGGGTCGTAAATATGACAGCCCATATCTCCAAAGGTACCCCCACCATAATCCAGACGCTTCCGCCAATTACCCGGATGATAGTACCCTCTTATATAATCGTGGTATGGTGCGGGACCCACCCACTGGTCCCAGTCCAATCCCTCGGGTACAGGGTCTTTTCGATTTGGCTTGGGATTAGAATCCCCCCAAGTTTTATCGCTAAAGGAATGAGCTTCCACCAATTTACCAATCGCTCCGTCATGCACCAAGCGGACGGCGGTACGATACTCCTTCATCGAGTGACACTGAATGCCCATTTGAGTAACCAATTTTTTCTTGCGAGCATATTCGGTCAGGGCTCGGGACTCCGCCACGCCATGAGTGAGTGGTTTTTGTCCATAAACATGGATTCCGCGTTGCATCGATTTCATCGCCATGGATGCGTGCATATGATCGGGGGTGGATACATTCACTGTGTCCAGTTCGTCTCCTTCTTTCTCTAACATCTCCCGCCAGTCCGCATATACCCTCGCCTCCTTAAACTGGTTTCCTGCCTTTTCCCTGCGTTGCGGATCAATTTCTGCGATCGCCCGGACATCGGCATTTTTATGTTTGGCGATATTTCGTAAATCTTTCATCGCCATACCCCCTCCACCAAAACTGGCATGCTGGACCCGTCCGTTGGGAGAGGATTGGGCCCAGGAAGTACGGGCAACAAAAGGAAAGACGAGGGAACTCCCAGTAAGTTGAAGAAAACTACGTCGGTTGGTCATAAGGCAAAACGGGTTAGTGATTTATTCCGAGCCCACACCAAGACCATTCCAAGGGCAAATAAAATACCTGCAAAATGGATAAATAAATAAAAGAACGAATCCGACAATAGCTCGATTCAAACTTGCTTTCCTCCGGCTTAATAACCGAAGAATCATATAAGGGATTTCGGGTCTTAACCCCGGGACTTACCGCCAGACAAATTGACCGTGGTGCCATGTAAATAGGATGCCCGATCGGAGGCAAGGTAGACCACCAGATCGGCAACTTCAGACAACTTACCACTACGCCCTAAGGGGATGGAAGAAACACTGCCATACTTGCTTCGCAATTCATCCACAGAAATCCCGCGGGTATAGGCGAGAGATTCCTCATAGACGGGGCTACGCATACCAGTAGTTTCCATAATTCCTGGAGCTACCCCAACCACCCGGATATTGGATTTTCCCAATTCCTTGGCCCAGGAACGGGTGAGGTTGTGGTTGGCTGCTTTGGTAGCTGCGTAAACACTTTGTCCTTCACTTCCTTCCAGTCCGGACTCAGATGACATATTGATCAATACTCCGGGCTTGGATTGTTGAAAAAATACCCGGGCTACTGCCTGAGCGAAAAGAAATTGCCCCTTCACATTGACCGCAAATACCTTGTCCCATACATCCTCGGTTAATTCTTCTTTGCCTGCTGGATCAACCAGAAGGCGGGGAATATTAATTCCTGCGTTGTTGACTACTGCATCCACAGTCCCCCACTTTTCGAGGGTCTTAGCAATGACCGAGTCGACATCTGCTTTGCTGGAAACATCACAACGGGCAAAGGCTGCTTCACCCGATCCTTTTTGCGAAACTTCATCGGCTGCTTTTTGCCCTGTTTCCTCCGCAAAATCTGCAATCATCACCTTGGCACCGACTTCAACAAATCCCTGAGTCACAGCAAGTCCGATACCCGCAGCTCCTCCCGTTACAATGACAACTTTTCCTTCTAAATCCGTCCAGCTCATACTCGTTCTTTCCCTTTTATTATTTGTTAAATTTGTTACCGGCCAGGCTCAGGTAAGGCTTAGCGGATAAGGTAATCCATAGCCCCGGTAAAGGGCTTCTTCCACACTTCTTGACCATACATTTTGGGTAGCCTCCAAGGCAACTGCCCCTTCCAATAAAGCTTGTTTCACCGGACCCTCAGCCTGTTCTTGTGCGGCCGAATGAAATGCGGATGCGGTGGTCTCCACCCAAGGTAAATCCTCCAATTCAGAAAAAGCAAAAAAGGAACCAAAAGGTTGAGTTGCTTCCACCTCGTTCATCATATCTGGCACATGGCGCAATCCGCAAACACCCTTAACCATCCAATCGAAGGAAACCGGTTTGGCAGCCTGGACCAACATATCATCGGCATGTGGCTCGGAAGTATTGGTCATATGCCAGGGAACATTCTTTCCGCAGATTTGATGACGAGTCACATAGTGAGCATTTTTGGAACGAATCTTTAACACCGTATCTCCATCCACCAAATTAACGGCGGCGGAACGGGCAAGTTGGGTTTCAATTGTAGAATAAATTATCGATGCCTCTTCTCCGGTACCCGCAATGAAAACATCGGTGAATCCACCCTCTTCTAATAAACAGGTGGTATAACCTTCGCGGGCTTGTCCGTCCAAGGAGAGTAAGACAGGCGTTCCCTCAGGCAATTGATTAAGGTATGCCCCTTCCCTCTCTGAACCAGGCTCAAACCCAAGAAGTGCGACCCTCGATTCCTTGGCCAGACCCACGGAAACGGTTCAAAGTCATTGGGGGATAGATTGTGGTGCATCTCCCTGACCTGTGCCTGTGCCTCCTCTTCCGTCGAGGAAAAGCTGGGTGCTTGTCCGATGCTCATATCAAAGGTAAGCTCAGGATCGACTGCCCCGGCATAGCTATTGAGGTTCCCACCATCTGCCATGATGGCACTGGCTTGCTCATAGGTATCCGCAGATGCGTAGTTGGTCCATACCACCACCGGTTTTCCAAATTCTGTGAGCTTGGAAATGATGTCTGGATCTTTTCGATCAATCAGGACCACCCGGGTGCCACGGGCACGCAAATCCTTAATCAACGCGTACTCTTCCATCTCATCCAACTTAGCCTGAGATCCGGTGACATAAACCACCGGGGGCAGGTCCTCATCGGGCACACTCGCCACGATGGTCAGGTTGATCATCGCCATCCGTGCGGTGCCGGACAGGTAAGCAACAATGGCACGGGGAGGTACGCCATACTTAAATTCACCATTTTCTCCGAGGGTAAAAATATGCTTATTGGTGCCGTAATTGCAGGCAAAAGGCTCAGCGTGGGCCAGGGTGATTAAGCTGGTCTTTTCATCGGCATTGACCGGGTTGAAAAAGTTCCCGAACCCCTGGGCTTTGACATAGGCGGGTGCTCCGGCTGGGACAAAATTAAATTGACGCAACCCTCCCAAGTATCGATATGAATAGCCCAACGCGGAAAGCACTCCGCTTTCGCTGGGCTGAAAAGTCAGGGGATCAATCGGTTCGGTGGCATGACCCGGCGTGACCACTACCACATCTCCCGGTTTTACATTAGCTCCATCGGGTGCCTCCAAGACAATTTGCAAAGTCTCATGACCCAGAGCGATACGATCGGTACCCGAGGGCACCCGTGCATGGGTATCAAACTGACGGATTGCCTTGGCATCGGATGCGCAGCGGCAATTTCCAAAACTAGCGAGGAGAAAGTTTTGCCCATTGAGTGATTCGGATGGCAATTCATCCTCCAATACCTGGACCTGATTTGGTCCGGTTAAATAAACCCCATGATGAGATATACGGGCACGTTTAGCTAGCTCCCGAGCACGTTCGATCTTAGTAGTAGACATAATTTTGGTGGTGTAATTACGAAGCTGGCGGACCGTCCGGGTAGTACATTTCTTCCAGGCTGGACCATTCACCAGGGGCCCCAGGAAGAGGAAGACCACGGGTCTTCATAATATTTCCCATATCCCTCAAATCTTCGTATCCGATTTCCTTAATATTCCCACCGAGGCTGCGGGCATGAATAATATGCAGGGCGGTCATTTCCAACAAGTCCGTACACATCTGGGCCCATTTAATATCCCAGGGAGTAAGAAAAACATAGCCATGATTCTCCATGAGGAAACCATTATACTTTTGCAGGTAAGGAAGAAAATTATCGGCCAATTTTTGGGTGAGCGGTTCGCCATAGGGAACTACCGGTACCGGCCCCACCTCCGTGATGGTCTCGGGAAAGAGCGGACGCATGTGGTAGTTCTTGGAATCGGAAATTGCAAAAGCATTAAGGTGCGGAGGATGGCAATGCAGCACAGCTTGTACATCCGGACGTTCGCGAAAGAAATTCACATACATCGGTGTCTCACCCGTTGGCTTGACGGTGCCCTCGATCGTCTCCCCGGCCAGGTTGATAAAGACCACATTATCGCGGTTCACATCCCCTTTGTTGTGCTTGGTCGGAGTGATAAGGATGACATCATCCTCAAGTTTCCAAGCTAGGTTTCCCCCATGCCCAGTCACATACTGGTGGGCAGCCAAGGTGATGGCATACCCCGATAAAGGTATCAACTTTGTCAGAATGTTTTTCTAAGAAACTCAAAATATTAGAAAAGATTACTTTATACCCCTTCTCGGTAACGCTTAATCATTTCCCCGGTCGTCGGATTGGTCGACATTACATGACCGGGCAAAGGTAAGATATTTTGATGAATTGCATCAATCATCCAGGAGGGTTGAGGAAAGAAATCCTCTTCCACTTCAGCACAAGGGGTTATCCAGTTGCGCGATCCAACCACTACGGGGGGAGCGTCCAATTCGTCAAAGGCCAACTGGCTTAAGTTGGATGCAATATCCTGCATCACGGATCCACGCTCACAAGCATCGGATGAAAGCAATACCTTCCCGGTCTTGCGAACCGATTCAACGAGTGGTTCGTAATCCAATGGCGTGATCGAGCGGCAATCAAAAACATCCGCGGTTACTCCATATTTTTGTTCAAGAATATCTGCAGCTTCTAAAGCCCGGTACATGGTTGCACCCACAGTGATAATGGTCACATCATTTCCAACTCTGCGTTGAGCAGGAGGTCCAAATGGGACTTCATAATATCCCTCAGGCACTTCCTTTTCAAAAAGCTCGCCAATATCATAGAGGCGTTGGCTTTCAAAGAAGACAACTGGGTCACTGCCTGCCAATGCGGTATTAAGCATCCCTTTGGCATCGTAAGGAGTGGAAGGAAATACCACCTGTAAGCCAGGAATATGGTTACAAATCGCACACCAGTCCTGAGAATGTTGAGCACCGTATTTTGATCCCACAGACACCCGTAAAACTACTGGCATTTCCAGCACGCATGCAGACATACTCTGCCACTTGGCCAACTGGTTAAAGATCTCATCTCCTGCACGGCCCATGAAATCACAATACATCAACTCAACCAAAGCACGTCCTCCCTGCAAGGCATACCCAACAGCCGAACCTACAATCGCAGCTTCAGATATAGGAGAATTGAATAAACGATGATAAGGCAAAGACTCGGTTAATCCGCGGTAGCAGGCAAAAGCACCTCCCCAGTCCCGGTTTTCTTCCCCGTATGCAACTAAAGTGGAATCAGTTTGGAAACGATGAAAGGCAGCCTCAAAAATGGCGTCTCGATATTGATAAACTTTGTTTTTTGAAACTGGTTTGCCATCGATAATTCCGGCTCTTGATTTCTTAGCCAATGCTTGAACCCGTGGATTTTCTGCTGCCGGCAGAATCAGTTCAGGGGTACGGGAAGGATCGTAATTTTCGACCTTGCGTTTGGAAAACATCAACCCGGCAATTTTTTCCGAAGGCAAACGGGGGGAAATCTCCAAGCTGGATGCAAGCCTGCATGCTTGAGTCATCGCCTTGGTGGTTTCCGTCTTACGCTCTTCGATTTGTTCCGCGGTGATTAAACCACCATCGATAATTTCCTTAGCGTAAGCCTCCAAAGGATCAATTGCCTGCCAGGCTTCGATCTCTTCTTTCAGGCGGTAAGAGGAAGCATCGGAAGGCGAGTGTCCGGAATATCGATAAGTAATCGTTTCCAAAAGCACGGGTCCATCTCCCTGTTCGAGCAATGTCTTTTTCCGGCGGATGGCATCGGCCACGGCCAACGGGTTATATCCATCTACCCGCTCGGCATGCATGGAATCGGGATTAACTCCGGCACCAACACGGGCAAGAAAATCAAAGGCCATGGTTTCACCAGCTGTCTGTCCGCCCATGCCGTAGAAATTATTCATGAAATTAAAAATGATGGGCAATCCGCCCTTCATTGAATCTTCCCACAATTCATGGAATTGACGCATCGATGCAAAGTTCATTGCTTCCCAGGTCGGTCCACATCCCATAGATGCATCCCCCACATTGGAAATCACGATTCCTGGTTTGCGGTTGCACTTTTTAAAGAGAGAAGCACCCATGGCAATATCGGCGGAGCCACCAACAATTGCATTATTGGGAAGAATACCAAAAGGGGTAAAGAAGGCGTGCATCGAACCACCCAATCCACGATTAAATCCATTTGCCCGACCGAAGACTTCGGCCAATGCACCGTAGAGAAGGAAGTTGCGTGCGAGTGCCTTAACATTTTCCGCCCCCTCTTTTTCAACCACTCCAAAACAATCTCCATCAAGAAAGCCTTTCATGATTTCCATCAAACGGTCGTCATCAAGTTTACGAATGGATGACATTCCTTTGGCGAGAATTTCGCCGTGAGACCGGTGGGAGCCCAGGATATGATCGTCCACTCCCAAAAGAAAGGCCTGGCCAACCGCGGATGCTTCCTGCCCGATGGACAAGTGAGCGGGGCCCTTGTGATCGTATTCGATTCCTTCATAGGATCCCTGGGTCTTAATACTTTGGAGCATGCTCTCGAACTCGCGAATGAGCAGCATGTCCTCGTAGATTCCGATAAGGGCTTCGGCCCCGTGGGTCTCGACTTCCTTTTTTAAATCATCTTTGTATTGATTGAGGGGAACTTCCTTGAAAGGAATAGTTCCCGCTTTGCGTTCCTCTGCAGGTTCGACAATTTGTGACTTTGGCATGGAGAATGGGTGTTAGAGAGTTTTCTTGTTTAAATGATAGACGAGGAGGCCTTAACGAACCGCCATAAATACGTCCTTGATGATTTCGGAAGTGGTCGGGTGCGGAAATACAATCTCTTCAATTTCCTCCTCGCGAAGTTCGGTCTCGAGCATGGCAGTTGCACCAAAGATCATTTCAGAACAGGCACCACCGACCATATGTACACCGAGCAATCGATTGGTATCTTTTTCCAAAACGACTTTGCACAGACCACTTTCATCTGGATTTTCCGCAATGTACCGAGCATTAATGGCCATAGGAATACGACCGGAACGCGTCTTGATTCCACGCTCCTCGGCTTCCTCCTTGGTCAACCCAACCACCGCGACTTCCGGGCTGGTGTAGACCACTGCGGGCATGGCATCGAAACGCATACGATCGGTACGACCAGTAATATTGTTAACCACCACTTCGCCCATCCGGCTGGCTGCATGAGCAAGCCAGGCCTGGCCGGTGACATCGCCTGCGACCCACACGCCTGGAAGATTGGTCGCTCCACGATCGTCAGACTTGATACCACGCGGAGAAAATTCTAATCCGATTTCCTCAAAGCCAAGTCCGGAAACATTGGGCCGGCGACCAGTAGCCACCAAGACAAGATCGCCTTCAATTTCCTGGCTCTTGGAGCCGTCGTTATAAGTTACGGTGGACTTTCCAATCTCCTCAACTTTGGATTCGAGTTTGAATTCCACACCCTTCTTTTCGAGTTCCTTGCGTAAGGTGGCAGAAATTTCCGCATCAAGATTAGGACAGATTTCCGGCATAGCCTCGAGCACGGTAACCGGTACATCAACGGAAGCATACATGCAGGCAAATTCACAACCGATCACTCCTCCACCAACCACGATTAATCGTTTAGGCAAGGATTCGCGGTTAAGAATACCCGTGGAATCAACCACATGTTCCTGATCGATTCCAGGGATTGGGGGAACTGCCGGAGAAGAACCGGTACAGATTAAAATATTGTCAGCTTCATGCTCCTCGCCATTAACCACAATTTTACGGTTAGGTTGAAGGACGGCCTCTCCCTCGACTACATCGACTTTGTACTTTTTCATTAACCCGGCAATACCGTCGCGCATCTTGTCCATCACTCCATTCTTGTGGGAATGGGCCTTGGGGAAATCAAAGCTTAATCCATCGACATTCACTCCAAAAACAGAACCGTGCTTGGCATGGTGATAGGTCTTGGCAGCTTGTAACAAAGTTTTTGAAGGAACACATCCTTCATTGAGGCATACACCTCCAAGCTTTTTCTTTTCCACAAGTAGGGTCTTGAGACCCGCACCGGCGGCTTTTTTGGCGGCGACGTACCCTGCGGGTCCGGCTCCAATTACGGCAAAATCGTATTTCATTTCTTCTTAAGGAATTTTTCTTATTTGGTTTGAGATAGAATGGATTGGATCAGGCACCTGGAGTGTTTTCCAGGCGCTCAACTAAAGATTGAAGGAAACGGGCAGCTGGTGCACCGTCCACCGCCTGGTGGTCAATAGTCAGGCTCAAGGGCAAAGTGTCGACATGTTCGACCTCCCCACTCTCGGTACGCTTGGGCTTAAGGACAATTCCGCCAACACCCAGGATGGCAACTTCAGGAGCATTAAGCACGGGAGTAAAGGTTTCCACACCGAGCATTCCCAAATTGGTCAGGGTGAAAGGAACCCCCAGTTAAATTATCCGGAGAGATCGTGCCTTCGCGGCAAGCTCCAGCCAATTTCTTAACCTCGGCAGAGACCTGTTCAATGGAAAGATCAGATGCATTACTGATTACCGGCACAAGCAATCCGCGGGGTGTATCCACTGCCACGCCGAGATGAACTTTTTCAAAAGTGGCAATCCGGTCACCGAGGAAATGGGCATTCATTTCTGGATGTTCAGCCAAGGTCTTGATAATTCCATGGGCGATAACATCGTTCAATGAAACCTTGGACTGTCCTGCATCCAAACGTTCCTTGCGGTACGCCTGTGCCTTGGTCAGTTCGAAGGATGCCTGCAAAGTAAGTTGGGCGGTGGTCTGTAAGGACTCAATCATCCGCTCGGCAATGACCTTGCGTATACCCTTGACCGCTGAGATTTCTGCACCCTCCACCGAGCCGGGAACCTTAAGGTCCTGGGAACGCACCATGCCTGCAAGTCCGGTTCCCCGGGCAGGACGCTCTAAGTCTTCAGAAAGGGAGCGTGCACGAGCAGTGGCGGAAAGCCGCGGGCGTCCACTAATTGCGGCCTCGATATCGCGTTCGATCACCCGGCCTTCGGGGCCACTGCCAGGCAGAGACTCTGGATCGATCCCATGTTTATGAGCCAGGCGTCGAGCCCGTGGGCTAACTCCGGCACTTGCAACTAGAGACCCACCCGCGGGTACAACAGCAGCAACTGGAGCCGCGGCAGTCGGGCCGCGGCACTCGGAGCTGTGGAATCAGCCGCTGCAGGAGTGGGTGCCTCCGCAACAGGAGCCGAGGCTCCACCCTGTCCTTCCGGACGAAATTCTTCAACATCTTCTCCCTCATTTCCAATGGCAGCAACATTGGCAAGTACAGGTACATCGTCGTCGGCTTCCCAAAAGAGAGCGAGCACCGATCCAGAGGCAGTCGACTCGAGGTCAAAGCTTGCTTTGTCTGTCTCAATAACTGCGAGCACATCGCCTTCGGCGACTTGGTCTCCTACATTCACTTTCCATTCGGTCAGGATGCAACTCTCCACCGATTGTCCTTGGCGGGGCATAATAACGGGTGTGGCCATGTCTTGTTTTCTTCTTCTCCTTTTAGGGGTTGTTTTAAATAAGGGGTGTAAAATTATACAGTTCGTACCTTCACCCCGATCTTGGGTAAAGATTTGGTATACTCAGCGGAAAGGTTTCGATCGGTGATCAAAAGATCGATCTTGTCGAAATCAGAAAAGCGGGCAAAACAAACTTTTTCTGCCTTATTCGAATCGGCAAGCAGGATGACCTGACCCGCTTGTTCCGCCACAATCTCGTTGGAATAAGCTTCGTTTGGATCGGTGGTGGTCAGTCCGTTCTTCAGGCAAAAACCCATGGTGCCCATGAAAGCCTTGTCCACATGAACCTGAGCTAGGACAGCCGAGGTTAATGGCCCTACCATAGTCTGACTAATTCTGCGGAGCTCTCCTCCAATCAAAATCACTCTGGGTCCAGAGTCCGCCAATTCAATGGCTGCCTGCAAGGAATTGGTAACCACAGTCAAATCAGATCGTTCGCGAAGCAAACGGGCTAGAAAGAGAGTGGTGCTTCCCCCGTTCAAATAGATTGCTTCGTCCGATTCGATCAGGGAGTAAGCTTCCTCGGCAATGCGTTGTTTTTCCTTCGCTGCCAAGCTGGTTTTGTTTTCAAAGACTGGTTCCTCCAAACGACTCTCCATCGATACGGCACCGCCATGCACCCGACGGACTTTTCCATCCTCCTCAAGAATTTCCAAATCCCGGCGAATGGTTGCTACGGATACATCTAGTTTACGGCGCAAATCTTCCACCCGGGCAACTCCACCTTCCCGCAACATCTGTCGCAAATGTTCGCGACGCTGGGGAGCAAGGGCTGGAGAGTTTTCTTGAATCATAAGGCTGAATGATTGAATTTGATCGCTTTTGAACGAAAAGCAATCATTGAATGACAAAAATCATTCAATTTCGATCAACGAATCGGACGACGGTTGGTAAGTTGAAAAACAGCAAATTCAAGCAAGGAGTAAGGAGAGAACCGCTTGGGTTTCTTCCTTAGGAGCCTCAGCAGACCAGATCTTAGTCAAAACTTTCTCGGGAGACAGATCGGACTCCTTGGATGCCCGGGCTAAAGCAATCTTCGCCCCTTCGCTTAGGAGGAGTGGTTCAACACCGGCATCTATAGCCAATCGCATCGCACCAATCAATCGGTCTTCCCATCCTAATTTCCTTACGGGATCACGGGTTACTCGCTCGATGGGATCATTGAGAAAGGGATTTACCATCCTTTGCAATGCATCCTTGGCATATTCCAAAATTCCTTGGGGACTAAAGAGCGGATCTCCGCCGCGGGCATGAGCATGGATCAACCCGGGCCCGACTTCCCGTTGAAAAACCTCCAATGCCCGTCGCATTAGATCGTCCCGTTTGCCCACCTCGCTCATCAAGATCAAGCCTTCACTCTCTGCCAGGTAACCCAACCAGGCGTGTACTGCATTATGTCCGAGAAATTTAGTCTGAGCAAAAGCATCTAATTGTCGCTTGGTCACAAAATTGGAAAACCCACGTTCAAACCCAGCCGGTGCATGATCCTCAATTAATATACGATCATAAGCTTCCACGAGCAATGCACGGTTGGCACCCGGGAACATTGGAATCAGGCCTTCCGCCTCGATCCGGGCGGTATCCTGAACCACGGTGCACATTTTGGGAATGACCGTTTCGGAAAAGATTGTTTTATCCCCAAATCCGGCGGGTGCATGATCCCAGCAAAGAGCCTCCAATCGGGTGGCCGCCCGGGAATCATTCTCGGCGGCATAAACCACAGCAGGTGGAAGTTCGGGCCGTTTGCTCTTACGGGTCAAACCTTCAGCCAGCAGTCGGGCAACCGGAGCGGGTGGAGAATCATAAAGATGAAAACTTGGCAGGGCTGTGCCCAACTCGCTCGCCCCGGCAATTGCCCCGACTAATTCCTCACGATCATCCGAATCTGTGGGGTTGAGGGCTTGAACGCCTGAAACAGTAACAAACTCAACCCGGTCGGCATGGGCGACATTACAGCTGTAGGATCCATCATTCGCACGCACACCCCGAACGATGTCTGGCTCAATCTCGGCGACTACCAAACGGTCAAAGTTTTTAGACGCCTGAGCTGCGGGGAGAAACAGTCCTCCCTGAATTGCTCCAAATCCAAACCCGACGTAGGAGCCAGCCATCTAAGAAAAATTAAGAGGTACCCATTGCCTCACCGGCAAGGGCAATCACTTGTTCGGGAAGCATCTCCCCATTCAAACGATCAAGCAGTACCTGTTCACCCTTTGGAGAAAATACTTTTCCAAATTCGGCAAAGAAATCATTCTTTTTGTGAACATCGGAGAAATTTCCCTTTGCCCAATCGCTCAAATATCCCAGACCAGCGGCTTTTTGCAGGGTGGAATGTGCATGGAGAATACGACCTCCGCGAAGAAAAGATTCACGGTGCGGGTTAAGCTCTGCGGAATCAAAATCATCCACAAACTTTTGACCGGGACTGTTCATTTCTGTACCACCAATCAAGGGGAGACCCAAATCTTCGGTCAATTGAATGACCTGTTTAAGGTTGGCAAGTTTTTGATCGGGCGAACCGGGAGTATAGTTTCGATCGGGTATAATATTAAAAGCAACTGCACCCGTGGACCGGGAAACTTCGACCAGTTCTTCAATAGCTGATTCTCCATCGGAGGTACCGTCCAGCCAGGTAATGGTAGGCAGGGCTTCACAAAGAAGGACAAATTTGTTCATATCTGCCATTTGGGGAAAGGAACCAGAGTCTGGCTGTACATAACCTACCCCACCCTTCTTCATGGTTTTAGCCCGGATCAAATCGGTAATCGCACGACCATCTGGCAATTCCTTTAAATCTTCAGGAGCCACCCCAAGCTTTTCTCCCCAAAAATTGCGCAAGGCAGACTCCTCGGGGTATTGAGCTGCTGCCTTCAGGGCATATGCCAGGCAGAGGTGACGTTCGGTGGCGTTCCCCTTAGGGGCTAAGGGTGCAACATCTTTTTCATAATCAAGGACCAGCGGATCGAGGTACGCGTTTACGCGGTCTGCCATCGCCCGGTTACGGGTCTCCGAAGTATGGCGCATACTGTCCAAAAATTTCTGGGCTTCCTCAGGTATGGCAGTGGTGGTAAATCCAATGCCCATATGATAACTGATGCCCGGCTCGCCCGGCGAATTAATCACCCGCTCAGAAAACTCGGGAACAAAGACACGGGATTCCAAACCTATACAACCCTTAAGATCGAGCCGGCGACTGGCCGTCCAAAATTCCTCAAGGCCGTCAAGCACATCAAAGTCCACAATCCCCCCAATTTCCAAGCCCGCCCGTTTGGCCTCCAGGGCAAAAGTGGTCGGTGAATATCCTTTGTAATTAAAAGAATAAAAGGTGTGGGCATGGGCATTAAGAATAGGCTTGGCCGCTGGGAAGGTTTCGTTGGCCGCAGCCTCGTTTAAAATCTTTTCCCGAATGGAGGGATTAAAATCATTACTGTTTTCAGACATATTGTACAGGATTGGTTAGGGAGGAGAAAAAAGGGGGCGGAAGAATTTCCGCAAAGATGAAAGTTTTACAAAAAGGCTTTAATTTTCGTCCTCTCCAAATCCGAACTGATCGGCCAGAGCATGACAATCCTCCAAGGAGCGCAAACCATCCGTACAGGTGGGATCGGACATACAGGCAGTGGCAGCACAAGTTCCTGTCATCAGGCATTTCTCAAGAGACCAGCCCTCGTGCACTCCAAAGAGCACACCGGAACAAAACGCATCCCCTGCCCCTGCAGCTCCCTTGATATATCCTTTAGGCAAGGCCAAAGAACCCTGTAAAAGTTTTTCACCATCAGCACGCAAAGCGTAGGAGCCCTCGGGGAAATGAATGGCCACAAGTTCGGACACCCCAAGTTCGAACAATTTTTCACAGGCCTGGGCAATTCCATCCTCAAGAAGTTTTCCATCCTCGCGAACCTGAACACCGGTGACCTTGCTTGCTTCCACCTCGTTTAAAATACAGTAGTCCACCTGCTTGAGGGCGGGTGCGATAATTTTATAAAACCGGTCACTATCCTCACTGACCACATCGATACTTGTTTTCATCCCAGCTGCTCTTGCCTTGGCAAGCAAGGCGGCTGCCTTGGTTCCATACTCCGGGTCTTCCTTATCGAGTTCATCAAGGAGAAGAAGGTAGCCCAAATGAAAGATTTTGGCCGAACTGGCATTGAAATCGATCTCCGATCCATCCCAAGTGGCATTGGCCCCACGGTTATGAAAGAAAGTACGACGGCCACCATCCCGCTCGGTCATCACATCCGTGTAGGATGTACTGGTCCCGGGTGACACAGTGAGCATATCGGTGGCGATCCCATGATTCTTACAATCATCCACAATGTATTGCCCGAGGCTGTCCTGCCCAACAAGACCGGCTCCTTCGAGCGGGAACTTTGCCCCCATCTTGGCAAGGTCGAGTAAAACATTGTAAGGAGAACCACCGGTTCCCTGGGACTGGCTGTAAATATTGGCCAGTTGTTCGTGCTTGGGATAGACATCGATGATTTTCACCTGGTCGATGATCCAATTTCCTCCGGACAACAATCCGGAGCGTTCTGCGGGCTGGGTAGTATCGCTCATTTACTTCTTTGAATATGGGGGGCCAAAAGATGGAAAGAATGGGGTTTTTCCCTACATGGCAAGGAAAACCAATTGGTTGGCCTGGTTAACAATCTATACAAAACACAACTTAAACTGGTGGATAAAGTCCCTACGCTTTTGTTGGAAATGCCTTACAGCCTTCAAACTAAAGTCGGAGGATGTGATGCTTAACAGGAACCACTCTAATTACCAATTAAGCACCAGGGGTTTGGGAATGTGCACTCTGTGGAAAGTCAAAGGTCAGAACAAGTGGTTCCGAACCCGTATTCTCAATTTCCACACCACCATTATTCAGGGCAGCCTGGGTAACAAATCCGATTTCTGGATAGAGTTGGCCGAGAACCATATTTTGATGGTAATTGACCGCTAACTTTCCTACCCGGCCACTTCCGCCATTGGTGTGGAAAAGTGTGGGGCACTCCGGGCTAAAGTTGGTCTTGGCACCAGGTGCCAGGGTGAGGCGAAGAATGGATACCTTTTGATCACCGAGGAAATTACCGTATACAATCCACTTGGCATCCACTCCATCTCCAGCAAATTCTTCTGCGGTGATTGCCGGGCGGGAATTCTTCTGGACGAAATTTGGATCCTGATTGGCTTCGAAATCGAACTTTTCTACGAGGTATTCCCAGTTCTCATGCTTGTCCTTCGGGTAGTCCTCTTCGCGGCATGCATAAAAGGCATCAGCTGCTCCGATTTGGCCATCAAGTGTCAGGTCTTCAGCAAGGAAGTGTTCATCCATGGTAACATGCACCTCATGGGTACAAAGGTCGGTGGGCGAATGCAATACACCGTTGGGCATAACAAAACCATTGTCCAAATGCATCATTACATGCGGGGATAAATGCCGAACTCCATTATACTCGCCCTGTCCAAAACTTTTCATACAGGCAAGAAAATCATCCTTCGACACAAAGGGGTACAGCCCCATGGCAGTGGTATGATAATGCGACGGGCAAACGCCTGGATTATCAAAAGAATTGATATCGTAAACTTCCCACTTGGACCAGTGGAGGTGATGAGGAATCGGATTTAAATTGTCGAATTTCTTGGACACAATCGGCCAGGTTGGATCCCCGTACAACGCTTTCGAAAAGGCGGTGACTTTCTCTCCCATCACCGTCTCCGGATTGGCTGCAATTAAATCCTGCAGGGAAATAACCTGTCCACCCGGGGTGAGAACATGGGACTCTCCTTCACGATACGGAGCTTTGCCAGTACGTGTATCGATCACACCGGTAACGATGGGAACCGTACAACCCATCCAGATCTCATCCAGACCTGTACCTCCCATATAATCGGGATGGTAGGATTCTTCATCCAGGCGCAATCGTTTACCTGGGCTACAAAAAGTTCTGCCCGCATAACGGTGCATAAGTTGCAACACTCCATCGTTCTGGTTAAGGCAGTCATCAAGAATCGAAGCAGATGATCCGGTAGAACCGTCGATCACATCTTGTTGAGGATATTCGTGAAGTTTTTCGGGTAAAATAGATGTCGCAGAAGCCATGGGTAATCAATCTTGGGTTAATTTATGAAGCGTGTGAGATGAACTCAGGTTTAATCTGAGATATTAAATTTATTAAATTCCAACAACCAGATTGGCAAGATTGATGTCAGCATGGATGCCCCTTTGCCCAGGAGGCAGATAATTTACTCAGTGAATAATTACTCGGAAAAGCGCTGTTCAATTGCCTCGATCACAGTGTCCAAGGCACGGATACGTGCGAACCGTTTACAATTCCCTTCAATAATGGTCCAGGGGGCATGAGCAGGAATGGGTACGCATGAACATCTCGTTGGTCGCTTCTTCGTAAGGTTTCCACTTTTCACGGTTCCTCCAATCCTCATCTCCAAGTTTCCATCGTTTATTAGGACTTACTTCCCGTGCCTTGAAGCGTTTGAGTTGTTCCTTCTGATCAATGTGCATCCAAAATTTAACCAGAATAGTACCGGCATTAACGAAATTTTCTTCCATCTCATTAATCTCCCGATAGGCCTGCTTCCATTCCCATTCCTTACAAAATCCCTCCACCCGTTCGACCAGTACCCGACCGTACCAGGAACGATCATAGATCGCAAGGTGTCCAGCCTTGGGAAATTCCGACCAGAAACGCCAAAGGTAGTGATGGGACTTTTCAATATCATTGGGGGCCGACACCGGGATGACCTCATAGCCACGTGGATCCATCCGGGCGGTTAAGCGGCGAATATTCCCCCCCTTCCCTGCAGCATCCCAGCCCTCATAAACGATGACCATGGGAACGCGCCGGCGGTACATCTCGTAGTGCAGGTCATGTATCTTTGCCTGCTTCTCTTCGATTAGTTTAAGGTATTCTTTTTTGGAAAGACTGGAAGAAAGATCAACATCCCTGAGCTTGGGAGCATTGGAAAAGTGAGGCAAAGGAACAGGCTTATTTGGCTTAGGAGTGGAAAACCCATCCTTCTTGGCAAGTTTTACTCTTTTTCCCAGCACCTCGATCATGACCCTCTGGGCATTGGCAGTTGCCTGATAACTGTCCTTTGCCTGAAGCTTAATCCAAGGTATGGGTGCATCTGTATCCGATTCCCGATACATCCGGGTAACAGCATCGTTGTATTCCTTATAGCGGTCCAAGCGTTGGAGCACCGCATCGTCCACCCGCCAGGCGGTTGCCGGGTTTGCCTGCAAGGCAGCTAAACGGGTGGTTTGTTCCTCCTTGGAAATTTCGAGGAAGAATTTAAGAATGATTGTACCCCCGTCCCGTAATTGACGCTCGAAGGCACGTACATCCTCATAGGCACGGGCAAGTCCCGTTTCGCTCATTCGCTTATCAATATCGGCATCGAGCAGGTTTCGATACCAACTCCGGTCAAAGATGGCAATCCGACCAGTGCTTGGCGTACGGCTCCAAAAGCGCCAGAGAAAAGGGCGAAGTTGTTCGTCCCGGCTGGGCGAGGCAATGCAGGAAACCTTGAATCCACGAGGGTCAAGCGGTTGGATAATTCGATTGATCAGGGTTCCCTTCCCTGCCGCGCTCAGTCCTTCGACTAGAATGAGGATGGGTATACCATGCTCCTTGCACTTTCGTTGAAGGTAAGCAAGTTCATCACCCTGCTCCTCAATCTGTTTGAGCAATGCCTTGCTTGGTTTAGGTGCGTTCTTCATTGGCCTAAGAAAGAAATCTTTTCCTGGTAAAAGTGTGTGTGCTTAGTCTACCATCCATTGATTTTAAAAGCTAAAGATCTATCCAATGCCTCAGATATATGAGGGAGGCAAGCCCGCAAAAGAAAAAAGCCCCGTTGGTATATACCAACGGGGCTTTTAAAAAGATTAAAGTTATTTAGTAAGAGAGAAGTGCTTGCAAATAGAACTCATCATCGTCAGCACCGTCATTATCGTAGTGGCTGTACTCAACATTGATATCGAAATTTTCGGTGATGCTGAAAAGAAGGCAAAGGTAATACGATCAGACTTCCAGATGACTCAACATCCATCAGTGAGAGTAACGAAGGTTGCACCAAAGAAATCAGAGAACTGATAGTTAGCAAGAAGCATCATATCCCAAGCATCGGTATCATCTGCGAAATCAAATGTAGTCAAACTCATAGCTAAAGTTAAGGCGTCTGGGATTCCAAGCAATCCAAGCCGTTAATTTGCTGAGCATCATCGATTTGAGCCACCATTTTCATTAGCAAATCCAAGCGAGCTTCAAGCCAGGAAAAAACATAACGGATGCAGCAATATCAATAGCAATCCGTCTATCATCATCAGAATCCGGTCATGTAACCATACAGTCATGCAAACCAAAATAAACCAAACATTCCATTGTTGTAATTTAAACGAATCCATCGACATAAGTTTCCGAGTTTAGTTGAGCAGAATCTCCACTGTAAGGCTCGTGTTACAGCATATCAATCAGGTGCTTCATCTGCATCAAAACCTAAGAACGGTGACTTGACGACCAAATGTAAGATGAAAGTCTTGATTGAAACTGTAGCGACCAAAAGCTTGTTCGAGAATATCGGCAGCATTGCTTCTGACAGCATTAAGGTGACTTCAGCAGTAACAGGAGAAAGATCGATAAAAGATCGATATCGTCAGTAGTGTGAATTGTTCATTCTGTTAGCTGCATCTGAATCTCATACGTGAAACAAAATCCACATACCCACGCAATTTAACCGCATTACCAAGGGCGATCCCGTCTGCAGTAAGGGTCTCGTTGGCTCCGAGTGTGGTGCCGTCGGACTGGCTGGTGCTGTATCCAGACATTTGCGCGAATGTAGAGCCTGCAAAAGCTAGGCTGAGGAAGAAACTAACGAATTTTTTCATAATCAGTTTGTAATTGGGGCAGTTTGTATGATCTATGATTTATAATAGTCAGATTTCGTCAAGGCTGAAAAATATTCTGGAGGGTCTGAAAATACCCTCTCCCATCCGCCGAAAAACTCACTCAGCAGTATCCCAAAGGACTAATTTTTGAAAGCAAGTAGGGACGCAATCCTAGTTTGGACAGATCAATCGCGGGGGATCTGTCCGGACTTTTGCATAGCTTGTAAACGATCCCTGACCCGAGGGGGAAGCATTTTCCTATCCTCATCCGAAGAAATTGAACCCTCAAACAATACCCGCCCTTCCAAATCGGTAGCCCGTAAAAAGCGCAAGCCGTCTTTTTCCGTCCATTGCAAACTGCCCTCTCCATCACTTAGGGTAATTTGTTGGGTGGAAGAAGAGTAGGAATAACTCTGAGTATTAGAACCATTCCCGTGCAATGGATCATCCTGAATTTTCGGACTGGTGGAAGGGGGGACAGAGGATCCCTGCTGGCGTGGATCGGAAAACAGGTGTTGCTCCTGAAAATTAGAAATGTCAGGAAAATCAAAAGAATGCCGACGAAAGAAGTCCCTCATACGATCCCCGGGGCCAAATAAAGAATTGATATCGAAAGGATCGGGATGATTCATCCTTTCACGCCCGTAAGAATCCCGATGATTTTCGGGGATCTCCAATAATTCAACCGACAGGCTGAGTGGTTTTGCCTGGCGCAAGATGGAAAGAGATATCCGTTCGCCTGGGTTGCGCAACCGGACCAGAGTTTTTAATTGTTCTGGATTGATCAATAATTGATCGTCCAGTTTGAG
Source organism: uncultured Opitutales bacterium (assembly GCA_943787575.1). Lineage (GTDB taxonomy): Bacteria > Verrucomicrobiota > Verrucomicrobiia > Opitutales > Seribacteraceae > Chordibacter. The sequence goes on along the minus strand of CALSMY010000004.1, from coordinate 872 downwards.
CAGAACATCATAGAGCTTAACCCCCGCCCCTTCCGCGGGACTGCCCGGGGCAACCCTTTCAACTTGTAGATGTACCCCTGGGGGTAGTCCCAACTGATAACTGGTCCCGCGATCCAACCGGGTGGTATGAACCCCGAGGTAGGCATGGTCGATATCTGCGTAAACCCAAAGCAGGGGACAGATAAGAAACAAACTTAGTTGGAAAATCCGTTTCATGGAATTAATAAGTTTCCAGTTCGATGAAAATCACTTCTTCCCGGGGTGTGGTCGAGAGGATGCGCAGATCAGATGCCGGATGGCTCCAGAGGGTCTCGTCCATAAAATAGTGGCGTACCCGACGGGCGGGCAATCCGCCTGGTCGGTCAAACACGCCCTCGTCCACCCTTCTTAAAAAACGTTGATTGATTTGCGGATCAATCCATCCACTCACGGGCATGACGGATACATCCTGTAATTCCTTGAGAGAGATACCATGCAGAGGACTGTCTGGATCTTCCCGCAATCCTGCACCCGGCACTTCAGGAACAGGACCGGACTCTGCAATCAAAAGGTTTGCGGGATCATTCTGTTCGGAAGAACCATTGGGCACCAACGAGGAAGACAGGTAGAAGATTGCCGCCCATACTGCGGCTAATCCAAGGCTTCCCAATCCGGCAAATACGAGCAGGCGGGAAGAAAAAACCTTTTTTTTAATATTTTTAATAGAGTCGTTCGGCGAGGTATCATCCTCTTGATCAGGCAAGCAACGCATCGCCACATTTCCGGCATCTCCCAAGGCTTCTTCCAGACGAGCAGTAAAAGCATCGCTTGGCGGGAGGGGGCGAAGCTCCTTTAATTCCGCTTCTAATTTTTCAAATTCGTTCATGAAGCAG
>CALSMY010000003.1 GCA_943787575.1 uncultured Opitutales bacterium | reverse complement strand
TGCTACGGTGGCATTGAGGTCCACCGAGCGGTTGCCCACCACCGTGACGGTTCGGTTGGCAGTGGCGGTATTACCCGCGGCATCGGCCACGGAGTAGGTTAACACATAAGTGCCCGTCGTGTTCATATCCACCGTACCGGTGATGGTTACGGAAGCAGTCAAATTCCCGTCCCGCGCATCGTGCCCCGCGGCGCCTGGCTCCGCCCAGGCTTGCCCGGCCTCACGCGTCACACTGGCTCCCCCGAACAATTCCAGTTCGGGATTCGCCGTGTCCGGCTGGACTGGTTGGAAACCAACACGGAAGCCAATGATGGTGATGCGGGTGCTGGGGGTGTGTCGTGCGCGCGTAGCCGAACGAAGGATCGGCCCTCGGCTGTTCCAGGAGCCGCCCCGTAAACCCGATGCGAGCCCGATGCCGGACCCATCGGGATCAACCACCGGGTTGCCGCTGGGATAGGCCGCCTGGTACCAGTCTGCGGTCCACTCCCACACATTTCCATGCATATCAAAAAAGCCCCAGGGGTTGGCCGCATATTGCCCCACATCGCGGGTTTGTTTAAAATCGCTTCCGTCATTAGCACCGCCGTCCCAATTATAATTCGCATTCGAGCTGGCAATGGTCGCCCCCCATGAGTATGCAGTAGTCGTACCTGCCCGACTCGCATATTCCCACTGCGACTCGGTTGGCAAAACATAAGCCCAACCGGCTGGAATGTTTGCCGATTGCTGAGCATTCAAACGGGTAATAAAAACTTGGACATCTTCCCAACTGACTTTTTCCACCGGTCGGTTCGGGTTATTCGGCCACTCACTCGGCTTGGCACTCAGGCTATTGGTATTACCAGTCATCACCGCCTCGTACTGAGCCTGAGTAACCTCGTACTTGCCGAGGTAAAACCCTTTGGTCAGGGACACATTATGCTCGTGCTCCATCGGATGCCTCTCGCCCGCTTCCGTGGTCGGGCTACCCATAGTAAAGGTGCCTGCAGGTACCCACAGCATGTCCATAGCCACGCTGGCATTGAGGTCCACCGAGCGGTTGCCCACCACCGTGACGGTTCGGTTGGCGGTGGCGGTATTACCCGCGGCATCGGCCACGGAGTAGGTTAACACATAGGTACCCGTTGTGTTCATATCCACCGTACCGGTGATGGTTACGGAAGCAGTCAAATTCCCGTCCCGCGCATCGTGCCCCGCGGCGCCTGGCTCCGCCCAGGCTTGCCCGGCCTCACGCGTCACACTGGCTCCCCCGAACAATTCCAGTTCGGGATTCGCCGTGTCCGGCTGGACTGGTTGGAAACCAACACGGAAGCCAATGATGTGTTGCGGGTGCTGGGGGTGCGTGTGGCGCTAGCCGAACGAAGGTCGGCCCGCGTGTCCAGGAGCCACCCCGTAAGACCCGATCGAGCCCGATGCCGGACCCTCGGGGTTGGTTTGAGCACCGGTAAAATAGTTCGCCTTCCAGTCGCTGACCCATTCCCACACATTTCCCTGCATGTCAAAAAAGCCCCAGGGGTTGGCTGCATACTGACCCACATCACGGGTTTGCTTAAAATCGTTTCCAGTCATTAGACCTCCATCCCAATTGTAATTAGCACGGGAGGAATTGATATCATTCCCCCACGAGTACGCCGTGGTCGTACCTGCCCGGCAGGCATACTCCCACTGGGCCTCGGTGGGCAGAACATATTTCCAGCCCGCTGGTAAGCGACCTGCGGTCTGCTCAATCGTGTTAAGCTGGGAAAGAAAGATTTGAGCATCCTCCCAGGAGGCTTTTTCCACCGGGCGATTGCTCGCCCTTAAACTGGCTCGGTCGGCACTCAGACCCGCGGAGTTTCCATTCATCACTGCCTGGTATTGGGCCTGCGTAACCTCGTATTTACCGAGATAAAATCCATGACTCAGGGTAACCTGATGCTGGGTCTCATCGGTCCCCCGTCCAGTTTCATTGGTCGGACTGCCCATAGTAAAAGTACCGGGCGGGCAGAAAATCATATCCATACTGATCGAGGCCACGGAGTGGCTTGTCGGAGTACCATCCACCAAAAGCTCGGTGGGCTGGGTGGTGATCGATCCAAAATCATTACTCACCACGAGGGTATAATTTCCATCGTGCAGGGTACCATTTACGTCCTCGATCACATAGCGTTTATTATTCGCACCTGCTAAGGCCTGCCCATTTTTATACCATTGATAAGTTAAATATTTGCCCTCCGCACGGGAGTGCAAGGTGATGGTTTGTCCGTTAAAAATGAGCCCAGGTGCCTGCGGGGCCAGAGTAATCTCGGGCTTTAAATACTTGAGGATCTGTTCGTTAAGTTGGGCAGTTGTAATCGTGTTATTTGCGAGCTTGCTTGCCGTTACTGACCCGTCTCCTACTTCACCATTGATCACCGTGCCCGAACCAGTCACTGCATTACCAACCGGTTGATCTCCAAGTTCATACAATGCCTTTACCTCAAATGCAGACAGGGCACGGTCGTAGATACGATAGTCATCTAACTCACCTTTCACAGACTGTCCGCTTTGCCATCCTCCTCCTACAGAATCTTGATCAGGTCCTATCCACAAACCATTCGCATCTACACTAGTTGTAGCAGTAGAGTAATTTTTTGAATCAAGTTCTTCTCCAGATAAATAAATTACAATCCCTACTGAACTTTTAGCAAGCGTGACATGCCTCCAGGTTGAAGTCCAAAAATCTGATGTTTTGGCTGTAGAGATTGAAATTTCCCCCATGTCTCTAATCGCAATACTATGGTCTGGGCGCTTTTCAAAAGTAAAAGCATTTGCGTTAGAAGAGTTAGCCGCGGTTATCAAGGCATGGTATGAACCATCGCTTCCCATTTTCATGTTAAACCAAAGAGATACAGTAAATGCTAATTTTTGATCGAGAATGGTATGAGGTATCTTTACGCGATCATCCGCCCCGTCAAAACTTAATGCCCCTCCGATTTTACCACTCGTCCAGGTAGGGCCGTTGGTTAAATTTCCTTCATTTCCATTGCCACTTGAATCATTTGCAATGGTTCCGTTTGTTTCATCAAATTTCCACCAAGCAACCAAACCTTCAGTAAGGCTGCCGTTGACATCGATTTGGGCTACGGAACTGGTAGCTGAGCCAAATATATTGCTGACCACCACGGTGTAATTTCCTTCGTGCTGAGTGGCATTGAGATCAGAAATGGTAAGCACGGGAAAGGTTGCACCCGCTAGATTCAGCCCATTCTTTTTCCACTGGTAAGATAAGTTTCCACCGTTAGCTTCCACGGCAAGTTTTACTCCTACACCCCCAACGGATATAATGGAAGCAGGGCTTTCGAAAATGACGGGCTTCAACGCTCCTGCTACTTCGCTCGAAAGCTGGGCGACTCCGGTGGTACGATTCAGATCATCCCTAACCTCCTGACTCAGCATCGACTTGGTGATGGTACGGTTAAGGTCATTGCGAACTTGAGAAGAAAGTAGGTCGAGGGTGATAGAACCCTGCTGAATGGAATCGTTTAAATCGGCGATGACTTCCGGGGCTAAGTCGCCCAGCGTGATCGTACGGTTCAAATCGGCACGGACCTCGTTGGACAACTTACTCAAACTAATGGATCCATCGGGCACCTCGCCACTCACCACTGCACCAGAACCACCATCGCCTTCCAGTCCCTCGCCCAACTCATACAGCGCCCTCACCTCAACAGTAGACAACACACGGTCGTAAATGCGCACATCATCGATGAGGCCTTCGTAATATTCACCATGAGTTGGTACATGAGCGATCCGCAGATTGAAATTTTGCCCGTTGTATGTAAACCAATTCAAAGTTGAGTCAATTTCGATGAGGCCATTAACGAATATCCTAACAGGATCTACGGTACCACCCGAATCCTTAACAGTTAATAGATAATGAGTCCAAGTATTTGAGCTTAAGTTAAAATTTCCCAATTTGGCTCCAACGGAATGTACATCAACTTTTGGACTGCCCTGATAAATGTAAAATGATGCACCACCAACTTCCCAAGTATCTCCTGATAACCCAAGAACTCCTCCTTGCGTGTCTGTTGTTTTGATCCATGCAGACCATGTAAAATCTTCGTTGTAGGAACCACTAAGATTGGTGCGAACCATGTCATTTGTTCCATCAAAGCTCAACGCTCCACCAATTTTCCCCTCTGACCAAGTCGGGCCGTTCGTCAAATTTCCATCGTTTCCATTTCCACTTGAATCATAGGCAACATCACCGGCTGTCTCATCAAACTTCCACCAAGCGACCAAGCCTTCGGTAAGGCTACCATTCACATCGATTTGGGCGACCGAACTGGTGGTGGAACCAAATGTATTGCTGACTACCACAGTGTAATTCCCCTCGTGCTGAGATGCATTGAGGTCAGAAATAGTGAGCACGCGAGAAGTTGCACCCGCAAGGCTTACCCCTTCCTTTTTCCACTGGTAAGATAAGTTTCCACCGTTAGCTTGTACATGCTAGAGTTGCACCTTCTCCAGCATGAGCATGAATAGAGACAGGACTACCCGAAATGACGGGCTTCAACGCTCCTGCTACTTCGCTCGAAAGCTGGGCGCTATCGATGGTGATGGAACCGGGGAGCGATGGAGTCGTTGAGATCAGCAATGACTTCGGGGGACAGGTCAGTCAGGCGGATGGTGCGGTTGAGCTCGGCCCGCAAATCCTCGGACAGGTGGTGGCGCTGAATGGTACGGTTAAGATCACTGAGCACGTCCTGCCCTAGCAGGGATTTGGAAATGGAACCGGGTTGGATGGTAAAGTCGCGGTTTAGCTTTTCATTTACATCAGCAGATAGCTGAGCGAGACCGATGGTACGGTTGAGGTCGTCCCGCACATTCTGGGGTAGCATCTCGCGGGTGATTTCGGTAATGCCCGCAGTACGATTTAGATCGGTGAGCAAATCGGCATCAATCATCTCCGCGGTGATCGCTCCCGGGGATACAGCGTCGGCGACAGAGGCTTTTTCGGCCAAGCGGGCGAGTTCGGCAGTCAAGGCATAGGGGGAGGAAGTAATACGCTGGTCGGGTTCGAGCAGGCGTATGCCCTGCCCGTCCTGCAGGTCAACCTGTACACGAAGAAAAAGTTGGTCGTAGTCTAAAAACAAACGGGGCGGAAGGGCTTTCATGCCCTGCCCGCCAAGCAATACAAGGTAGCGGCCATTGAGTACAACATTCTCAATCATTGAGCCCTGTTCCTGAGAATGTCTCCAGTGCTCATCTCCCTGGCCATCCACGATGGAAAAGGAAAACCGGGCGTTGCCATGAAAGTTTTTCCCATCCACCGCCAGTTTTCCAGAAAAGGGAACTGGGGGTGCGGCCGTGGACAGGCTAAATAAACAAAGTGAAAGTAGGCTAATAAAGATGGAGGTTTTCATAGGGTTTCAAATAAAATAGGATGCTCAATTAGGGGGCAGTTACTTCTTCCAGTTTTTCGGAATTATAATTGTAAAAAACTTGGCGGGGTAATGCCTGGCGGAAAAAATAAAGCCAGGCAGCATCGCGATTGCGAAAGAGGTGGGGGTAGATTTGTGGACCCGTCCAGAACCACTCCTGTTCTTCGTTCCAAAACCAGGCGGCATCTGTACCCCCGGGGGATGAATGCAACCATCCATGGTCCACATGGTAGAGCCAACCATTTTGGGCATCGTAAAATATACCAAACCATTCGGATTGCTTCCAACCCTTAGCTTCCAACTCAATAGCAGAGCGCAAAACTTCGGGAAGCCTAGCCTCCGCCTCCTCGGCAACAAGGCCATCATCGGCAAGAATGAAGATGGTAAAGCTTTGCTCAAACCCTTCGGCAGAGGCACGTACCCGGATGGATGTTTGCTTGGGCATGACCTCGGCAAGGAGGGAACCATTGTCAACCCTTAGGTGGGGCTTACTAAAACTCCACTCAACCTGGGATGGGTCAAGGACGGTGTAGGTACCATCATCAAGAATTATTGAGGCAGAAAGTGGGGAACTTCCCCCCGATGAAATACGGTTTTGCATGGCCTGGGCAGATAATCCGCTGGGCAAAGCAAAATCGGCAACAGGGCCAACTTGTACACGGGTCTGTCCGTCCGAATCTTCAAGGTATCCATGAAAAGGGCCGCCTACCACCCCCTGGTGCTCAATTTGGGCAGACAAAAGAGGAGCAAAACAAATGCTCAGGCAAAAAAGGGGTTTACGCAACGAAGGAAATCACAAAGCTTTAATAGTGTTAGCACACACGAAGGCAGTCAATAAGTTATCTTATTATGCTTTTTGAAGACAAATCTTTCTCCCCTTGGAGAAAAATGAATAAAACCTTAAAATTATCCAGGAAAATACCAGGGGAAATTAAGGTTTTTTGTATTTTGCCGAACTTCCACGGGATTGTTCAATCGGGTATTTTTGGGCATTGAGGTCGATCTTGTCTTTGACGATCTGTGAAACATCAAGTCCATGTCTGGCCGCAAGCATAAGGGCGTAAGCAAAAACATCAGCTAATTCTTCCTTTAGACGCTGTTTATCCACCTCTTCACACTGGGCATCTTTTTTCCATAAAAAGAGTTCGTTTAATTCCGCCGCTTCGATGGACAGGGCAAGAGCAAGGTTCTTGGAGTCGTGAAACTGGGACCAGTCACGATCGTCCCGAAATTTCTCGAGCAGGTCGATCAATTCGCAAAATTCGCTCATCAAAGAGATACCTCAATGGAGGAACTGGCAGACTGTGCCTTGCTCCGGGCATGTTCCAATGAATCGCCTCGGGCCAGGGCAACCCCCATGCGCCGCCGACCGGAAACTGCCGGCTTTCCAAACAAGCGAAGCTGTACATCGGGTTGGGCAAGTGCGGTGTCCAAATTGCCAAAGCTTGGATTATCCGACTCTCCCTCAACGAGGATGACATTGGATGCTGATGGTCCGAACTGGCGGATGGCAGGGATGGGCAGACCAAGAATGGCCCGGGCATGCAGGGCAAACTGGGAAAGGTCCTGGGAAATCATCGTGACCATGCCAGTATCGTGGGGACGGGGGGAGACCTCGCTAAAAATGACCTGATCGTCCTTGATAAAGAGTTCCACCCCAAATACGCCCCACCCACCCAAAGAATCGGTAATTTTCCGGGCATATTCACGGGCCTCAGCAATGGCCCTATCGGACATGGGGTGTGGTTGCCAGGACTCCCGGTAATCTCCATCCACCTGAACATGGCCAATGGGATCGCAAAAGGAGGTACCCTCGGCATGACGAACCGTGAGCAGGGTGATTTCATAATCAAAATCCACAAATCCTTCCACAATCACTTTGCCCTTGCCCGCACGTCCGCCCGCCTGGGCATATTCCCAGGCCTGTGTAATTTGCCCGGCACTTTTTATGGTGCTTTGGCCCTTGCCCGAGGAACTCATGATGGGTTTGACCACACAGGGCATTCCAATCTCTGCGACCGCCTGGGTAAACTCTTCCTCAGTCTCTGCAAAACGATAGGGAGAGGTTTGCAGGCCAAGCTCCTCACCGGCGAGCCGGCGGATACCCTCGCGGTTCATGGTAAGCTGGGTTGCCCGGGCAGTAGGAATGATCGTGGTTGTGCCTCCCGCCTCCAATTCGGCCAAAACATCGGTGGCGATGGCCTCGACCTCGGGGACCACCAGGTCGGGATTTTCAAGCTCAATGATTGATCGTAGGGCGGGCCCATCGAGCATGGATACCACATGGGAACGATCTGCCACCTGCATGGCAGGGGCATTTTCGTAGGCATCAAGTGCGATGACTTCCACGCCATAGCGCTGCAACTCGATAACCACTTCTTTGCCAAGCTCGCCCGAGCCACAAAGAAGAACTTTTTTTGCCGAAGGTTTAAAGGGGGTGCCAAGGGATACAGACATGTAAAGATCAAGAAAGACAGCACAACCATGGGTCGAGAAAAAACAATTCACATTTAACCGAGCCACTAAGGAGTTATTCACATAGCTAAGGAGTTATTCACGGAAATCGCTTTTCCGTTTCCACAACACCCAAAGCTATCTTTGATGGCGGGCGGATGGAATATCATCAATTTTTTACACAGATCGATTGGTTGGTCGTGGCGGGTTACCTCGCTCTGACCACTTGGGTCGGTCATGCCCTGAAGGGAAAGCAATCCACCATTAAAGACTTCTTTCTGGGAGGTCGTACCCTCCCCTGGCCAGCGGTATCTGGATCGATTATCGCTACGGAAATAAGCGGGGTTACTTTTATCGGGGTACCCGGGATGGTCTATGCGGCAACTGGGGACTTTACTTATTTGCAATGGGGACTGGGGTCAATTGTGGCCCGGTGTCTGGTGGGTATATATTTCGTCAAAGCATTTTATGAGAAGGAGATTTACAGCCCCTACGATTTTATGGGCAACCGCCTGGGAATCGGTGCGAAACGCTTGGCCACGATCATTTTTCAAATCGGAGGAATTCTAGGCCAAAGCGTAAGAGTACTGGTGGCGGCCCTTGCCCTTAAAGTCGTCACTCCACTCGAGTTCGAACATTGTATATGGATCATCGGGCTGTTTGCAGTGGGATGGACTTGGATGGGGGGGATGCGAACCGTTATCTGGACGGATGTAATGCAGTTCTTTCTTTTCGTCGGAGCCGGGCTTTTTTCTTTGGGCTGGATTATTTCGCATCTCGATGGCGGATGGACTCAAATGGTGGATACGGCGGGAGAAGCGGGTAAATTTACCCTGCTTAACCTGACCACCGATCCGGCAGTCGGTTTTACCCTTTGGGTAGCGATTATTGCGGTGCCCTTCCAAAACCTCAGTGCTTTTGGGGTGGATCAATTAAATGCCCAGCGGATGTTTTGTTGTCGGGATGCTTCCGATGCCCGCAAAGCCATGATTGCCAGTTCCGCAGCACTTTTACTAACCACCCTGATGCTTTTTGTGGGCACCGCTCTGTATGCATACTACGAACCCATGCGGATGGCAGGCACTGAGCCCGCAATCTTTTCCGAGGATGGAAATTATGTGTTTCCGGTCTGGATAGTTACGGAACTGCCCGCGGGACTGCGCGGATTGATCCTCGCGGGAATCTTTGCCGCGGCCATATCCAGCCTGGATTCCATCCTCGCTGCCCTTTCCCAGACCACCCTTTCTTTAATTCGGGACGGGAAGAGTGCGGGCAAAGACGGAGAGGCCAAAGATCTTTTTCTTTCCCGTCTGCTCGTATTGATCTGGGGAATTTTGCTGGCCGGATTTGCGGTGGAGCTTGACCAGTTGCGGGGCAAAGTAAATGTGGTGGTGCTTGCCTTTGGGATGATCTCTTACACCACCGGTCCGATGCTGGGCATGTTCCTCGCCTCGCTACTTACTCCCCGGGCAAGTGCCAAGGGATTAAGCCTGGGCTTTGCCCTGTCTTTTGCATTGGTGGCTTACCTGCGGCCCGACCTTTATCAAATCCTTTTGAACTTCGATCTTTTATCCTATGAACAGGTAGCACAGTGGAGCGGATTAAAGGTGGAGGGAGAAAAGCTGGGAATTCAAATCAATACCGCATGGGCATGGCCGGTTACGGTATTTCTTACCTGGGGCTGCGGAGTCCTCCTGCCGAGGAAAATAAAATGAACAAGCCCGCCCTTTTTCCCACTCCCCGGGAAATTATACCATTGGAGGGAGTTTTCCCGGTTCCTCAGACCTGGTGGATTGGTTGCGAGGATAAGGAATTGCTCGAAGGCATGGGGGCATGGAGGGAAAAATTGGCAATCAAGCCAGCCGAGTCCACACGCCAGGCAAACTTGGTAATGCAAAAGGATCCCACCATCCAGGGCGAAGGATATCGTATCGAAATGGGAAGCGAAAAAATTTCTCTTTTTGCCGGACAAGCAGATGGTATCTTCCGTGCCTTCGCAAAAATTTGGCAACTTTTCAGGTTTGTAGAGCCAGGCAATACCCTGCCCTGTATGAAAATAGCCGACCAACCAGTGCTCAGGCGGCGTGGATTTATGCTCGATATCAGCCGGTGCAAAGTACCCACGATGGAGGAGCTCTTTCGCCTGATCGATTTGCTCGCCCTGATTGGATACAATGAATTGCAGCTCTACATCGAGCACACTTTTCGCTTTCGGGATCATGAGGCGGTATGGAAGGATGCATCTCCCATATCGCCAACTGAAATCCAGCAGATCGATCGCTATTGTAAGGATCGATTCATTGAACTGGTACCCAACCTGAATTCTTTCGGGCATTTTGAACGTTGGCTGTGCCACCCAGCCTACAAACAGATGGCGGAATGCCCGGATGGATTTGTCCGCGAAGATCCGTACATAAAAAGAGAGCACGGAACGACCCTTAAACCAAACCAGCAAAGCCTCGACTTCATTGATTCGCTCTATGAGGAATACCTGCCCAATTTTAGTTCCAAGGAGTTTAATGTCGGACTGGATGAACCGTGGGAACTGGGTCAGGGGTGGAGCAGGCAGGAGGTGGAAAAGACCGGTAAGGCAAAAGTGTACCTGCGCCACCTGGAAGGTATCCGAAAACTGGTGGAAAAGCATGGCAAGCACATGCAGTTTTGGTCGGATGTACTGTTGGAGGATCCTGAGAATGCCAAGCTTTTGGACAAGCATGCATCGCCGATCATATGGGGCTATGAACCGACCCATCCCTTTGAGGAACAGGCAGCGGCAATCGCTCAATGTGGACTGGAGTTTTGCCTGGCACCAGGGACTGGTACCTGGAAGAGTTTTACCGGGCGCTGGCCCATCGCCCAAAAGAATATCGAGCTTGCCTGCAAGCAGGCACAAAAACATGGGGCAGAAGGAATTCTACTAACCAGTTGGGGAGATTGCGGGAACCACCAACCCTGGCCCACCATGTATCCGGGCCTATTCCATGCGGCTCAGTTGAGCTGGAATGGGCAGGAAATAAATGAAGCGAGCCTGGGCGGAGCGATTGATTGCTGGGTCTACGGCAACTCTGGTGTCGGACTGGGCAAGTGGATAATAGAACTGGGCAAACTCGACCAGGCGATGGACAGTTATATTCCCAACTCAAGTATGCACTGGACGCTTCTCTTCGGTTTTCATGAAGAACGGTTTGGAAAGTTCTTCGAGGAACAGGCAAGTGCCCAAAAACTTCACCAGGGCCTTGAATATTTAGACCAATTGGACGGGGATACGCCCTCCTCCAGCAGGGACATTGGAGTCCAAAAAAGCTTGGAGGAAATCAGGCTGGGGTTGCAAATGACCCGCGTAGCTTTGGAGCGGGGTACCGCTTTCGCAGAAGAAAAAGAGTATGCCGTTGCGGACCCCGAAGAAATGGTCCGCGAGTTTGAAAGATTATGGAAAGTCCGTGCCCGCGAGGGTGGACTCCGCGAAGCTAGCAAACTTCTTAAGGATGCATTAAATTAAACCCCGGCTAGTTCCGGGAGATCGCAGGCGATAGCATCGCAAAGGATTCGTCCCTGCTTGCTTAGGCGAAAGGCATCCGAACCATCTTTTTCCGCCAATCCTTCGTGGCAGAGCCTTTCCAAAAAATGGGCAGACTCTGCAAAGACCCTCATTTGAAGATCAAACTGAGTTGCGATTTGGCCGAGGTCGATGCCTTGGTTCATCCGCAGACCAAAGAGAACGGCATCCCGGGCAAAATCGATTGAGCCCAGCTTTTCCTGCTCCATAAATTGCGGGGTGCCTTCTGGCTGCAATCCAGCCTCCCATTCCTCAAGGTTGGCAATATTTTTTCGGCGAACGCCCTGGTACTGCGAACAGGCGGAAGGGCCATAGCCGATCCATTCATTCATCCCCCAGGTATTGAGGTTGTGCTGGCAGGGGTGGCCCGGCTTGGCATAGTTGGACACCTCGTACTGTTCGTAACCATGGGCGGGCAGGTAGTCCCAGGCAAATTCATAGAACCTAGCTTCGCGTTCCGGGTCGATATCCACCTTACCCTCGGCGAGGCGGACATACATCGCGGTATCCTCCTCAAAAGTAAGGCAGTAAGTGGAAAGATGGTCGGGCTGAAGATCGACCGCCTGTGCGAGGTCTGCCTCCCAGTCCGCCAAAGTCTGCCCCGGTGCCCCAAAGAGCAGATCGAGGTTAACGGAGGGAAAGTCCGCATCCCGAATCCATTGATAGGCCTGATAAATTTTGTCCACTGGATGTTTGCGACCTAAGGCATCCATGAAGGTTGGATTAAAGGTCTGTACCCCCATTGATATACGATTGACCCCCTGCCCTTTTAAAACCTGTAGTTTTTCGGGATTGATTTCGGAGGGAGCTAACTCGATGGACCATTCGTAACTCTTTTCCAGGCCCGTAGAGTTTATCAGCTTGCACAAGCGTTCCAGATCATCGGATTGAAGAAGCCCGGGCGTTCCCCCGCCGATAAAAATGGTCGAGACCGCACGGTCGGGAGGAAACCGGGATAATTCCATCTCTAATCCACGAAAATAAGATTCAATCCCCTTTTTGCTTGGTTTTTCCTGATAGAAGGCGCAAAAATCACAAGTGGTGGAACAAAATGGAACATGGAAATACATTCCGAGCGCTAGTTTCTTGCGCCCAGCTCTTTCCTTGTTTAACACCAAGGTATCCAAATCTTCACCCGTTTGATTCATATGACCATGAAATTCTTCTCCAAATTAATTACTTTTAGCATCCTGTCAGCAAGCTTGTGGCTTATTTCGGGTTGCCGCCAGCCTAACTTCATCAACCTGACATCCAAGAATGTCAGTCAAAATCCATCTGGAATTTATACCTTACAGACCGAACTTGAAATTCAGGACGGGGGATCAAGACCAAGACGGTTGAAGTATTTGCCGTGGTTGGTGGAGAAAAGTTGGTCATGGTACAGGATGATCTTAATCCAGAGTTGTGGAGTTGTGATTACAAACTCCCTTCCGGGTTTGACGAAGCGACCTACTATTTTGAAGCCGTTTATTCCAGCGTGCTCGACAATGGAAATGTTTCTGAACGGCGGGTAACCAGCGACCTTCAAGTCTTTCGCCTTGAGAACCGCTATGTGGGTAACCTCGCTTCCTACCGTGGCCCCGTAGGAGCAGAAATTGCCGTTCAAGGCAGAGGGCTTACCAAGTATGATGCGATCAAGGTTGGCGAACAAGATGCCACTACCCGTTACCTATCGGAAAATGAACTTGCGCTTTGTTGTTCCTGCCCTGCCCTCTGGGCTTGATTACCCCGTTAAATTGGTAGGTGGGGCACATGGAGCTCTTGATCTTGGGAATTTCCGAATTGATGAAAGCCGGTTGGGGGTAAGCCCAAACTCTTTAGAGATTCAATCCGGGGATACCGCTACCTTACTTTTTAAGATTGATTACGAGGCCCCAGCAGGTGGTCTACCCATCGATGTAAAAACCAACATTCCTAATTCTGTCATCATGCCTGAAGCAATCATTGCCGAAGGTGATATGACCGTGAATATTCCGATCAAAGGCGGTGAAACAGGCGAAGGGAAATTAGTCATAAGCGCACCTGGGTTTGAAGGAACCGAGGTGACAGTTAAGGTATTTTAATTCCTCAGCTTCCCCCATCTGGGAAGCCTGCCAAACGGATGGCTGACCTTTGAAAATTTCTGTAGTCATCCCGGTTCATAACCGAGCAGAATTGCTCAACAGGGCTTTGTGCTCGGTGCGTGAACAAACAACTCAGGCAGATGAGGTTTTAGTGGTGGATGATGGCTCGTCTTCTTCTCCTGACCTTTCTGACTTCCATGAACATCTAGATATCCACTGCCTGAGAAGCGACAAGAACTTAGGCGTTTCCGCTGCCCGAAATTGGGGCATTCAACAAGCCAGGTGTGAATGGATTGCTCTGCTCGACTCCGATGACGAGTGGGAACCTAAAAAGTTGGAAAAACAAATCCAATATATCGATCAAAACCCAGAATTGCTCGCTGTACACACTCTTGAAAAATGGATCCGGCGAGGAAACGAAGTCATCCCACCCGCATACCTTGATAAATCAAACCATAGATTGTGGGAACGCAGTTTGAAAAACTGTTTAATATGCCCGTCCTCAGTTCTTTTACACCGCTCAGTTTTTGAATCGGTTGGATGGTTTGATGAATCTTTACCAGTCTGTGAGGATTATGACTTCTGGTTACGCTTACTCCTGGATCATCCCATCGGATTAACAGAAGAAAAATTAGTCCGTAAACACGGAGGGCATGCTGACCAACTCTCCACCACAACCTGGGGAATGGACAGGTTCCGAATTAAGGCTTTAGAGAAAATCCTCAAGCGACCAGACCTAAGCGATCAACAATGCCAACAAGCATTGGATGTAATTATTGAAAAATGCTCAGTTCTTGAGCAAGGATCAATCAAAAGAGAAAAGTATCAAGCCGCCCAAAAGTATGGTGATCTCAAAATCAATTATTTGGACCTCCAGGCTAAACTGCCTTGTCGATCTTAAGTATGAACTTCGTGATCGCGTTTCCTGGGGAAGCCCAGCCCATTATTGATTTTTATGATTTGCAAAAAGTCGGCAAACAGCCCTTTCCATATTATCAAATAGATAATCATAAATTAGTAATCTCAGGAATGGGGCGTGAGCGAACAGCTCAAGCTGTTAACTATTTAAAAAATGAAAGCAGTACTCCCAACCAAGCATGGATAAACCTGGGCATTGCCGGGCACGGAAGTTTGGAAATTGGACAGCCATTTCTTGCCGGAAAGATCGAGGATGATTTAAGCGAAAACTGCTTTTATCCACCGCAAATTTATGACCACACTTTTCCGGTGACCTGCCTAAAAACCTGTTCTCAACCGTGTTCATTCTATGAGCCTGATCTTGGATACGATATGGAAGCTCATGCCTTTTACTCCACTGTGCTTAGTGTAAGCACACGTGAACTCGTCCAGGTCATTAAAATTGTATCAGATAACCCAGGCTCTCCCCTTGCCAGTTTTTCGCCAAAAGAGGTACCAAGATTGATCGAAAATCACCTCGAGACTATCGCCCTACTTGTGAATCAAATGGAAAAAACCAGCCTTACCATACAGCTTGAGCCTGAGATCTCTAATACCTATGAAAAAGTTCGGGAGATTCATCATTTCTCATCCACCAGGTCTCATCAATTACACGACTTAATCCGTCAAGCCCATGCCCTCGGCTTATACCTGGGAGAAATCGAATCTATCGCCCAATCCGCAAAGGATGGGGCTGAGGTAATCTCGAGCATTAATCTTTGGATGGGACCAAGCCGGCAATTCAGATGATTGAAATAATATACATGGAAGACGGGGTACGCGAGCATCCCAGAAGCCGTCAAATCCTGGCGAGGTTTCCTCAGGCAAAAGTTCTTCCCTGTACACATTATAAAGAAGTATTTAATCCCTCCGGCCAAAGTTTTCGACTTCAGAAAAAAAAACCTGCCCTCATCCTTGCCCGACAAACAAGCAAACTGATACATCCAATCCCTCCAAGCTATGGTGTGGGTGGAACCCGTAATTTCTATTTTTCACACCTGCTCAATTGTCTTTACGACTGCAGGTATTGTTTTTTGCAAGGTATGTATCCCTCCGCCCACTACCTCATGTTTGTAAACTTTGAGGATTTTGAAGAGGAAATTGTAAGTGCTTCTCAAAACTCCGAGGAACCGAGCTGGTTTTTTTCCGGCTATGATTGTGACAGTTTGGCCCTGGAGTCAGTTACAGGCTTTGCCGATCATTTCCTTCCTTTTTTTAAAAAACTGGACAATGCATGGATCGAATTAAGAACCAAGAGCGTAGCAACCCGGGTACTTCGCGACCGGGAACCCTTGGAGCGGGCGGTGGTTGCCTTTAGTTTCACACCGCAAGAAATTAGTACCCAACTTGAACATGGTGTGCCCAGTGTGGATGCCAGGATTCGGGCAATGTTACAACTTGCAGAACTGGGATGGAAGATTGGGCTGCGCATCGATCCGCTGATCGACTGCACAGATTTTAAGGATCGATATGCCAAGCTCTTTGAAAATATTTTTACAGACCTGCCTGAACATACCATTCACTCGGTTAGCCTCGGAGCTTTTCGTATGCCTACTGGTTTCTTCAAAAAAATAGAAAAGCATTACCCAGAAGAACCCTTATTTGCTTCGGATTTGGAATCGAAGGGCGGAGTTATTGCCTATCGCGAAAATACGGAAAAAAGATTAAAGCATACTTGTTTCGAACTTCTAGAAAAGTGGGTTAGCCCAAGCAAAATCTTCTCTTGCGAAACCTAACTGGGTAAACCTAAGTGTTCTGCAATTTAATAAAAGGTCAGATTATTTTTTAGTATTTAGAGATGCGAGTGCGACCATATCTGCATTATCTTCATTAGAACGCCCAAGGGGTAGAATCGAACTGTCCAATTGCTTTTCCCTTAGTGCTAAATAATTTTTCCGAAATTCTGATTGCTTTGTGGAATCTAAAACCTGATCCCAACGAACAGGATTACTTATTCCGATTTGGGCAATCTCCCATGCATTGGCAAATTCTTCCTCAGAAATAATAATTTTGGGATTAACTTTCGCCAATTTGTGAGAATAATAGGACTTTCGAAAGTTGTTTTTAGATTTAAAATTTTTAACCTCTTTCCAACTTGGCACTCCCGGGTTACTCAAGTGTCTAATATTCCATGCCATTGCATATTCGGACTCTGGAATATCTAATTTCATCTCATTGATAGACTCAAATATTTCTGGGTTGTGATATTGCATATATCTATGGCGGTACATCGCCCGCTCTTCAGAGGATAACATAAACCAATCCCTACGAGGTATTTCCCTCTTGCAGGTTGGGCTGTTCCACCAAGCTTTTGCTACCGCGAGCTCATTTACACGTGCTTGGGCTTTCCTCTCATAGATATACCTTAATTCATTTTTTTCTTCATTAAGTGCGTAATGTAATTTCAAATTAGCCTGATCCACATTCCTTCGAACATTATTCATTTTAGCCCATGATACCTGAGCAACTCCACCTTTTATCATCTTCTTGGTTTCGTTATCCTCCAATCGACTGTAGCGATCGAGATTGCCTATCAAATCAGATAATGAATCACTTCCATTCCTCAGGTTACTTTCTCCTTGGGACGAATAAAACTCATCAGGTTCGTAAGCATTTTGACCAAATACGCTTACAAATGAGTTGATTGAGATAATTAGAACGAAGACTGATTTTAATAATTTCATGTAAACCTCCAAGTTGTTGTTACATTATAGTATAAATACATATTTACATATTTACAAGTTTTTTTCAAAAAGTTATTACACTTGTACACAAAGAGACCTCCTTAATTTGACATGACAAGAAAGGATTTGTTGATTAGGCATATGCGCATTGGCTTAGTATTTTTAATGGTCTTCAGTGTAGGTTGTTCATCCAGTCGACCCGCACATACTTCTTCGCTAAAACCCGCAAAGGTAAATGACTTCTACTTCGAAGTTTTAGAAATAAAAACATCATTGCATGATCGTATATTAAGCCAAAAACCATGGGTTGCCCTAAGTGAAGAACCCGCCAAGGATTGGAGTATAGACCAAATATCCAAATGGTTGTCTTTGCGCTTTTCCAAGGATGTGGAGAAAGCAAAATTACGTCTTTTAAAATCGCACTTAATCACAGCAGACCCAAGATTGGCCTACACCAAAGATATCGAAGAAACATGCTGGGCAGAAGTGGAGAGACTGGTTAACTCTCAACTGACCAAGACGGCACATGAAGTATCCAAACGGGCCAAGCTTTCCCCAAACCGAACAATACAGGAAATCGTCCACGACTCCATCGCAGTCCACTCACCCTAAAGCATTTTGAATGGGACGATAAAAACCTCGACTATCCAGTTGATTTTTTATTTTTCTTGAGTAGTGTAAATGACGGTCGCCACCTTAGCTCAGTTGGTAGAGCGCCTCACTTGTAATGAGGATGTCGTCAGTTCGACCCTGACAGGTGGCTCCATTTTTATTGCGGTATAGTAAACCCTTCACCACGTAGGTGGATCCCAGATGGTCAAATGGGATAACCCATTGGCGTTTAAAGTGAGATCCAATCAATAAGTATCGTTTTTCCCTACTGGCATTTCGCACAAATTCCAGCAATTGATGGATGGCTCTATAAACCTTGAAAATTCCAAGGCTTATATAAAAGGTGTATTAGAATAGTTAACCCAAAGCCAATAACCCCACAGGGGCTAATTATACTAGTGATCGCAACTAGACTTTCTACACATTCGGTAATTCCTGATATGTGCAAAAACAAGAAACCCACCGCCCAAAGTGGTAAAAAAAGACTCCCACCCGTGTGGAAAGAAACTGGAAGAAAGAATTGATTGATGGTCCTGGCAATGCGTATGACAACTGTGTCCAAGGACAAATCCGCAGATGATTCCAGTGACGAGAAAGGATATCCCAATTGCCGCCAATCCAATAATCACGCGGTCGTGATGTTTCCGGCAACCAAGAAACATGGATAATGCGGTGAGTGGTACAACCAAACCAAGCATCCATAAGTGAAAACTTTCATTTACCCAAAAGGTCGAAGCAATTAATGGCAGGCAAACAACAAGCATGGGGGTGAACAAACAGTGAACTGCACATATTAAAGCCAAACTTCCACCTAAACGATCCAACCAACTACTATGATGGTGGTGAATATGGTGTGCTGAAGACAAAAAAGACATAGCCTAATAACTGAGTAACTTTGGTCTTTTTGCAAGATTATTGCATCTACCTTGGTGCAAAAATACGACAAAATTAGTAAATTAATAATACTAATGGAGTTAATTAGAAATATTTAGCTTTTATTTTGACAAGTAGGATTATTGGAATGAATGGTAATTATACAGTTATAAGATCCCGCTTACTAACGGGATCATCAGTTCAAAAAGGCTCCTCCCTCGGTATGACTTTGGTCGCCGAGGGAGGTTTTTTCTTTAATTTTTAAATTGAAAGGGCAAAGAGTATTGAACTCCAAGAGCATTTCAGGAGTTTATTCTGCCACCTTAATACTCACTTTAAACCCAACTGCCTTTTCGCTTCGGAAAGAAATGATTTAAAACGGGGTTCGTTTGGTACCAGCAAAACCAACCTGCGAAGGTAAGGCAGTGCGTCGGACCAGCGATCATTTTGAGCAAGTAATTCGCTTATTCGCTGAAGGAATTCAGGATTATTGGGCTGGAGCCGAATGGATTGCTCAAATGAACGAACTGCATCCTCCACTCGATTGCTTTGCCAGTAAGCTATCGCCAGGTTGTGGGTTACCCGGGGATTCTCAGGCCAGTGCCAGGAAGCACGCTCCAAGGAACGAATGGCTTCGGGCAAGCGATTCTCATCTTCGGCAAGAAGCAAACCAAGCGAGTAATGTACCTGCCCCCAGGTGGGCTGGATACGGGCAGATTCGCGGAGCAACTCTTCGGCTTCCACCACCCTACCCGATGCACTCAGCAAAGTGGCGAGGTTCATTCTCGCCGGTACAAAAAGATCGTCCCTGACGATAGCATTCCGGTAGTGACGCTCGGCTTTGGCAGGTTCTCCTTGGTTTTCCTCCAAAATCCCCAGGGAAAGATGGGACTCAGCTCGATCCAAATTGCTATTATAACGAGATTTGAGTTCCTCTAAGACCCCATCAAATAGAGTTAGCTCTTCCTGTTTAAAGTATGACCTTGGCAATGTGGCCAAGACACGGGCAGCCTCAGTCCTAACCGCCCGAACAGAATCCCGGAGAATCGGGACTAAATATTGATACAAATCAGATGGTTCTGAACTCTCCAATTTGGACACCGCGGCAACCCGAACAACCGATTGATTGGAATCCAGTTGCCGAACGGCTTCCTCTGTGGATGATTCGCTTATAAATGAACGTAATGCCAATAAAGCTCCTGATTGGGTGAAGGCTGGAGCAGACTCGTCCTGGCTTGCCGCAAGTAAAAGTTTTTCCGCCCCAGGAGCACCGGACCGATAGGCATGAAAAGCACCGGGATGACGAGCCTCTTTAGGCCGAACTGGTCCCTTTATTCGCTCAATCGCACCTGCCGCCCAATCGAAAGATTTATCTGAGTGGCAATTATTACAGGCATTGGGATGCCCGAATTTTGCGGATAGATCCGGGCGGGGAATGCGAATACTATGATCCCTGCGGGCATCAATAACCATGTAATTTTTATGAGGCATGTGACATTCCACGCAATTAGCCCCTTTTGTGCCCATCTCATGAAAATGGTGCCCCGGATTATCAAAACCGGCCGGGTTTTTATCATCTGGGGTATGGCAGCGGGTGCAAAGCTGATTATCGTAATGATGCAGCTTGGTGGTATGGGCATCATGGCAATCGGTACACTTGACCCCCTGATGAAACATCTTGCTCTGAATATAAGAGCCGTAAACATAGACCTCATCGTCAATTTGACCATCTACATGGTAAGTAGGAACCTGCATCTCAGGTGACCAAGGTTGCGTAACCTCGGGAAGGAAATGGTCAAGGAAACGATTGCCCGCATGGTGCCCAGGATGAACCATGGACCTTCTCGCATGGCATTTGGCGCATGATTCGATTTGAGCTACATTTGTGGAATTAATATCTGCCAAAGCAAAATCAGCAATACCAGCCCACCCTGCACCGGATTTCGCTTGGGCGACATGCTCAGCTCCGGGACCATGACAAGATTCACAGGCCACATTAATTTCAGAATATTTTGTGGAAAAAGCCTGCGTGGAAAAATCAAATTCCTTATGTAGGTTTGTCGAGTGGCAATCGGCACACATATGATCCCAGTTCTGTAGGGAACGGGTCCAAAACAATGGATCTTCCGGAGCAATGCGTTCGTCCGGGTAAAGATGATACCATTCCTTTTTTTCGACATCCCAACAAGTAGGTAGTACCTGAAGCCGACCATCAGGAAATTTAATTAGGTATTGCTGAAGAGGTTCCCACCCGAAGGTGTAAGCAACCTCAAAGGTTTCCAGTTCCCCCTCCTGGTTTTCAGTTTCCACCAAGTATTTTTCCTCCTCACGAAAAAATTTGGTAGTAACTCCATAATTCTCAAATGTAGAACCATTGAAGTCGGCACGGACTGTTTGCTCGTTGGGCAATTCCATAGCATGAAAATGGTGGGACCCCTCCCATTTTTCATGCACTTGGTCATGACATTCCGCACAAGCTTCTGCACCGACATACTGATCAACAAGATAATTTTTATTATCATGTACTGACAGGTACTTGCAGATGATCTTTACCAGAGTCCGAGCAATTTAAAACCGTCAGAAAAATCATTAGTAAAATCGTATAAAAACAAACTTTACCTTTGAATGGGGATGAACCAAATAATTCTGTAAACATAGGCTAAAGATCGTCATTCATATGGCCAAAGAGGCAGCTTGGCAACATGCTTGGAAAAATAAAAGTAAATAACGATGGGAATACAATATCTATTACACTTTCGTTGATTTCATTAATGTTAAAACTTCCAGATCTTAGGCACTGGTGAGTCCTTGGATTTAAATCCAATTTTGAGGCTTTTTCCGCTTGCAATACATATGTAACCTAAAGCATCTTTAACGTATGTTTAGGAAAATCAGTATCTATTCTTAGTTTCATCCTCTTTTTTTCCAGTTTACTTGCAATAACCGACCGAGATTTCCGCTCCAAAAACGGTCAAGTTATACGCGGAACTGTTATAAAGTACTTTGAGGATGGTGATGTACTGATGAAGCGTACCAGCGATCTTCAGCTTTTTCGCATAAGTTTAGACATTTTCACTGAAGACGATCAGGCATTCGTTAAAAACAATTTCCCGCCCAACCACGATGCCCTGCCTAAGTTCAAAAAGCCATTGAACGATCGTACTCTGCAAACATTTACCGACTCAATTGATCAAAAGATTGACCGTAGGCTAAAGTCCTATCGTCAAAGACCTAATAAGAAAATTAATGATGAAACATTTTTACGCAGAGCTTACCTAAAGATTATCGGAAGAATTCCCACCATTGAAGAAACAGATGCGTATATGTCCAAGCGTACTTCCAGTGCTAGGAAGGCTTTAATCGATGAACTTTTAGCCTCCGAGGGATATGTGCACAACTGGTTCATTTACTGGGCAGATATCCTTCGAGCTAGCGGTTCAGTTGACAGAGGACCCGATGGTGTTCCTTTCATAATGCATATCAAAGAATCCCTATCTGAAAACAAACCCTACAACCTCTTTGTGCATGACATGCTCGCTGCAACCGGACCTCTTTGGGTTAGAGGCAATGGCGGAGTAGGCTACTTTTACCGGGATATTGGAATGGGATTGGACAGCATGGCGAACACTGTCCGTGTATTCCTAGGAACCAGCCTTGAATGTGCCCAATGCCATGACCACCCATTTGACCGTTGGACCCAGAAACAATTTTATGAAATGGCCGCCTACACCTATGGTGCACATCGCCCCAGAAACAATGAATCCACTGAATTTGGCAAGTATTCCAGTCTTGTCGGGCAATGGATCAATGAGGAGCAACAAAAAGTTAACAACGATCCAAGTTTAAGTGACGATGAAAAAGTAAGGAAGAGAGCGGCACTTGGTAACCGCCGTAGAGGACTTACCAGAAGTTTAGGAGAACTCTTAAATCGTGGCATGGATGACATGGGTAAAGGGAAGATCAACTTGCCCAATGACTACCAGTACGACAACGCCCAACCCGGGCAGGAAGTAAAAGCTAATACCATCTTCGGTCTCGCTGTTGAGTTAGACGAAAACTTACAAGAAAAAGGTTCTAGGGCTTCTTACGCCAGTTGGTTAGCCTCTCCAGACAACCCACGTTTTACTGTAGTAATTGCTAACAGGTTGTGGAAATCCGTTTTTGGAATCGGGTTAATCGAGCCCGTGGATAACATGTTTGACGATACTATGCCCACCGAACCAGAACTCATGCTTCACTTGGAAAAAATCATGGTGGCATTGGACTACGATATGAAAGAATTCCTCCGAATTCTTTACAATACCCGGGCCTTCCAACGCGAATCTCCAACCCGCGAAATTACTGCACGGGATACTAAGGACGAAACAATGCCAGTAGAGGTTAAGCATGTAATATCTGGCCCTAATCCAGACAACCCCAAGAGAGGTGCTGTTCCCTATTTTTACCAAGGACCAGTTGTCGAACGCATGTCAGGGGAACAATTATGGGACTCGCTTGTCGCTCTCAACTATACAGATTTGGACAATCGCATTAACTCAAGATTTGGAGATGGTGGTTTTGATCAGTACCAAAAATACATCAACATGACAGCTGAGGAAATTTTCATGGATAAGCTTGGGTTTCCTCCACCTGGCGCCAGTGCAGAAATGGTAAAAGCCATGGATAACAAGCCTATGTCCAAACCAATTAATGAAAATTGCCCAATCAGACCCGGAAGAGCAGCAGACCCAAGCATCACCGCCAAAAATGAGAAGGGTGAAACGGTTGCATTCTGTTGCGACAATTGTAAGGATCAATTTGTAGCCAACCTCCCCAAAATGGACGAAATGATGATGGATGATGAGATGATGGCGGACAGCACCAAAGGTGCGTCATCAGGTTCCTATGAAAGAAGGGGAACTCCGACACGTGACCCTAACTCTCTTCGTGCATCTGAAGTCGGTCACCCTGCACCTGCCGGCCATTTTATCCGTCAATTTGGAGGTTCCCCAAGAGACCAAATCCAAGTATCCCACAAGCAAGCTGCAGTTGATCAAGTTTTGGCAGTCATGAATGGTTATGTTGAGAGAAACATTGTAAGTAATGCCAATTCAAACTTTATGAAGAAATTAGCTGGGCAGCCCTCGATGACTGCTCAGGTTAACTTTGCCTTCAAAGCTATTCTTCAAAGGAAGCCAACCTCTCGTGAAATGACAGATTTCACAGACATGATTAAACAAATTGGGTCCAACGATACTCACAAAGATATCGCTTGGGTACTCCTTAATAGCCATGAATTTTTGTTTGTCCGCTAATCACCAATATAAATAAATAATATTATGAAATCTGACCTTAAATCACTTAACGAATTAAGTCGTAGAGAATTTGTAGCTAGTGCTGCCAAAGCATGCTTGGGGGTTAGCCTTTTGCCCATGGCCGGCTCCTATGTGCACACCCCTGTCCAGGCTTTACAACCTGGTACACGACCCGCTAATGCGCGTCACCTCATCTATTTATACATGTCTGCTGGAATGTCCCACATGGACACCTTTGCCCCTAACACAGATGCAGACAAAGATACCTACCAAGGACCGGTTAATCCTATTTCAACTAGTGCAGACGGAGTGTTTTTGTCTGAATACTTACCGGAGACAGCTAAGCATATGCACAATGCAGCCATCATTCGTACAATGATGACGAGCCAAGGTGCACACATGCAGGGCAATTACCTGATGCACACAAGTTATCAAATGCGGGGAACGATTACTCACCCAACCTTTGGCAGTTGGATCGCAAAAATGTCTGGTCCTATTAATTCAACAATCCCGATGAACATTGCCATTAACGGACGCTCTGGTAGCTCAGGATTTTTGGAATCTAAGTTTGGTCCTCTTCCCATTGGCAACCCACAAGCAGGATTAGCAAATAGTAAAGCTGCTGATTACCTCGACCAAACTAGGTTCGACGGCAGATTAGCCATGGCACAAAAGATGAATGCCAGCTTTTTAGACAACTATGACCAAAAACAGGTACGTGCTTACACAGACCTCTACAATGATGCGATCAAACTGATGCGTAGTGAAGACTTAAAAGCATTTGATGTGGCTTCCGAACCCGATGCCATGAAAGACCTCTATGGTCGCTCTGCTTTTGGACAAGGCTGTCTGCTCGCACGCCGTCTTGTAGAAAATAAGGTTCGTTACATTGAAGTAAATCGAGGTGGCTGGGATACCCACTCCAATAACTTTGAATCAGTTGCTAACAACTGTGCAGATTTAGATAAAGGCCTCAGTGCTCTTATGCTAGATTTAGAAATGCGTGGATTGCTACAAGACACCATGATTGTACTCGTTTCAGAATTTGGACGAACACCCAGAATTAATGGAGGAAATGGAAGAGACCATTGGCCTTACGGATTCTCTGCTTTCCTTGCTGGTGGCGGTGTTAAAGGAGGTACGGTTTATGGAAAAATGGATAAAGTCGGCAGAAACCCAGTAGAAGGAAAATTCGTTGACCCTGCAGGTCTCAACGCAACCATCGGTTACAACATGGGCCTACCCTTGAATGATGTACAGTACTCTCCATCTGGCCGCCCCTTTAAAGTGGCTCACGAAGGAGAACCTTGCTTAGACGTACTTGCTTAATTAAGTAAGTTCTCTGAATAATGGTGTGTCGTTGGATTTTGTGTGTGCTTGCATGCACAACTTTTTCATTTTCCTATGCAGAAGAAGCTTTCAGGACTTTTACTGCTGTTAACGGACAGTCTTTTACAGCCCGTGCATTAAGTTATGAAGGCCAGACCTTCTACCTGGAAGGAAAAGATAAAAAACTCTACCCCGTCCCCTACAACCAACTATCCACAGCGGACCAGTCCTATTTAAGAGAACTTAGTCAAGTTGGGAAGCTTCCTGTTGGAGATCCCAGAAATCTTGTGTCAAAGCAACCGGCTGCTTCCACCAAAGAAAAACGGAAAACGGAAGTATCCGCGACGATGGAAGATTCAATTGCTGAACCTATCGACGGGCCACGATTAAAAGCACAGCCAAAAAAGAAAGCTAAATTGCGACCTGGATCTTTCTTCTCTTATCAACCAGTCAAACTTGGACAAGATCCTAATCTTGCAGTTGCTGCAAAGGCAGGTGGTCCCCCCAAAGCAGGCGAACCTATTGATTTCACCAATCATGTGCTTCCTATCCTAGAAGACCGGTGCCTAAATTGTCACAATGAACCCTATGATAAAAATGGCCGAACCATTCAGCCAAAAGCCGGCCTAGCATTAAATACCTACGAACTGGTAATGAAAGGAAACCTGGACAATACTGTAGTTACCGCTGGCGATGTGGCCGACAGTTACCTCCATGAAGTGCTTACCCTCGATGAAGATGATGACATGTTTATGCCTCCCAAAGGAGGTCCCCTTACCGCAGAGCAAATTGACATTATTAAGCGTTGGATCGAAGAAGGTGCAAAACCCAAGGGAAGTGGGGTGGTGGAGTCGCGGTAGCTGGTGCAGGCATAAGTTTTCACGACCATATATTTCCAATTTTGGAAGATCGGTGCCTTGACTGCCACGGAGAACCCTATGTTAAAAACGGTCGAACGATTCACCCCAAAGCAGGGCTTGCTCTAAATACATACGAGTTTGTCCTCAAAGGAAACTTAGACGGTCCTATCATAGACCGTGGAGATCATGAGGAAAGTACCCTCTATGTTGTCATGACTTTAGACCCCGATGATTCCGAACTAATGCCTCCCAAGGGAGAACCTCTAACAGAAGATGAGATTTCCTTATTTAAACAATGGATTGACGAGGGAGCCAAAGAATATCCCTCTGATGTTTTCGAACGCCCCAAGGAAGAAAAAGCCTCAGCTGCACTGGTTTCTTCAGGAGACATCAAAATTCCTCTGGTCGATCTCTTGGGCAAAAGGCTCAGCAAACCTTCCAAAACCCAGCTGGAAGTAGCCCAGAAGACCGGTGCTCTGGTCACTCCACTTTCCGTAAAGCACAACATGGTCAGGGCTGAATTCTCATCGGGGCCAAGTTTGATTGAAAACCGTGCAGTCGGTGCTTTATCAGGTATACAAAGCAACATCTCTCATCTGGATCTTTCCAGGACAAAAGTGAACGACCAGGTAATGGGTACTGTTAAAAAAATGAAACACCTAACCTGGCTTGGCTTAAGAAGTACTGGAGTTACAAACCTGGGAATTAAACAGCTTAAGAATATGCAATTTCTTCGCTATTTAAATCTCTCTGGAACCAAAGTGTCCGATGGTGCAATTAAAGATCTAGCCGCATTAAAGGATTTGGAAGAAGTTTATCTTTGGAACTCTGAGGTTACGGATAAAGGTGTTGAATCATTGAGGAAAGCACTTCCAGAAGCAAAAATCATTTTCTAACTGTTAATAGCCTTAATTGGCCATTTGCTTAAAGATACGCATCGCAATTCTTATGAATTGGTGCTTATTAGGATAAACAATAGGAAAGAAAAATCATGCCTGCTTCAAATTCCTTCGACCCCTACGAAATCCGTAAAGATTTCCCCCTGCTTTCTCGCACTAACCGGGGAAAGCCGTTGGTGTACTTAGATAATGCAGCGACTTCGCAAAAGCCAAAATCTGTAATTGATGCCGTCTCACACTATTACGAAAGAAATAATTCAAATGTTCATCGTGGCGTTTATGAGTTAGCCGAGGATGCAGAGAACCTTTACCGTACTTCTCGACAGAAAATCGCACATTGGCTAGGCGTGAGCGCTGAAGAAATCATTTTTACCCGCGGTGCTACCGAGGGTATCAACTTGATTGCCCATTCATTTGCCAAGCATCATCTGAATGCTGGGGACCATATCATCCTCTCAGAGATGGAACACCATGCAAACATCGTACCCTGGCAGATGATTGCAAAATCAATTGGGGCAGAAATCCAGGTTGTTCCCGTTTTAAGTGATGGTTCATTGGATCGGGAGAAGTTAAGTGAATTTTTAGCCAATCGTGGGGCTTCCCTTCTTTCTCTCTGCCATATTTCCAATGTTTTAGGCACCATTAACCCGGTTCAGGAAATTATCGAGGAAGCCCATAAATATGGTGTGAAAGTGGTAGTAGATGGTGCTCAGGCAGTGCCTCACATGCGCGTGGATCTGCGTAATTTGGGTTGTGATTTTTTTGTATTCTCGGGACATAAACTATTTGCTCCCATGGGTATCGGTGTGGTCTATGCAAGGAATGAACTGATGGACAAAATGCTACCCTACCAAGGTGGCGGTGATATGATTGACCAAGTAAGCTTTTCCGGGACTACTTACGCAAAAGGGGCTCAACGCTTCGAAGCTGGCACTCCCAATGTTTCCGGCGCGATAGGGTTGGGCAAGGCTATAGATTATTTAGCTAGCATTGATTTCGACCAAGTTGACGCTCATGAAAAAAACCTGCTACAGATAACCCGGGAAGAACTAAAGGATATCGACGGTCTGCTTGAGTACGGTAGCACCGTGGACAAAGCAGGGGTCTTTAGCTTTAGTATTGCAGGCATTCACCCTCACGACTTAGCGACCCTGCTTGACGCTGAAGGTATTGCCACCCGTACGGGTCATCATTGTTGCCAGCCATTGATGCAAAAGATCGGGGTTGAGGCTACCGCCAGGGCATCTTTTTCGCTATACAATACCCGGGAAGATGTACACGCCTTCACAGATGCCGTAAAAAGAGCCGTTCAAATCCTCGGCTAACTTTATCTTACCAACACCGGCCCGATCTAATTCCAGTCTCCTTTCTTCCAATCTTTATACGATTGGAATGGCCTGAATATTTTTTATTCGGAATCACTCTGTATACAAGCTTGGCACGAAAGTTGCGCATTGTCCTGTATGATTGAAAAAAACTTTTACAAAAAACGCGAACAAGCTTCCTAATTTTGGGACTTATCGCTATTAACATTACAATATTTTAAAACCTTTTTGGTAAACCCAATGACTAGAACAAACAAATCATCTAAAACTCGAAATTTCTTCAGGAAAATCAAAGGTAAGTTCGAAGGATCCTCCTCCGTAGACCCGAGCGACTTAAACCAAGAATCCTTAGTTCACCAATCTGGAGAAGGATCCTATCCAAACCAAGCGCCTTACTATTCACCGGAACTTTCCAATGTGCTCTTTTTGAGCAAACGGGGAATGTCTCGTGCCCCATTGGCCAGAGAGGTTATGCGAAAGCTTTTGCATCTGTCCGATCTATTTGGGAGCATTCGTCCATCGGCACGGGGTATTTCCGATGCATATGAATTTTGTCCCTTTGATAAACGCATGGTTCATTCGGCAAGGAAATTCGGCTATGAACTATCTGGAAATGTCCGCAGGATAAATATGTCCGAGCTATCATCTGCCAACCTCATCATTACCCTGGACCGGGAAAGTGAAGAATATACGAAGTCTCGTCATTTTTACATACGCGGTGAGGTTAAAGCGATCGGTGCTTTTTTGCCTTCTGGCGACACCCCTTATGTGCCTGACCCCTTTGAGAGTGACGAATTTATTGAGCCCCAAGTCAAATACGATCAAATCATTCGTCTCATTGAGACTGGATGCCAAAACTTACTTAAGTCCTTTCCGTCTTTGGTATAACTTATTGGTGAATAGGGGCATTTGCCTCAATAATTTATCATAGCACACGGTTTAGCTGGCCGCTTAGGGTGTCTAATCTTGCCTGTTCTCTAACCATTCGTCATACCCGAATAACGAACAGTTGTTATGATTTCCTCCCATTGCTCATCCCTTGCTAATAGCGAATATTTCAATCGCTTCATTATTGCTACCATCTTATTGGCAGGGGTCGTAGTTGGTGCACAGACCTACCCTAATTTCGCTCAAGAAAATGCCCACATACTCAGCTTTCTAGACCGGGCAATTCTCATTATTTTTACTCTTGAGGCATCGATCAAGATTTTGGCCGAAGGGAAAAATCCATTCAACTACTTTAAAAATCCCTGGAATGTTTTCGATTTTACCATTGTGGCCGCCTGTCTACTCGAACCTTTCCTTGATTTGGGAGGCGCCTTCCTACCGGTGCTACGCCTCGCTCGTATTTTGCGTGTCCTTCGCTTAGTTACTGCTATCCCCAAGCTACAACTACTTGTTACCTGCCTGCTAAAGAGCCTGCCATCGATGTTTTATGTAAGCATCCTGCTCTTTTTACTCTTCTACATTTACGGGGCCATGGCGGTCTTTCTTTTTGGTGAAAATGATCCCATCCATTTTCGAAACCTTCAAACCTCGATTCTTTCGCTCTTTCGGGTTGTAACCCTCGAGGATTGGACAGATGTGATGTATATAAATATGTATGGTTCAAACCAGTACGGATACACTGCAGAGGATCTGGCTAAATGGAATCCAGTATCTTCAGGCTCCCCTCTTTGGGCCGCCCTTTTTTTTGTCAGTTTTGTACTAATTGGAACAATGATTGTACTCAATTTAGTCATTGGAGTAATCATGAATAGTATGGACGAGTCCAATGCTGAGATGTCGATCAAACAAGAGATCGAAAAACGCAGAAGTAATCCAGAACCTGTACGCGATGGATTGCACGATCTGCAAAACCGTATGGAGGAATTGTCATCCGAGTTGAAAGTCATAAAAAAAATGATCGAAGAAACAAATCATTCATCAAAATAATTTCTTTTCCCTCACATGCTTGCCGGACGGTGGGTTTACTTTTGCCAAAGCCTGAGGAATACTTCATTTTAAGCAGTCCTCTATTTTAATTATGTCTGATGACCAACAGAACTACGATTTTTCCACCATTGAAAAAAAATGGCAGGAATATTGGGAACGCGAAAATACCTTTCGGGCAGAAGATCATTCCGAAAAGCCAAAGTACTATGCCCTCGATATGTTCCCCTACCCTTCAGGGGCTGGTTTGCATATAGGCCACCCCGAAGGTTATGTAGCCTCAGATATTCTAGCCCGATATAAAAAAGCAAATGGACACAATGTGCTACACCCCATGGGCTGGGATGCTTTTGGGCTTCCTGCCGAACAGTATGCGATCAAAACCGGAACCCATCCCTCTGTAACCACCAAGGCAAATGTAGATAACTTTCGCAGGCAGATCAAAAGTATCGGCTTTGCGATTGATTGGCAGCGGGAGATTAACACCACTGATCCAGGCTACTACCAATGGACCCAATGGATCTTTCTTAAACTCTTCCAGCGGGGACTTGCTTATGTTGCTGAAAAACCAGTTTGGTGGTGTCCGAACTTACTTGCGGTATTAGCCAACGAAGAGGTTGTCGATGGGAAGTCAGAAGTGGGCAATCATCCAGTCGAGCGACGGAACCTGCGGCAGGTCGTGCTACGAATCACCGCTTATGCAGAAAAGTTGCTCGAAGGATTGGATGACCTTGACTGGCCGGACTCGACCAAGCGCCAACAAAAAGCTTGGATTGGAAAATCTGAGGGTGCCGAAGTTCAATTTCCTATTGTTGATAGCGATGAAAAACTGACGGTCTACACCACCCGGCCAGATACTTTGTTTGGGGCAACTTACATGGTAGTGGCACCGGAACATCCCTTACTTAAAGATTTAGTCGTTCAAGAAAAAGCCGACGAAGTAAAAGCCTACATCAATAAAGCAGCAAAAAAAAGTGACCTAGACCGGACGGATCTTGCCAAAGACAAATCAGGCGTTTTTACCGGCAGTTATTGCACCAATCCTATAAACGGAGAAAAAATTCCTGTCTGGGTTGCCGACTATGTTTTAATCAGCTATGGAACGGGTGCGATTATGGCCGTCCCTGCCCATGATGAAAGGGACCATGAATTTGCAGAGAAATTCAACATTCCTATCAGGCGGGTTATTGCACATCCGCAAGGAGATGAGGAAAAAGGAAAACTTCCCTACTCCGGGGCTGGAAATATGGTCAATTCCGGAGCTTACGATGGGCTAGATGCCAAGAGTTGTAAAACCCAGATCATTGCTGACCTGGAGTCAAAAGGAACCGGGAAAGGTGCCATCAATTATAAACTTCGGGATTGGATTTTCTCGCGCCAACGATACTGGGGAGAGCCTATCCCGTTGGTCTGGGTAAACCATGCGGATTTTCTAAAAGCCAAAGACACGCCAGGAATAATCCAAGGTTTGTTACCCGAAAATGAAGTAACTTCAGATAAAGATGGGGAAACTTTTTATGCCCTCCCCCTTCCTGACTCTGAGCTTCCCCTTAAACTTCCAGAAGTTGAAAATTATCAACCTGCCGGTACAGGAGAGAGCCCATTGGCTACTATTACTGATTGGTTGGATATTTGGTTTAATTTAGAGTCTGGCCAATCCGTTTCCCAAACAGAACCTAAACCTGATGGGGAGAATTGGGTATCCGCTACCCGTGAAACCAACACCATGCCCCAATGGGCTGGATCCTGCTGGTACCACTTACGTTATTTGGATCCAACTAATTCGGATCATCTCGTCGACCCCAAGAAAGAAGCCTACTGGGGAAGCCCGGATTTCTATATCGGTGGTGCAGAACACGCTGTACTGCACCTACTCTATGCACGGTTCTGGCACCGTTTTTTACACGACGAGGGAGTCCTGCAAAACCCCGAGCCTTACAAAAAACTTTTCCACCAGGGTCTGATCCTCGGCGAAGATGGGAATAAGATGTCCAAGAGCGTGGGCAATGTGGTCAGCCCGGATGTTGTGATCGATGCCTATGGGGCCGACTCCCTCCGGCTCTTTGAAATGTTTCTAGGACCCTTGGAAGCAGTCAAGCCTTGGAGTGAAAAAGGAATTGAAGGGGTTCATCGCTTTTTGCGCAAGGTCCACCGGGAATGCCTGCGGACCGAGAAGCATTCATCCGGGGAAGAGAACAATAAAGACACCCTCAAGGTTCTTCACGAGACCATCCTCAAGGTGACCGAGGCAATCGAGGATTTGCGCTTCAATGTGGCCATTTCCCAGATGATGATTCTGATCAATCAGTTGCAAAAAGCAGAGAGTTATTCGCAAGATAGCCTGAAGGCTTTGCTCAAACTCCTCGCACCCTTCGCCCCTCACCTCGCTGAGGAAATGTGGGAATCTTTGGGCGGGCAGCCCTCCATCGTCGACCAACCCTGGCCGCAGGCCCGTAAGGAACTATTGGTAGCAGAAGAGATCACCATTGTATTCCAGGTAAATGGAAAGCTTCGTGGTCAGGGCCAGTTCCCCACGGATGTGGACAAAGATACGATTCTTTCCGCAGCCAAGGCAGACGCCAAGGTACAATCCTTTTTGGAGGGCAAGGAAATCGTCAAGGAAATCTATGTGCCCGGCAAACTGGTCAACCTCGCAGTCAAAGGCTAGCCCCACTGGTCATGTCCCGCTTTCTGCCCGAAAATTTTGATGCGATCCGCCCGCTCGCTCTGATTGCCGGTCAGGGGCTATACCCTGTCTTACTCGCTGAAAGAGCCAGACAGGCGGGTATCTCTGTTCGGCTGATCGAACTGGGCGGCGAAACTTCGCCGGAGTTGGTCGATTCCTTTGCCAAGGAGGAGCGTTCTGCGGTCAAGGTTGGTCAGGTGGGCAAACTGCTCAAGGAACTAAAGGGAATGGATGCTGGCTACGCAGTGATGGCGGGCCAGGTCACCCCGGGTAAATTGTTTAAAGGCCTTCACCCCGACCTAAAAGCCATCCGCATGCTGGCGGGGCTCGATCGCAAAAATGCCGAGACTATTTTTGGCGCCATTGGGGAAGAGATCGAAAAAGCGGGCGTTCATCTACTTGATGCCCGGGTCTTTATGGACGAAGACTTGGCGGAGGA
The DNA here is from genome assembly GCA_943787575.1 of uncultured Opitutales bacterium. GTDB lineage: Bacteria > Verrucomicrobiota > Verrucomicrobiia > Opitutales > Seribacteraceae > Chordibacter. The sequence continues at coordinate 99,464 of CALSMY010000003.1, read as the reverse complement.
GGGCGTAATGGTGAAAGGAAAAGAAAAGATCGATCCTGAACACCTTGCTCATGGCATTGAAATTGCCCGTGAAAATGCCCGTCTCGATGTGGGTCAGGGAGTGGTGGTTAGCCGCGGAACGGTACTGGCGGTAGAGGCCTTTGAAGGAACCAATGCTATGCTCGAACGAGCTGGGAAGTTTGGTGCTAAGAATTGCCTGTTTGTAAAGCTTGGAAAACCAAAACAAGACACCCGATTTGATGTGCCCGTATTTGGATTACAAACCCTGGAGGCAATGAAAGATGCAGGCATAGGAAATGCCGCCACTAGAGGCGGGGTCGGTGCTCCTCTTGGATAAATCAGAAGTCCTGAAACAGGCTAAAAAGCTTGGTATTGGGTTGAGCGGAGTAAAAACTCAAACTTGTTAATTTTCGTTAATTCACTCCAAAGGTAAAATATTGAATTAAGTTAATTTTTGTTTCATTTAGTATACTACATAGGGACCATTTTGATGGAACAGTATTCCGATGGGAAATTTGAGATTCTTTTAAATTTTTCAAACAATACCCTGCAGGGCAAAGAGACGTCCGGTTCTACATCTGAGATCGTTGGTTCTGGAAACTTTACCCTAGAAAATTATTCGGATGATGATTTACCTTACGGAAAGTTTTTCCACGATGACTTTACGAGTGCTGCAGAATCCGAATATATCTGGGGAAACTATTCAAAGGATGGATTTTCTGCAAAGATTCATGAGGGCGGATACACCATGTATGGAAATATGACCGAAGATGGGAATCGCTGGGGACAGGAAATTGGAGCAAGGTCGCTCCTCGGATTGAATAAAGACTGGTATGTACAAGGTACTGCTTTTTCAGAAAACGGAGAGAGGATTGAGCTTAGTATAGAGTGTGACATGGATCCCCTCTTTCAATTGGAAGTTCATTTGAGCACATACGGATATGGGGTTAATAGCTCTCTTCAGTATGAGAGGTATGACCAGGGGGACGATTATGACGAGCAACATTTAAATAACTACGATTCCAGTTCCAATGGTAGTGATGGCAAACATGCGACCTTTCGAATCCGCAATTCTGCCAGTGAAAAATCTTTCCATATTGAGTGGTTGGACGGTACGGAGTGGAAAAACTTAAATAGCTTTAATTGGCACACTGGTACACTTACAAAAGAAGCAAGCAGCGGGTGGAACCAATCTTCCAATTTTCAATTTCATGACTGGGAAAGTATGGAAAATTATTACTTTAACCCACAGATGGAATTTGGGGTACCTGATAGTTTGACGGTAAATCTTGGTGATTATGGCTTCGTAATTAGGGAAGCCCAACGAGTAGGCACTTCCCTCTTGGGAATTACTTAATGATTTCGCATGTGGAAGGTGGTTGGTTATATTTTCTGCCAAGTGGTTCCAAGCTTATGGTTTACAGTGTAAAGGATGAAGCCTGGCGGGAAATGACAGAATAGTTTTTGATCATTCGTGCTGAAATTTAAGATAAAGACTCCGATTCGATTCTTTTTTAAATCCACTCTGCTTCTACCGTTTTTCTTCTGGTTGCATGGTTCTCTTTTTTCGTCCTCTGAGGCGAATATTGCCGCAATCACCGCTACTGGCTCAGAACTCAATGCAACCGAGTTGTACGCCAGTTATCTTTACCCAGATGATGGGTATATCTACCTATCCTTCAACAGCTCTGTGAACGAAGAGATCCGAGAATGGTGGTTGGAGGTAATTGCATTTGCAGACACGATCATTGAACCAGAATTTGTAATTGTTCCTCAAGGTAACAATCTCTCCCAAATGGAGATTTCACACCTTGAAGGAGAGTATACTTCCGCGGGTACTCCGGGGCTTTACACCAGTCCCCTGACTACTTACTGGAGCGATGGTAGAATCGAGAGGAACACGGTCGCAACTTTGGAAATTGCTAATTCCGCCTACACTCACTCCCCGCGCTTTGCCAAGTCCAGGGAGGCAGGTTGGAAGCATGTTGCTTTTCATGAGCTTGGACATGCTCTTGGTCTGGAACATCCCCATGAAACTGACGACGGAGACATCAATACGAGCCTTACCACAAATGACACGGTGATGTCTTATCAAACGGAGCTAGATATGGACGGCAGTCCGGCCTTTACCGAACTGGACCAACTCGCTCTTATTCAGATCTACGGTACTGAAACCATCGCACTATCCAATCCTGTATCTGGGGAGCTCCTTGGAGAATTTGGTCCGTTTGACTTAGATCAAACATGGAAAGCTCCGGTCCTATCCATGACCCTAAATAGCGGGAAAAATCTCATGGAACCAGAAAATGATTCTTCCGTGAATACATACTCCTTAATCGTGGAGAGAACCGATGGATATGTCGGAGAAGAAGCCACGGTATTTCTGGATTGGGACTTCGCAGATGATCTGTATTGGGACTTCTCCACAAATAATGAAAGTCGAGCAGATTGGCTGGACTTACGTTTTTTAAATGAACAGTTCCCCAGTTCAGTAACTTTTGAAAGCAACCAATCAAGTGTATCGATAGTACTCGAAATTTATTACAATGAAACCTCCGACGAAAATAAAGAATGGCTAAAGGTATCTGCCAGGGATCAGATTGTCACGCCAGGGTATTTCCGCCAAATTCCAGAAACTATAGAGATTGAGATAGTGGAATACAGTCCCACGCTAAGTAAGGGTTGGATGTGGTTTGATCAGTATCCATGGGTCTATTCCCATGAAGAAGAAAACTGGTTATATTTTCATACGACTAACCCTAAACTTATGGTTTACAGTGTTAGAGATCAGGCGTGGAGAGAAATGAAATAAGCAGTTTGAAAAATCCAAACTGGTTTCAATTTAATAAAGGTGGTGACTTCCACGTTCGCCGTTCATCGCATTCATAAGTTATATGACCTTCTAGGTCCAGGTGGGTACCCTCGCGTCGCTCTTAGTCTTCCGATTTACGGCCTGACTGCAAACGATTGTCGATAGGTTCCCTAATAATTAGGAGTAAGGAAAAGAACGAATGAAACTTCTCGAACGATGCAGAAGTCGAACCTTATAAACTAATTGATTCCTGGATTTGGTCAAGTTGCGTTCTAATCCTGCAAGGATTCGGATTTCAGGGAATATCTTAACAAAGTCTGCGTGCGTGAATAAAGTACATCACAACTCAAGTGAGTCGATCCACCGAGCATCCCCAACGCATTTTTAATCGCAGGATCGATCAATTTAACATCCCGCAAGAGCAAATATTTATCAGAATAATCTTCCAAGATACCAGATTCGTAAATTTCACCTGACTCTGACATTCTTTCAATAGCCACTAATTTACCTCGATATTTTTCGAGAATTGGCTCCCATGCGTTCGGTACCATCCCGGTTAAATTTGACTGCATTTCATGGAATCGGCTATCAGCACCTTTTGCTTTCCCCAACCTCGTTTCTTTACTTACTGTCCCAATAATTGCCTTGAGTGCCTGCCCGAATGAATCTCTTAACATATTGTAAGAGTTTAAGGTAAATCTTTTTAACTGTACTCTTAGGGGCGGGTTTAAAAGCATCTCCCTCTCCTTTTTCCACTCCAAACCCGCCCGTGTGTCGGGATCGGGAGCTTGTCGGATCAATAAGTTAATCCCTGCCACTTCTTTTGAAGGAATAATTCGCGAATGTACAAAACCGCAGGGAATTTGGTTTTCCTCCGGGCTGGTTATTTCCAGTCCCTGAGCAAAAACTTCCAATTTACCACATATCCAATCCTTTGTACCGACGGGCAAAAGGACTTGATTGCCGTTAAATCTTTTCAGGCAATGATCGCAAGATCTTCTCTTGATTAAGGCGCCGACTAGAGCGGAAAGAAAAAGTAAGAAAAGCGGCAACCAAAAGGCCAAAGTATTCATAACCAAAATTTAATATCCCAAAGTAGATCTACTCCTATTCGAACTTGCAATAAGAACATTACCTTGTTTGCATATATACCTACCCTTTCTGCCCATGACCTCCCCTTCCCCAAATCGTCTATTCTGCCTTTCTTGGTTAGTTCTCTTAGCCTTTAGTTGTTCTGATGATAAGTCCGGACCCGAGGAAGCAGCATCTCTTCCCCCAACTGTCGAAAAGAAACCCGAGCTTGCGGATCTGCCCACCAAACCTTTGCCAGTTGTTTACATCGAGGAACTCGACCAGTATCAGGAATATTTTAAGGAACAACACGAGACAAGTTTCAGTCATGTTGCTAAAAAGAACTGGTCAAGTTACACCGCGGGAAAAGATGGGATACTCACAAAAGTTCTTCTTTTTGGAAAACCAAACTATATGATTTCCGAACATTATGGTTCGAGCATGAGTGGATTTATCCGGGCAGATAATCCAGACTCTGGTCCGAAATACGGAGAATGGAGCCTAACCAGAGATGATATTATTAATCAATTAGCCGTTCAGGGATTAACCGAGATAGATCAAGGTTGGATCACGTTGCAAATGAGAGGAGAAATTCCTCAGCAAAAAGGTAGAATGTATTTTATTGTTTGTGATCAAATCGGCAACAAACGTTCATGGTTTGGTGCCTTTGCATTTGCCGAAGGAAACACCTATAAAAAGGGTAGGTTTTGGTTGCACCCTGAACACGATCTTGTTTTTCGCACCTATGTGGGAAAGACTGCAGACCAGTTAGAAAAAGAACAAAAAGGAGAGCCTTTGTTTGATTCAGACAGCGCAACCCTTGTACCAACCAATGATATTCCTGAGGCACCCAAGCCCATGATTGAACTGAGTAAGAACTTTCAGCCCGCCCCACCATCACTTCCCCAGGAAAAAATTCGCGAGCAAAAAACTTCCAACAAGGAAGAAACTCTTTACCAACCGGCCACCCAAGCTCCTGAATTGGAGCAACCCATCACAGAATCCCCCAGCGAAGAAATTGTTGATCAAATTATCGAAGAACCAGAGGTATTAGAATCTTCGGAAATAGAATCAGACCCTATTCCTGCCGAAACAATTGAACCGGTTGAGAATAAGGAAGTTCCCAAAGGGAGTTTGTTCGAGCGTTTTTTCAAAAACAAAACGGAATAATCTATTTACCTGTAATGTAGGTAATGGTACCAGGGGGCGGACTTGAACCGCCGACCTTCGGGTTATGAGTCCGACGCTCTAACCGCCTGAGCTACCCTGGCAAGGAAGTTGCAAACTATGAACTTCACTTAAGCCTCCGTCAACGCAAACAAATGATTCCTTAAAATTTTCGCTTTGAGCTTTACCCGCTTATCGATTGGTTAAAAATAAATATAAAAACTCTTTTATTTTGAAAACTGATAAATCAACCATCCTGATTATTGATGACGATGCGGAGATCCGCTACTCTTTAGACCGTGTACTTTCTCCGGACGGGCACCATATTATAACTGCTGATTCTGGGGAGCACGGGGTAGAAGTTGCAGAAAAAGAAAACCCGCAACTCATCTTCCTCGATAATCGGATGGAGGGAATGTCAGGCATCGAAACGCTCCAACATTTACGCACTGCAGCTCCATCATCGCTGGTTATATTAATGACTGCATACGGAACCACTCAAACCGCCATCCAAGCGATGAAGCACGGTGCATTTGATTATGTACTTAAGCCATTTGACCTTTCTAAACTCAAGGACATGGTGGCGAAAGCTCTCAAGGCAAATGCAGACTCGGGCAGTACAGAGAGTGTAGAAAAACGTCTTTTAAATAAAGAGGATTTAGAGGAAGGCATTGTTGGCAGTGGTGAAAAGATGCAACAAGTCCTGAAGAAAATTGGTCAAGTTGCTGCTTCAGAGGCCACCGTAATGGTAACAGGTGAAAGCGGAACTGGTAAGGAACTGGTTGCCCGTTGTATCCATCGTTACAGCCATCGTGCAGATGCTCCCTTTCATGCGGTAAATTGTGGTGCCATTCCGGAAAACCTCATAGAAAGCGAACTTTTTGGGCATGAGAAAGGGGCATTTACTGGTGCTACCGATGCCAAGGCTGGACAATTCGAAGTTTGCCACGGAGGAACCTTGTTTTTGGACGAAATTGGAGATATGGGACTGCCCACCCAAACCAAAATCCTCAGAGCTATCCAAGAAGGTGAAATTCAAAGAGTCGGTAGTACAAAGGTCAAAAAAGTCGATGTCCGCCTCATTGCAGCAACCCATAAAAACCTCGAATCCATGGTTAAGGATAAATCCTTCCGTGAAGATTTGTACTACCGGTTAAATGTTGTGCGTATCGAAACTCCCTCTTTGCGCGACCGCATGGAAGATCTTCCTGAACTTGTCGATTTCATGCTCGCACGCTTGGACAAAAAGTTTTCCACCGGTACTAAGGAAATTTCCACCGAAGCAATGGAAATTCTCAAATCCTGCAAATGGCCGGGCAATGTGAGGGAATTGGAAAATGTGCTTCACTCGGCATCAGTGGTATCCAAAGGCAAAAGAATTTTAGCAAAAGATCTTCCCGAAAATATTTCTTCTGTATCCAATTCCCCCAGCCCCTCAAAACCTTTACAAGCTAGTCTTCCTCCGTCACCTGACCGCACTGATGATACAGCTCCCAGGGAAGTAACAGTCGGCATACCCCCTCAAGATAAGTCCCTGTTTGGTCAGACAAGCCAGGGTGTAGAGCCGGATTCTCATCCGATTCAAAACAGTAATGCCCAGCCACCTTCCTCCATATCCCTTGAGGAAAGTTTTAATATTTCCTATTCTCACCTTAGGGCAAAGAGTGATAAGAATTTACTCGAGAGTATGGAAAAAGAAATTATCCAGCGAGCCTTGAAGGAATGTGGGGGGAATCAGGTAAAAGCATCTGCCTTACTTGGTATTACAAGGGCAACTCTGCGCAAGCGGATAGACAGCTACGAAATACGATATTAAAAATTTGCCTCTTTGGTAGCTTGCCAAATTTCTTTGTATGCTTCATTTATTTGATGACTGATTTTTACCAATGAATCAACTTCCCAGAATTGTTCTCACCGGAATCGGACTAACTTGTCCGCTTGGCAATGATTTGCCCACCTACCGGGAGGCTCTTCTGGCTGGCAAGAGTGGGGTTTCTTTATTTCCAGTTCGCAACATGGGCGAACAACCAGCCGGAGTGTGTGATTTTGACCAAAAAAAATATCAAAAACGGAAAGAAATCCGTGTAGGTACAAGGGCAGGAAGCATTGCAATCTACTGCGCAAATGAAGCCATTGCCCATGCTAACTTGGATCTCGAAAATGTAGACCCCTCCAGAATCGGAATCTACCTGGGAATCACCGAGCATGGAAACGTCGAGACAGAAACTGAGGTTTGTCAATTATTTGATCATTACGATGAAGATATCAAATATTGGACTCACCACCACAATCCTCGCACAGTTGCCAACAACCCTGCTGGGGAGATTACGGTCAACCTTGGTCTGACTGGTCCGCACTACACGATTGGAGCAGCCTGTGCCGCAGGAAATGCAGGTATTATTCAGGGGGTCCAACAATTGCGCCTGGGAGAGTGTGACTTTGCCCTGGCTGGTGGTGTCAGTGAAAGTATTCGAGCATACGGTATCTTTGCTGGCTTTAAAAGCCAAGGAGCTCTTGCCTCTCACGAAGACCCAACTCGGGCAAGCCGTCCATTTGATAAGGGGCGTAATGGAATCGTGGTTAGCGAGGGTGGATGTATTTATGTTTTGGAACGCTTAGATGACGCAGTCCGAGGGGTGCAGACATTATCGCTGAGATTGCAGGTTATCGGATCAATTCAGATGGCACCGATTATGTACTGCCAAACCCTGTAAGGCAGGAGGAGTGCATGAGGCAAGCCTTGAGTAATGCCAATATGCAACCAGAAGATATCGATTTAGTAAGCACCCATGCCACCTCAACCCCTCAAGGGGATGAGCAGGAATGCAAAGCAATTCGCAATCTTTTTGGAGAAAGTATTGGTACAAAGGTCAATAATACGAAAAGTTTTATCGGTCACTCTATGGGAGCGGCAGGAGCTATTGAACTTGCGGGTAATATTCCCTCACTTGAGGACGGAATGGTTCATGCCACCTTAAATGTTGACGAGATTGACCCAACTTGTGCCCTTCCAGGCTTAGTAACCGGTCAGGCAATTAAAAAAGAGGGTGGAGTAAAAGTAATTCTCAACAATTCTTTTGGTATGCTTGGAATCAATTCAGTTCTTATCTTGAAAAAGTTTGAAGCGTAGGGTAGATTTCATTCCTAGCTCTGATGGATAAAGATAAAGTCAAACAAATCGTACTCGACATAATTGCGGAAATTGCTCCGGATGAAGACCTTAACGACGTCAAGTCTGACGTTCGGCTGAGAGATCAGCTAGATTTAGACTCGATGGATTTTCTCGATATCGTCATGGAACTTCGCAAACAACATGGTATTGATGTACCCGAACCAGAGTATCGTGAACTCGAGTCTCTGGATAGTTGTGCCAATTACTTGCTTCCCAAGTTCGAAGCGGGCGCCGCGGCCTGATTGAGTGGGGTCGGTCTCCCTGCCCCACCCTTCTTTGTCTCCTGCCAAATCCATAAGTTCGCAGATTTCCTCAACTGAGGTTGTGGTCATTGGTGCCGGGTTAGCTGGTCTGGCCGCTGCAGTTCGATTAGCTATGTTTGGCAAAAAAGTTATTCTGCTCGAAAAACATTATGTAGTCGGAGGCTTGAACAGTTTTTATGCCCGCAAGGGCAGGAAGTTTGATGTTGGGCTACATGCCCTCACCAATTACCCCTCGCCTTCTTCGGGAAAATCTTCTCCTTTACTTAAGCTTTGCCGACAATTACGCATCCCCATTGATGAATTAAAACTTCTCCCACAAAGCCATTCCCGAATCACCTTTGGCGAGCGGTCCCTTCGATTCAATAATGATTTTCAATATTTTTTGAGCCAAGTGGAGGAAGCTTTTCCATCTTCCATGGACGCTTTTTTGAAGCTCCTAAAAAAGATGGAGGAATTCCCCGCTTATTCAGTCGATGCGGAAGAACTTTCCACCCGCTCGATCCTTAGAGAATCAGGCATCGATCCATTGCTTGGAGAAATGCTGCTTTGTCCAACCTGTTACTATGGATCTGCACGGCCAGACGACATTGATTTCCCTACCTTTATCATGTTGTTCGATGCCATCTTTAAACAAGGTTTATCCAGGCCAGAGGCTGGAATCCGGGCAATCCTCAATCCCCTGACTGATAAGCTCAAGGAATTGGGGGTGGATCGAAGAATGAACAGTGCTGTACGCTCCATCCAAACCAAGGGAGATAAAGCAAAGGAAATTATTTTAGAGTCGGGGGAAACGATAAAGGCGGAAAAAATAATTTCAACCTGTGGTATTCGTGAGACCGAATCTTTGCTCAACGAAAATTGTATTGAGCCAGAAGAAGCCCAAACCGGACAGTTTAGTATTATTGAATCGATACGAGTATTTAAGGGACACCCAAAAGACTTTGGCTGGGATGAAACCGTAGTCTTTTTTAACCGGTCAAACCGTTTTGTATATGATTGCCCCAATGGTTTAGTGGATTTGAAATCAGGAGTAATCTGCCTGCCAGACAATTATGGAACAAACCATCAGGGCGAAGAGTCCAAACTGCGTGTCACCCACCCGGCAAATTTTCACCGATGGTCTGAATTATCCGAGACTCAATACTTAAAGGAAAAAAACTATTGGGAAAAAACCATGCTTGATAATGCCATGAGTTATTTACCAAATGGCCTCGATAAGCAAGATCAGCTGGACCAATGCACCCAACTATTGGACACCTTCACACCGACCACCATCAAAAGATTCACCAGTCATATAAACGGTACCCTTTATGGATCGCCGACCAAGAAAAGGGATGGGGCGACCAAGTATAAAAACCTATACCTCGCGGGTACAGACCAAGGCTATGTTGGAATTGTCGGGGCGATGCTAGGAGGAATTGCCGTGGCCAATAACCAAATCCTTCGAGCTGGTTAATACTGTATTCTTTTCGGCTTATGCGGCTTGGGCAATTAAGCCCTCCTGCACTTCAGCTAAGACTAAGTAGGCAAGGTAATAAGACTGAGAAAGTTGAGGTTTCTGAGGTAAAACAAACTGCCCTGTCTCCAATTCTTCATCGCTAAAAGCTTCCAGGTTGGATTTACGAATAAATAAACGAATTTCCGTTAGCGCTCGCAAAACTAGTTCCGTATCCTCATCGGGAATCTCAACATAACCATGAGCAAATTTTGAATCGTTCAACAGACGGGCAAGCCTTTGACGGTCCTGAGCAAGGTCCTCTCGTAAACTTTTGGCCCATGCCTCCATTAATTCTTGATCAGATTCTTGTGGATAAGGAAAAACTGGTTCTGCTATCTTTCCACACTCTGAAAAAGATTTGATAATCAAAGGAACCACCGCCCGGGTAATTCTTGAATCGATTTGCAAACGAAATTCAATCATCCCGTTCCAACAAGGTTTGCAGGCGCCAATGTTGCAATTGATACGCATAATTTTCTGCTCTTTCCCGATTACCAGACCAAACAACAGAACGACCGTTTTCGTGGACTTCCCGCATGTGTCTGGTTGCCTTATTCTCATCAAAACCCAAGACCTTGCGAAAAACCATCACCACATAATTCATCAGGTTTACGGGATCATTGAGTACAATCACACGCCAAGGAGTATCAATGCTTACTTCTTCCTTGGTTTTTTCTTTGGTTATCGGTTCTACAATCATTTTAATGAGAATAATTTGATATTAATATATATAATCAGGAATTAGCCTCTAAACGAGCGGAATTTTCAACTTTACGGGCTTGCCAGTTTCTCTAAACCAAGTTTCCTATTAGGGATGTTAAAAGTACCATCGTTTATTCTCGGAGGAATCCTCATCCTAACCGGTTTAGTCGGTTATCTAGCTCAAGACCCCAGTCTTTCAATTAAACTTGAAGGTCCTTGGGCAAGTGACGCCGAATATGTACTCTCTGATGGAGACCAAGATGTACTACTCGACTTTATGCCCTGCGATGATTCTGCAGGTGAAAATGTTTGGTGGATCGTTCATAAAGTTAATGAAGGTCATGCTAAACAAATAAACGCTGACAACTATGCCCGTTCGTCTGGAAGAATGGAGGGTGAACCCAAGTCCTTTTGGTATGCCAGTTCCACTGGCGAAACCTTAAAAGGCATGCTTCAGGAATCCGAAAATTATAGTAATGCCGGAACGGAAAAATACCAGTCTATCCCATGGGCAGAAATAGGTGTAGATAAAGCCAAAATCCGTTTTATTTACAACAATATGGGAGGAGTAGATGGCCCAGTCACCCTAACCTCAAACAACTGGGAAAACGTTATCGATGCACCCGAAGCAGGAGAATCTCTAGAATTTGGTAAAAGTTGGACTGCTTTTATTCCAGGTATTATCGGTTTAATTTTAATTTTATTGGCAATCGCTGCTGATAAGGCACCCAATGCCAAAAAGCACATCATGCATGTTGCTGTCCTCATTGCTTTGCTGGGTTTTCTTTCCATAGCCAAAATGGTCTTTGGTGCATTTGCTGAAATGAGTTGGTGGCGCAGTGAACCCTACCTGATTTACGAAGCCTCCAGCTTAAAGCCCACCACCATGCTTCTATCTGCCGGATTACTTCTCATTTATGTAATTCTTTGCGTGGTATCCTTTATAACTGCCCGCAAGGAAATGGCGGCACAAGCAGCTCGAGATGCTGCCAAAAAAGCAGCTGTTTTGAAAAAAGCTTCCAAGCGTGAGTCCTTGGACGATGAATCTAGGAATGATTCTAAGAAAACCACCCCCCCCAAGGATTCCAAATCATCTGCTTCTAAACCAAAAGCCGAGGGAGTACCTAGCAAAGACACATCAAATGATAAATCTTCAGGGAACAATAAAGAATTAAACAAAGGCGATGACAGTAAACCAGGCTCTATCTCTAAGGATTTAAAGACAGAGAAGTCAGAAAAAAAGGACGAATCTTCAAAGACAAGTTCAGGTAAAGAAACTCCAACTACCGACAAGGGTGAGTCAGACAAGAAAAACAGTGATGTCTCTTCCGAAACCAAAGATTCCCAGAAAGCTTCAGATACTGATGGCGAGAGCAAAAACGAAGAGTCAAGTAAGGCACCCGAACAATCCAAAGATTCCAGTTCTTCAAACGATTCAACTTCTAAAGATCAGGAAAGTTTAAAAAAGGAAAATGAAGAAGAAAAACCTCAGCCTAAAGCTGATGTTGAAAAATCAGACAAGGAATAACCACTCTTTCCAAATTCGCACACGCCTTACTGGTAATACCGGTGGCGAGAATGCAATTTTATTCTCATTCGAACCTTCTTCCCTATTCGTATTTTTATCAATTTAGGTACTTTACAATGGCTTTGTATGGCCTAAAGCATTCTTTAATTAGAAGCTTAAAAGTGGCACACCCGGAGAGAGTCGAACTCCCAACCTCCTGATCCGTAGTCAGGCGCTCTATCCAATTGAGCTACGGGTGCAAATTGCCAAAGATTTAAAATACCCGACCTTTCGTTTGGAGCAAGCGAATTTAGGTATCAACCGGAAAAAAAACAGATTAATTAAAGTTACGAAAAATAAGTGAGGCGTTGTGCCCTCCAAAACCAGAATTGTTACTCATCGCCACATTCACTGTCGCTTCGCGTGCTTCATTGGGTACATAATCCAAATCGCAGTCTGGATCGGGCTCCTCGTAATTAATGGTGGGAGGAACCACGCCGTCCTCAATTGCCTTGCAACAGGCAGCAGCCTCAATGGCACCGGCTGCACCAAGTAGGTGCCCGGTCATGGATTTTGTGGAACTTACCATCAATCCATTCTTGGCGTAATCCGAAAATACATTTTTTAAAGCCGTGGTCTCCGAACGGTCATTGTAAGGAGTCGATGTACCATGAGCATTCACATAATTCACCGAATTTCTTTCCAATTTCGCCTGATCAAGGGCCAAGTTCATACATTCTGTAAGAGACTCACTGGAAGTATCCGGGGTGGTTACATGGAAGGCATCGCAGGTTGCGGCATAACCAATAAGTTCTGCATAGATACGGGCACCACGCTTTTGTGCATTCTCTAAAGTTTCAAGAACCAGAACTCCAGAACCCTCTCCCATCACAAAACCATCCCGGTTTTTATCGAAGGGACGAGATGCACGGCTTGGATCATCGTTAAATTTGGTACTCATTGCTTTCATCGATGAAAAACCGGCAAATCCGATACGGGTAACCGCGGCTTCACTCCCACCGGCAAAAATAACATCAGCTGCTCCTCGGCGAATCATTTCAAAAGCCTCACCAATTGCATGAGATCCAGATGCACAAGCACTGACCACCGAAAAATTCGGTCCTTTGGCACCTAGATCAATCGCAATAATTCCACCGGCAATATTGGCAATTAAAGAAGGAATCATGAACGGAGAAACCCGGCGAGGTCCCCGCTCAATCAAGGTAGTCATTTGTTTCTCGATAGTATCCATTCCACCAATTCCTGAACCCACAAGTACGCCAGTGCGTTTAGGCACCAATTCCTCACGAGTTAGGTTGGCATCTTTGAGTGCACCATGAGTTGCGGCGAGGGCAAGTTGAGCGTAGCGGTCATTCCTTCTTGCCTCTTTGGGGTCCATAAAATCTTCGGGATTAAAATCCTTGATTTCGGAAGCAACCTTGCTGGCAATGTCAGAACAGTCGAAACTCGTTGGAGTGGTAATTCCAGACTTACCTGCCTTCAGGCTGGTCCAGTAACTATCTAAATCGTTACCGATGGAGGAAACAACCCCCATTCCTGTTACAACTACACGGGTCATGTGGAAAAAAATATAAGTAAAGTCGGCTCGAGATGACCGAACTTCATTGTAAAGTTAAAGGAATATTAGGAAGAAAGATTTTTCTCAACATATTCGATAACTGATCCCACGGTCTGAAGCTTTTCGGCATCATCCTCAGGTATCTCGTTACCAAATTCTTCTTCCAAAGCCATGACCAATTCGACTTGGTCAAGTGAGTCGGCTCCAAGGTCATCAATAAAGCTGGCCTCCGGAGTAACTTGCTCTTCGCTGACGTTGAGCTGGCTAACAATGATTTTCTTTACGCGATCGGCGCTTTTGTCGGACATAATGAATTAAGTTTGGTTAGGTATTAATGAAAGTTTTTCTTCACATCACCATCCCGCCGTCAACCGTAAAAACTTGTCCGGTGATGTAGGAGGCTTTGTCAGAACATAAAAAAGCTGCCATTTCGGCAATGTCGGAAACCTGTCCGAATCGTTTAAGAGGAATGGTAGCCAAAGCACCTTCCTTCACACGTTCGTCCAATTCTGAAGTCATATCAGTATCAATAAACCCTGGAGCGATGGCGTTTACTGTTACAGAACGGGCGGCAAATTCACGTGCTAGGCTTTTAGTCAAACCGACCATACCCGCCTTGGCTGCTGAATAATTAGCCTGCCCAGCATTACCAGTCAAACCGACCACCGATGCAACATTGACAATTCGTCCCCAGCGTTTCCGAGTCATGGGACGACCGAGGGCTTTAATCCAATGGAAACAGCTGGATAAATTCGTATTAACTACTGAGTTCCAGTCATCCTCTTCCATACGAAAGAGCAAATTATCGCGGGTAATCCCTGCGTTATTTACTAAAACCTCAACATGTCCATGTTCTTCAAGCAGTTTTTCACTAGCTTGGCGGATTTGCTCGCCTGAAGAGACATCCACGGCTAATGCATCAGCCAGCCCGCCGGATTCCCTGATTGATTCAGCTGCTGCACCACAGGAGGCTTCTGACTTACTCACGCAAATGACTCTCATGCCATCGCGGGCCAATGCCTCGGCAATTCCGCGACCGATTCCCCGACCTGCACCGGTAACAACCGCAACCTTAATTCTATCTGTTTCTTCGTTCATGAAAAATATTCAGGTTCCCATCCCTGTTATTGACTGTTTCCGATAAATGATGGATTCGTAGTAATTAGGCAACATCAAGTTTTGCACATGTCCAAGAACACAAACCAATCCTCCAAGACCACACCTCCTCATCCCAAGCTTCAAAAGTTTCTTGCCGATTCTGGAATCTGCTCGCGACGGGCGGGGGAACAATTGATTAAAGACGGCCAAGTTTCCATAAATGGAGAGTTGGCCAAACTGGGTGAACGGGTAAATCCTGAACGCGATGTTGTAAAAGTGGGCCAGAAAAGAATTCAGGCAAAATTCATCAAGCCAACCATCTTTATGGTCAATAAGCCCAAGGGGTTTACCTGCTCGAATGACGACCCCCATGCAGAACGCCTTATTTTTGAATTGCTTGAAACTCGACACCGCAACATCCGCCTGTTTTGCGCGGGACGACTGGATTTAGAGAGCGAAGGACTGGTTATCTTAACCAATGATGGTAAACTAGCTCATCGACTTACTCACCCATCCCAAAAAGTCCGAAAAAAATACAAAGTGGAAATTAATCAGCCTCTCGAACAGGATGCCTTTCAAGCCATGCTTGCAGGGTTTGAGGATGACGGGGATTTTTTACAGCTCGACGAAATTCGTGCCAAGGCAGGAAACCCTGTGGGATCAACCAAGCTTGAAATTACAATGGGGCACGGCAAGAAACGCGAAATTAGAAGGTGTATGGGGCGGTATCGCTACAAGGTAAAAAAATTACGGCGCACCAGCATCGGAGGTTTGAGGTTGGGTAAGTTACCCCTTGGCACCTACAGAGATTTAAAAGATTCAGAAATTGATTTGCTCTTTCCCAAGCAAATTTCCTAAATTCATAGCCATGGGAAATTTTAATTTATACAATACCAAAATCATCGGGGGAATGGCGGTTTCCCTGCTTTCTTTTTCTTCTGCATTTGGACAACCCGCCCAAGGGGATTCCCCCAGCCTAGGTGAGGCTTTCAATGCCGGCGCTCCTGAAGTTGAGCCCGTGGTGGTGGGGAGAGAAAGATGGAATGATAAACCAGTTCAAACAACCATTGAAAACTCGGGTGATCCATTGCAACAAACTGAATCGTCAAGCAATTCAAATGACTCAGGGAGTTCGAGAATTGACGAACTTGACCCCTTGGAGACCGAACAGGTAAAACCCGATCCGAACACCCTTCCCCTGGATCCTCCCAAAAATAAACCAGCTACACGAATTGTTCGAAACTTTGAAGGCACTCTTGTTTTTAAACCTCGCAAACTCGGCTTCGCTTACGACTTTCCTTACCAATTGGAAAACTCAAAAGGGAAAAGACTCGCATTTATTGATGTTGATCAATTAAAAGCCGTCGACCCCCAGCAATTTACTGACCAGCAGATCAATGTTCTCGGTATGCTGAACCTGTAGAGGAAGGATCAGACGAATTGGTCATACGGGCACGAGTGCTGCGCCTTTCGAATTGATTCAACCTGCTAGACCTCTTACGAACTCTCCCGGGTCATGGAATTGATCGATGGCAACCAAATTGCCCAGGAAGTCTTGGACGAACTACAAAGCAGAATTTCTGCATTTGAATACGGAAAGCCCTGCGTAACTTTTGTCCGTGTAGGGGATGATCCAGCATCCATCTCTTATGTTAAGAAAAAGGAAAAAACCGCAGCTTCATTAGGTATCGATGCCAGGTTACTCGTATTTCCCGCCACCATATCTGAAAATCAATTGCTTGCGGAAATTGACCGTTTAAACGGTGATATCTCAGTGCACGGCATCTTGGTGCAGGCCCCCCTCCCCCTTCATATTAATGATGTTCAGATATTTAACCGGGTATCACCCGCCAAAGATGTGGATGGATTTAACGCAGTAAACCTGGGAAAACTTTGCCAGGAACAACCCGATGCTTTCCGATCCTGCACACCCGCCGGCATTATTGAACTAATTAAGCGTACAGACATTGAAACAGCAGGTAAACGGGTGGTCGTATTAGGCCGCAGTTTAATTGTGGGAAAACCTATTGGCATGTTACTGCTTAACCGTTCGATACCTGGCAATGCCACAGTCACATTTTGCCATTCCAGAACCCACAACCTGCCAGCCCATACCCGGGAGGCGGATCTACTCATCGCCGCCATAGGGAAGCCAAACTTTGTAACTGCAGATATGATCAAGCCTGGATGTGCCGTAATTGATGTGGGAATCAATCGCATTGAAGACAGTTCCCGCAAATCGGGTTACCGCTTGGTGGGTGATGTTGATTTTGAACAAGTGGCCCCCAAGACCTCTCATATCACACCGGTACCCGGAGGGGTTGGCCCGATGACCGTAGCCATGCTCATGGCTAATACGGTTCAAGCCTTCGAACAAAGCTTAACACAGCCTGAATGAACGAATCCCCCACCCGCACCCTCGATGACGAGGAAGAAGAGACAAACCAAACCGCCAGCCTCGAGCCAGCTCCTTTGCTCAAACGCACGATCGCGTTTGCGATGGATTTTATTTTGATCATCCTGATCCTTCAATTAATGGCTCATTTCCTGCCCAATTTTTGGGACAAGCATACACAGGATGAATTTAAAAGCCTGCTCCAACAAGCCACCCTACTTGCCCAGGAAAATCAGATGAATTCAGAAGAAATGTCTCGATTTATTGATCAATCCGGACTTTCTCCTGAAACCTATGAAATGCTCATGGCCATGGTGGTATGGGCCTGTTTTTTGCCCATCTTATATTTTTTTATCGGAGAGCGCTTCTTTTTTGGAAAAAGCCTGGGGAAAGCAACCTTTGGATTGCGCACCGTAAGAATGGATGGAACCGACCTCCCACCTTCTCCTTTCAAGCAATTCTTTCGGGCCGCAGGCAAAGGACTAAGTTCCCTCATTTTGATTACTCCATTCCTTCTTCCCGGATTAATGAATTTTCTTTTTTGCTTTCTTAACCGACAACGCCGTTGTCTGCACGACATGATTGGTGGGACGATTACCATTCAAGAGACCAACAAACAGGAGGTGTCGGAGTGAGCCAGTCTCTTGGCTTCATTGGAGCGGGTAAAATGGTATCCGCCATCGTACATAGTTTATTGCGTACCAATTCCTTTGCCCCTGAGCAAATTTCCTGCTGTTCGGCAAATGATGGAACCTCAGAAAAACTCTCCAAGGACACAGGGATTTCCCGATTCGATTCAGTCGAGGAAATGTTAGCAAGTTCACCCTCCGTACTTATTCTTGGTTGCAAGCCTCAACAAATTAACGAACTCCCCCCCTCCGTTTCTGAAAAAAGTGCTGGCTGCCTAATTCTTTCAATTATGGCAGGTATTCCCATTGCCAAACTTTCCAAGGCTTTCCCGCAGGCACGAAATGTGGTTCGTTCCATGCCTAACACTCCCGGGCAAATTGGGCATGGAGTAACTGGTTACTTGTTTGCACAGCCTCCCTCTCTACCCGACCAAAAAATGATTGAACAAATTCTGTCATCTCTTGGAAAAGCGTACGAACTCGGTGAAGAGGCGGACTTAGACCGAGTTACTGCCATAAGTGGGAGCGGCCCGGCATATGTTTTTGAATTTACCTGTGCCCTGGAAGAGGCGGCCAGAGCAATTGGACTATCCGGAAAACTTGCCAAAGAACTTGCCCTGAGTACGGTTTGCGGAGCTGCCAGGCTCATGGAATCTTCCGAATTAGGGCCCAAAGAATTGCGCGACCAGGTAACATCTCCCAATGGGACCACCCAGGCAGCACTGGAAAGTTTTTCAGCTGACGAATTAAGAACCATTGTTCGTCATGCCGTGGAAGCTGCCCGGGCACGCTCGGTGGAACTTTCTCATGAGTAACCTTGCCCGTGGCACCATTGTGGTCACCGGTGGTGCCGGTCTCATCGGTAGTGCAATTATTTGGGGATTAAATAATCGAAATTTACAAAACCTATGGTTGGTCGATTGGGCAGAGCCGAACAATTTGAAGGAGCGCAACCTCAAGGATCTTTCTTATTCCCGCCGGATCACACCAGAAAATTTCCGCAAAATGATTGCGGACAACAGCGGAGAACTCTCTGAAGTCTCCACGATTTTCCACCTCGGTGCCTGCTCAAGCACTACCGAGACCAACGAGGCATATTTAAACGACAACAACCTCGGCTACACCAGAGAACTTTGCGAATGGTCACTCGAAAATGGCGTTCGTTTTGTTTACGCCTCCTCAGCATCAACATATGGAGATGGTTCCTTGGGAATGGACGATCAGGATTTGGATTTAAAAAAGTTTACCCCTTTAAACTTGTATGGTTGGTCGAAGCACAAATTTGATCTGCTTGCCCAGGAGAATGGTTGGCTCGATCAAATTGTGGGACTCAAATATTTTAATGTCTATGGGCCAAATGAAGAGCACAAGGGAAGTATGCGCTCCGTAGTGAGTAAAGCCTACGAACAAATTGCTGGCACCGAAGAGATGACCCTATTTAAGAGCCATCATCCAGGCTACCGGGATGGCGAGCAAATGCGTGATTTTCTCTATGTCAAGGATGCCGTATTGATGTCTTTATGGCTGGGAGAAAACCATCATACCAACGGTCTGTTTAACCTCGGAAGTGGAAAAGCACGCACCTGGCTCGATCTGGGACGGGCAATCTTTTCCGCCCTAGGTATGGAACCAAACATTCGTTTTATTGAAATGCCAGAAATCCTCCGCGATAAGTACCAATATTTTACTGAGGCTAAAATTGAAAAGCTTCGTGAGGCAGGCTACAGCAATGCCTTGTTTTCACTCGAGGAAGCGGTTCACGATTATGTTGTGCAATACCTCAAACCTGACCATCGACTTGGTGCCTGATTGCATATTCAGGTCCCGATATTTTTTGCCTCTTTTATCCGATCAATAAAGGGAGTCGGACTGGCCCGCTTTTTTTTCTTTGACGGGACCTAAAAATTAGAGAGAAACAAACTTGTGGAAGTTATGGTGGTGGACGAACGCAGGGAATTTCTTTGCGAATGGATAAATCAATCCACCCCTTATGGTGGTTGCGAATTGGAAGTCGCCTCGGCAGATGCCAGTTTTCGTCGTTACTTTCGTATTCACACTCCAGATGGTCCGCGGGTGGTAATGGATGCCCCCCCCGAATTGGAACCCTGTGCTCCCTTCGTCCATCTTGCCCAAAAAGCTTAAAGATTCTGGAATCCAGGTTCCCCAAGTTTATTTTCAGGACCTGGAAAAGGGATTTCTCATCCTTTCAGACTTCGGAGATTTACACTACCAGGAAGCCCTGGCAAGTGAGCGTAGGAATGATCTCTATGAGCTTGCCATTGAAGAAATTATTAAATTTCAAAAAAGCTTGGGTGAATGGGCCACTGAACTGCCTGTTTTTGATCGTGCCTGGCAATCAAAGGAACTTGAGATCTTTAGGGAATGGTGCCTGCCTGATGTATCCAGCCAGGAGTTCGAAAAATATACCAAACCTATGATTGATGGGGTCGATACCATTCCCAAATCCTTCATGCACCGGGACTTTCATTGCCGCAATCTATTGGTAACCAATGATGGAACTCCCGGAATTATTGATTTTCAAGGGGCCATGTTTGGGCCAATTACTTACGATTTGGTATCCTTGTTGCGCGATTGCTATGTCGATAACTCCGAGGACTGGATAGTCCGGCAGGTCAGAAGTTTCCGCACACAACTTGTTCAATGTGGTTTAACCGGACCGGAAATCGATGAGGGCACCATCAACAAATGGTTTGATTGGGCGGGATTACAAAGACATTTAAAATGTGTTGGTATTTTTCATCGCTTAAAAATCCGCGATGGAAAACCTGAATATTTAGCGGATGTTCCCCGTGTACTGGGCTATGTAAAACAGGTCCTAAAAACCTACCCGGAGCTTTGCGATCTCCAGGCCCTCGTGGAACAGGCATCCCTGCTTTCTCCCGACTCCTAAAAACCGATGAAGGCAATGGTACTAGCTGCAGGCTATGGCAATCGCCTACGCCCCCTGACTGACCATACTCCCAAACCCCTTGTGACTGTAGGAGGAAAGCCATTAATCGTCCACCACCTCGAAAAATTGGCCGCTGCAGGATTTAACGAAGTGGTGATCAATCTTGGACACTTAGGCTCTAAAATTCCCGAAGCCTTGGGGAACGGTGCAACCTGGGGGCTTTCGATCTCTTATTCAGATGAAGGCCCGGAACCCCTTGAAACCGGGGGCGGATTGGCCAAGGCCCTGCCCTTGTTAGGAAACGATACTTTTTTGGTGGTTAATGGCGATGTCTGGTGCGATCTGGATTTTTCCACTATTCCTCATGCCTTACCCCAGGATGATCAGGCAATGCTCTTCCTCGTGCCCAAGCCTGACTGGCGGGAACGGGGAGATTTCTCTCTTTCCCAAGACCGTGTAATTGAACATCAGACTCCAGAATACCTCTATGCCGGTATCGCTCTCTACCACCCGAGCATTCTTGACGGAGCAACGGTTGAGAAATTTTCCATTGTCCCCCGCCTCAAACAAGCAATATCCAGCAACCTGGTAGGTGGACGGCTACATCGAGGAGAATGGGATGATGTGGGCACTCCGGAACGACTGGGGTCTCTCCACGCCCAGTACGGGGCTTAAAAAGGCTTCACAGATTTTCCCGGTACCATGCGGTCGCGCATCGAAGGAGCATCAGCTGGGCCATGTGCGCTCACAACATAGGCAACCAGGTCACGCAAAGTGCTATCAGTTATTCCTTTGGATGCCGCCGCCATCACCCTTCCGGACTCATCCAACGGGTGGTATCCCCGGTCGCCTGAACGGAACTTGCGCATCTGTTCGAGAAAGTACCAGCCTTCCAAACGGTTGAGAGCGGGTCCGGCAAGCAAACGGTTTCCTTCCGCCTGTTCTCCATGGCATGATACACAACGAGCCTCGTAAAAAAGTTTACCACGATCCAAGTCTCCCACCACCGTACGAACCGCGGGTTTGGGTTCCTGCCGTGCAAACCAGTCGGCCAAATAAGCAGATTCCAAGTCATTCTTTACTTTCTTAATTCCTATGCCCATTAAGTGCTCAGAACGATTATCGGGGTTCTGTCCGCGTATGCCTGAACGGAATTTTTGCAACTGGTCATAGAGGTACCCATATTCCATTCCGTCCAGAATGGGCCCCCGTTGGGCCTCTTCCACACCATGACATACCCGACACTCGCGGACCAATCCATCCATCCGTGCAAGGGATTCCTTTTCCATCGTCTTGGTAATCCTTTTAACCTGAGGAGCTTCCGTCTGACAGCCAGTGAAGCCAGCACCAAGGAACCAGAGGACCAATCCTCCAAGTGTATGCCTGCAAATATGTGAACACTTCACAATTTCCATCCTATGTTTTCGGACCTCTATGCTCAAGCGACAAAGCTTTACCCCAGCTCATCCATGCTTAAAGTGGGTATATTTCCATGAGCAGTGCGATTTCATTTAAGCAGGTAAGCAAGACCTTCCCCCCGGATATTCATGCCCTAAAATCGATCGACCTCAAAGTTGCCGAGGGCGAATTCCTTGTGGTGGTTGGTCCGTCTGGTTGCGGAAAAAGTACATTGCTTCGCTTAATTGCCGGCTTGGAAAACCAGACCCATGGATCGATTGATATATTTGGAAAAGATTCCGACCAACTCGCACCTCAGGAGCGGGACCTTGGCATGGTCTTTCAAAACTATGCCCTCTTTCCCCACCTTTCTGTCTTTGACAATATGGCATACGGTTTGCAGGTCCGTCGGGAATCAGCCCCTGAAATTCGAAAAAAAGTCGAAGGGATCGCCCAAAAGTTGGAAATCCTGGAATTTCTCAGACGTAAACCTAATCAATTAAGTGGCGGACAACGCCAACGGGTGGCACTTGGACGCCTTCTTGCCCGCGATCCAAAAATTCATTTATTTGATGAACCCCTGGGTAATCTTGATCCTCAATTCCGTGCAGGCATGCGCTCAGAACTTGCCCGCTTGCACCAAGAAAGGCCAAGGACCACAATTTATGTGACCCATGACCAAGCAGAGGCTATGACCTTGGGTCAAAGAATTTGTGTATTGCGCAAGGGAGAGGTTTTACAGGTGGGCACACCAGAGGAAATTTATGATCTTCCCGCCCATCGATTTGTGGCTGAATTCTTCGGCTCTCCGGGAGTGAATTGTATTGATGGAAAAATCGAGAAAAAAGAGGGGATTCCGTCAGAATTCCGGTCAGGTTCCATCCAATTTCCACTCCCTAATCATGATATGCCCACAGGGTCGATCACGCTGGGAATACGTCCGGAAAACTGGACCCTTTCAGCTCCAGAAAACGGAGCCATACACTGGGGTGATTGAAAGAGTCGAAAACCTGGGAGATCATCGATTATTTGGAGTATTAATTGACGACCTTAATATTTTCATAAAGACCACGAGGTCAGACATTAAAGAAAAAGATACTGTGAGTATATCTCCCCAGTGGGAACAGGCTCACTGGTTCGAACGCTATACCGGTAAACGGATCTAAATTCTTCAGGAAACCACCCAGTCTGCCAAGGCCGTGCGTACCCGCCTAAAAAAGTAGCCAAAAAGCAAGAAAAGAGGAATCATGGCTAGTACTCCAGCCGCTAATCCCACCGCTTCGGGTGTATGGTAACTGGAATCTCCCAATTTGGCCAGGGCAAGGGGCAAGGTAAGTTGATCCGACCCCAGGGTCAGCAAGGGGAGTAAATGTTCCTGCCAGCAAAGAAAAAAGTGGAGGATTCCATAGGTGCACAAGGCTGGAAAAATTAAGGGGAGCAGGGTGAAAAAGCAAAAAAACGGGCTCTGTCCTTCCACTTTGGCAAGATCGATCAATTCATCGGGCACTTTTCGAAAGACTTGGGTAAAAAAGATAACCCCCAAACCGCTGGCCACCCCCGAAAGCATGAGTCCATAAAGATTCCCGGTAATTTCCAACCGTGCCATCCATTCAAACAAAGCAAGGCTCATGGCTTGTTTGGGATATAAAATAATCAATAAAGCCGCCCAAAAGAGAAGGGATTTCCCCCGGAATCTTCCCTTGGCCAGAGCAAACCCAGTCGCTGCCGTAACCAGGCAGGCAAAAATCGCCTGCCCGCCCGCGAGCAAAAGGGATCGTACTAATACGGCCGTAAAATCAAATAACTCTCCAGAAAACAACAGTTTGTAAGCAAAAGGATCAAAGGATTCCGGAAGCATTTTGCCAGGTTGGTATATCTCGCGGTTCGTTTTGAAAGAGGATAAAAACATCCAGGCAAAGGGATAAGCGGTTATCAGAAGGACCAACCCGGTGAGAATAGGTGAAAATAAACGGTTCATATTCTAATTCCCCATGCGTTTTCTTACCCGTAGTAATAACCATGCAAAACATGCAGTAGTGCCTGCCACCAGCACACAGGCAGCAGATGCCAGGGGCAGATCAAACCTACCACTTCCTCCAGGGAATGCCACTTGGTAGGCATAGGTCACAAAGAGCAGTCCAGCATCGAGCACTCCGCCCGAACCACCGAGTAAATTATACGCTCCAGAAAATGCAGCCACACCATCAACCAAAAGAAAAATACCAGAAAACAAGAGCAAATGGCGGGTGCCTGGAAAAAGAATGGTTCGCACCTTGGTCCAGGCAGTAGCCCCTTCAATCCGGGCAACTTCAAATTGCCAGTGGGGAATTGCCCGTATTCCACAATAAAGGACCAAAGTAATCACGCCGGTCCATCTCCAAACTGCCTGTAGCACCAGGCAGGGTAAAATCCAGGAAGGGTCCATCATCCAGTTAATTGGATCAAACCCTAGGGGAATGACCAGAAATTGGTTCAATGCACCAGACTTTCCATGAAAAAATAAATAAAACAAAGTGGCCAGGCTACCAGGCAGGGCAAAACTTGGAATGAGGAGCAAAAATAAACAAATTCCCTGAAATTTTTTGTTTAGTTCATAGACCGATATGGCCAGAAAAAAGCTCAGCCCCAAAGTAATGAGGATGGATCCACCCACAAATAACGAGGTATTTTCCAGGGAATGTATAAATTTAGGATCGTTGATTGCCCGTTCAAAATTGGAAAACGGGGAATGGGTATACCCAGTGCCAGGTAGCGACCCGCTAAACTGCTGGCTCTCCTGCATCGCCAAGTCCACACCAGTGAACAAAGGAACCACCCAGAAAAAGGCCCAAAATAAAAGAAATGGGCTGGTTAAAAAGAGAAAGGAACCAGAATTACCCCATAAATGCCCTGCCCTCTTATTTGGCATCAAAATACGAAGGCAAAAATCGATCAAGGCTGTTCGCCTGGAGGTTGATCCCCGAATCCACCCTGCATTGCCTGACGCATTCTCACAATTGTATCCTCGGGAGTCAGAGTACCATACATTACAGAGGAAAAGAAATTTTCCTTCATTAGAAAAATCGCCTGGGGACGACTGGGATTTACTGTAACAGGGGGGATTTCATCGGCTAATTCAATCAATAACTCACCCATTGATTGCTCGAAGTATGGCTGTTCACTTACTAAGCGGGGATCTTTCCATGCCGGTTTGTATGCGGGAAAACTATTGCCCTGTAGGAAGCGTTCGGCATTGGCATCGGCATCCGTCATCACAAATTCGATAAAGTCCCAGGCCTCTTCCTGTTTTTTGCTTGAATTCATGATCATTAGTCCCTGCCCGGCAAAGGTGGCGGTGCGTGGACCCAGGGAACCATCCGCCTTTTTCCAGGTCGGTAAAGGAAGCATTCCCCACATTCCTTCCATCCCCGGGGCAAATTGTTGAAAAAGATCGAGCCCATACCAATCGGCTCCGATCACACACAATACCTCTCCCATTTCCAAATCTCCGCTAAAAAAAACGGGGTCAAAAATGGATCCACGGTCTGGAAGCACTGCGATCTGTTTTTCTGCCATCTTGGCAAATTCAGATAAGATAGATACGGCAATATCTTCATCAGGTATAAAATTTCCCTTGGCATCAAATAAATCACTCCCCTTTTGGCGGAGCAGGGAATCAAACAGTGTGCCATCCAAGGCAAGAAACCGTTGCCCGTTCTCGCTCATCAATCTTTCACCAACTTTCGCAAAGTCTTCCCATGTGGTAATGTCCTCGGGTTGGATATTAAAATCCTCAAACATATCCTTGCGGTAATAGAGCACCAAAGCGCTCAGAGACTGGGGAACACCATATGTCTTCCCCTCGTAAGTAAAAACCTCCAATCTTTGTTTGTGCAAAGTTTTGTTTAGCTGAGCTTTCCGAATTTTTTTAGTTAAATCAACAAAAGGGGGTGGGCCGTTAAGAAATACCCCAAAAAAGGTCTCATCCAACTGCACCAAATCGGGTGCTCCTTCCCCTGTTCTCATCACAGCACCCAGCTTGTCCGGCATTTCCCTAAACCCATAGGCCTCGACCTGCAAATTAATCTTACTGCCTGACTTTTCGGCATACATCTCAGCCATCTGTTCGTAATAGGACTGATCCTGAAAGGAACTAATCCACAGGGACATGTTCTTATCTTCACCAAAACTTTGAAATATGGTGCCAAAATACATGAACAGTAGGGACAAAGAAAAACGATGATAACAAATATCCATAAGGCTAATTGTTATTTCCAAAGTAGTTTATTCGCAAGCGGATAGACAGATAATACAGATTTTTTTCGGTGAACTATTTCCGAAAATAAATATTAGGTATTAAATTAGCCCTCAGTGCTAATTACATAAAGTATAAACATTTAAATATTAGACTTGGGTATTAAGTTTTTTTTTTAATAAAGATTTTAATGAAAGTAAGATCAAAGTCAGCACATCAAGGATTTTATGATTATATTTACAGAGAACAATTCACTCTTTCCACCTACTAATATTCATTGACCCCTAAGCTATACAGAATCAGATTCTAGTGTGTGCACCACATCATACTCCGTGTATCAAAATAAAAACCGTATAAAATAGGAACATTTATCTATTATGAAAAAGGCTGGCTACACCATGCCGAACTTGGTTGGCTATATTCTTCTTCGGGTCAAAATGGAAGCGTTTGGCTGTGGTCTGGCGAGCACGGTTGGTTATGGACAAAGGCAGATATTTGGCCCTACCTCTATAAAGATGAAGCAGCAGATTGGTTATACTTCGTGAAGTCAGAGGATGGACTGCCTATTTTTTATGATTATTCAACCTCTTCCTATTTGGGTCACGAAAGAGAAGATACTCATTCACCAGAATAATCTATCTAATTTGTGAAATTACTCCGAGGAGTACTTCCTCCTTTTCTCCTTTTATTTTTGCTTAGTTTAAAAACGGAGGCGTTTGAAATAGCACTAAAGAAAAATACTTGGGGAGATGCATCCGATAAAGAAGTAATTGCGGTTTTACAAACGACAGCTGATCAATTTATTCCCTTAGTTCCGAACCTATCAGGCTTAAAGATTTTAATTTCCACAACTAATGGTTCGCCCATCATTCTCCATCAAAGAACCAAGCATGGAGAATTGCAAATAAAGCTCGGAACAAAGAATCGATACTGGTGTCAATATGTCTTTCAATTCGCCCACGAACTTGGTCATATTATATGCGGTTTCGAGCATAGGTAATCAATCGAACCAATGGTTTGAAGAAAGCCTCTGTGAAGCGGCCTCGCTTTACGCATTAAAAAGCCTATCCGTTTTATGGTCTACTTCTCCCCCTTACCCAAACTGGCAATCCTATGCTCCTGAATTCGTCAAATACAGGATTGATCGAATAAAAGGTAGTTCATGCCCGGAAAACTTCCAACTGCCTTCGTGGTGGAGAGAAAACCGTATTGCCCTCTCGAGAAATGCTGGTCTGCGAAAACAAAACCTTTGGATAGCTGTGAAATTACTCAGCATCATTGAACAAAATCCAAGATCGGCATGGTCCGCATGCTCCTGGCTAAACCATTCACAAAATGGGCAAAGTAAAACATTCGAGGAATATTTGAGTGACTGGTACGGAGCATGTCCACAAACTGGGCAAAAGAAATTTGTCAGACAAGTGATCAATCTATTTGGAATCTCTACCAAACAGGACAAAAACAAATGAACCCCGCTTATTTTGAAACGAGGTTTCGCAGAAATGATTCGGAGGACTCATGGCCCCAAGAAGGCCATATCATTACTGCTTATAATCCCATGGATCTTCAACTATCCGAGATCGAGAACCGACTACGAAACCAAAAACTTAAGGAACAGATTAGACTATCTGGATTTGATTGCTTTGCGATAACCGGGGTATCCATTGATTTAAATCACCAAGAACCAAGCTTTTTTACTAATGCATCAGAAAAAAAATCATTGGCTTGGGGCCGTGCTTTTGAACAACGGGCAATTTTTGGTATCAAACAGGATAAACTTTCAATCATTCCATGCCTACAAGAAGGAGACCCTATTTACATCGGCTCCTTCCAGGATCGTTGGATATGAATATTAACGAATCACCGCGGCAATCAGTGTAACGACAACTGGAACATACAAATTATCATTCCATCTGACTTTTCCTGTTTGAACGGGAAACAATTCGAGTAATGAAATCATGGCTGCCACACATGCGGCCTGCCAAAGATAAAATGCCCCACCCCACTTTTCCAAAAAATCAGGCAGAATTGGAAAGACCCAATAAGCAAGAACCATACAAAGTAGAAAACAGGCAATTGCACCTTCTAAGGTTTTTTTACCTATACGAATACGACCTATTGATTTACCCGCCAGAGCAGCTGCAGCATCTCCCAGAATAAAAAGGGTAAGCGACAGACATGAACAAGCCGCAAAACTTTCGCTGATGGTACTCAACCATGCACATAGAAAAGTGGCTCCAGCCATATAAGTTGCTCCACTTATTTGTGTTTTTTCTTCCTCCCGAAGCATCGATCCAAAAGTTGCAAAAAACCACCTGACCAAATGGAGGGTAGCGAAAACGAATAAACTCAGTAAGTAAGGAATACAAAAGCATTCCCAACGAAAGGAATAAAAAAAACGACCGTTCCACTGCGAAAATATTTGGGCCGTAAAAAACCCCTAAGGGAAGAACAATGACAAACCCATGAAGAAGTTTTCGATAGACTTCCTCACTGGGCACGGAATTGAACATAAAAGGACAGGTTATTTTGGAAGATTAAAAAACCATGCTTCTTGATGAACTCTTAAAACTCAAAGGTTGCCTGGCTCTTTGGGTCTTTGCCATCTGAGGAATCTTTACGATCGGGCTCCCCTTTTTTTTCCTGAGAAAGAGGTTTTTTATCATCGCTCTTAGAAACTACAGGTTTCTCTTTAGGTGGAGTTTTTTTTTCTTTAGGGGAGAAATTTTGTTTTCCCCTTTCCCAGAGTTCTCATCCGAATCTTCATCATCTCCATTTTCTTTGGGTGCATTAACCACCCGGTCGACCTTATGAGCGGTCAGGGTACTACCCTTTGCTCCACGGCCCTGTAAATCAAGCCATGCAAAGTCGAGTTCAATGACCATTTCCTTGATTCGTTTAAGCTCTGGATCAAGGTGTACAAGAATACGACTGTTTTTCTTTTCATTGTCATGCACGGCAAAGAAAAAGATACGGGACCGGGAATGAGTCTTAAACAAAGGATATTCCTTATCGCGGGTTACCCCGCCTATTTTAAATTTCTTCGCATATAAACGACCACTCTGCCCATCCCTGTAGACAAGGTTATATACCTTTTCCTCATCTCTTCGGAAAACATTAACCCGCAAAGGAGATTTACCCACAAACATTTTCTCGGCAACTTTCATCACCTTCATAATTCCATCTTTTCCAAAGACAATAACATCATCCAAGTTTGAACACTTCTCAATCGATTCGTCTTTTTTCAGCCCATACCCAGCAAATCCATCCTTCCGGTTTAGGTATAGGGTTTCATTGGCCACAACCACCTGTGCAGCATTGATTCTATCAAAGGGAGCAAGCGAACCATCCTCCTCACGACAAACTTCGGTTTTTCTTTCCTTCCCCTTGCCATAGTTCTTTTTTAAATCCTTGAGATAACGAACAGCATAACGGGTGAGCTGTGCAAGATATCCTTCGACCTCTTTAATTTCATCTTCAAAACCTTTGATAACTTCATCCGCACGAAAGGAATCGAATTTGGATATCCGCTTGATACGAATTTCCAACAAGCGGAGAATATCATCCTGAGTGATAGATCGGCGAAAAATTTTAATGTAAGGCTTCAAGCCCTTATCCACCGCAGAAATTACCCCCTCCCAAGTCTCCTCCTTTTCAATATCCCGATAGATTCTTTTCTCGATAAATATTTTTTCAAGGGATGAAAAGTGCCACTTCTCCTGCAACTCAGCGAGACGGATTTCAAGCTCCTGTCCAAGTAAATCCCGAGTCAGATCGGCAGATGATTTGATCAAATCATTAACGGAAAGGAATTGGGGATGATTATCCTTAATCACACAGGCGTTGGGGGCGAGGCTGACCTCACAATCAGTAAAGGCATACAAAGCAGGCATGGCCTCTTCCGCAGATACAGTGGAGGGCAGATGGATCATAATCTCCACAAACTCTGCGGTGTTATCCTCGATTTTGGAAATTTTAATTTTACCCTTATCGTTTGCAGCAAGTACCGAGTCGATCAGGCTTGTAGTGGTCGTGCTAAAAGGAATCTCCACAACTTTAAGCAGGTGTTTTTTTACCACTTCAATTTTCGCACGTACTCTGATACGACCGCCTCTTGCCCCCCCGTTGTAAGCAGTACAATCAGCCATACCTCCCTGTGGGAAGTCGGGTAATAAATCAATCGGGTTCTTGCGCAGGGCATCAATCATCGCATCGATGATCTCGAGAAAATTATGCGGAAGAATCTTGGTGGATAAACCGACCGCAATTCCTTCGGCTCCCTGGGCTAACAATAAAGGAAATTTTGTAGGAAAGGTTACCGGTTCCTTGTTCCGACCGTCATAAGAAGATGCCCAGGTAGTCACCTTGGGACTAAAAATTACTTCCAGTGCAAAGGGGGTCAGCCGAGCCTCAATATACCGGGGAGCTGCTGCAGAATCACCCGTAAGTACATTCCCCCAATTCCCCTGAGGATCAATTAACAAATCTTTCTGACCGATTTGTACGATGGCATCTCCAATAGAAGCATCGCCATGAGGATGGTACTTCATGGTATTGCCAATGACATTGGCCACCTTGTTGTATCGGCCATCATCCAACTCCTTCATAGAATGAAGAATTCGGCGCTGAACAGGTTTTAATCCATCATCTGCATGAGGTACAGCCCGTTCGAGAATAACATAGGATGCATAGTCAAGAAACCAATCACCGTACATATCATCAACATAGATTGCATCGTCATCCCCTCTCTTTGGTCCCTCAAGAGCCAAGGCTTCGGGATCAAACCTACGGGCTACAATTTCCTTGGTCGACGACTCATCAGCCCCATCTACCTCTTCCTCGGGAACCCCGCCCGAATCTTCATTGGTATTGATTTGGTCGGAACTCATTTACAAAAGGATTCAGGCAGCCGCACTTTCGGCCATTTCCGTTTTGGAAGCCTCAGTCTTTTTACTCTTCTTGGGAAGGATCGCTTTTCCATTCTCCTCATCTTCCTCTTCCTCCTCTAAAATATCGTGCTCAAAACGAAGATTTCGGATAATATATTCCTGCCTGATTGGGGTGTTTTTTCCCATGAAGAATTTGAGCATCTCCTTGAGGGATTCATTGGCATCTATCTTCACTGGGTCCAAACGAATATCATCACCAATAAAGTGTTTAAATTCGTCCGGAGAAATTTCTCCCAGTCCTTTAAACCTGGTAATTTCAGGATTTCTTCCCAGTGTCTTAATGGCGGCTTCGCGTTCAGTATCGTCGTAACAATAGAGGGTGGTTTTCTTATTTCGCACTCGAAACAAAGGAGTTTGCAGAACAAACAAGTGTCCCTGACGGATCAATTCAGGGAAAAATTGAAGAAAGAAAGTGATGAGGAGCAAACGAATGTGCATTCCGTCGACATCGGCATCGGTGGCAATGACTACCTGATTGTAGTGCAAACCCTCTAAATCTTCTTCAATTCCTAGGGCAGCCTGGATTAAATTAAACTCCTCATTCTCGTAGACCACCTTGCGGGTAAGCCCAAAAGTATTGAGTGGTTTACCCTTCAAACTGAACACACCCTGAAACTGTACATCCCGGGCCTTGGTAATCGATCCGCTTGCAGAATCTCCTTCGGTAATAAATAAAGTGCTTTTAAAACGCTCTTTGTTTTTACCACTCAAATGAATACGGCAGTCACGAAGTTTGCGGTTATGCACCTTGCTCTTTTTGGCCCGTTCGCGGGCAATTTTTTGAATGCCCTTAAGTTCCTTACGTTCACGCTCACTCCGTTGGATTTTTTGTTGGAGTGCATCAGCAACCTCCGGATGCTTGTGCAAATAATTGTCCAACTTCTCCTTGAGAAAGTTGCCCACGAATGTACGTATAGTCTCACCATCTGGAGATACAGTAAGTGAGCCAAGCTTGGTCTTGGTCTGGGATTCAAAAACCGGTTCCTGTACCTTTACACTTATAGCCGCAACAATTCCACTGCGTACATCAGCCGCATCAAAATTCTTTTTTACAAAATCCCGGATCGTCTTGACCACCGCTTCGCGAAAGGCTGCCTGATGGGTTCCTCCCTGAGTTGTGTGCTGGCCATTAACAAAGGAAAAATAATCCTCTCCGTATTGATCGAGGTGAGTAAATGCCACCTCTATATCATGACCTTCAATATAAATGATAGGGTATAAAGGGGTCTCGGAAATGTTCTCTTCGAGTAAATCTCTTAACCCATCTTTGGAGCGAAAACGTTTTCCATTGTAGCGGATAGTTAGGCCACGATTAAGATAAGTGTAGTAGCGAAGCATACGTTCCACATATTCGTTACGGTAACGATACTTCTTAAACATGGACTCGTCCGGAACATAGGAAATCATAGTCCCGTTGTCTTCATTTGTGGACTTATTTTTTTTGTCGATCGACTGAACTTCTCCGGCGGCAAATTCGATTCTACGGGTCTCTCCCTCACGAAATGCCTGGATTTCAAAGATACTGGAAAGAGCGTTTACCGCTTTAATGCCTACCCCGTTGAGCCCAACAGACTTTTTAAAAGCTTCGGAATCATACTTTGCACCCGTGTTGATCTTGCTCGAACAATCGAGCAATTTTTCCAAAGGAATTCCTCTGCCAAGATCGCGCACTGTAACTACCTGTCCATCGCACTCCACATCGATCTGTTTGCCAAAACCCATGACAAATTCATCGATACAATTATCTAAGACCTCTTTGAGTAAAACATAGATACCATCATCCTCGGAAGACCCGTCTCCAAGTTTTCCAATGTACATGCCTGGACGCAGTCGTATGTGCTCTTTCCAGTCGAGCGACTTGATGGTGTCCGCCGTATATTTATGGTCAGCCATTTTTCCCAATTTCCATTTCCACACTTCAATCTATTAGAATCAACTACCCTCTTGTCCACTTGAAAATTATATCTACTCTAAAAACCTTGCCAATTTGCGAACAGGAAAGAATGAATATACACCATAAAATTTGATGATACGCGACTTCACACTCTCTTTTTCCCAACTATCTGATCCCCGGTTATGGAAACCAATTTTATGGGCCACAATTCTTAGCCTGGGTGCAATCTTCATAACTATCCTGATTGGCGGTGCCTTTATTTTTCGAATGGTTGATTCTTTTTCGAACAATTTAAGCGGTTGGATGAGTTGGACAGATGGATGGCTCGAAGCAGTCGCGGTAGTTGTAGGTACTTTTTTTATCGGCGTGCTTGGCTATTTCTTTCTCGCCAGTGTATACGCTGCTTTTCTGGGTATCTTTATTGATGATGCTCTCGATGCGGTACGAGAACAACATTACCCAGACTCTGCATGGATCAAACCACCTGGTATCATCGAGTCGACCATTTCTTCCCTGCGCTTCATTGTTTGGAGTCTTTTTATTTACCTATTGGCATCCCCTCTACTGCTCGTTGGGTATTTTATTCCCCCTGTCGGCCTGGTTTTGCAATTTTTATTGGGTGGTTACCTGCTAAGCCGGGAATACGGACAACTCATCGAACTTCGCCTACCCCGGGAGGTTAGGCAAAAGAAGCCTGGAAAGTTAGCACATGGAACGGTGGCTACTTTTCTTTGGACATTCCCCATTATCAATTTAGTTGCTCCCATGCTACTAGGAGCCTCCTTGGTTCATGCCAGGTTAGGCACGCAAGAAAAGAAGACGAAGAGCTTCTCTGCACTCAAAGATATTTCCAACCGCCAATAATTCAGGCTATCTTTTGAATTCGTTTTTGAATTGGGGTCCAAGTAATGAACCGTTGTTATCCCATTCCTCGATCAGACCGATAGCCAAGCCCTCGGAAAATTTAGTACGGGTCTTTTTCTGACCGTTCTGGTGAAAGGTAACGCCTAATCCCGTATAGGGGAGATCATCGGCTTTTTTGTACCACAATCCATCCAACCGTTGCTGAAGCTCTTCATTTTGATCAACAAAAGGAGCCGCATCAAGGTCCTCGGCTTCCTCCTGTGCAAACTGAAGTCCATCGAAGGAACACTGGGAGGGTAACAACACGACCAAAAGTCCCAACAGGAACATAGCCACAAACCACCAAAAATAAGGCGAGCCACTGACCCTTTCCCAAAGTGTGGGATCGGGTGCTTCTGGCGGGGTGGGGAAAATATCTTCTTCCTTCATAAATATCTAGCTAATCGATAAATTTTCTAGTTTAGCAAGGCATAAAGAAAAACATTCATGCCCAAACGGGCATAAAAGGAGTGTGCATAATTGCTTATTTCTTCCCCTGAATAATATTTAAAGATTCTCCAGCGACCAGTGGGTTCTTTTACCCAGAGCGGACGTTTCCCCGGAACTAAATAGATTTCATCTTTCAACCCATCTTCACGGGTAACTTCGTAAGTTTGTCCGGCAAAGGAGGCAACCTGTAGGGTCTCATCAAAATCTTCGGCTGATTCACGAACCCGAAAAGAAATGGGGGGTATCCAGGCACCGAATTCGTCCCTACCCCACCCCATCGCACAGATGGGAGAGGCAACACAGGCAAGCCGGTCATTTACTTTTATTCCGACCATAGAGTAGGTACCCTGGGGCCACTTTTCCTGTTCCACAAAAGTGAGCACGGTATCGGGCAGACGCTTTTGGTCTTCTTCCAAGCGCAAATATTCGTTATCAGGCAAGCCCTTGTAAAAAGTTCGGAATATTTCATGATTTCTGGGCAAAGGAGAGAAGGGCTGATCAGGAAGTAATTGCTGAAACCATTGACGAACTTCATCCCGTTCTTCCCAAGCTGCATAACTGTGTCCAAGATCAGTCCCAAGAAAGGATGCCTTGATGCCAGCATCGAGGTAAACAAATCCGCCAAGTTTCATATACCTACGCAAAGCTTCATTTTCCTCGGAAGAAAAATCAAAATTGGGAAGTTCGTCACAATTTACATAGAGGATGGGATGTTCAAACAGCCTCTCATCTGCCAAGGATTCGATAAAAAGGGGATCGGGATCAAAATTGGCAAGGGATCGTTCATTCATTAGTTCGAGCAGGCTGGGCAGTGCATCTGGGTAACGAACCCGCGTTGGTCCATCCCTGCGTAACTGCATGATCCGAACGGCCCCGGCATTATCTATCTGAACCGATGAATCTTGGCCGTGAGAAAAAACGGCTATCCATACGGAAAAACAAAATAGTAGACAAAGCCTCATGGATTTATTCCCATTTGTTGAAGTTCTTTTCGGGCCAATGTACTAATTCTTTCAGCTGGATATTGGCGTAAATATTTGAGCAAGGCAGGCACACCCACTTTCTGATCACCCAGCAATCCATCCATAGCGGCCCGTTGAATAGCATAATCCTTATCTTTTAATGAGCGGGCATGCAGGTCTACCCAACCATCTGCCTGAATCTTTGCAAGGGCTCGCAAAGTAGTTGAGCGAACGAGAGAGTCCTCATCGATTAGCAGATCAAAAAAACATTCCTTAACCACCTCTTTTTCTGCAACCAATAAAAGTTCCGATGCAAAGGACCGTACCTCGACATGGCGGCTTTTAATCAGATATGATAATTCATTCCGATTGATTTGTTCAACCCGTCCACGAAGAAGGGATAGCACCGCCTTTCTCACTTTAAGATCTCGATCCTGCAATGCATCCCTCCAACTCGAAGGATTCCTCCAACCTTCAGAAAGGGATAGGTGACGTACCCATGCCTGAGCTCGCATACTCGCACTTGGGTGCTCCAGTAAAGCCGCATAAATTCGTTTGGCATCTGTGCCCAGGGCAGAGAGGGAATAAAACAAGGACTCGGCTTTGCCAAATAGTCCCTTGGCCTTTGATAAGTAAGCGATGATTCGATCGATCATCTGGTTGGATACCCGTTCTCCCAACCTCGCCAGATCTACGGCTGAAAGAGTGGCCACTTCATCCACTGGGTCGTTGGTCAAAATCCGAAGTATCTTACGATATTGTGGAAAAGAGCGCCCCAAAGACTGGACTGTCCTTGCCAACTTTGCCCGCACCCCAACATCTGAATGTTTAGTCAGGGCCTCCATCTGTTCATATGTACCTGTTTGAGTGGCATACATACGGGCCTGATCCAAGGCGACGAGCAAGACGGAAACATCCTTATCGCCTAATAAGCGGACGAAGGTTTGAGAGTCCATCTGAAAACGCAAAGAGAAGTGATGCTTTAAAACATTTTGACGGACAATGGAGTCAGGGTCGATCAAGGCCTGATTCGCGAGGTCTTGCAAATCTGGGCGAAGCTTCCCGGGAACAGACCGAATTATGGTTCGTCCATTCACTTGAATTTTTTCCATCCCCGATCGCATAAGACCAGGAATTAAACGGGGAATGAGGGCAGAAGTTTCCCGCCTAACCTCCACATCAGGATCTCCCATTTTGGAGAATATTTTTTCTACCAATGCCTGTTCATAAATCGGGGCACCATTGTTAAAATGTTCGACCAAAGAAACCATTACCGCACGACGAACCAATTCACTGGAATCATCCAACGCACCAATCAAAAGCAGGCTTACCTGGGAATTGGCATACTTACCCAAGAGCTTGGCAGCCCCAACTCGTTCTTCTACTTTGGAAGACTTTAGCTTTTGTGACGCCTGATTCAAAGTACTGTCTATGGTTGAACGCATAGCAGGCAAAGGAAGATCAGTCTGATTATTTTCAGTTTGATTGCCCTCAAAAGAAACAGGAGGAATTGCATCCTGAGAATAAACAGGTGTGGATATGCCCAATGCGATTGCCGGCAGCATTATTCTCAACCCCATCATCGCAAGCCCCCTTTTCTTCGCCAGATCCATTCGACTCCAGCAGCGAGAAACAAGGCAGCAAATAGAGGCCAGGCATCAGCCAAGTTATTTCTCTTATTTATAGTAGGCAAAGTTGCAGACAAGTTGGGCACCCATGTATCCGTCATATCTTCGACTCTTACAAATGCCCCACCGGTTAGGTTGGCAAGCATTTGTAAATCGCGCTCGGCATAGCGCATATCCTTGGCCTCATCTCCGAATTGCCGAATTTTCAGGTAGGAAGATTGCTCGAGCTTTTCACCATCAGGAAAACCGAGCTTATAAACCACTCGGTATGGCCCTGGGTGAGGAGGGATAAATTTCCCAGCGTAGGTGCCAAGATCACCTCCCTGTGGATAAAGTTGTAAGGTTTTGGAAAAACCCTCGGGGCCAGTTATGTTTGCTTCCACCCTGGCATCCATCGAGGGTTCAAAATCTGTCCCCAAAGCTTCCATTCGCAGTGAAGTTTCATCTCCTGCAATCAAAAAACCAGGCGTTTGCTCGACCTTGATCCGCTCGACTGTGCCCGAACCAAGCCACTCGACCACTCCCTGCCAGAAGAGTGAAAACTCACGAGAACGATCCTCATCGCTCAGTGCCCTTCTCCAATCATGGGTAGAGCCCCAATAAGCAGATTTGCCCGCTCCATACGCCTGCAATGCCATGACAGATAGATTGGGTCGGCCTTTGAGGCTGACCACCTCCCGGGCTGCCGGATTGACCCGGGTGATTAAATGGGCGGGCAATCCAGCAGGTAAAAAAGTTTTCCATTTATCCAACCGTTTACGCTCGGAAAACAAGGGGTCGGGTAAAACCGAAAGAGATAGGTTTTGTTTCCCACGCGAAGATTGGGTATCGACTGCTGGCATAACCCCGCCAAGAAGTTCTCGTGCCAAACTCGGTTCTCCCAAAAGCAAAAGCCCACCTCCCCGCTTTTGCACAAAATCCTTGAGCGAGGAAATCATGCTTGCGTTTAATTCGTTTAAACAACCAGCATCGAGCAAGACGACATCGTAATCCATCCAAAAGGCGGGGTCTTTTGGGTAACCTTTGGGAGAGACCTTTTCCCCACGAGCATGAAAAGTTTTCTCCCCCAAACGAATGAGCGAACTTAACTGAAAACGATCGCTAGCCAGGGAGCGTTTAAGAAAAGGATACAAAGGATTGACTTGGTGAGACAAATAGAGCGCGGAAAAAAAAGCGGGCGGAAGAATTTGAATAACCTGGGCATCAGAATTATCGGAGGGGTCGGAATCTCCCTCGACCGAATCGATGACCACACGGTAGGTACGAACCCCAGCAACTTCTGGGACAATAGGGGTAAACTTCAACAGCCTTGATTCACCAGCTTGTAGGGTAATTGATCGGTCCTCCAATTCTTCTTCCTCAGCAAATAAGCGGGCAACCAAGTTTACCTCTCGCTCAAATCCATTATTTATCTCGGCAGAAAGAATCAATTCTTCCTTGGCTACCGCCTCGGAAGGAACCTCTGAAAAAGAGACGGAAAGGTTACCCTGTTCTTGGGCCTCACCCACCCCGATCACATTTATGGGAATGCCTCGATTACGGTATTGATCACCCGCAACCAAGCGGAGATTTACCCATATTATTTCGACCATCTGAAAAAAGCACCACCGCTCCAGGGGTTTCTTTATCCTGCTGTTCAAGTAGTTCAATTAAAGCGTCCCCAAGGGCGGTATTTTTACCCCTCTCCGGAATGGACCAACTGGATGAACGGATCGCAGATATCTCGTCAATGGAAAAGCCCAGTCGATCAACTCCCCCAAAGGTCTTCCTGGTTTGATTAACCCACGAGTCCGCACGGTCGGGATCGAGAAAAGGACGAACCAAATCAATTCGCCTTTTACCACCAGACTGATCGCGATGATTCATACTCCCAGACAAATCTACCGCAGCAACCAACCTGACCGCATCGGGGTTCGTTTCCTGCGTTTCTATAAAAGGACGGGTGACCAATATGAGAAAAACTAAGCCGGAAAAACCACGGAGAATAATCAACTTCCAGGCATCTTTGGCAGTGCTTGCCTTCAACAGACACCTAGCATGCCAGAAGAGCAGTATAAAATAAAGCCCGGCCCCGGCAATCAGCCAGGAGTAAGAATAAGGCCATTCCAATCCGATCGATTCCATACCTCTTAAGGACCCTCCGCGATGCGACGAAAGTATTCCTGTACTTGTTTTCGGTATCGGGCAGGCGCACGGGTGGATTGATGGTTACGCCGCAAGCTCTGCTCGACGGCTTGCTGCCAATAAAACTGTTCGATCAAACGCGAGGCCTGTTCCACAGCCCCAGCAGAAAGAGATCTTCCATTGCTGATATTTTCAGATATGGCTGACTCCTCAAACATACGGGTAAGATTTAATAAACGTTCGTCTGACTCGGAGTCAGGCAAATTGCCTAAAGCCCGAGCGGCTTCTTCATTCGCCTGCCTAAATTCTTCCTCTCCCATGCCCGCTCCTTCCTGGCTCATCCGTTGTAAACGCTCGGCCAACTCTCCAAGTTCAGAACTTTCCCCGTAGCGCAATTGATCCTCCACTTTTTGCAGGTCACCCTGTAAACCCTCCAACCCATCCTCTACTTTCCCCTGTTCGTTTTGGGCTTGGGGAAAAGCATCGTAAAGCAGAGAGTTAGATGCTCGCTTCCCCGCTTGTTCCAACCCACCTTCCTTGGCATCACGGGCGGCTTTTAGCAGCTCCTCGGTGGCACGATCCTGATATTTACCGAGTGACCTCGCGGTACGATCAATCTCTTCAAGCAAGTCTTCCAGTCCCTCGTTCAAACTATCCTGTTCCTCGCGTAAAGGTTCACCCTGGCCACCCTTAGCATTTTCAGTTTCTCCACGAAGGTTTCCCTGCCCTTCTCCAAGTTGTTCGGCCATCCCGGTCAATTGATCAACCATATCAGCGGCAAGCTTGGACATCTCTCGTTCGACTTGAGAGATTGCACGCCCAAGTGCCTCAGATGCGAGTTCGCCGTGAGGTTGAGCTTGGCGGGGTTGATCACGTCGCAAGTCGCCAGCCCCTTCCTTCATCTCCCGACCAGCCTGGTCAAGGTCAGCCACATCTCCAAGTTTTCCATTCCGGTCATACCTCTGCTGGCGCAAACCATCAAGATCTCGACGTATTCCCTCCTGTTCACTGGCGAGGTCCTGGTTCGGTTTTCCGGATTGTCCGCTACCCGCAGCTTTTCCGACCTGTTCATTTAAAGAGTCCTGGCGGGCTTCAAGGTTTTCAAGTTCTTCCATTTCCTTGGCCAAATCTTCTAGTTGTTGAGCTGGGTCTTTGCTCTTTTCTCCCTTGGGCTCTTCTTCCTTTTGCTCACCCTCCTTGCCTGCACTTTGACTCGGTTGTCCCTGCCCCTTACCTTTCGCCTTCTGTTTTTCCAACTGTTGCATCAATGCGTAAAGCTGTACCAATTTACGCAGGGCCTGCTCCGAAGATTCGAGGGACAATTCAAGTTCCTGATCTCCCGTGTAGATTTCTGTCTGTTCAATATGATAGGTGGCTTCGTTGAGCAATTCTCCGAGGTCCAATCCATCAACAATTGGAAACATTCCCTCAAACTCATCAAAAGTCTTGGTCATTTCATTTTTTAAGCTCAAAGCCTCGGTACACAAAGCGAGGGATC
This sequence comes from uncultured Opitutales bacterium, assembly GCA_943787575.1. GTDB lineage: Bacteria > Verrucomicrobiota > Verrucomicrobiia > Opitutales > Seribacteraceae > Chordibacter. The sequence goes on along the minus strand of CALSMY010000003.1, from coordinate 58,620 downwards.
TTTCCTCCTTTTCCAATCCATCTTCCATCAAGGCATCATAACTATCCCGGATGATCTGTTTGGTACGGTTAATAAATTGACGGATGGGAATTTCTTTGGTGTCGCCCTCCATACCTCCACCCGCTTGATCTTCAGATTCAGTCGCATTTCCTTCTGGGGGAAGAATTTCGATAAAATAGATTTCGGACCGGGCAAGTTGGTTTTGAGGTTCCTTGTTATCGGCAGCAAAGGCCATGTATGTAATCACATCTCCTACTGCGAGCGGATATTCGCTGAGGTCTAAAATGCCAGTTACTGCCTTTTCTTTTTCCACTGGATCAACAAACAATCCCTCTTCCCGCTTTTCTCCGTCGTGAGAAACATGGAGGCGCAAATCGGAAATCCCGTGATCATCTGCAGCAAAGACCTCGATGAGTAATGGCTCTGCGTCATAAGGAAGTTCCAAATCCTTAGCAGGTTCAGAAATCTCAACAATTGGAGGTTCATCAGGAATCGGAGAAAAATTCACTAAATCATAAAGAATTTCCGGTCGTCCAGGCTCGCTGGGATCAGATAGCCCCAAACGGGCAGACCATTCTTTTTCCATTTTCCCTTTCCACGAAAAAGTCACCCTTCCGATTTTCTCCAATGAATAATTACCCTCTTTACTAATCAACCGGGCCGTTACCTGTTCTGGGAACTCCTTCACCCGAACATCCAAGCGAACCTCGCTGTTTTCCGGAGCTTCAAGATAGCCAAAGCCATCATGATTAATTTGTCCCATTTTCAAATAAGTTGGTGGGGTAATTTCCCAACGGGCAAATTCTAGCTCGGGTGGATCGTAAGGAATGATTTGATACCAGGAACTTTCCAATGAAGGTGTGACTACCCGGTATCGAAGGGACTCTTGAAGCGAGGGAAGCACAAATTCCAACTTACCAGGTGTTTCGGTGGGGAGCATGTTCAGACGAACGGTACCGTTTTCTTCAACCCATTCAATCCATGCTGATTTAGAGCCTCGATGTCCCCGCAGGACTTCGGCTCGTATCGAAACATCTGTCCCTCTTCGGTACTCGAAGTTGGGATCATTTAATTGATCATCGGTGGCTCCACTTAAACTTGTCTGAACACGAAGTCCCGGTTCACCAGTCCAGGATGCAAAAGCTTTGTTAAGCGGACTGCGGTCGATATTCCAAAGGGAAAGAAGTAAGCCGCACACGAATCCAATCACCAAAAAACTCCAAGATGAAGCAGTTGGACGAACCCCTTTGCCCCAATCAAGAGATAAGGATTTTCTATCTAGCTCACGCAGAACTCGGCGCTCCATCAACCCGGGTTTTTTCTTCTTTTCTTCAATCTCAACTGCTGAGTTTAAAAGATCTCGCAATTCGGGATTGGCAGACTCCACCTGCCTGGCCAGTTGAACTGGGCCAGGACGGCGAATCCATGCACGAATAAACAATATCAAAAAGCAAAAAAGGGACACGGTAATTACCCCAAGTAACCAAGTCGAAACCTCCGCTTCCTGAATCGGTGAAAAAGCGTCGTAAAGATCGAGAAGGATCAACAAACCTGACCAGGCAAGAAAGCCGAAAATAATTGCACCAAGGGACTGGGCAAAAACCATGACCCGTGATTCCCGGCGTAATCTGCGTACAAAATTAGCCACCTACCGACTCCTCTCGATTAAGGGGTGTAGAAGCTGGGGCCGAGAAAATCATCTCCATAACCAAGAGGATAGCCGAAGCCAATGCAAACCAAGGCCAAAGAGGGATACCTGATTTAGGCCTGACTTGGTTTCCAGAAAAGCCAGCCGGCACGGAAGGAGGATTCCCCACGAGAGCTTCGGTTAATTCATTCCGATTGATCACCTCAGGCATTGATTCGACGAGGGGGTGAACAACTTCAATCCTTTTTTCACCCATTTGAAAAAGCCCAAGGTTCAGAGTGTCCACGGGTTTGCCCCCAACTTCCATCGAGTCGCCCCCCTGTAAACGGATGGACCCATCCAATACTCTCTTGCTTTTGATTGAGAGCACACAACTCAACGAGTAAGGGAAGAAAAGAGTTACGCAGAGGAAGATCTGTCCATTGGGGAAACATACGAAAAGTAAAGAAGATCAGCCTTCCACCACTGGGCAGTGTACGAACTAAAACTAAGGGTTTACCTGAACGATCCCGCAAAGGAACTTCCAGGCTCTCACCTTCTTTAACGGTAATAAATTGTTTAATTTGAGAAAGATACAAATCCCGGGCGGAATCGCCTGAAAATACCCTGGATAGTTCACTGTTCTCTGCCAGCACTTCAAAGCGGAAAGGATCGATTCCCGGCATAGTCTGGTTAATCCCCCCAAAAGTAAAACTGAGCATTCCTGATTCCTTTAAAATTTGGTTCATTGCCACAAATGAATCATCTGGGGGGGTGATCAGTACAGTTCCCCCGCCCTGCAAGTGAGAATCCAAAGGGATGGACAAGCCCTCATCTTCAAACCATCCGGACAGGCCAAGAACCAGGAGCAATTCAAGGGGTGGTCCGGTTATTCCCATACGCACTTCATTGGCCCTTTCTTTGTTTTCCTGCCAACGATTCCAAGTGCCATCCCCGGCACTTTCCAAGGCCGCCTGAAGAAATTGTTGCTCCAAAGAATCAGAATCCTTCGGGTTTGGATTTTTCCAAAAACCAAAAGATCGTGGTAAGGGTGGAAGAACCCACAACGATTGATTATCATCCAAAGTATAAGCATCTGGCTGTTCAATACTCACAGTTGCTTGAGCAAAATCTTGAGCCGGTAAAATAAATTGAACTTGTTGCGAGCCCAGAGGCGGAAGAGAGGTTTCAATCGTCTGCCTGACAGCACCACCTGCAAAAATGGAAACATTTATATCCGATCGTTGATCTTCCCAATTTCTCAGAGCCGTCCAAACCCGGACTTTTTCAGTGCCAAAAGGAGCAACCCGGGCATCCACAATTGATCGATTGAAGGATCGATTTGACCAAAGGTTTTCACCGTGTCCGAAAGGGAGCAATTCAACTTCAATTCCCTCCTCTGCCAACGATCCGGCAATGTCCTGCCAGGAAGATTTTTGAAAGTCACTAAAGATGACAACTTTTTTCAAGCCTGCCTGCGGTGAAAACAAATCCGCTGAGCGGTCGATCAAAGTTTGAATCCCTAGGGCTGATGACTGAGGGGTTAATTCCTCAATGGCTTTTTGAAGGTCCTCTTTTTTTGATCCCACAGCCCACTCGGTTAAAGCACCCTGTTGAATAGCCAATAAACCAAACTTTTCATCCACTGAATTTTGTAAACGCAGGTCGATTTCTTCCATCATTTCATCCCATGCTCCCCAACCAGCCATACTCGGGCTACAATCGATAACCAAGATTGATTGGCTTGATCCCGAAGGTAAGGGGTTGTCCAAATCAGGCTCTTGCCAGTAGGGATCAGCAAGCAGAAGGGTCAAAAGGACAAAGAGTAAAATACGTAAAAGAAGAAGCAACCAATCACTGGGTTTACGACGGCCTGTCCTGGGAATACTTGAGGAACGAAGAAAACGGAGACTGGAAAAGGATACCTTATGAGCAATCCTCTGATAGGCTAAATGGGCAATAATGGGCAGCGCTATGGCGAGGCCGGCCCACAAAGCAAGAGGCTGTCCAAACTCCATCATTTATTCATCCCCCGCATACCAAGAAATTTGCGCATGCCATGACCAAGATCATCGTGGGTACGTAAGGTAGAAAATTCAGAACCCGTTCCAGCGAAAATCCTACTGAGCTTTTCCAAATGATTACTCATACTCAATTGATAATCTCCACGGATACGATCGGGAGATACGGAAACTTCGCCCTGCCCTTCAAGTTCAATAAAACGAACGGCCTCGGCATCGGGAAGTTTTTCCTCAAGCGGGTCAAGAACCTGTAAACAGATACACTCATAACGGGGAGAGCGGGCAAAACTCAAACGATCACTCAGTTTAGCCTCGTTTTCTAAAAAATCTGAGATCACCACCACGGTGGCGTGCATAGGAAGTTTGCTTTTGAATTTGTCCCAGGCTGGATCGCCCACATCCACCCCACTCGGACTCATTCCTCCTATACAGGAAAGTAGGCTTTTAAAACTTTCCTTTCCCCCGGATGGGAACATCCATTGCATAGAATCCTCAGACCCACCAAACAATCCGATCCGATCACCCTGACGATGGGCCAAATACGCCATACATGCGGCGAGCATTTGAGCATATCGAAACTTGGAACAGGGAGATCCCTCACCCTGGTAACTCATGGAAGCACTGCCATCTAAGACGATAAAGAGGTTGGCGTTGGCACTTTCCTGGTAAGATTTGGAGACCAATTCACCCAGTTTACCATAAACCTTCCAGTCCACATTCTTTAAATCCTCACCGGCCTCGTAGGAACGATATTGAAAAAATTCATTCCCTTGCCCCTGCCGCCTGCTTCGGTGCAAACCAAAAAAGTTTCCCTCCACCACTACTTTTGCAAGCAGAAATAAATCATCAATCCTCGAAAGGTGAACCGGGTCAAGCAGCGGATTCTCCGGAGATTTAATCACGTGGAGAAAAAGTGGTTAAGAATGAGGGCTGGTTTATTTATTCGGATACCTGATCGAGTAAACGGTCGATCAGATCATCTGAACTTAAACCTTCAGACTCTGCCAGAAAACTCGGAAGTATACGATGGCGCAAGGCCGATTTGGCCATAGCCCGGATATCATCACGAGAAGCATTGGGACGGCCATTAAGTAAGGCACGTGCCTTCGCCGAAAGGACCAAAGCCTGAGAACCACGGGAACCCGCACCCCATTTGATTCTTTCTGCCATCCAGGGGTCGCAACCATCTTCTCCTGGACGGGAGGCGGAAACCAGACGCACCGCGTAAGAAACAACGCTTTCTGGAGCGGGAACTTGCCTGGTAAGGTATTGCAAAGTTTCAATTTCAGGACCGGAAAGGACCGCCTCAGGCAATGGACGTTCCGCACCAGTGGTGTCTCCAACCATCCGAATTTCGTCAGCTTCCGGAAGGTATTGAATAACTGGATTCAATAAAAAACGGTCAAGCTGAGCCTCTGGCAAAGGATAAGTGCCTTCCAATTCGATAGGGTTTTGAGTGGCGAGTACGAAAAAAGGGCTTTCTAATGAACGGGTTTCTCCCGCAACTGTGACCTGTCTCTCTTCCATTGCCTCGAGCAGGGCAGCCTGAGTCTTTGGCGGAGTACGGTTGATTTCATCTGCCAATACAACTTGAGAAAAGATCGGACCGGGAACGAAACGAAAGGACAATTTGCCACTACTTGCATCTTCATCAACCACTTCCGAGCCAACCACATCAGCTGGCATTAGGTCGGGAGTAAATTGAATTCGTTTAAATCCAAGCGTCAGGCAATTGGCCACAGTTTTGACCAATAAAGTTTTGCCCAATCCAGGAATTCCTGTGAGCAGGCAATGTCCGCGTGCCAACAAAGAGATGAGCAGCTGCTCGATTACCTCATCTTGGCCAACAACCGCCTTGCGAATCTCCCCCAATAGGCGTTCGCGCGTTTCCGATAGTTTATCCAAGGCCTCTTGAGCCGCTGTGTCTGTGGTCATTTATACTTATCTATTACAATTGTTAATTATGGGCAATTTATCGTTCCACCACCTCTGGTAAATCCTCACAAGATAAAAGCCTAGGGAGAAGAAAGATAATTCGGGTCAGTTCTGACCAGTGATCGTGAGCAATCGGTCCCATTCCTCTGTAAAGCGGCGCAGATGCGGACGATTTTGCGCACTTTCAGACTCGAGCAATTCACGGACGAGGTTCTGCTCCTCTGTATATTCTTCCGATGTGAGCAAACCAGAAAAGTGAGCAACTCTTGCCCAAAGTAAATGGGTGGTAAAAGCGTCAAATTCATTATAAGCCACAATCTCCTCTAATTTGCCTTCCAACCATATTTGAGCAACGGAATCTCCACTGACTTCCATCTTTCCAGGTATCCCACTAAGGGTTGCTGCCTGATGTAGAGTCGGACGATCCCGGAATTGACCCATGGCATCGGCAAGGTCGAGGTTATAATCAGAATTGCGGGCATCAAAATAATCAACCCCCTCCCAGGGCTTGTTGGGGCGATCAGAAAAACCAAAACCAGGGAGCCCGTGAACGATTGATCGCTGAACCAGTATAGGGACATCAGCCTGTGCCGAATTATAACCGACCAATTGGGGTTTTCTCCGACCGACCGATTTGAGAAAACTTGTGAGAATGGTTTTTTCGTCTGATTTCTCTGGATCTTTGGGGTCAACCGGTAAGGAAATAAGTTTTAAAGAGGGTCGACCGCCTGGTGCCCGTTCCCGAAGAATACCCGCCAAGGAAACCACCCGACATAAAATGGTTTTCAGATAGGGTTGAAAACCTGCGTCATCTCCCTCTTTTCGTGCACTCGCCCACAAGGCTTCAAAAGATTCTGCAGCTTGTGGCCCCGGTTCTTCGACGGGGTTGGAATTGTGTAAAATTTCTGCAGACTTAGGATCGGGAATCCATTCGACATCAAAAGAAAATACACTGTCCGATATTTTTTTGAGCATTTTGAATTTAGGCTTTAAAAATCCAAATCGACCTCGAGATCGAGTTGTTCTAATTTTTCTTTGAGAAATTTGGTCGCGTGGTGATAACCGGGAGGCAAAGTAACGATCTCCGGAGTACCCACATCAACAAGAAGAGTATGTTCAAAATGGGCTGAGGGCAATTTATCTTCCGCCACCGCAGTCCATCCATCCTTGGCCATACGAACACCTGGGCTTTTTGTGTTTACCATAGGTTCGATGCAAATGGCCATTCCCTTACGAAGTTGCGGACCAGTTCCTGCTTTTCCAAAATTTGGAATTTGGGGGTCTTCATGGAGGGTACGCCCGACCCCGTGACCGACAAAGTTTGTAATGATGGCAAAGCCTTGGTCCCGCACATGCTGCTGTACACCCTCGGAGATATCTCCCACCCGGTTTTTATGAAGCGCATTGATTAAACCGAGGTATAGGGACTGTTCGGTTACCCGAAGCAAGCGAGCCACCTCAGGAGTGACTTTCCCCACGGGAACGGTCCGGCAATTATCACCAATAAATCCATCCTGTTTGACACAAACATCAACCGATAGAACATCTCCCTCCTGAAGAATACATTCCTCAATGCCGATCCCATGTACAACCTCTTCATTTACGGATAAGCAAGTGTATGAAGGAAAGATGCGATGACCTGAACGATATCCCTTACAGGCACTCTTCACTCCAATCTCCTTCATGATTTCCCCACCGGCTTCATCGATTTCCAAGGTGCTCATACCGGGCTTAACCAGTTCGCATAATCGGGCCAGGACCTCAGCTGCAGAACGGCCCACTTTGCGCATGCGCTCTTTTTCCTTAAAGTTTTTACAAATCACTTACTTCTAACATTTACATCACCTCATTTTCAGCAATCCAAAAAATGTACTTTTCCTAGGTTCTGACTATTGGGAATAACGCGGGCATGCTTGCCAAATTATTTTACATACTGCATCAAATTAAATCATCTTTATTACCATGATACAAAAACAGTTCCCCCTTTTCGTCATTTTATTGGGCTTCTCCATTTCTACTTGGGCTTGGGGTAACGAGATTACCCTTTACATCGGAACAGGAGGAAAACAGGCGGAAGGTATTTACCATACTACTTTCAACGAACAAACGGGGCAGTTCTCAGATGTCTCTGTGGCTTCCAAAATTAATGCCCCGGGCTTTCTTGCAAGACATCCAAGTTTAAATTGTTTGTATGCAGTAGCCCGTTGGAAAAACCAGGCTGGTGTGGTCGGATACAAAATCGGGAAAGATCAAAAACTTGAGGAATTTACCCGCATGGCCTGCACGGATGGTATGGGATGCCACCTCGCGGTCCATCCGAGTGGGAAATTTTTACTTACTGCCCAGTACGGGGGTGGTTCGGTTGGTTTTTTTCCTCTCAATGAAAAGGGCGAATTAAGCAAGCCATCTATCTTTGAACACAGCGGTGGCTCTAAGGTATTTGGAACCCGTCAAGATTCTCCCCATCCTCACTGGTGTGGATACTCTCCCTGTGGTAAATTCGCCCTCATCCCGGATCTTGGCCTCGATCAAATCGTTCTTTACAAAATTGACCCAGAAGAGATTAAAATGTCTCCACACGGAATGGCCAAGAGCCTAGCCGGGGGAGGTCCTAGACATATGAGGTTTTCCACAAATCAGAAATGGATTTATCTGCTTAATGAATTAAGCCTATCAGTAGAGGTTTTTTCCTGGGACTTTCAGCTGGGAAAGGCAAAAGGCCTAAGTAACTTCCCTACCCTTACAGAACCTGAAAAAATAGGAGAAAGCTTTAACTCGGCCGCGGAAATCTTGGTACATCCATCAGGCAAATGGATTTATACCTCCAATCGGGGTCACGATTCCGTAACCGTTTTTTCAACAAATCCGGACGGTTCTTTGAAGATTTTACAAAAACAACCCATACGGGGAGCGTTCCCCAGAAATATTAACTTAACTCCAAGTGGTAACTGGTTATTGGCGGCCGGACAAGACTCCAACACAGTAGCGGCTCATCGAGTCGACCCCGCAAGTGGCAAACTGACTTACCAAAGAGGTGCCATGATTAATGTACCCCAGCCCATTTGTTTACTTTTTTTAAATAAGTAAGCCTGACTGTGGCTTACTTTGCTTTCTAATTGGTTGAGTCTCCTACTCTCCTGCCTCTTTCTGTTCATGCCTCAAATCTTGGTCATACAAACGGAAGTACAACTTTTACATGACCCCCAAAAGGCATAGCACCGTGCTTTGCGAGCCTTTATCCTTCCGAGAGTAAATGGGACAAAAAAGTTACCTTGAACTGCGACCAGACGGAAATTTTTGGGCCTTGATTATTGCCTCAGTCTCGGCGAGCAATTTCTTTCTTTGTTCCAAATTGGATAAACTTGCCGCCCAGTCCAATGCCTCCTGGGGATCCGACTTTCTAATTTGGCGGACCAATGCCTCAATCGCTGGATCCGCATCCGTTCCTTCAGGAAATTGATTAATCCATTCGGCGGTGGCAGTAGGGTCTTTTCGCGCCCAAACTTTTGCAACTTCTTGCATCGCCACTTTCCTGGATTCCCCTTCAGGCATCTGCATAACCCATTCCCCAGCATCTGTTGGGCTCTGCCTGGCCATCTCGCGGGAAACATCTTCACTTACTGCTGATTTTATCGAGGAGTCCTCCATCGAATCCACCCATTCGACTGCACGGGAAATATCAGATCTTGCCACTTTTTCTCCCAGTTCTCCATAAGCAAATTCCTGCAATGAACCTTCGGGTAAATGTTCAGCCCAGTGCAGGGCAACCTCTTCTCCCTGATTCCAAACCTTTTCAAATAAGATATGGGCAGACCTTCCCCGGACACGTCCATAGGGCAACTCAGTCATTAAATCGGTGGCCCGGGGTAAACTTGATTCTGCTAGACCATTAATAATCCCCACAAAATAAGGATTTTCATCGCCCTCAAAGTTTTCCTTCGCCCAGGTAATTGCCGAATCAGCATCCTCACGGGCCCAAGAATCCATGATCGTACCGCTCGCGACATGCTTGTCCCAATGTTCCTGCTTCTGACTCCAAGCCAGTGCTTCCTCAGGGTCCACTTTGCCCCAGGCAAAAGCGAGAATTTTCAACTCACTGAATCGGCCGGGCCCACCGGGTAATGATTCATAGGCCTGCAATGCCGTCTCAATGGCACCTGCATTTGGCTCTTTAAGCAATCCAACAAATGCTTCCAACCTTTCAAGTGGATGACTGGATTCCAAGTTATTAACTAACGAACGATTCTTTGAGGGTTCAATTATTTCTTCCTTAATTCCATTTTCAATAATAGACGCGGCACCCTTAACATTGATTTCCATTGGATCAGCAGTCCTACCCTTCTCTGGTAAAAAAACATCATTTTTTTGAGGTAAAGAAGAATCCCCTAGGTTTTTATCCAAAGAAGCAACGGGCGAATCGTTGGACTGACCAGAATCGTTTTCTAATCCCAGCCAATAAGCACTAATTACGGTGAGGATCCAAATTGCAGTGGCTAAAACTTTATTCATTTAGGCACAATCTAATTAGATGAAGAGTTCAGCCAAATTATTCGGATCAACATGAGCCAAGACAAAACAAAACCAATCCCTCCCAAAGGGGTTACCTTGCCCAACCAGTCTGGCCCTCCAAAAACCCAAAGATAAATACTCAAACAAAAAAGAATAATCGATAAAAAGACCGTCTTCCACAAGTAAGCAGGCAGTCGAAACTTGGGAATATACAAGGTTAGACCCAAAACAACCAAAAGTAAGGAGTGCAGCATTTGAAAATCAACCGCATTTCCATAGGCAATCCGCATTCTCGGGGTTGCCAAAAAGACATGCTCTAATCCGTGAGCCCCATAAGCGGCTAATAAAACCGAGGATGAGCCAAAGATTGCACCTGCGAAAAGTGGCCAATTTGTCTGCATCAAAGGCCTACAAATTCATCCCGAATTTTGCCAAAATCTTAGTCATGGCAACATAAAGGAAACCTGTTAGAGCTATACCCGTAGTCAAAGCGACTGGAAACGAGATTCCTTTGCGCATCATCCATGGCATAAGCAGGAACATGGGGAGAGAGGGAAGTACATACCAAAATGTACCCTCCGCATGATCAGCAATCCGTAAAACCTCTTTTGTTTCTGCGTACATCCAGATCATACCAAGAACAGAAATTAAAGGTAAAGACGCAATTAAACTACCAAGCAAGGGTAGCTTTTTGGATATCTCAGAAATCACAACTATGATACCTGCGGATATTAGTAGCTTACATAAATACCAAACCATAGACTTAAATTTTCAAATAATGTCAGAAAAGACCACCCAAAACAAAAAAGAGTAGAAATGATATAAATTAGTAGTTCAATTCCGATCGATCGATCCATTTACTAATAAATCCATTTATTGAGCTAATTCGCGGAATAAATATGTATCTTTTCAATTACTTTTGCTAATAATAAAAGTAATGCTATGGGGTTTAAAGAGGTGGTTATTCATCGTTGCTTTCGGGGTCTTGCAAAAGTTTTCCCTGCAAGCTCAATATGTCCACCCTTTTAATACATATCATCATAAAAGCCATGATTTTTCTATGGTTACTTCTTTTTCAAAGAAATTGATTTCCCTGCCGCATAGCAGTTCCGAAAACGCTTTCCCAAAATTCCTCCTTCCTCAAACTGAGTTAAATCGACAAGTTCCCCAACCCTCAAACCTACTTTCAGATTCTAATCCTTTGAAAAGTTCAATGGAATTCAGATTAGTGGAATTAAACTTATCCCAAACTCCTTTTCCAGGTCCTGATCACTTATCAATTCTGCCTGATTTACCTTTGAATTTCGACCCTGATGATTTCTCCGAAAAAGAGCCCTTCCTTCATTCCATTGAATTTCACTTCCTAAAGGAGCTATCTGCTTTCACAGAATCTTTTCAATGGGAAGGTTTCAAAGAACCAGAAAATTACAATTTTCTCACCTCTTACATTACTTTTGAATTTGAGCATTCGATTAAACATCACCTTTCTCCAGCGATGCTCTACTCAGGTACAAAAAAATCTCCAGACACACATTCGCCCAACCTTCAAACCGACCACTCGGCTTCGAAAGATACACAGCTACAGGGACAAAACTTTAAAATTCAACATCTATTTCATGATTATCCTCAGTTCCTGCCGAAATCCAACTCTGCTCCAACCTTTTATTACGATATTTTTAGTTCCAGTCCCTTTGAACCGGTCGCCCGATTAGAAAACAACGAAGGTTTAACTACCGAACAGATAATAGAGCCTGTAATTTCGATACAAAGCAGTAGACAGAGAAGAGCTGATTGGGTAACTGGAACCACTTACAACTGGGAAATAGATGACTTTACGCCCGGAGCGGATTCTAAACTAAACGAACCTACCAATTTCGCAACAGACCCAAGTAGCGGTCAAAAATTCAATTTAAGTATCATCGCGAATGACGGCATCGATTCATTAGCGGTATTGGCTTATGGCATGACTGGCGGAAATGCACTCCAAGATTATACGGGTACAAATGGTTTCAACTTTTTAACTGCAACCGGTTGGGGTGCCTCCGGAGATGTAACCAGTTCTTTTAATCTTATTACCTCTGGTAGTGGAGGGCATACAGGAATTGATGCCTGGCTCAACGGATTTGACGGATACAACCAACCCACTGACCTTTGGGGTGTTCACAAAGATGGTAACGAACTTTATTTGACCTACGAATTTAGTAATTTAAATTTTAGTCCAGTCCCTGAACCGTCTACCTATGTTATGACCGGTGCCCTTTTCTGCGTAATTGCCTATAATCGGGCAAGTCGGAGATCATTTAAAAAGCTTATTTCTTTTTTTTACAGCAGGCATTCCAGAAAAGAAAATTCTACTGAAATAGAAAATCAGGTCTCGTAAGGAGAACCGATGGCTTTGTTTTTCCGCTTTATTCTAATCCTTACCTGCTTTGAAGGTCTCGGGTTATCTATTCATGGGCAAGATACGGTTCCAGATAGCCTAAAAAATCGTTTAATAGTTATCGATCCGTTAGCTTCGCCAACCTTGGAATATTACTGCCTTCAGGAATCTTTTTTTTATGAGTCTTTGCTTAATCCAAACCCGGTTGGTCACCCCATGGAATTTATCGCACGAATATCATTAGATTCCAGTGCATCGATCAACCGCCCCCCCCTGAGACTTTCCACCATATCCAGTTCATCAATTTCCGATTGGATGCTTGGTAATTACTTTGATTCTATTGAGATTAGTCGTGCCCGTTCTTCCTTTCTCTTCGAGGAATCAGAAAAAATTGAACAGTTTTTCGAAAAGGACAGGGAAAAAGGTCTCCTTCAATTGGCGATAATAACAAAGGAAATAAGAGATCGAAATTTTACTGCGCAAATGACTAGTTCTACTCTAAACAAAAATGTAGAGGTCAAAAGCAAACAAGAAGAGGAAGGGTTTGGGAAGTTTGCCCTCTACATGCTCATAGCTGGTGGAGTATTTTCCATCTATGCAGTCATGGCACCATCCGGAGGTTCAACACAAGGAAATGATAAGGCCGAAAAAATTGAATTGGCTCGAAGGAAAAGATGGCTTGAAAAAATAAGGCAAAAAGGGTGGATTGACCGAACAACCTATCACTTTCTTCTCAAGAAAATCGATGACCTTCCAACTTGGCTGGGAGGAATAAAACCGCCCGATCAATCAACAGGTACTGAAACTTCGGTCGATTTAAGCAAGCGAAAGAGCGGAGAATCCGTGGTCATAACCAAGGATACATCTGAGGACAAGACATCGCGGTAGGTCTCCAAGGTCTTAATAAATTTATAAAACTCAGCAGACATTTTACTACTATCATATGCTTCGGCATAAATCGCAGATGCCTTGGCGTCCGCTTCCCCGTAAATTTCCTGTACCCGTTTGTAAGATTCAGACTCAATTTCCTGTAGGTCACGTTCCTTTTTACCAATAATCTTGGCTGCCTCCCCTGCTCCTTCCGAACGGAAACGGGCGGCAATTTGCTGACGTTCACTAACCATACGCTCATAAATTCTACGACGAACTGTTTCGTTATAATTGATCCGCTTAAAACGGACATCAAGCAACTCGATTCCAAAACCAGTCAATTTAGCAGCCGCTTTTTCGAAGATTTCCTGCTCCACTTTTTCACGACCAACCTTGATTGAATAAAGCAGACCAACTTTACCAATGCCCTCAGTAAGTAGTTTATCCGTCTCGGCCACACGGTCTTTGGATGTACGCACGATCTCAATGAGTTCGTGCTTTGCCACCGCGTTACGGGTCTCACTTCCTAAGATATCATCAAGTCGGGAAAGAGCACTTCGTTCATCACGCAAACGCAAGAAATATTGCATCGGGTCACTAATACGCCAACGAGCATAAGTATCGATGATTAAATAGGTCTTATCCTTGGTGGACATTTCATTGGCCGGACCATCCCAGGGAAGAAAACGTTTTTCGATACGGTTAACCTCCTGAATAAAGGGTAAACGGTAATGTAACCCTGCTTCCGTAACCGGTTCACCAACAGGCTTTCCAAATTGAGTGAGGATAACCTGGTCTGTTTCCTTGACCACATAGGTACAAAGATAGAAGGCAATCGCTCCGAGAATAATAAGTATGGCAAGTGCTTGAGTCTTCATCGTGCTTGTGCTCCTTTTCCAGAATCGTTCAGTTGTAAAAGAGGAAGGATCTGAGAGGCTTCTTCGTCCAAAATAATTTTCTTACCCATTTTGGGCATCACTTCTTTCATAGATTCCAGGTACAGACGGGTTCGGGTAATTTCTGGGGCTTTCTTGTACTCAGCAAGCATGGATTTGAAACTGGCCACATCCCCGAGGGATTCATTAACCCGTTTAAGGGCATAACCCTCTGACGCTTGAATTTTTTGATCAGCAACCCCACGGGAACGGGGAACTTCTTGGTTATACTCCCCATTTGCTTCATTGATCATGCGTTCTCTTTCCTGCTGGGCTTGATTGACCTCGTTAAAGGACGCCTGAACAGGGGGTGGCGGGTTAACATTTTGTAACTGGATTTGATCAATACCTATGCCCAGTTCATACTTGTTTACCAAGCTTTCCAAACGGTCGCGGGCCTCTTCTTCGATTTCCTGACGCCCAATGGTAATGACCTCGTCAACTGTACGATCCCCCACCACGGTACGCATGACCGACTCGGACACATAACGCAGGGTACCTTCGGGGTCCAAAACATTGAACAAATAAAGCCTCGGATCACTTATCCGGTATTGAACAATCCATTCAACCTCGGCCGCATTCAAATCTCCGGTAACCATGCTTTTTTCACGGGTGCGGGTACGGGGTTCTGAAAATTGATTGCTGTTACTCGCTCCAAGTGTGGCAAAGCCAAACTCCTGCTTAAGTTGGCGACGGACGGGTAAAACATATACCTTATCAACCCCGTAGGGTGCCTTGAATCTCAAGCCTGGCTCGACAGTCTTCAGGTACTTGCCAAAGCGCAAGACCACGCCCTGCGACTCTGCCTGCACGGTGTAGGTGGATGTAATAGCCCCGCTAATCACGGCAATGGCAATAATCACCCATAGGATCAAGCCATTGCGGATAAACTCGGGGATGCGAATTTCGATAGGTTCATTCATAGGAAAAAGGCGAAGTCAACAGGAAGCTAGAGGAGAGGTCAATGACGGACGGAAGAAATAAGTGCGTTTGCCTTATTTAATCTCATACTTTTCCCGCATCGAGCCACGGACTTCACTTGCACTGTATGAAAATCCAACCTCAGCATCCGTTTTAAGTAGACGAATGGTCTTGGTCACGGAAGTGACTTCCCGAAGAAAGGGGCTATCCATGTGATAGTGCCGCTCAAAAGGATAGACCGAACCAATCTGATCAATATTCGACCCGGATTCAGAATCAACCACCTGAAAATGAGTATGGCCGGATTCCAAAGTCACTTCGGCACATCTCAGGAGGCACAAGTCCCCAGTCATAGGATGATCACCTCCCCGAAAAGTTACTCTTCTGACATTCTCTCCAAGTTTGGTTTCCGAGTAATAAGCAGGTCCATAGAGACTACCCACTCCGCACCCGCACATCATTACTGATAAGAGGACTGAAAAATAAAACTGGATAGAACGGAAGAACATTTCCAATTACTTAACTTTCTCGGCTTGAAGGTACAAGCCAAGAGCAGACTCAGGATGCTACTTTCTTGGACTCGCGCTTACGGGCATTAAAATCAAGAATCCGTTTGCGCAGACGAATTAATTTAGGAGTCACTTCCACGAGTTCGTCGGGACCGACATATTCAATCGCCCGTTCCAGCGAAAAGCGAATTGCTGGGGTCAGAGCTTCGGTCTTGTCACTTCCTGCTGCCCGGTGATTGGTCACATGCTTGGCCTTGGTCGGATTGACGGGCAAATCCTCAGTCCGTGGATTCTCCCCAACAATCATTCCCTCATAGACTTCTTCCCCTGAACCAATAAACAATTTTCCCCGCGTTTCTATATTACGCAGTGCATAGGTATTAGACTCACCTTTTTCCATCGATACAAGCGTTCCCGTTTGACGGGTACGAATCTCTCCGGTTACCGGGCGGTATTCTAAAAACAGATGGGATAAAATTCCCCGACCACTGGTAATATTGAGAGCCTCAAACTCTAAGCCGATCAAACCACGGGTGGGCATGATTGCCTGTAAACGTGTCCATCCATTGGAAGCGGACATATCGTCCACCTGGCCCTTACGGTTGGCCACTGCCTGCATACATCCACCGAGGCATTCATCGGGCACTTCCAAATATAAAGTCTCGTATGGTTCGTGCATCCGCCCGTCGATTTCCTTGCGAATGACAGATGGTCGACTTACCAAAACCTCAAATCCTTCACGCCTCATTGTTTCCACAAGCACAGCAACTTGCATGGCTCCTCGGGCACTTACTTTAAATTCTGTGGAATCATTTCCATCCTCCACCTTGATCGATACGTTGGTACGGGCTTCGCGAAATAAACGTTCGCGAATTTCACGGGAGGTCACACGATCTCCCTCTCGTCCTGCCAAAGGTCCGTCGTTTACCGAAAAAGACATCATTACTGTGGGGGGATCAATCTGTACAAAAGGTAAACCCTCAGCATCCGGACTACCCGAAAGCGTTTCTCCAATATCAACCTCTTCAAAGCCTGCGACCCCGACAATATTTCCAGCCACCCCCTCAGACAAATCCTGAGTAGCCAGAGCACTGTATTCAAATACTTTTGTGACCTTGGACCGGGGTGAAGATCCATTCTCACCGATCCGCCAGACTGGGTCTCCTGCCTTGACCTTACCGGAAAGCACTTTACCCACCGCAATTCGTCCGACATAGTCAGACCAGTCGACATTGCTTACCAACATGCGAAAGTTGGGATCATCATCAATAACCGGAGCAGGCACACGGTCGACAATTGCCTGAAAGAGAGGAAGCATATCGGTATTCTCATCTTCCAGGGAAGCTTTAGCAAAGCCTTCCTTCGCACTACCAAAAAGAAAGGGGGCATTGAACTGTTCGTCAGTGGCTTCCAGTTCCAGAAAGAGTTCCAACACCTTATCCTGCATCTTGGCAGGCTCAGCATTGGGCCGGTCAATCTTATTGACGAATACCACCGGTAACAATCCGGCAGCCAAGGCCTTTTGCAAAACGAAACGGGTCTGAGCCTGTGGACCTTCATGGGAGTCCACCACCAACATGACACCGTCCACCATCTTCATTACCCGTTCAACCTCGCCGCCAAAATCAGCATGCCCTGGGGTGTCGACTACATTGATTAAATAATCCTTCCAGCGTACGGAAGTGTTCTTCGCTTTGATGGTAATTCCGCGCTCGCGCTCCTGGTCCATCGAGTCCATCGCCCGTTCATCGATTGCCTGGTTATCTCGGAAGACACCGGACTGCCTAAGTAGTTGATCAACCAAAGTGGTCTTTCCATGATCAACATGGGCGATGATCGCGAGGTTACGAATATTTGTGGAATGTGGTGCGGCGGAATTCATGCAAGCGGTCAAAAGTATCGACTTCATTCCCCATTGGCAAGGCAAGCTTACACTCCAAATGAATTAATTTTTAGCCTCACCAAAGACTAATCATCAACTGCTTTTTTACAGGTTCATTAATCCAAGGAAGCTCACCGCAAATAATGCTAGTCCCATCCCCCAGCACAAACTTTTTAACCAAACCACTTCATCAGATCTCTCTTTATTTATATCATTGTTTATTTCCATAATTTTTTACTGGTAACGATTATTCAGTAAAATTGATTTTGCATCAGGCGTGCCAATCGTACTTTCAACCTCGAATTGAGTGTAATTTCTTCACCTTTTTTGCCCGGCCGGGGTAGGATGAATTTCTCTCATGCTTGAAACAAATAATTTTCCCAAAATTTTAAAGCTTTCGGGTTGTCCTTTTGACCACTCATCCTTCAGATGATTGCCCAATGCATTTGCTTCAGGAAATTACCGTTATTGCCACCGTTAGCGTGTTGGTCACCCTTATTCTCGGGCGACTTAAACTTCCGGTGGTTGCCGGGCTTGTACTCTCGGGTGCCCTCGTTGGCCCCAATGCACTTTCACTTGCCCACGATCCCGAAGCCATTGAGGTGATTGCTGAAGTGGGCGTAATTTTCCTGCTCTTTACAATCGGCCTGGAATTTTCTCTCGCTCGCTTGCGTAATATCTTCCGCCAGGTTGCCCTTGGTGGCTTGATCCAAGTGAGCGTGACAGCACTTGTAACCTTCGCAATCTGTATAGGTTTTGGTCTCTCCACTCCACAGGCAATTGTATACGGCTTTGTCTTTGCCTTATCCAGTACCGCCTTGGTTCTTCGCACCCTTGGAGAGCGTGGAGAATTAGACGCACCCCATGGACGTTTTATTGTGGGTACCTTGATCTTCCAGGATCTTTGCATCGTTCCCATGGTTCTCATCGTTCCCTTGCTTTCGTTTGGGCTGGATAAGCCTGAGACCTGGCAGGCAATTGGGATAGCTTTGGCCAAGGCCGCCCTCATGGTTACCCTGCTCTTTGCCGCCTCCCGCAAATTAGTTCCCTTACTCTTTCGCTGGGTGGATGCAAGCCGCAGTAATGAAGTCTTTATCCTTACTGTGCTTTGCCTTTGTATTGGAACCGCTTACCTTACCTCCCTAACCGGTCTATCCCTGGCCCTGGGTGCCTTCCTTGCCGGCATGATTGTGGCCGATACCGATTTCCGCCATCGGGCGATGGGAGACATTCTTCCTCTGCGCGATGTCTTTGTAAGTTTCTTCTTTGTTTCCCTGGGGATGTTTTTTGATTTTCAATTACTCGCCGACAAGCCTGTAGAAGTTGGCCTTCTTCTTCTCGCTTTTATTGGAGGAAAAGGATTGATTGCCATCCTTGCCGCATCCTTTATGCGTTTCCCTCCCCGGGCTGCCTGGTTGGCCGGGGTGGGCCTGGCCCAGTTTGGAGAGTTTGGATTTGTGATCCTCCAACTCGCTATCCACGAGGGGGTGGTGCTCGAATCTGAAATTGGCTCTCTGCTCAACGCTGGAATTCTCAGCATGTTCCTCACTCCCTTACTGGTTTACAAAGCTCCTCACTTTACTGCCGGAGAACGGGCCCTCGACCCTCTGGCTAAATTGCTACGGGCTCGCAGTGCCGAAGAACTGGAAGACCGCACCGTCGGTCACAACGACCATGTGGTGGTCATTGGCTACGGGCTGGCCGGACGTTTACTGACCAACAGTTTGAGCCGCTTAGATATTGAAGCGGTTGCCCTGGAGATGAACTCGGACAATGTTGAGCTTGGTCGCCGGCTGGGTGATCCAGTCTATTATGCTGATGCCACCAGTGAAGAAGCACTTGGACATGCCCATGTCGAAACCTGTCGGGCCATCGTCATTATGATTAATGACAACCAGGCAATTGAGCGGGTTATCTCCACTATTGGCCGAATGAAGGTGAAAGCACCCGTCTTTGTCCGCACTCAATATATGCGTGGATCGGAACAACTCAGCAAAGTCGTCCCGGTCAATGTGGTCGCATCTGAAGTGGAAGGAGGGCTGGAAATTCTTTCCCTCGTTCTACGACAGCTCAAGATTCCGCGAAATTTAATTGTCCGTGAAATTGATCAGGCACGGGAAGAAACGATGCATTCCGACCGCGAGCATTCCTCCTCCCCCCTCCCCCTGGCAGCCCATGCGGGGCTCAAGGACTTGAAGGTTGAGAAATTGCTCGTAACTGAAGGCAGCCGGGTAATCGGAAAATCCCCCCGGACCCTTGACCTTGCTGAAACATCGGGTGTTTCCATTCTCGCCATTCGACAGGGGGAATCTTTGATTGTCCATCGTCTAGCCGATACCACTTTTGCAACCGGAGATCTTGTGTACTGCATCGGGAACGATCAGGACTTACAAACGATTACACCCTGGTTTGATGCCGATCAGGCAGTTCAGCAAGCAGATGCTCACGGATAAAATTAACTGAGCAGGAAATAAATTTAAGAGCAGTTCACACAGGTAGTTGCTTCCGGTGCAACTTCCAGACGCTCAACAGCAATCGGCTTCCCGCAAAATATACAGGTTCCAAATATTCCGTTCTCTATGCGTTGTAAGGCGGAAAGAACCTCTACTTTTTGCATCTTTTTTCGACGACGTGCCGCAAGGATGAGTTGTTGGTCCTGCATCGCTTCCATTCTCGATAAACGCCCAAGGCCTTTATCCGGGGAAACCGCTTCGGCTGACTCTTCCGTCTTCACCAGATATTGTTCGATCTCCTCGAGAGATTCCTGCAATTGCCTGCGGAAATTTTCGAGGTTTTGCGAATCTCTCATTGTTTGTATCGCAATGAGCCTACCTGCCTGGGTCAACCCGATAATATCTACCTCCAGAAAAAAAATTTCTTTAATCCCTCTGAAAAGCTTGAATTTTCTGAACTGATCGATCAAATTAGGAAATATGAAAATTGCACTCTCTACTCTCTTTATCGCATTGCTTATGCAGCCCGCTCTTTTTGGAGCAGAAAAATGTGCCCTCATGTTGGATGACGACATCGATCCGGAAGAATACTCCGAGGTCCTGGGCAAGAAGATCGAATTTTGCTGCGGTTCCTGCGTCAAAGCTTTCGACAAGGCCACTGCATACTACATCAAGGCAGTCCCTGCTCTTGCCGAGAAGTTTTCCGCAGCTGAACAGAAGGAACTTGGCGTGGACAAGGTCGAATTGCTCGAGCAGCGATTTTGCCCAGTTTACAATGATCGCATCGTAAATCCCGAATCCAAAACCATTGAGTACAACGGAAAGACTATTTATTTTTGGTCATCCAGTGCACAGCGCAGATGGAAGAAGGATCCAGAAAAGTATTTCAAAGAGGCAATGGACAAAGGAATACTCCCCCAGTTCAAGTCCTAAGTATTTTCCACTAGTTACTTTTTAAAAAACCCTGTCGGTTCATGCCGGCAGGGTTTTTTTATGACTTCTTGGAAACAAAGGCAAAGAGAACCCCTTTTTGGCATTCCACCCGTACTTCATTGGCAACACATTGGTTGCTCTGACTGACCATTCGGTCCCAGGAAAAATCTACCCCTTGCAATTCCCATTGCAGACCGGAACTCTCCACAGCTTCACATTTCCCCATGGGGAGCAGGCTAAGGGCACTTCCTGACCTGCCATTTAGTGAGAAGGAGGTACGCGGAGTTATTCTCCGTACATATTCGTGGACATCATCAAAGACCACTTCCACCGACGGATCGATCCGGGCAGCGGTCATCAAATTAGAAAGGCAATGATCTGTTCGTTTTCCCAGTCCACCAAGGATGACAAGTTGCCTGGGAACTCCCCTATCCATCATCCAAGAAACCGCTTTTTCAAAATCGGTATGTTCCTGGTCAGATAATTTATGGATCTCAGATCGTGAGAATTTCATTTCAATGTCAGAAATATCTCCACAGGAATCAAAATCTCCTAGTATTACATCGGGTTCCACATCCGCATGGCAATGAGCCAAGCAACCACCATCTACCGCAATCGAAAGTTCCGCCTCTTCCATCCGCCACCTCAAAAGCTCGGCCGAAGGAGCATGCCCCCCCAGTGTCATCAAGACTATTGATTCAGACACAGTAAAAAGGGGCTATTGAAAAAAGGATCGTTGTTTCTCGCTTATCGGGAGTTCCAACTTTTCCATAACCAGGAGCATATCGTCCCATACCTTACGCTTGCTCGATTTGCTTGGGTTGTGCAGGAGGTAGGATGGATGATAGGTGACCATCATGGGAATACCTTCGTATTCATGCCAGTTTCCACGCATCTGTCCGAGCCGGCGCTGAGGGTCAGGACCAAGCAATCCATCGGTCGCAGTCTTGCCCAGGGCAACCACAATTTTTGGTTTAATAATCTCCAACTGTGCCCGCAGGTAAGGCAAACAAAAATTCAATTCCTCGGAAGTGGGCGGACGGTTACCGTAAGCCCGTTCATGACGGGGACGAAAATTGACCACATTGCCAAGGTAAACTGATTCCCTGGACAGTCCCATCACCGATATAATTTTGTCCAACAATTCACCAGCCGGCCCAACAAAAGGTTCGCCCGCTTCCTCCTCTTCTGGACCCGGGGCTTCCCCACAAAAAAATAAATCCGCATCCAAATTCCCCACGCCAAAAACCACCTTTGCCCCGGGATTAAGTTCGGACTGGCAAACCTCGCAACCCAATACCCGCTCCTTTAGCCAATTCCATCGTTCAGCCTTTGATCCATCGGGCAGGGAAATCTCCGGAGGCTTCGCCAGTGCAGGGTTTACGGATTTTGGAGTTGGTTGAGAAACTGGAACTGGCTTTTCTTGTTCAGGTGCTTGGGTACCCAAAGGAACCTTAGCCACGGCAGGGGGTTCGGAGACTTGATCAAATCTCGGCTTATCAGGCACAGCGGCAATCGGTGGAGACTCCTTTTTCCCTCCGGCTAATAATTCCTCCAATCCCTGCAAAGTGGATTCCTCCATGTACAAATGGCGAGTTCCCTCCGACCGTTGTCTTTTTAATTCCTCCAAAACCGCCAAGGCAGCATCCGCAGGCTCCATGGTGGAAGAATCATTCATGTCTTTGCATGGATGCGCTCGACATACTTGGCAAGCAGGTCGAATTCTAGGTTCAAGCGATCCCCAGGCTTTCGTCCTTTCAAATTCGTCTGGTCCAAGGTGTGGGGAATTAGCCAGACTGCAAAGGAATCGTCAGTTACTTCACAAACAGTCAACGAACATCCATCCACTGCAATGCATCCTTTATCCACCAGATACTTGGCCGATTCCTGCTCTACACCCACTTGAAGAAATAAATTTTTCCCCCGTTCCTCAAAAACTTGAATCGTTCCCGGGCCATCAATGTGACCGGTTACAAAATGACCGCCCAAACGACCGTTCGCTGGGAGGGAGCGCTCGAGGTTTACCCAGTCTCCGGTAGATAATTGTCCGAGGTTTGTACGGTTTAGAGTTTCCTCCAGCAAATCAAACGATCCAGCGGTTGATCCGTCTTCCCGCATGGTCAGGCAACATCCATTTACGGCTAAGCTTGCACCTGCTTCCAATCCATCCCCGTTGGCAAAGGGCAATTCCAAGCGAAGCAACCAGGATTCCTCCTGTTCTTCCAGGCTTTTTACAACCCCAACTCCTTCAACAATTCCAGTAAACATAATTATTCTTACACAATCTTTAGAAAGGACAGGGAAGAATGGAAAGATAATTTGACCATTATCTAACGCTGATTAGCTTGAAACCATACCTTTATGCTTATTTTTCGCCCTCCATTCATTCTCTTCCTAACCACTTGCCTGGCATTTCCTTTCTTGGCTGTATCTGCTAGGTCTGCTCCAGTCTCCCAAACCCTTCACAGGGTTCCGACCGACTCTATCCTCGTGCTCAGTATCGATGGACAAAAAATGATATCCAAGTCGGATATTCTTCAAAATCAAAAATGGAACTCTTTGTTTAAACGCCTGGAAGAAGCTGGTTCTCCTCTTCGCTCCTGGCTGTCCGACCATAATAGTAGTGGGATAAAATGGTCCGAACCAGTACAATTCTTCGTCCGTCTGGTCGAAGGCGAAAACCCATACCCACAATTCGGGGCGATTGCCCGTGCAAGCTCCCCTGAACTGGCCGATCGGTCGATGTCAGACCTCGCCCGTTTCTTAGGTCTGCGACCTTCTAAAAATAACCCAAAAATTTACCAACGGACCACCCAGCCATTTGCCATTGGTCGGGAAGGTGAATTTTGCTTTCTACTTGGTAATTTACTCCTCCAACAAACCGCAAATTTACCTGCACGAAATCAGGATCTCGAAAAATTTATATCCTCCCTTTCTTCAAGCTTTCAACCGCCCGAATTGCCTGCCCCTCTCGCCAGTCATGCCAACCACTCCTCTGATCTTGCTATCTACCTCGAGGGCACCGGAAATGGACGATTGGTCGAGGCATGGCATGGCAATACCCTCATCGAATCGATCCTTCCCTTATTTGACTCTCTCCTGCTCGATTCTTATGGGGTCTTTTTTCGTTCTCAACCGGGCAGCCTAAATATCGATGTGCACAATTATTCAAATGATAAAACCAGCCGGACCAAACAGGTTAACCCTATAAAGATCGTTGACCAGTTACCAGGTGACGCCCCCCTTGTTGGTCGTATTAGTCTACCTGAAGAAGGATTCCACCATTTTCTTGGAGAAGCTGTGGACATGGCCCTAAAATTATTTTCGGCAAATAAATTGGGAGCCGATACTGACCTGCCAGGATTTGATCTGAGTGCCCGGGAATTAGTCCGTTTCCCGAGCGGAGATTTTGTCTTTGCCGGAGGAAGTTCACGTACCGAACAAACTTCCCTCCCCAACGGCCAACCCATTGCCCAAACCAGTCCGATTTGGGCTGCAGGAATGAAGATTTCTAATCCCCTTGCCTTTCGAGAATTACTGGCAGGAATGAATGCTGGTATGGGTCTGAATGCTTTACTTCAAGTTCATCAACTTGAACTTATCGAAGGAATCGATACCGCCTGGCTATCCACCCCCGAGTATTCTCGGGAATTAAAATTGGGTACGACTATCAAGCCGCTGGCCTTTCACCGGCGCAAATTATTAAACAACCATGCCTTTGCCCTCGACTTCAACCCAACAGCATCAGCCAAACTGCTCCGTGAACCACAAGGGCTTAGTTTTGATCAATTAAAATATATCAGTTGGTTGGATGAATTTTCGAATTTTAATCTACGAAGTAACAACCAAGGAGGATTATCAGGAAAACTAAAACTCTCAACCGCTGACCAGCAACCGTGGTCCCTCATTATTGACAGACTTGGCCAGGAATGGATTGATCAAATCAATACCCGTTTATTTTTAGCTATCGCCCGTGACGACCTCAACGAGGTGGTTGAAGCCGTGGCCATGGGAGCTTTGATCAATGCGAACGACCGCTTTGGACATTCCCCACTGCATTATGCCGCTTACCGTGGAAATGTATATATTGTGGACTACTTGTTGCGCAATGGTGGAGATCCAAATACCCGTGGAAATCATCTATCTACCCCCCTGCACAGTGCGGCCTGGGGAAAAAACCAGGAAGTGGTCGAATTGCTGCTGGAAGACGGTGCCGAAGTTGATGCCCAAACTGACGAGCAGGAAACTCCGGTCATGACTGCGACCCTCCGCGGACAACTTGAAACAGTCGAAACTTTACTCGCCCTGTCTGCTGATGTCCATGCCGTCGATGCTTATGGCTCAAACCTCATGGACTTGGCCGGAGCAAGTGGAAATATTAAAATTGTCGAATTGCTTAAAGGATTGGGTGTGAAATCATCCTATCCCTTACACTTGGCTGCTGGTACCGGAGATTTTAATCAGATCCGATCGCTCCTTAAAGCCGGACGATTAATCAATGAACAGGACTCATTCGGAGCCACCCCCCTTTTAGTCGCCACCGTGGCTGGTCGTGAAGATGTGGTCGATTATTTACTGGACCGTTCCGCTGATCCAACTATCGAAGCGATGAATGGTTACACTCTTCTCCATGGAGCTGCGTTTTCAGGAAAAAAGTCCTTAATCCGTAAAATGTTGGCCTTTGGACTCGACTTAAACCGGCGCTACGGGCCTGACGCCATCACCCCGACTGATGTGGGCGAAGAAGGCAGTGAGGGCTTAATCTATCTGCGCTCGATGGGTGGCCGATCCGCCTGGGAACTTGGGCCTGAATAAATTGGCTCTTTAGCGACTATTCTGTTCGCCCTAAGGAGAACACTGGTTTTCCTACCCTGGATAATTTACGGTCCGTCTCTTTGGCTCCTGGAACAAATTCTTCTAGTTTTGTCCAAAAACGGGAGGAATGATTCATCTCCTGAAGATGAGCAAGTTCATGAAAAAGCACATAGTTTCCCAACTCTTCAGGAAGTAGAATAATTCGCCAGTTTAAGGAAATCGTTCCTCGTGGGGAACAAGATCCCCAACGGGTACGTTGATCCCCAATCCTGATTTTTTTTGACTGCAAACCAGTCCGTTCCTCTGCCCATTGCAACCGGGATGGCAGAAATTGGCAGGCCAATTTACGGCAAGCCTCTTTAATCAAAAGCTCCTGGTTTTCTTCGGATGATACAAAAATAGAAACTTGCTGGTTTTCGAGACTGGTCCGGGTTCTGTTAGCATGAGGGTCAATTTGTACATTAACCGGTTTGCCTGAACCTATGGAATCTAAACAAATACACCCGCCCCCAGAAAAATAATCGCTCAAAGAAATGCGGACTGGAAACTCCAAACTTTTACGCCGCAACCAATCTGTTTGTTGCTGCAAAAACTTTTCCGCCTCCTTCCATGCCATTCGCTGAGGAAAAGTGAGCAAGGCACTGCCTGGACTTTTTAATCGCAGATTAATCCTACGCGAACGCGAACTCTTCCGTAATTCACAAACAAGTGTACGGGGCTTGGAATCGTCCAAAAACTCCAAAGTTTCAAACTTTGTGGAGCGGAAAATACTCAAGGCTTTGGCTTATATTTCTCTTCGAGAATACGGACTTGAGAAGATGCAAATTTGCGCAGGGCAGATTCTGGATCAATGCCACCAGACCGACAGGCTGCCACCCATTCAAAAAGAGCTCTTCCCGCTTGGGCTTCATTCAAACCGCTGCCCATTTCATTGATCTTACTATCATCCCATTCTCCGTCCTTTTCCAAGCCAAGTTTATTTGCCTGCTTGTATACCTCGTTAGCAAAAAGAGTGGAAGGAAGTTGCGGAGGTAAATTCTTAAATTTTTGATTGGTTTCACTTACCCCCTTGGCCTTTTTCTCCTCGGCCTTAATTCGTTCCCAACGATCAATCACCGCATCAGCATCTTCTTCTTTGTCGTTTGGATCACCAAAGACATGTGGATGCCTGCGGACTAATTTGTCAGAAATCTCCCGGGCAACATCCTCCAGATCGAAGCGGCCTGCCTCTTCTTCAATCTGCGAATGAAAAACTACCTGCAGTAAAAGATCACCCAGTTCCTCCCTTAATAACTCCGTGTCTTCGGTATCGATTGCTTCGAGCACCTCAGCCGCCTCTTCTACCAGACAGCGGGCAATGGATTGATGGGTTTGCTCCTGATCCCAGGGACAACCGTCCGGGGCACGCAATCTTGCCATTAGTTCTCTTAGTCGTTGAATTTCGCTCACGCAGGCGCACTATGGGAAAAATGCCTGGGACTTGCAAACCCATACCCCAGGAAATTTATTTCCCAAACAATTATCCATGGACAAACTATCTGAAATCATGGCGGCTAAACGCCGCGAAATCGAACCGCTCATCCGTCCGGTTCGTGATAGCGAACTTTCCCAACTTGGAGAACGCCTGCAAAACGGCCCTTCCTTTCTCGACGCCCTTTCCAATCCGGATGAATTATCTGTCATCGCCGAGATTAAACGAAAGTCCCCCTCTGCCGGTGAGATCGCATCCTCTGCATCTGCTCCTGAACAGGCACGGTCTTATGTCAATGCAAGTGCCGATGCACTTTCCATACTAACCGACGAGCCCTATTTCGGTGGAACCCTGCAGGACCTTTGGGATGTGAATGATTTTTTACGCGAGCACAACCGCTCCACCCCAACTTTGCGCAAAGACTTTATGGTCCATCCGATTCAGATATTGGAAGCCCTCGAAGCCGGTGCCCGAGCCATCCTTCTAATCGTTCGTGCCCTCGATGATGATGAATTAAAAACTTTAAGGTATGCAGCAGACCTTGCAGGACTTACCTGCCTTTATGAGATTCATGAAGAAGAAGAGCTTGAAAAAGTTTTACCCCACAACCCTCTCCTTCTTGGAGTAAACAACCGGGACCTCAAACGTTTCAAGACCGACCTTGCGGTGACTGAAGGTTTATTCCCCAAAATCCCTGATGGGATTATCAAAGTTAGCGAGAGTGGAATCCTGGAACCAGCAGATGCCTGGCGTGCCCGGGAGGCAGGTGCGGATGCTGTGCTCTGTGGAGAAGCGCTAATGCGGGCGGATGATGTCGAGGAATTCATCGGGGAGATGAAGGACTGCGAATAGTAGATAGACTTAAACATTCTCATGTCCACTGCTTGAATGGCCCTTAGTCCATCAGTCACCAATGAGTTGCTCCGTCAACTCGATCATCGGCCCAACAAGAAATTAGGCCAAAATTTCCTCATCGATGGAAACCTTGTGGAAAAATCTATTTCCATGGCAGAACTTCCTACAAATATGCCCGTGCTCGAGATTGGACCCGGACTAGGCACCCTGACTGAACGCTTGCTCGCACATGGGCACCCAGTCTACGCGGTAGAAATTGATCGTCGCCTGGATGCTCACCTTAGGGAACAACTTGCCTCCTTCATCGAATCCGGTCAGTTCAATCTATTGCGGGCAGACGCGGTCAAATATCCCACTGGAGATTTACCCGAAGAAATAGATGATTTTGCAGTGGTCGCCAATCTGCCCTATGCCATTTCCTCAGCATGGTTGGAAGGTTTGCTCGGATCTGGAAAACTTCCTTTGCGCATGGTCATGATGTTACAAAAGGAAGCAACCGAACGCATGCTCGCCTCTCCGGGAAGTAAAACATTTAATGCCCTATCCATTTTTTTACAGGCCTGCTACAAAACAGGTGGCAGACACGCGGTGCCAGGACAATGCTTTTTTCCAGCACCATCGGTTGATTCCGTATTGCTTCGTATGGACAGGTTGGAAAATAGATTCCCCTTTCCCAAAGATGTACGGGTATTAATTAGACGAGTTTTTACGCAACGCCGGAAACAACTTGGTAGCTTAATCAAAAACGAGAATTCTGCTATTCAAGAAATTATGCTCTCATGGTTAAAAAGACAGAATCTCTGCCCAACCATACGCCCTGAAAAGATTACCGTTTTGCAATGGACAGATCTTGCCCGCTCGCTTTCCAAAGAAAGCTAATCTTTTATCTTTGCCTGTGCTAGGCGGCAGCCCCTACCCCGCAACACTTCTTGTATTTCTTACCACTCCCACAGGGGCAAGGATCATTACGACCGACTTTGGGTGCATCCCTGACCACCGGTGTGGCGACAGGAGGTGCAGAAGGTGCATCCGGGGGAGGTGCGGAAGCAGAGGGGGCAGAAAAACGGTCAAATCCAGCGGCACCACCGGAGTCGGGCCCGGTAGACTTGGCAGATTTACTCAAAGTATTTAACATGTTTTCAAAAGCTGCCAGGTTGGTCGCTGCACGGAACATACCTGTACAAACCTCTGAACGCATCGAGCCCATCATTTCTTCAAAAGCCCGGAATGCCTCGCTCTTGTATTCACTCAAGGGATCTTTCTGTCCATATCCACGCAAGCCCACACTGCGGCGCAATTCTTCCATCTCAGTAAGATGATCCTGCCAATGAACATCAACTGCATTGACCACCACATAACGTTCCAAACTTTGAATCTGTTGAGGATCTTCCAGCTTACGTTTGCCCTCATAGGCTTGGTGGATTTTTTCGAGAAGTAATTTCCTACAACCTTCTTCGCCCAGGCCAACAAATTCCTCGGCGTTAAGATTAAGGGGAAAGGTAATATTGACCCAGGAGGCAACAAAAGATTCAACCTCCGGCATATCCTCTAACTTAGTGGCCTTAAATTCATTCTCGGGCATGGTGGCGAGACGTTCGTCCACCTCCTCCTCCACTAAATCGAGCAGGATTTTCCCGGGATCTTCCTCAAGTAAAACATCATTGCGTATCGAATAAACAATTTCCCGTTGTCGGTTGAGTACATCATCATACTGGAGCAGGCGTTTACGAATAGAATAATTTTGCTGCTCCACTTTTTTCTGAGCGTTCTGGATCGACCAGTCGAGCGTGCCATGCTCGAGCACCTCATCATCTCCAAAAGATTTTTCCAACATTTTGGAAAGAGCTCCCTGGTTCGCGAACAAACGCATCAAATCATCTTCCAAAGACACATAAAAGCGGGAGGCTCCAGGATCGCCCTGACGGGCACAACGTCCGCGTAATTGTCGGTCAATCCTTCGGGACTCATGCCTTTCGGTGCCAAGGACAAGCAGGCCTCCAAGTTCTTTGACTTCCTCGCCCAATTTAATGTCTGTTCCCCGACCTGCCATATTGGTGGCAATCGTCACTGCACCCTTCTGCCCAGCCTGGGCAACAATCTCAGCTTCCCTTTCATGGAATTTTGCATTGAGTACAGTATGGCGGATATTTGCCCGCTTAAGCATACGACCGAAAACTTCGGAAGATTCCACCGATGCAGTACCCACCAGGACTGGTTGTCCGCGTTTATGGGCTTCAGTAAGATCTTCCAATACCTGGTTGTACTTTTGCCTACGACCTTTGAACATCAAATCGTTAAGATCCTCACGTACGCACTTGCGGTGAGTCGGAATGACCATAACTCCTAAGCGATAAATGTCATGAAATTCACCAGCCTCAGTCTCCGCAGTACCGGTCATTCCCGACAACTTATCATACATCCGAAAATAATTCTGAATAGTAATGGTGGCATAGGTCTTTGTTTCCTTTTCGATCTGTACCCCCTCCTTGGATTCAACCGCCTGGTGCAATCCATTACTCCAGCGACGGCCCGGCATCAAACGACCCGTATTCTCATCCACGATCATGACTTTGCCACCCTGCACCACATATTCTTTGTCTTTTTCGTAAAGGGCAAAGGCGCGCAACAATTGAGAAATCGTATGAATGCGTTCGCTTTTTACCTGAAATTCCAATTCCGCCTGTTCGCGCTCCTGGCGCTTTTCCTCATCACTTAAAGTCTTCTTGCGATCAATTTCCACATAGGTGGTGGCAAGGTCAGGAATTACGAAGCCCTCAGGATCACTTGGACTGATCAAACCACGCCCCTGCTCGGTCAAGTCCGCCTGCTGGTTTTTTTCGTCAATTACATAGTGCAGTTCTTCCTTTAAATTGTGTGCCCTTTCCTTGTTATAATCGGAATTCATTTCCAGATCGAACTTCTCAAAACGCTTGCGGATTTTGGCATCCTCCATCATCCGCATGAACTGTCGATGGGTGGGCAATCCCCGTTTCACCTGGTAAAGTTTGCCAGTGGCTTCATCAAGCACATCCTCGTCAGATTCATCCGAAGTCAATACCCTCTTAGCATCCTCAGCCAAGCGATTGCACTGGCGAACCTGTGCGTCCACCAACTTGGTTACCAAGGGTTTCATCTCATTAAAGGGTAATGGATTGTCCTCCCGCATGGGACCGGAAATAATCAAGGGTGTACGAGCCTCATCGATAAGGATGGAGTCCGCTTCATCAATAATGCAGAAGAAATGATCACGCTGGACCTGGTCTTCCTGGCTAGTGGCCATTCCATTGTCCCGCAAATAATCAAATCCAAACTCAGATGCGGTCCCGTAGGTAATATTCTTAGCATACATTTCACGGCGCTCTGATGATGGCATACTGTTTTGAATGCATCCCACCTTTAGTCCGAGAAATTCGAAAAGGGCACCCATCCAATGAGAATCCCGACGGGCAAGGTAATCATTAACCGTGACCAGTTGGCAGTTCTGTCCGGACAATGCATTGAGGTAAAGAGGACAGGTGGAGACCAGGGTCTTTCCTTCCCCTGTTGCCATTTCTGCAATATGGCGTTCATGCAAGGCCATACCACCAATCAATTGTACATCGTAATGAACCATCTGCCATTCAATTGGCTGATCGCACACATCGATGGTTTTACCACAAAGTCGGCGTGCTCCGTTTTTTACTACGGCAAAGGCCTCAGGTAGCAGATCGTCCAGGCTGGTGCCGTCCTGGTAACGCTGCATAAACTCGTCCGTTTTGGCACGTAACTGATCATCGCTCAAAGACTGCAGTTCCTTCTCCAACTCGTTAATCCGGGTTACTACCGGCACGCACTTTTTAATAAACTTTCGATATTGCCGCCCCTTAAGGGATTGCATGATCGATTGAACGGGTGAAAATAAACTCATATGAAAAAGGGTCGGTACGGAAGCAAATGGCTAGCGAGATATAGCCTCGCGAAAATAAGGAATAGCAAGCTCCAATCCGTCGGCCAATTGGACTTTGGGTTCCCAGCCTAAGGCTTTTCGGGCAAGGGAAATATCGGGCTTTCGTTGAGTAGGATCATCCGAAGGTAGGGGCATTTCCACAAGCTTGGAAGATGAACCCACCTGTTTGAGTACCTGCTCAGCCAATTCGCGGATCGTGAACTCAACTGGATTTCCAATATTTATCGGGCCAACAGTTTCCTCCTGTTCCATGGTACGAAGGATTGCTTCCACCAAATCGTCGACAAAGCAAAAAGAACGGGTCTGAGATCCGTCCCCGTAGATAGTCAGGTCCTCCCCCTTGAGAGCCTGTACGATAAAGTTGGAAACCACCCGGCCATCATCTGGTGCCATACGGGGTCCATAAGTATTAAAAATACGGACCACTCGTATATCCACCTGGTTTTCCCGGTGATAATCAAAAAATAAAGTCTCAGCACAACGCTTTCCTTCGTCATAACAAGCACGCGTACCAATCGGATTAACATTTCCCCGATAGCTTTCGGGCTGAGGGTGTATTTCCGGATCTCCGTAAACCTCGGAGGTGGATGCCTGCAAAATGCGTGCCCCAACCCGCTTAGCCAAGCCCAAACAGTTAATCGCCCCCATCACCGAAGTCTTTACCGTTTTAATCGGATTATACTGGTAATGAACCGGAGATGCCGGACAGGCCATATTGTAAATTCGATCGACCTCTACCTTAAACGGATCAATCACATCGTGACGAAGAAGTTCGAAATTGGCATAATCCTGCAGATGAGCGACATTTTGCTTACTGCCTGTAAAAAAATTATCCAAGCATATGACTTCATGCCCCTGATCGAGCAAACGTTCAC
Organism: uncultured Opitutales bacterium; assembly: GCA_943787575.1. Lineage (GTDB taxonomy): Bacteria > Verrucomicrobiota > Verrucomicrobiia > Opitutales > Seribacteraceae > Chordibacter. The sequence goes on along the minus strand of CALSMY010000003.1, from coordinate 25,683 downwards.
AAATGTGACTACCAAGGAAACCGGCTCCTCCTGTTACTAGAGTTTTCATAAATTGCGCAAAGGTTCTTTTCTAGCAGATGGTGAGGATTTGAAAACCTTCTTTTCGAGAAGGGGGAGAAGGAAGAAAAAATGGTCGGGCCGGTGAGATTTGAACTCACGACCCCTACACCCCCAGCGTAGTGCGCTACCAGACTGCGCTACGGCCCGACCTTAATGTCCGAAGACGAGAGATGAAACTGCTTCATCAGAGACTCATAGTCAAGACTAAGCCCCCGAGTTATAACTACAAATCCAACGATCCGACCAACGCTCGAACTCTCCCTTCAATATCTGCTTCCTCGCCTCCTCCATCAACGAAACGAAAAAGCGCAGGTTGTGCAGGGTGAGGATGGTACCAGCAAGCGATTCCTTTGCCTGAATAAGGTGTCGCAAGTAGGACTTCGAAAATTCGCGGGATGCTGCACAATCTGAATTTTCATCCAGCGGGCTGTAATCCTCTTTAAATTTTTCGTTTCGTAAATTTAGAGTGCCGGTTGATGTGTAAGCCATCCCATGGCGGGCCGCTCGGCTTGGCATCACACAATCAAACATATCCGCTCCCATTCCGATCATTCTTAAAAGCTGAGGGGGGGTGCCAACACCCATTACATACCTTGGCTTTTGTACAGGTAGTACCCTGGTGGTCCAGTTTACCTGTTCGAGCATTTCCTCTTCGGTTTCTCCCACACTTACTCCACCCACTGCATAACCTGGGAAATTCAACTCAATCAATTGTTCGGCCGATTGCCGGCGCATTTCCTCAAACCTTCCACCCTGAACAATACCAAATAGATTCCTCCCCTCCTTCGGACCTGTTCCCTCTTCCCAAGCCTGCTGGCAAGCACGGGCCCATAAAGAAGTACGGTTGACCGCACTTTCAACTTCCTGTTGAGAGTCGTCTGCTGCCGGACATACATCCAGGCACATCGCTATGTCAGAACGAAGCCCGTCTTGAATGGCCACAGCCTCACGGGGACCAAGGAAAATTTCCCGGCCATCAAGGTGGGAACGAAAACGCACACCTTCATCATTGATTTTTCTTAACTTCGAAAGGCTGAATACCTGGAAACCACCACTATCGGTAAGCACCGGGCCATCCCAGTTCATGAAATCTGCCAGGCCACCCGCTTGGCGTACTACCTCCACTCCCGGTCTGAGGTTTAAATGATAAGTATTGCCCAAAATAATGGGAGCACGCACCACTTCTTTCAAGTCTCCCGGTAAAGTTCCTTTTACCGTTGCCTGCGTACCCACCGGCATAAATACAGGAGTGGGAACAGACCCCCTGGGTAGATCAAGGCTACCAGCTCGAGGCCCGGTTTGATCTGAGCAATCAGATTCAATGCGGAAGTTTGAAGAGGCTGGCATGTTAGGAGGAGAAATCATTCCCAACCAGAATACGGATTAGCTATGCAAAGGTAAAAGCGATATTTAATTCAATAAGAAAAAAGTTACAAAGTAACGAGCCTCAGCCAGATAAAATGTCAGATCAATTAGGAAACTAAACCGACCTCTTCTTCTACTAACTCCTCGCTTGATTCCCAGCGATTTGCCCATCGATTCCACTTTTCTAAACCAATGATCTCCACTTCCATGGAGTCTTTTCTCGATGCAAATTCAAACATTTCCAAAGCTAATGAATGGTTCAAAGCGATAAAATGACGCTCGTTTACAAACTCAGAGCCAGAGTGATAAAATTTTATACGAAATTCGAAGACTTCGTCCTCTGGATCTTTTTTACCCATATTTGTTAAGAGAGTGTGGAAAAAATGACTACGCAAATGAAAAGCATAAAAGTTATTCACAAATGAAAGAAATTCCCCTGCTGCAGCAGGGGAATACTCGATCATATCAGTTCAAAGAAGGGTCAGATGTGGGAAGGTCGACTTCCTCCCAGCGATCAGCCCAACGATTCCATTTTTCCACTTTGTCCAATAAGGCAGAGGATGCCCGTTTGCTACATGCATAATCAAACATCTCTTTGGCTTCATCAAAATCATGAGCCAAAAAGTATTTGTCAGAGAAACAAGCGGAGTCCTCAATATGGTAATGAAAATGAAATTCAAAAAGGTCGTGTTTTGGATCAATTTTCATATACCACAATATAGCCTCAAATGATGCATTTATCAAATAATACATCATTTTTATATATATTTACCGACAATTTTCTAAATATTATCTGTTATTACGTATTTTTTTAAGTATAACCTGTAGGATTAAAAGATTAAACTAATATCCTTTGAAGAGCTGGTAAATATATAACCTAGGAATCGTCCAAAGAGTCTAAGCCCTGTAGGTGTGCGACATCTCCCCAACTGACAAGATTCCAATTAACTTGCGACTTTTGGATCCTGTTAATCGAACAATTAAGCAAAAGAAAATTTCTTTCAGCTTCAAGAGAGATTTTTAAAACCTTTCTAAATACTGCGCCGAGGACACCTCCATGGGTCACAGCTACAACCTTTTGCCCAGGATGCTCATTGGCCAGGGTCTCAATAGCAAGAGAACAACGATCAAAAAACTGTTGAAAACTCTCTCCTCCAGGTGGTTGGTAACTTGGACCATCTTCCATAAATGATTGAAATGCTCTTGGTTGACTTTCTCGCATTTCATCAGTTGTCAATCCTTCGAGAACCCCGAGATCTCTCTCTCGCAACCCTGGCATAGTTCGGGGTTGCCAACCACTAGGATTACCAACCAGACGAGATGTATGCAAAGCACGCTCCAAATCACTTACATATACCACATCAACCTCCTCGCCCTTCATCCTTTCCCCTAAAGCTTGAGCCTGAGCAATACCTCTTGGACTAAGAGCCGAGTCAGCATGCCCCTGCCAACGACCTGTCAGGTTCCATTCGGTTTCTCCGTGACGGATTAGAATGATTTCTGTTTCAGGCATAACTCAAACAATTCAATGCATAGACCAATCTACCGGTAAGGGGGTTCAGAAAAAACTGAAACCTAAGTAGAAATGGGAGGCTGAATAGACTTTAAAAACTAAATTAATCCCGGAAAGGCCACTTTGGAGAACCCTTAGGATCTGCAGCCTGGGGAGATTTCCCCAATCCGTAGTCATCTGGTTGCATGTTCTCTAACTTCCAATAATTCTTCTGATTCTTGGTATAACCGTAAAAGGACGGATAGAAGGGATCAACATAAGCAGCATCCGCCTTCTGAGGAACCTCAAGCCCGCACAAGTGATAGGTGGCATTTACAATAAGGCGGCGCAAATCCTCGCTCACCAAATCGACAGATGCACCCATCGTGGTACAAAAAGTCGTGCCTTTTGATGCATTTGGGGAAACATAGGTATGGAGCCATGCAAGGGGTTGCATTGGTTTATTTTTATTGGCAACAGGTTTTGAATTGGGATTCAGGTTTTCGGTTACCTGTCCTCGGAGTAATATTGTATCCTTTGAAGTCAAGGCATTGATCCCATAGACATCTGATGGCCCAAAAACATCCTTCACACTGCGTAAAATTGGATGCTTGGCATTGGCTGGTTCGACCACGCCACGGGCTCCCTCGACCTTATGCTTACCATGATGGCTAACCCAACCTTCGCCCATCACCTTGGGACCAAATTCCTTAAAGGTGATTTTTCCACCAAAGGAACGATCGTCCAACCATTTGAATGCATGAGTGGAGGTACGTATGCCAATAATGGGCTTTCCATCGTTGAGGAATCGGGTGATATGCTTGGCATCTTCGGTAGATGGGTCGCGAAAACGAGTACCAATAATCATGAGGTCTGCCTTATCCAAGTGGTGCCAACCTTTAACCCCTCTGTGGTTATCTGGATCAATATAATTTCCTCCCTCGTCCCAAGAAAATAGAACTTTGCAGGTAAATCCGTGCCTTTCTGCCAAAATTTTGGCAAGCATAGGCATACTCTCCTCAGTTCGATACTCTTCATCCCCTGAAATAAGAACAACGGTCTTCCCTTTCCCTGGCCCTCTTTTTCCTTTCAGATATAGAATCGATGGATCCACAGGTTCATCATCACCCAAACCTATAACTTCTTTGGTGTAATTGTATGCGCCCTTAGATTTTTCTACGAGGTAGTTCGATCCTTGTACCGTTTTGGATTTGATGGTGTTGCCAACCTCAGAAAGTGAGCAAGAAGAAACACCAAGAAGGATAAAAGAATAAAGTAAGCTTAACAGGAGGGAGGATTTCATAAAATATACAAATAATTATTCTTCGTCTGCACCGAAAAACGATTTAGTACCGGACCAAGCAGCTTTGGATTTTTCAGAAACATAATTTCCAGCTTTGGTAACATAACATCCGGATAATGAGAGAAGACTGGATACAAGGATTCCTGAAATGATGATTTTTATTTTATTCATAGCACAATGGTTTTTTGAATTGTTTGTAAAATGCCCCAATAGGCATATTTAGTAGTAATCTATATCGAACGGCTAACAAGTAATTTCTTTTTCCAAGTAGCTTAATTATCTCTGCATCCTCATTGGAAGCAGCCATTTTAATGTTCGCCATAATTACTATTTTTACTAAACTTATATAATATGTTCAAAAATATACCTTTCAATCGTGTGGAATGGGTGACCAGCGGATTTCTCATCTTTACTGCCTTACTCACCGTATCTGCAGTGCCTTACTACTTCTGGACTTTCGGCTGGGACTGGTTCCTTTTTGGTGTCTTTTTATTTTTCTACTTAGCCACAGGAATGAGCATAACAGTGGGTTACCATCGTCTCTTTTCTCACAAAGCTTTCCAAGCAAAATGGCCGGTTAAATTGTTTGTTCTTCTCTTCGGTGCTGCCGCTTTTGAAAATTCAGCCGTATGGTGGAGTTCCGAACATCGCAAACACCACAAACATGTGGACACAGATGACGATCCCTACGACATTACTAAAGGGTTTTTCTGGGCTCACATGGGTTGGTTAATGTTTAAGCTAAAACCGGAACCACCCTTCGACAATGTACACGACCTTCTTAACGATAAGTTGGTAGCTTGGCAGCATAAGTGGGTTCATGCTATTTCCTTTATCGTCAGTTTCATCGTTCCCTCTCTAATCGGCTATTATTACGCAGTATTTTCGGGCAACCTTTCCCCTGCAGTTGGTGCACTAGGCGGCTTCCTCATACCTGGAGTTGCACGGGTTGTATTGGTCCAACACGCCACATTTTGTATTAACTCCCTATGCCACATGATTGGCGAACGCCCCTACTCTACCGAACATTCGCCCGTGACAGCTGGATTGCAGCAATCTTCACGATGGGAGAAGGCTACCACAACTACCACCACGAGTTTGCATGGGACTACCGAAACGGTGTAAAACCCTGGCAACTTGATCCCTCAAAATGGATTATTTGGACCCTTTCCAAGCTTGGTCTCACCAACAACCTTAAGCGCGTTCCAAATGAACGGATCTTGCTTGCAGAAACCAAAGAAATTTCTCGTATTGTTAAAAATCAACTATCCTCTTTTAAGTCCGCTCAAAATAAGAGTTCTGAGTTGATAGACCAAGCCTCTGCAAACCTGGAAAAGTTTGGGGATCGTCTCTCTGAGATTCATCAAGAATTACAAACTGCTATTCGCGAGAAAATTGAGATCTCCAAAGGCACCATGAACGAATTACGTTCTGAGGTTCGTACCATCGTTCAAGAAATTGAATCCGCAGGCAAATTAGCTACTGCATAAGTCCATTTTCTCGACACACTTCTGTCTGCTGGATCAAACAATTTTTATTCTTCGGATTTACCCATTGCCTTGCCATTTCCCACTGATGGGATAGCAAGAGCAATTGATGAGTATAATAAAATCCTATTCTGCGTCCGAACCAAAGGCTCGAGTTATTCCAACGAACATCGAACGCCGTCCAGTCGGACCAAACGATGTTCAAATTGCTATCGAACATTGCGGGGTCTGTCACACCGATATTCATTTTGTTAACAACGACTGGGGTATGACTAATTACCCCGTGGTTCCTGGTCATGAGATTGTGGGTCGGGTCACTGAAGTTGGCTCAGCAGTGAAAAACTTCAAGGCTGGTGATCGTGCGGCCATTGGATGCTTAGTTGATTCCTGTGGAATCTGTGGAAACTGCGAAAAAGGCCTCGAGCAATATTGCCTCAATGGATTTACCGCCACCTACAATTCTGAAACTTCAGACCCAGGCGGTTTTACTTATGGTGGATATTCTACCAGTGTGGTGGCGAAAGAATCTTTTGTCCTGCACATTCCTGACTCCTTAACAGGTCCCGGCATTGCACCATTGCTCTGTGCTGGAATCACCACCTATTCTCCCTTGCGAAACTGGAATATTGGCCCAAATCAAAAAGTGGGAGTAATTGGCTTGGGTGGTCTTGGACATATGGGGGTAAAATTCGCCCGTGCTCTTGGTGCCCAGGTTACCATGATTACATCATCCGAACAAAAAGGAGAGGATGCCAGAATGCTAGGTGCCAATGAGGTTCTTCTCTCCTCTTCTGTTGATGCATTAACTAAAGAAGCGGGGTCCTTTGATTTTTTACTTAATACCATACCCGTAGATCACGACCTCACGCCCTTCCTTGAATTGCTTAAGACTGATGGAACGATGTGTGTAGTCGGTGCTATTGAGCCATTAAGTAAAATAAATGCGGCTCAATTAATTTTTGGAAGGCGCACCCTTGCAGGTTCTTTGATTGGAGGGATTGCGGAAACGCAAGAAATGCTCAATTTTTGCGGTGATAAAAACATTCTTTCTGAGGTAGAGCTTATACGAATGGATGAGATCAACGAAGCTTTTGAACGGATGCGTCAAAGCGATGTTAAATATAGATTTGTTATTGATCTAGCCACCTTATCCTAACTTGGGCTTTACCCGACAATCCAAAACTACGCACTCGCAATACGCCTAGGGTAAGGCTCAAACAATTCAATTGTACGAAATGGAAACCCTACAACTGGGTACTTTACTAAGCGGAATAAGTGGCTAGACTAATCAATCTAAAAGGCTAAAGATAAATTCGAACCTTCAACCAAAAAGCTTTAGATCAATCCTCCGAGAAGTTTTGATCTATTTGAGAAAAGCGGATGGATGAGAAGGGATTTGAAACATCTTTGCCGATTTCCCTCATATGCTTAACATACTTCAAGGCCAGAACCTCCATAACATTAGTATTATTTATATGAACTGAGGCCATGAAGGTATCATTATTTCCCTGTCTCGCTACCACATATTCTTCGGACACTGGATGAAAGCGTGTTACCACAATCTGCTCGCCAACCTTAACTTCCATATTTGCAATTAAGGTAAGGTCAGAAAGAGTTACCGCCTCATTCAACACCTTGACTTCACAAGGAAATGCAAGAGTGGAATGAGACTGGGTCCATGCCTTAATTTCGTCGATGAATTTTTGCGGAATTAAGGGAATATACAAATCAGCCGGGTTAACCTCGGTTACGATTTCTTCTGCCTGAGCTTCCTCTTCCAAACTTATCAAAGCTGCAAGTTCTTCCTGGACTTGAAAAAGTTCGCTATTGAGAGCATCATAATCCCAATTTCTTTTGCTTAATAATTCCTTGTATTCCTGAAGTTCCTCAGAAACCGTATCTATTGACTTTTCAATTCGGTTATTGGTTTGAACAAGTTCTAAATTCTCCGCTTCGAGGTTTTTCTTTAGATCCAGATAGAAAGATTCATTATTTTTCATACCTTCTAACTCTTCGGTCAGTGCGACAACCTTGGCTGGTGCCTCGTGATCATAAGAGTTGTACAAGGCAAATAGTCCGGCAACTGAAAGGCAGGCAACCGCAAGGCTGGTCATGGAAATGGCGTTAAATTTCGAACGCTTGCTTTGCTTCTCTCTTTTTACCCGGGTGGCATGGTTTAAACTTTCCACCTTATTTTGTAGTTCTTTGAGAGCAGTAGTTTTTAAATTATCCTCTTCAGAAGCACTTCGTAAATTGAGTATAGCTTCTTCCAAATCCATTTTAACCTTGGATACTACCGTATTTTCTTTCAACAACCGGCTTGCAAGTAAACCAGCCAAGTTTAAGCACAATTGACCAGCAAGAGAACCATGACTCGAAATAAATTCTAGAAGTTGATCATGATTCATTCTCCAAAGAATACAAAGCCCCCGGGTTTCGGAAGTTGCTGAGGCAATGTGACCACGCAAAAAGGCAACTTCTCCAAAAGTATCTCCAGTGCCAAGGTTTGCTATATTTTGATGCTTTCCTTTCTCGTCCTTCTTGGAAAGTTCGACTGCCCCGGAAACAATCATGTATAAGAAACGCTGTTCCTGGCCTTCACGAGCCACAAGTTCATCTTCGGCAAGTAACCACTCACCTTCAGATATCAAAGCCTTTGCATCTTCGGGATCAAGATTGTAGCAAAGACCGGAAGATGGAAGCTCATATCCGGCGTCCAAGAGATCTTCTTCAAATAAAGTTTTCATTGTATGTTTATGTCAGAATGTTTGAAAGTTAGTTTATCAACTTATTAGAAAGAGAAAAATGCGACCACACGCTAAGATTGCATTGTTTGCGCCACATCATTCCACCACCCAATATTGTCGATTAATTTTTGCTGTAAGCTAGATTAATTAATAATAAGTTATTCTTATAGCCAACTATTGTGAATAACGCAAGCGACAACCAATCCGTTTTAGCGGAAAATTTTTAAGTAAAGCCTAGTAAAATAATGGATTGGTAGTTGAGCCCAATATCCTTGCATTGCATAGTTTTGGCTAAAGTATGACCATTTTTTAAAAAGCCCCATCTAATGAATATCAAAAAAGGAATGGTCCTGATTATTTTCCTGGCATCCTTTGGAGTAGCTCAATTGGAAGGACCGATATTTTCCTTATGGCCAAGCGTGGTAGCCCTTGTTTCCGTCGTACTACTAAAGAGTGCTCTCGGTGGGCTTTTTCTAGGTGCGGGGTCGGGAGTTATTCTCATGGCCGGCGGCAATCCACTCCATGCATTTACTTCCTTTTTTTCAAAGATTCTCATTCCTGCACTATCAAGTGAATGGAATTTGAGCGTTCTTGCCTTTACCCTTCTACTTGGTGGGTTTGCCGCCCTTCTTGAAAAAGGGGGCGGATTCGACTGCATTTTACAGGCTTGGTTAAGGCAGGGAAAAGACCTATCCCAAAAGGTGCAGTGGTCCGCATTCCTTATGGGAGTTGTTTGTTTCTTTGATGGACTCGCAAGTGCACTTCTCACCGGAAGAGCCCTTCGGCAGATGGCTGATCGTACGGGAGTGTCCCGAGCAAAACTTGCTTACCTGGTCGACTCCACGGGTTCCGCCATTGCCTGCGTGGCGATTATGTCAACCTGGATTGCCTATCAATTATCAATGATCCGCGAGGGCTACCTCGCTGCTGGTATCGAAGGGACCGAACCGTTCGTTCTTTTCCTCTCTTCTATCCCGCGAAATTTTTATTGCTGGTTCACCCTTGTTCTCGTCGTCATTGCCATCAGGAAATCCCTCAACCTTGGCCCTATGCAAAAAATGGAAAAATCGGCGAATGATGCTCAGACCAAGCAAGACAATACGGATAGCACTCCAACGGACCATCCATCAATCCATGGGTCCCTCAAAGTGGGCATCCCCTTGGTCACCCTCATTGGCTGTCTCTTCGCCGGCTTGTACCTCAATGGAGTTGAGGGAAAAGCATGGCCACTCAGCCTGAACAAACTTCAACAAGCCTTCGGAGATGCCCAGTCCAACCTGGTCCTGCTTTACAGCTCCATCTTCGCCTGTGCCGTAGCTTTTGTATGCAATCAAAAATCTCTAAAGTCTTCCGGCATGCGTTCATCCAGAGTATTTGCCGGTGGGATCGGCCGCTTCATTCCCCCTTCCCTTGTGCTGATTGCCGCCTGGTGCCTAAGTGGTACCCTCCGCGAGCTCGAAGCCGCCACCTTTCTCTCCCAAACTTTATCCGGTACCCTTCCCCCTTTCCTCTTCCCCGCATCTGTCTTTATTCTTGGCGTATTAATCTCTTTCACCACTGGTACATCCTGGGGGACGATGGGTGTACTTATGCCACTGGTCGTTCCAGTCTGTGCATCACTTGCCCCCGGGTCGGATGCGATGATGGCCTCCGCAGTGGCGGCGGTCTTTAGCGGAGCTGTGTTTGGAGATCACTGCTCGCCCCTGAGCGACACCACCATAATTTCCTCAATGGCATGCGAGATCAAACCATACGACCATTTCCGCACACAACTCCCCTACGCTCTACTCGCAGCGACCGTCGCCCTCCTTGCCGGGTTTATTCCTATGGGCCTGGGTATTTCTCCTTGGGTTTGCCTGGCAGTCGGAACGATTATCCTGTGCCTCGTACCCACCATCTATAAACAATTTCTGACCGGGCATCGTTAATGAGTGAGAAAAAAGAAATCGCCCGCTCCAATGTGCGAAATTTCATCGCCTTCCGGATCTTTTTTAATGCCCGGTTTTACTACCCCGTATTTGCAGTAATTTATTTGGACTTCGGGATGACACTCGAACAGTTCGCCATTCTCAATTCCATCTGGGCGGCCAGTATCATTCTTGCCGAAGTTCCCTCTGGTGCCCTATCCGATATGATTGGCCGCAAAAAAATGGTTGTCGCAGCTGGTATATTGATGGTCATCGAAATGGTGGTCTGGGGATTTGCACCCACTTCCGACCTCGACCTGCTCTTTTGGATTCTCGCGATCAACCGTATTCTCAGTGGACTAGCAGAAGCAGCGGCCAGCGGCGCAGATGAGGCATTGGTTTACGACTCAATTGACGAGGCCGGCCAAAAGGAGGACTGGGCAAAAATCCTCCAAAAAGTAACCCGATGGCAATCTTTTGCCTTCATGATTGCTCTCCTTACGGGTGGCATTATTTACGACCCGGATGTGATGAATCAAGCCTGTGCCCTGCTCGGGTTTGAAAATTCTCTTACCCAGCAGGATACAATGCGCTGGCCCATCCTACTCAACCTGGTAACTGCCGTGCTCACACTTTTTTCTGCATGTGCCCTTCGCGAAACTGAAAACTACCAGTCCAAATCAGAGTTCCTTCCCCTCAGGGCCGCTTTTTTACAAACCTGGAATGTTGCCCTTTGGATTGCTCGCACTCCTTTTGCCTTACTTGTCATCCTTGCCGCCGCCACCGTGGATAGCGTGATCCGCATGTTCATTACCATGAACAGTGAATATTACCGGCTTATTTCCTACCCTGAGGTTGCCTTTGGAATAATTGGTGCAGTCATTGCCCTTCAAGGAATGGTGGTCTCCAAGATCGCCCGTCACATGACCGAAAGATTTGGTCCCAATCAAAACTTTCTCATTATTTCCACGATCGTTCTCCTTGCTTTTATTGGTACCCGCTTTTTCGTTCCCTACATTGGAGTGATTTTTTCGATGCTCCTTTTCGCTGCCATGGTAATGACTGGATTTTGCGCGAGTTTTTACCTCAACCAAGCGGCCAACAAATCCATCCGTGCAACCCTGCTCAGTTTCAAGGGACTTGCCCTCAACCTAGGTTATGGAGCGATTGGTATTCTCTACGCCTTTCTTGTGGTCCGCTTGAGAAAAGATTCCACCATAGCTGCTGATTCTGGACTACTTTTTCAGGCGGCTGCAGATTGGTTTGCTCCGTGGTTTCTTATCACCTTTATCGGGGTGCTCTTATGCAACTGGAAACTACGTCCTCAACCACCCGCCAAAGCCTAAGAGCCCGACTCAAAAAATCCTTAGAGTTCCACATCGTCCTGCCAAATAAGATCAGGAGCTTTCCGACCTGACTTCTTCGCCCATGCCTCGATCGCCTCTTCCACCTGTTGCCGAACCAGTATGCTCATTTGGTGTCGAACTGCTGGGGTGGATACCTTAAAAAGCATTTTTATTTCCGGCCCCTGATACTCCCCTTGAAACAATTGCAGGATACGATTCCCGCCCATTCGGGCATTTCCATCAAGCACTAACCCAAGCGGTTTCTTCAAACTTCCTGATATTTGATTGGCAGCAACTTCGACTTGTTGAGGATCAAATTTTACAGAAAACGCACCCACCCCATCCGGTGTACCAAATAACATCCTGCACCTCCCATCCGGTAGATCAGAAAAAGCAAAGACCCCATCTGCAAGTCCAATATAGAGCTTCAGTTCTTCACACATACCCTGCAAAGATTCCTGCTCGGATTTTTCATTTTCATCCTCTTGCTCAGGCTGTTCATTTTCGACCGGGACAGATTCATTAGGGGTATCCTCCTGTTCTTCGCCAAGTTCATCCTCCTTTACCGCAACTGTATCTTGTGGGGTGCTATTCGAGCTAGGTTGCATACCATCATAGAATTGCCTGACCCCTTTATTCAATAACTTATCTATGTGGTTAAACTTCGACCGCCACCTCTCAGAGACTTTTTGCTTTGCACCGTTCCAAAGAGTACCCCAATCCTTGTCCCATTCCCTGAGAATTTCGGCGAAGGGACGCCCTTGCTCAGCCTCCACTTTCAACTGGTCTATTTTTTTCTTTTCCACCTCACGCACCAAACCCACCTGCTTATCCATTGAACTCAATGCAGGTACCATTGCCCGATTCGCACGGTCCCCCGCAAGCAACCTTGTTTCCTCAATAATTGAGGGTCGCTCAGGTGCTGGGAAATTGAGCCCATCTGCGAGCTCATTAAAGTCGGTTACGCTTTTTTTACCCTTCTGATAAAAATACATAATAATGGGTTCCTCCGGAAAAACCTTTTCATTAAGCATGGAAAAATGAGTAGCAAACTGTTCCCCTGCAATCTTCTCCCGAATGGGCTTGATCCTTTCCTTCAGAGCACTGCGAAACTGGTTGGTCACATTTTTTCTCAATACATCTTGCTCAGCCAAAGCCTCTTTAAAATAAGTGGCCCATTGTTTTCCTCCATACAAAGAAGCAAGTTTTTCATTCGCAGGAGATAAAAATTTTTCCGTTAAAACATTCAGGCTATCCTCCAAGGGAGCATGTTTAGCCAAGTCTCCGCGAATAGCTTGTTCCAGCTGATCTTTCATAGGCAGCCAATCACTCCTGGCTTTGGCAAATATTTCCATACGCTTCACTTCCCAATGGGCAGCGGCATTTTCGACCAGATTTTCCATCGCCGAAAACACCCCATACCTTGGTGGTTTAGCTGCCAAGTTTTCCGAAGTATTTTCTTTCAGTAAATTGAGTGCATGAGCCTTCAGTTGTTCTTTGGTAATCAATTCCTTGGGAAATCCATTTTTCTCAACCATCTGCTGAATGCTTTTGTACTGAGCCTGGTACTGGTTTCCCAGCTCAAGCCGCAAGTTGGAGGACATCTTTGCAACCTCCTTGTTTAATTCCTCAAACACAGGCCCTGCGTTTCCCACCACTGTCTTTAACCAGCCATCTAACTTTCCAAAATCTTTGGAGTTCAAAGGAGACCATCTGTTTTTATTTCCTCCGATCAAACCGGAGATACGCTTATTCAAGTCATCCTTGCTTGGGTAGTTGAGCTTTTGCTTCAGGCTTCTCAGTTGTTCATCCGCAGCCAAGCGCCGTGCTTTATCATAGACTGCCTTCATACTTTTATCAGCAAACTGGCCCACCTTTGCCTGAGCATCCTTAGACCAGTTTTTGGTCGCCCGTTTAATTACATCAGCCCGATTGACCGGAAGCGGACTTTGTTCCTTCGCCCATTCCCATGCACCATCCACCGACTTCTCTAATTCCTTTAACTTCCAACCCGATAACCAGTCCCTACCTGGACTTTGCCCATCTTTTTTACTACGAAATTTTTCGACCTGCTTGAGCATTTCCTTGGAAAGCATCGTGCTAACCGCATCGTTTTGTTTTTCATTCACCTCCGCAGATTCTTGCAAATAAGTTCGCGCTTTTTCCGCAGCCGCTCGCAAAGTAAGCATGCGCTTTGCTTCGGCCTTGGGGTCTGCTCCCCAGGAAAAATTTATTGCTCCGAAAACAATCAGACAGGTAGCTAAGCTAGATAATGTATTCTTCATTCGTCCAGTTTTCCGTACTCTTCCACCACGCTATTCATAAGTGGATATCCACGCTTGTTCATCTCGCTGGCCACCCTAGTTAGCTGTGTGGATATCTTGTCAGGTGATCCCCCTAGAGCATTCAATGGCATCTTATCTGCACACTGAGCCACCGCGGCCCACTGCAAACCCTCAACCTGCTCCTTCCACTTCGATACCCGGTCCGCAATGTGACGCATGGCATAGGCTCTTCGCCCCTCATTAATTACAAATTCGTCGGATATTTTATCGGCGTTTTTTGGCTGATACTTGGCATCAGGATCGAACACCGGGACAAAGAAGGACGCACTTTCCTCATCCTCAATTGGAGGAGTATAAGCCAGTGCTTGGTTATAAATATCATCTTCCAAATTTTTTCGGTTATCCATCTCCTGAGCCCTCGCACAAAGAGACTTAAATCGTTCATCTACTGGAAAAGCACCTTTCCATTGAACACGACTAAAGTCTGGAAATGCACCGAGCTCCGCCTGTTTTTCCCATTTATTCATCACGGTATCCATTCGCAGAATGAGTTGCTGCTTCCACATCTCCAGAACTCGCGGGCCCTTATTGCGCATCGCCTCCGTATACTCGATCACCATCAAGCGGGTAATGATTGCCAAGATCAGAACCAAAGGTAGTGCGATCTGCACTAGGGCATCGTTTGGACTAAGTGAAAGAGAGTTTTTCTTCTTTCCTCGGATTAAATCATCCAAGCCCTGAAGATTGGAGGAACCTCCTGCCCTACCACTCATTACGATTGATCTGTGGTTGGCTTGTCATCGGACTGTAAAAATTGTCCAAAAGCATTCCTTAAGGCTTTTCGGTCTACATTTCTATCCTGCCGAACTGCCTGCAAGATTTCAATCGTGTCCTGCCTTTGGACTTCTGCCCGCTCTCTACCGGAACGCAAACTTTCATTGGCCTCATTAAGTTGTGATACCACTTCCCGCATCTGCTCGGCACTGTCCCGTCCTGCGGTTTCCACATCCGATAAAGTAGAAGCAATTGTGCGAAGGGCTTCTTCCATTTTCATGGAATCTTCTGCATGCCTGCTTCCCATGGACTGAAGCGACTGCATTGCACGATCGTTAGATTGGCTTGCAGTTAGATATGCATTACCCATCCGCTCAAGTAAGGTTTCCAAATTTTCCAACCTTCCCAATTGACCGAGGTAACCAAGCATATTCTGCCCGGCTTTCTGAGTCTCTCCCAGGCCCTCAATGATTTGGTTTGTATGTGCTAATTCCTGCCTCAACCCAGTCATCTCTGTGCCGATTTCAGACAAGGTAGTCGAGACCTCCTGCACATGGGTAGAATTTAATCTCTCAGAAAATTCACGGCTCGAATCACTGAGGGTTTTCATGTCCTCGATCAACCCCCCGAGCGTCTCTCCAAGGCCGACGCTTTCAACCTTAGGCAGACAGGCGGCCCAGTGAAAAACTGCAGTCATGGGCTTGGCAGCTAAAAAGGCGCCCAATAAGCCAACCAGAGAGCTAAGCAATGCGGTGGAGGTTCCGCCAAGCAATTGATCCAATGCATCTTTAATACGATCCGGCGAATCCGTATCATCGCCAATCGACTTCACCCCGCTCACATCCAACCCAATCAGCAATCCATAAAGAGTGCCCACCAATCCAAGCATCACTAAAAAGAAAGGAAAATTGTCGGGATAAGGATCGTGTTCCAGCTTGGATAAACTCTCCTCCTGCTCTGCTTTAAGTTTCCAAACCTTCCAGCTCATAACCAGTGGGTAGAGAATAAGCAGAAGAGGAATAAAAGTACTGATCGTACTAAGATCATCCGCAAAGATGAGGAACGAGTCATAGATAAAACTCGGGAGTACACTCTCCAATAGTTTCCATCCAGGGAAGATGGTCCGCATACCTATCTCCACATTTACGATCCAGGCAAAAAAAGCTGGGATCATTAGAACCCCACCCAAAATAAGCAGGATGGTCAGTCGACTTTTTCTTAAATGATTAGAAACGGCTGGATCAGTCATAATGTTGGACGGAAGGGTTTCTTGAGAATGCTAAACCAATCCTATATTCGGCAACCTAAATCTGCGAATTCCGCACATCTCATTGCGAGCATTGACAAACTCTTACAGAACCCCAGTTATACACAAATGAATCGTAGACAGTTTCTTACCAGTGCCGCGGGGTCTCTCGCCCTTGCCGGTCTATCACACGCCCAGTCGAAGTCCTTTCGTGGAATCATTCACAAGGCGGTCAAGGTGGGCACCGCTCCCGATGAGAAACATTTTCAAAGAGTAAAAGACCTCGGGTTTGATGGGATTGAGGGCAATGCACCTGGCTTACAGGTTGAACCAATAAAAAAGGCCTGTTCCAAGCTGGATCTTCCCATGCATGGCGTGGTCTACAGTAAACACTGGCAAATTCGACTATCCGACAAGAATCCTGAGGTTCGCGAAAAGAGCCGCAATGGGCTCGCACAGGCGATGCGTGACGCCAAGGCAGTTGGCGGAACCTCCGTACTGCTCGTCCCAGGGAAAGTTACCGGAGAGCAGGAAAACCATCAGCATGTTTGGGATCGTTCGATTGAACAAATCCAGCAACTTCTCCCCCTCGCAGAGGAGTTAAAGATTCATATCCTGATCGAAACCGTATGGAATGGATTTTGTTACAAACCCGAGCAATTTCGGGATTATATCGATGCCTGTGACAGTCCCTGGGTGCAGGCATATTTTGATATTGGCAACATGCAAAGGTTTGCTCCCAGCCATGAATGGATCCGTATCCTGGGCAAACGCACCCTCAAACTAGATATCAAGGACTGGGGATCGAAGAATGGATTTTGCCCACTCGGCCAGGGAGATGTGGACTGGAAGAAAGTCCGCCACGAACTCGAAAGAGTCGAATTTTCAGGCTGGGCCACCCGCGAGGGTAACGATGGTGGGATCGACAAGACAGCGAAGTTAATGAACGAACTGCTTGCCCTATAAAGATTTCCCGCCATTCAGCAACGGATGATTCGTCCTCTACATTAGATAAAACAAAAAAGCCGGACTCCCCAAATTGCAGAGAAGTCCGACTTGCCCTATATTAGGATCAGTTTACGAATCCTAAATTTTAAGCTTTTTACTTTTCGGAAAGTCCTAGAAATCGAACTTGAGACCAACTTCTACACTTCGACCAGCTGAGGGTGCATGATTCTTAAGTACAGAGGCATGGTTGAATGCAAGTTCGTCAGTAAGATTGTTTCCACGGAGGAAAAGCGTACCGACATTGTCACCAACATTAATATCATAAGACGCGAATGCACTTAAGATAGAATATGCATCCGTTGCTTCTTCGCTGTGGTCTTCGTGAACGGCAACTTTATCCTGCTTTAGGGAACGAATAAGCTTCATACCGAAATCAAGTTTCTCTTGCTGAACTTCAAAACCAAATCCAATTCTAGCTGCTGGAATTCTGGGTAGATTTCCACCCTCGGACTTATTTTTACCGCGCACCATGTCACCATATGCCGAAAGCAGCAAGTCCCACCCTGGGTTCTCCAGAGCTAACCAATCAACTTCAACTTCAAATCCTTGGAACTCAGCATCTGCAGACTCATATTTTTTTTCTTCAAGACCCTCTGCTCCTGAAGAAAATTCATTATCAGGGCGGTTAGGCAAATGGCCTGTGGCATCCCGAACCTGCTCTGTATCTTCCAGGAATATGTAATTTTTATACTCGGTATGAAATGCTGAGAATTGACCTGTAACATTGCCAATTTTCTTACGAAGAATAACTTCAATACCAACGGCAGACTCAGTACCTAAAGTTGAAGTACCAACATCATAGGACTCGGTCGCATGATGCCCTCCGTCAGAATACAATTCAGCTGTATCTGGAGCACGCTCAGAGTAACTCAAGTTACCACTGATGTTCCAAATTTCATTGAGTTCGTGTGAAACTCCACCACTTGCACTAAATAATGAATCGTCCCGATCTGCAGTACCTTCATAGTCACGAGCAAAACTTTCCCAACGAATTCCGCCATTCAATGTGGTTTGATCACTTAAGGAGTATTGCTCGATTAAGAAAAGGGCTATCCTTGAAGAATCCTCCGAACTAATTGCATCGTTTTGAGGAACTGAATTATTGTTATCATCCTTACTGAGACCACCAAGAATACTTTCTTCGCCGTCAATTTTGAATTCATCAAAAATACCGTGAACTCCAAAGACTCCGCTAAAGTCACCAAATTCATGGTCAAATGCAATTTTTACATCAAACCCCTCTTTAAGTAAGTCGAATGAGTGTGCCATTCTGTAATATTGTCTTCAGTTTCATATCCACTCTCACTGTGCTTGTAATCTGCATAACCAAGGTTTAGCTCGACGGCTCGGAGCCATTCAGAATCAGCAATCTCAATTTCAGTTCGGAATTCAAAACGATCTCTTTCCATTTCGATAAGAGTATCACTTTCGGCATGTTCTCCGGGTACTCCATAGTCGTTATTATAGTTTGAGTAACTGAACCCTGCATAGCCTGAATCCAATTTATACGCCCCGCCAAACCCAATTGACTGGCTCTCACCATGGCTATTTGAAACAACATTGAAAGGTCCCTCCAATTCTCCAGAATGATGATCCTCCTTGTAAAAACTTGGGGTATCATAGTCTTTAAAGTCCCGAATAAAACCATTGATTTGAAAGTTAAAATTATCAGAACCTGCGAAAGCTGTAATACCGGAATTAAAACCATCATCTACGCTGCTGTAACTTGATAGTAAAGACCCACTAATTCCAGATGGAATAGCAGTTGGAATACTACGATCAATTACATTTACAACACCACCGATTGCACTTCCTCCATGTAATAGTGCAGCAGAACCACGTAGTATTTCGATTCTGTCTACAAGTAATGGGTCTATAGGTACTGCATGGTCTTCAGACTGGCCGGAAACATCAAATGAATCAGATCCATTTTGAACAACCTTAATTCTAAACTTATCTTGACCGCGAATGATGGGGCGGTTAGCGGATGGACCAAATTGAGTTTGATTAACTCCAGGAAGATCAGACAAAGTTTCAGCTATGGTTTTGCTTCTGGCTTTATCTAGTTCATCACCAGTAAGAATACCCACTGATTGAGTGGTTTCATTGATTGGTATCAAGCGGGCTTGATTCAACAACCAGGGCATCGAGCTGCTCGGCTTGCTGTTTGTCTTTTTGACCCAGTGCAAATGCAAAGGGTATGGATAATAAAATGGGAACAGTATAAAATTTCATTGGATTCAATATTCAAAGAGATTTGAGGCTTTTAGAACGCTACATTCAGATCGAGTAGGATTCTTTATTTCTATGCCTCCCATACTCTCAAAATCAGGAGGCAAATTATGGAGCACTGCCTCTGCCACGATTGGCAGGGTTCATGCACCCCAGGTTTACAAATATTAAACCTCTTCGGGCGGTCCACGCACCCGATAAATATTTTGTTCTCCAAGAACACGAACTCCGACGGTATCGAAGCAAACAACACCTTCCGCTAAAAGAGAGAAAGGACCGCTGTAAAAAAATGCAGATACATGCTCCACCGATTGGCCAAAAAGCACCACTGCACAACTGCCAGTGCTTTGCTTATCCTCTGTGGAATTTTCCTGATGGGAAGAACAGCTCTTACCCGCCTTACTGTGCGGGCACTCCGCATCTCCATGAAACACATAGGAGTGTATGCCCGGCGATACCACGGATACCGAAAGAGTACCCACGATGATCAAACATAAAGATGCCAGGAATTGTTTCATGAAAGGAAACCTTGGTACTATGCAAATTAATTGCAATAAGATTAGCATTATACAGATGATAAATTAATTGAGCCGGGCACCCAGCCCGCCACCATATCCGGCAAGTTCGAGGTAGGCTTTTCCAATTACGCGGCCATCAGTATCCAATACCTCGCAGGCACCTTCCCAGTAGGCATTATCGGCACGGTTGCCAGTAAATTCCTGGTTATCAAGCAGTGGACGGAGCCGATAATTTTGCATTCCCTGGTTGGATGCTGTGCTTTTATTTGAACAGTTGTAGGATAAGAAAGCCCGGTGGTTGGGCTGGTCCACTCATCTTCCTCTTCCCAGGTAAATTGGTCAGCATATACCTGCTGCACCCCACCCTTCTCATCAATCCAATAAACAGCGGACCAGCGGTCACTCGTACCATCATCCTTGCGCAAACGGTAAGCCTTCACTTCGGTTCCATCATCGAGTTGCATACAAGTCCAGTCCCACCCAACCAGACCTTTACCCAACTGGCTCGAGGATATCTCATGGTCCATCCATGCAAGCCCCTCCACCTTTTCCGTTTTCCCATCTTGGGTAAGCGTACCCTCTAGCTTTCAGCCGAGTGTATGTCCAATACCAGCTTACCGAAGATGCCCCATCTCCTTTTCGGCTAAGCCCACGATCTCCAAACCTCACCAAAGGCTTGGTGGGAGTCAGTGCAAGTTCCAGGATTCCGCCATTCGGATATCGTGTGGTGAGTCTGTGGCTTTTTCCATCAGGTGCCATCGATGCATTTATCCCAGCAACTTGTAGATCCAGGGTGTCCGTACTCGCTCGGGCTTGCCATCCCTCACGCACAACCCGTTCATTATGAGGTATTGCTTGGTTGAAAGATTGCTCAAGGCCGAGTGTGCGAGAAAGAGCTGCCGGTTGCCAAATGCATTTGATTCGGAGTTGTTCGATTCGTTGGGATTCCCCGCCACCCGAAATACAGTGGACTGAAACCCATACTCCTTCTCTCCACTCTCTGTTTTCAGGTGCCCGATCCAGTACCACCACTCCAATCCATATTCCCGGTGGGCACCATGGTCCGTTGGGAAGGATGGCTCATAGTCCGGAGCGGCACCTTGTACCCTTACTGGAAAGTACCGGTGGCTCAATCCACTCGGCAGCACCGAGGCATCCACAAAACAACAAAAACAAAATAGCCTGTTTCATCGTCTACGAAAATTCCAATAACTTGAGGAAACGATTCCTGATAGCAGACCCACTCCAGTGAGTAAGGCACCAAACCACAAAATACTTTCCAGTGGCACCGTCCATAGCAAGGTCCAACCAAAGGATTGTACATTGATCACAAAGACCAATAACCAGCCCAGGGCCAACCCGGTGATTGCACCTGCCACCCACGCAGCCAATCCAATCCCTGCCCCCTCCAATCCAGCGGCCCAAATAAAACGGGGAGTGGAAAACCCAAGGTGTTTTAAAGTCTGCCAGGTCTGGGTGGATTCATCAAAAATGGAAAACAAACCAAGAAGCAATCCGGCAAAAGCAACCGCCAACCCAATCAGGCTCAGGGCATTGGTTGCCTGAAAGGTCTGCTCAAAAATCCCCAGGGCCACATCCCTTAATTCCCGCTCGTTTCGAATATCCAGCCCCGGGTATTCTAGGCGTAAACGATCGCGAGTCTCTTCCAACTTGGAAAGATCATGCAGAAACAAACTGGCATTGATTGGGCGTGTAAACCCTGTCCACTTCATCCATACATCCGAGGATACCGCCGCCATTCCAAACTCATTTCCATAATCACAAAAAATTCCAAACGGGGATACTTTTTGCATACCCGCTGGGGTTTCCAGCTCCACTACCCCGCCGGAAAGCACACCAAACCTACGGGCAAAAGTTTCGCTGACCAAGGCGGGCTCGGCACCACTCTCCACCGTAATCGAGCCGGGCTTCTTCAACCAGATTTGCCTGGCCTCCCCGCTCCAGTGTTTCATATCCACCCCTGCGAGAACCGTCACGCCCTTGGGTGGCTTGGCATTACATACCCGCATCACATCTGCATATTTTATATTGGGGTCAGTCAACAGTTCATCCAACAAAGCCGGATCAATTCCATTGATATTACCCGCACCCGTCACCCCGCTCTCTGAAATATATAGGTCTGCCTGGAAACGTACATCGAACCATTCCTCAATTGTCCCCCGGAAACTATCGATCATTTGAAACATCCCCGTCACCATACTTACCGCCACGACCAAGCCAGCCACTGCCAACCGGTGCCTGCTCGATCCATCCTGCAAACGGCTACACGCCAGCCTCGCTACCGGGCTCGTACAAATG
Organism: uncultured Opitutales bacterium; assembly: GCA_943787575.1. Taxonomy (GTDB): domain Bacteria; phylum Verrucomicrobiota; class Verrucomicrobiia; order Opitutales; family Seribacteraceae; genus Chordibacter. The sequence continues at coordinate 3,594 of CALSMY010000003.1, read as the reverse complement.
GGACGAAACAACTTTGCCAAAACCACCAACACATGGCCGGACAAGAGAGCCGCTCCCAATATCCAGCAACCAGATGCAAGAAACCCACCGACAGGCATCTTGGAACCCGACTCCATAACATAGGGCGGGAAAAGCAGAAAAACTCCACCAATCAAAAGTAGACCCACTCCATATTTTGGATTGCGCAACCATGAAAAACCGGGCGACCAATCTCCCCGTGCCAACACCTGTGCAGGTGGGGTTTGGTTTGCATCCCGTGCAGGCAGCCACCCAGCCAGCATACTAAAGAGTAATCCCAGTACAATGCCCACCACCACATCTACTACGGTCAGGTCCAGTGCCTCCACCGAAGTGGCAAAGTACAGTGCGTTTACGGTATCTGCGAGCATACCCACAGCCCCAAGTGCCAGGACCTGGCCCACTCCCACTCCTGCGATCGAACCAAGTAAGCCCAGTACAAACGCTTCCAACAGATAGGTAAAAAACAGGACCGATCCATCCACTCCCAATGATCGAAGGGTGGCAATTTCTGAACGCCTGCGTACCACCGCAGCATCCAATGCCTGTAGGATCAAGTAGGCACCCACAAGGATAGCGATTAAGGATAGAATGGTTAGGTTCAACCGAAATGCGGCCGTCATCGATGCACGGTCCGCCGCCCGGTTTTGGGTGGGAGAAAGGCTGAGGTTGGCTGGTATATTTTCAAGCAATCTATTTTCGATTTCGCTCAGGTATTCTGATCTTCTCGCGGTCTATTGATCGATCACCACCTCCACCCGGTTTAACTCACCCGGTCTGCTCAAGAGGGATTGTGCAGTGGGAATATCGGCCAATACTAAATCATCCGGGAGGTTGCCATTGGGATCATCCAAAATCATCCGCACCTTCATCTTCGCCAAATGTCCACTTGCCAAAAATGATAATTCGTCCCCCACAGAAATGGTAAGAGCATCTGCTAGTTTTTGCCCCACCCATACCTCGTTTTCACTACCAATCCAGTCATACCAATTCGCATCGTCCTCGGCGGAAAACTTTAGGCTCTCCTGTGCCAGTGTTGGCAGGTTACCCAATGCCAGCAAGTCCAGCCCAATCAACCGGAGCTGCTTCCTTGCTTCCGTGTCCTCATCTCACTGCCGTGACCGAACCTTCGATCACCGGGATCAGGTGCCAGTCTGGATCAGTGCCTAGTTTTTGTAGCTTTGCGAGGTCCTGTTCGCGCAATCTTTGTACGGGAGATTCGATCAGAAAATCGCTCTGCCCCGATACCGCCTGATTAAAGAGTCCGAAATTTGCAGATGCTGCCCGGCTTGCCTGGCGTATTCCATTAAACGCCCCACTCCCACCGCCACAATTCCCAGCAGCAGCAGGTAATGCCCAAGTTTACTCCGCCAGTGCCGGAAAGTCGTCCGGGTTAGTAACAACCAGACAAGCTGTATGCGGGAACGCAAGTGCATCAGATCAGGCAACCATCCTTCATCGTGATCACCCGGTCACAAATCCGTGTGGACTCATGGTCATGAGTTACCAAAAGCAGGGCCACCTTAAGGTCTGAAGATAAAGATTTGAGTAATTTCAATACCTGCCCGCCGGACTCCGTGTCCAGGCTGCCCGTCGGTTCATCTGCCAAAATCAACTTTGGATGGTGCACCAGTGCACGGGCAATCGCTACGCGCTGCCTCTCCCCCCCACTCAATGCACTAGGTAAATGCTCCGCCCGGTGGCTCAATCCCACTTGCTCAAGTAAGGAGGATACCCGGCTCTGCCTTTCCTCTTTACCCATTCCAACCAACTGGGCGGCAAACTCCACATTTTCAAAGCATTTAGGGTCGGAAGCAAATGGAAAGACTGGAACACATAGCCCATATTTTCTCTCCTCAATTTTTCGATCTCTCCACTCTTCAATCCCGACAATTCCTGCCCGCCTACATGGATCGTCCCATCATCCAAGGGTTCAATCCCGCAAATACAATTCAGGAGAGTGGACTTGCCACTGCCACTCGGGCCCATCAACGCCACTCGCTCTCCTGCTAAAATCTTTAAATCTATGCCCTTGAGCACATCCACATTACCAAATGACTTTTTGGCATTCTCCACAACAAGTGCTTCCCGTCCGCTGGCTGTATTATTAGTATTCAAGATAGCTCATACTAGTAACATGCTGGAAAAGCCCAAGACAATCGGTATACATCCTCCAATTTGCCCCACCATCAAATAAAGTTAGGTTTAATATTTGAATGAAGCCCAAACAATCCGACAGTCCAGTTACCCGGGTCAAAAAACCCGAGCCCTCGAAGGATAGTCCGGATTGGATCATCTGGGCTGCCTGGGCCGACCGGATCACCTTTGAGGAAATCCGCAAAGTCACCGGCCTTACCGAGAGCAAGGTAATTGCCCACATGAGAAAATCTCTCAAACCATCCAGCTTCAGATTGTGGCGCAAACGTGCCTCCACCCAAAGTATCAAGCACCAAAAGCTCTTCCGCCATCGCCGCTCGCAAAAACAACTAAGAGAAGGTACTGAGATTTGACACATTAATGGTTTTGCCGTAAATATGGCATTATGAAAACCACCATTAATTTGAAAGGAGATGTCTTGCGCCGAGCCAAGTCCCGGGCTGCTTTACGCGGCCAACCACTGGCCCAGTACATGGAAGAGTGCCTTGAGCAAAAATTAGCACACGATGAATCCCAAGACGGCACCTTGAAAGAATGGATCAACTCGTTACCCAAGGTTTCCCCGGCCGCCCTTGGTGATTTAGAAAAAAATATTTCAGCGGATGACTTTCGTGAAATCGATGACGATATGTGGAAATGATTCTGGATACAAATGCCCTGTCTGCCCTCGCGGGCAGAGACGAAAATTTAATTGATCAACTCTCAACTGCTCCACGTATCTGCACGACCTTAATCAGTCTTGGAGAATATGCCTATGGCTTAACCGGTTGCACCCCAGCCCGCCGCAAACAGCTCCAAGCATGGCTCGATGCCTTTCTCGAACGGGCTGAAGTACTCTCACCCAATCGTCAGACCATTGAACCTTATGCCACGGTTCGAGCAGAGTTAAAAGCTGCCGGCACCCCTATTCCTGCAAATGATTGCTGGATCGCTGCCCTTGCTCGCCAGCACAAACTAGGATTACTCAGCAAAGATCGTCATTTTGACCGAGTTAAAGGGATCAAAAGATATGATTGGTAAAAAGAAATTGCTAAGAAACTTCTTCGGGTTCTGTAACCATATTGCCCGGAAAGCAAAAAAGAGAGGTTTAACTTCCGAAAAACTTCGAAACCTGCTCACTTATTAGAGCAAAATTCAACTTAAGGATTCCTTCCCTTTCTGATCCCGATAAGAAATTTCAAGGGACCCCACTCAGCTCTGCCGACTGCTATCCCGACCGGGACGTAATTCCATGATGATGCCGAACCGAGCTTTCAGTTCATCGGATAAGTCGTATCCAAAGCGTCGACTTATCAGCAACAGACTACGGCCCGGGTTTTTGGGAAATCCATCATTGTTGTATTGAAAGCCCTCCCAGCTGCTAAGATAACTCCGGTCAAACCAATCCCATACCCTTAAGGCTTTAAACAAATCATAAGC
>CALSMY010000002.1 GCA_943787575.1 uncultured Opitutales bacterium | reverse complement strand
CATAGATGTACTAATATTTCGGAACCCCTTAAAATCAGATTAAAATTTCAGGATCTATCTTTTCAAGGGCAACATATTTAGCTTTAAATTTTCCCTCCACTACTTCTCGAATTACTGGTGGTAATTTATCTACACGTTCTTGAACTTTTTCTGGGTCCACCGTTCGCAATTCCTCGAAAGGCGTTAAAAGCTTTTTACTTTCAGAAACATCAGGAAGGTTACCTGCTTTTTCCTCTTGCTTAGAGTTTATCGGACTAACAATCTCAGCACTCGTAGGAGTTGTAGGGTTTTCATCGGCAACTATGACTTCCTCGGATCCTGCTTCCTTACTGGGCACTAAATCCTCAAGGGCATTTGAAATAGGATCTGCCTTCTGCCTGGGTAAAGAATTTCCCTCAGACGGAATTATACTTTTTTTTTTAGCTCCCTCAGGAATTACCTGAGAAATTTTCCTTATCACCTGATCAATCGAACGAGTTCTTCCAGCTTCCACTGCCCGAAACAAGGTAACTTCAAAGTTTGCTTTTTCAGAAAGTCCTAAACGAACAAGAGATTCTCCCTCACGCAAAGCGTCAAGCATTCGGGTAAGTTGCTCAGCAGAAACTTCCGGACTGGACCCACGAAGAGATTCAATCAATGCCTCCCGGTGGCGTTCTGACAAATCAAGCAACGCCCGATAAAAGTCTATGCCCTCTTCAGCAAATGCATCCGTTACCTGTAGAATCGTATCATAATCCGCAGCAACCATGGACTTGAACAGTTTATTAATTCGGTCTGGTGCAGCCAAGCCATAGACCTCCAAAACATCCTGTTGCACAATTTTCCTACCACAAAAAGAAATCATCTGGTCTAGTATGCTTTGAGCATCCCGCATCCCACCCATAGCCATGCGGGCAATTGCTTCCACGGCTTGTTCATCGGCATCAATTTCCTCCGCTTTGCAAATCTCTAAAAGTTTATGGATGATTAAATCTGCAGGAATGGATCGGAATTCAAACCGTTGACAACGAGATACAATTGTGGGCAATACCTTTTGCGATTCAGTAGTTGCAAATACAAATTTCACATGTGGGGGTGGTTCTTCCAATGTTTTTAACAATGCGTTAAAAGCCTGCTGACTAAGCATATGTACCTCATCGATCACATAAATCTTAAAACGGCATTGGGAGGGTGCATATTGACACTCGTCCCTAAGATCACGAACCTGCTCGACGGAATTGTTGGATGCCCCGTCAATTTCAATTACATCCAAGCATCTGCCCTCCATAATTGCCTGTCCGATTTCGGAACTCTCTGGAACTTCTAAAGTTGGACCATCTTCCCAGTTTAAGGATTTTGCAAATAAACGAGCAGATGTCGTTTTTCCTGTGCCCCGTGGACCTACAAATAGATAGGCATGAGCAATTCTGCCCAGTTCAATAGCATTTCCCAGCGTGCGCACCACATGATCTTGCCCCACTAGTTCAGAAAACTGCTTGGGTCGCCAGCGACGGGCAATTACTTGGTATGCTGCTTCAGCCATTAGAAAATGTATTTTGTGTTCGGTTATTGGAAAGCAGGCAAGCAAACTCCTTCAAAATCTCATCTTTTCGGAAAGAACACATGCGTCTAGGCACAAAAAAGGCCAGGCACCCCACAGCACACAACTATTGCGATTACCGCTGCTTCCTTCCGGACCTCACGGAGTTCATCCAATCGCCGTCGCATGGGACCCGACCTTAATCTCCCATTTTGCATAGCTGCTCTGCCCGGGCAATCTCAATTTATAAGAATTTGTATCCAAGATATACATGTACTTTTATCTTTGCCTTTTGTGCTTCAATCTTTTGTAAGAATTCATGGGAAATTCGTTTGGCAAACTTTTTAATATTAGCTCTTGGGGAGAGAGTCACGGTGGCGGAATTGGCGTTACGATTGATGGTTGCCCTCCTCGCCTCCCACTCTGCGAGAGCGACATTCAAAAAGAACTCGATCGCAGGCGCCCCGGTCAAAGCAAAATTACAACCCCTAGAGATGAGTCTGACCAGGTAGAGATTCTTTCTGGCATCTTTGACGGCCTTACTTTGGGTACACCTATAGCCATGCTCGTTCGCAACAAGGATGCCCGCCCTCAGGCATATGATGAGATGAAAGAAAAATTTCGCCCATCTCATGCAGACTTTACTTACCAGTCGAAATATGGCCATAGAAACCACGAGGGTGGAGGACGCTCCTCTGCAAGAGAGACCATTGCCCGCGTTGCCGCAGGTGCGGTTGCCAAGAAGATCCTATCTTTTAAAAAGGTGGAAGTTCGGGCTTATGTAGAACGTATTCACGACTTGTTAGTGCCTAATGGCCTCGATTTCCCATGTCTTGATGCTGTAGAGGCTTCTCCAACCCGTTGCCCTCACCCGAAAACAGCATCCGAAATGGAGGCTCGTATTTTAGAAGCAAAAAAAGCGGGAGACTCAGTTGGAGGATCCATTCTTTGCCGGGTTCGTGGATTACCAGTCGGCTGGGGGGCTCCGGTATTTGACCGCTTAGAAGCAGACCTGGCTAAGTCCATGCTCGGATTACCCGCAACGAAAGGCTTTGAAGTGGGTAGCGGATTCGAGGGTACCTTTTTAAAAGGGTCGGAGCACAATGATCTTTTCGAATCTCGCGAAGGCAAGGTTCGAACATCCAGCAACCGATCGGGAGGAGTACAGGGAGGTATAAGCAATGGGGAAGAATTGTATTTCCGCACTGCATTTAAACCAACCGCTACGGTATTACAAAAGCAACAAACCGTGAACCAGGAAGGACAAGAAACTGAACTTATGGGACGTGGTCGACATGATCCCTGCGTGCTTCCACGGGCAGTTCCTATTGTTGAAGCGATGACTGCATTGGTTCTGCTTGATCATGCAATGCGTCACTATGCCCAGTGTGAAAGCTTCGATTTTTCTTAACCTAGTTTATGACCTGTTCTCTATATCTGGTGATTGAAACACCCCGGGCAGGTGCATTCGATCTCTTACAATCAGCAACTTCAGACGACGACGCTCCTCCAGCGTTTTATTTTCATGCCTCTAAACTTAATAATCCTGAAAAAAGTGGCACGTGGAAGTTTGATTCGGAAATTGTCCGAATGCATTTTGAAGATGCAAAGCCTCAAGAAACTCATGAAAAAATCATTTTTTTATCAAACAGTCTAGGGATAGCAGATCAAATTGAAGGATGTTTAGAAACAATCCGCGAGAATGATTCACTTGTAATGGCTAGAGTCCTTACCTTTATAGATTCCGAAATTCTTCATCATACGCCTCCAGATTTCCAAGATTGGATAGACGCAGTTGCACACTTTACAGATTCTATGCTTTTTGTTCATCGATCTAACAATAATGCATCCGCAATTCAGCAACTTATCGACCGGTATACCAATATGCGCTACCCAATGGAAACATTCATTCTCGGAAAAAAGAATAATCCATGGACTCGCATACTTGATCCTACTCCGCGTCGATTATCCCATGTATTTGACCCCGTTGAACTTTTAGAGGATGAAGACCTCCCTGAACATGACCGCTACCTTTCACGCTTAGCTTCGGGGGAATATAAACAAAAAGTTCCCCTTCCCTTTCTTAATGATCATATTTCCTTTTAAATTTGTGAAATTGATTGTCCTCAACCGTTCACTTCAGTTATAATCAATCTTCCTTCTTAATTAATTGCCGGGGTGGCGGAATTGGTAGACGCGCTAGATTCAGGTTCTAGTGTCTGAAAAGACGTGCGAGTTCAAATCTCGCCCTCGGCACCAATTTTTCACTAATCAAATAATTTCCAACACAAAAAGGCTTGATTCACGATATTTGTTCAGTTTTATTGCTTTTTAATTTAACCCGAATCACCCTCCACCACTAAAAATGAAAAATCTTCATTTACTACTAGCACTTTTATGTGCGAGCATCATTATTCCAATCAATTCTTCATTCGCACAGGATGGAGACAAAGAAGGGGACTCCACGGACGGTGGTGCTGCCAGCACTTCTACAGGTGGTGAAGGTGGAGGTGACGCCGCACCAGCGGCTGCGGCTCCCGCCGCTGGTGGTGAAGGTGGTGGTGATTCCGCTCCTGCAGCATCAGCTCCTGCACCAGCCGCTGCTGCTCCCGCCGCTGGAGGCGACACAGCACCCGCTCCTGCAGCTCCGGCACCGGCCGCTGCGGCTCCAGCTCCCGCCCCTCAAATTGCCGCCCCGGCTCCAGCACCCGCTGCCGCCCCATCTTTTGATATGGGTGCCGCAATGACCTCGACTGCTGCGGCTCCCCCACCTGCTGCTGTTGCCACTGAAAGTAATTCCGTAGCAAACGCAGTAAAGGTATCCGCGGCAAGTGGAGGGTCACTCAGCCTCTCAGATGCTGTCAAGATCGGTGCATCTGCCATTAAAAAAATAGCCAATGATAAAACTGGTGGTGCAGCTTCTTTTGCCAACCTTGCACGAAACATTGATGCCAAAACCAAGGTAATCAAGGCATTTGGTGGTATTGATGATCTCAGTAAAATTGATGACATCATTCAGCAAACTGAGTCTTTTGATGCAGACCAACTTGAATCTTTTCAGACTTTATCCCTTGACGAAGCAATATCCCTCAAATCCAAGTCTTCCTCAGATGGAGGCGGATCTTTTGATATTGCTGACATTGGCAAAATTGCAACCAAAGCCAAAGAAGCTAAAGTTCTCAAAGATAATGGCGTCACTCTTTCCACTGAGAATCTTAGTGATCTAAATAATAAGTACGATGCTACCTTCATCGAAACTGCCAAAGACTTCACACTTGATAATTTGGGGTTAGTTTTTGATACCCAAGGAGCCGATGCTTTTAGCTTGGCTAATAAGGAAACCTTCAAGGAGCAGGCAGAAAGTATCAAAACCATCCTTGACGCCGGAGGTTCTGCGGCAGAGATTAAGAGTGAATTAAGCAATGTAATTCTTAAAGATGCCAAGGGATTACCACTGGTTATTCAAAGTGGCGATAGATATGTTTGGTCCTCCGATGTGACCAAAGGTCGAGTATTTCATGGAGTATTCAGTGACTTCGAAGATGGTGAGGGAGAACTTGGAGTCTTTCAGACTTGCTCTAGACACTACAGGAAAAGCCAAAGGACTTGACATTATGGGTGGCGATTATGGAGACAACTGGGAGGAAACCTTTGTCCTACAATCCGATCAATCCATTTTGAAGGGTACTGAATACGATGAGAACGGAAACCCGGAAGAAGTATTCTATATCAAGAGTGCTGAAAGGTACAGATGGTAAGCTAGTACTGGGAACAGTAAGTTTCGAAGCACGATAAGACTTAGACGATTATGAAATTGCTAGAGGTGAGTTACCTATTTCTCAAATTAATACAGCCGAAGGAAAAGCAAGGATTGCATTACTTGGTCGCGGCTAAAACTGAAGCTGATTTGATAAAAGCAAATGACGATTCCGTCGTTTTATTTGGGACTGAAGCAGACGCCTTGAAAAGATATAACACTCTTTTCGATGCGAACGCCAAGGTAGAGCTTAAAGATGAAAATGGTAAAGCAATCGTGGTTAGCATGGGATCTGGAAATGATATTGAGTATTATTGGGCTCGTGAGCTCGACGGTGTAAAAATGCGTACTGCAGTTGGTTCTAAAAATGATTCACCTGATCAGGAAATTATCAATGCAACCGCAACTGGTTGGACAAGTGGTTCAGGCTCCGGAACATATTTCAACAAAGGTAAAGTTATCGTCACAACTGAAGTTATTGGAGGCGTTACAGAAACTTCTTACCATCGTATCATTAAAGATTCCAACGGTTTTAGAATGATCAATATAACAAGGACCGACGGTAAAAACCCTTGGGATGCGGATGAAGCACTTTGGGATAAATTCCTTTGGTGGGATGATTCCTACTGGGCAAATACAGTTGTTCCTGGGGTTGATGGATCAGGTAATTGGCAAAACGGGGGTGAAATTGAATACATTGCCGGTACCGCATCCGAAGCCACTGCCCTCTTCAACATTCTGGTTGGACTTTGGCACAACGACGATCCAAACCGCAAGGACACTGACGGTGACGGAATCCCTGACTACAAGGACATTGACCAAAACGCTGGTGCTAAAGACTCGGATGGGGATGGTATCATTGATCAATACGATAATGACAAGGCACACAAAGTGACCTTAGACCAAGTCCTGAAGGATTTGTTCCCTGCTGATGATGGTGCCGCATTCCTAGCGAAAATTGAAGAAATGAATAAGGGAACCGAGGCAAGTCATAATGCAGTTGCTGCCACCGTGGAACTCATTGTTAAGATTCTCAAAAACAGAAACCTTAACGGCACAATCGATGTCGGGAATTCTGACTGGGTAAGCATGGCAGATTTGGATAACTTAGTTGTTCCTGATCAATTTAAAAACTTAATATCCCAAGCTAATCTGATTGGTACGAGTTCAAACAAGGAGGCTATTACAAACTTCCTGAATCAATTCACGGATAATAGTGATTTTGATTTTGACCAAGATATGACTCTTCAAAACTGGGCACCCCTGCTGGAAGACTTGCTTACCTCAAACGATGAAACTGGTGAGGACAGTTCCAACCGGGCCCGACTGAGCAACAACTTTATTTCGCGCTCTGATGACCTCTCCAAGCACAAACCAGGAAATGCGGACAATTCCCGTGGCCTTACTTGGAACCTTGACAATCCAGACCAAGGCAAAAAGATCGATCTTAAAGTACTCTCAGGCAGCGAGGTAACCATCGCAACAGGTGTTAAATTTAATGCTCAAGCTACCGACCGTACAGATGTAACCATCATTGCTGCCGCAAAAGATGTAACGATTGGGACTTCTAACTCTGGATCGGATCAAGTAGTGACAATTGACACCCCTGATTGGGAACCTGGCAGACCCCAAGGCGATGAAGATGTCTATGTGATTGCTGCTGCAGATGATTTGCAGTTCCGCTCGAAAGCAAGTGGGTCTTCTGCCGATTACAATAATCCCCAAAGGTTAGAATTAGAAATTGACCACTCCTCCCTCGCTCTTGCATCCACCGACACCATGTACATGGTAAATGTGGATGTTAGCACTGGTGGTGGATTGGCAATCTCCACCTTGGACGATCTCAATATCTACAGCCAAGATGGTACAGACAGCGAATTTGACATCGGAACCAATGGAAATGATTTCGAAAGCTTGTACTTATACGCTCAGAACGAGATTAATATCCGTAATCTTTTGGTTAAAGGACATGTTGACGATGTCTACATGGAAGCTAAAACCATAAATCTTTATGATGTTACCTTCCCTAAATCTGCTGCTGTTCTTTTACGCTCCGAACTCGGAAAAATGACTTTTGAATCAACTCCATTACCTGGATATGTGAATTTTAATAATGTAGTTCACAAGGGTATTCGTGGTTCTAAAATCCTCTCAACTGATTTCAGTTCAAATGCGTCCGGTACAAACCATAAAACCGGCAATGGTGGTTCTGGTCGTCCTCACATAGAGGTCCAAAACTTCCGCAGTAATTAATAATAATTTAAAAGTCTAGAAACTATTTAAAATGAAGAAGATCCTAACCTTCACAAGTTTGCTCGCTTCTGCAGCACTCTTATCCGCACAAAACAAGATCGATCAAACCACCATTGATCGTACTACTACCACTCCTCCACAAAGCCTAAGCAGTGGTGGTGGATCTAATGCAGGAGTGTCTGCAAGTGATTCGGGGGCTCAGCGTCCTGTATTCCTGAATACTAATTTGCTCACCGCCTTTGCTGGATTTGACGGTACCATAACCTACCGTTCCAACCCTCTCACCCTACCTGGAGACATGAAACAGGCGAAAACAGGTATTTGGCAAAATAGTTTTTCTGGCGGGGCCAGCTTATCCCCCATCGATACTGATGTTGCTGTGGTTACTCCCTTCCTTGGTGGTGGCTGGACAATGTCCGATTATTTAAATGATAATCTTTCCACACTCAATGACTATGCTTCCAGTGCCTATGCCTTGCTCATGATTCAACATGAATCGGGTTGGGGCTTTCGTGGTGGAGTAAGTTATGCCAATGTTCGTAATAATGATACCGATAGTGAGGACTATTCTGAATTCTATCCAAACATTGGTGCAATGACTACCTACTCGCTCAATGCAGACACTCTTGCAATTATCGATTTCTCTTGGGGATATCATCTTTCTAAGTCCGACTCATTGCTCGGTGGAAACACTCAGTCTCTCAACAACTGGGATGCTGCATTCTCCTACAGTTTAAGACATACCTATGGCGACTTTGTCATTACACCTAACTACCGCTTAGGCTATAAAAGATTCACCGAAGCAGGTACAATCAATGATGGTAGAAAGGATGTAATGCACACGCTGTCTATTCGTGCAGACTATCCAATTGCTGATAACCTTAAACTCTCAGCAAACACTTCCTACAGTCGCCGGAATTCAAGCGGTGGAGCAGGTACTGATTATAAGAACTTTGATGCTGGGGCAACAATTAGCCTCAATGTCAATTTCTAGGCTTTTCCTGTCTTCAAATCGCCCTTGTATTCTACAAGGGCAACTAAGGATTTTCTAGCATGCACGGATGTTCCCCGTTTCCACTGCTTTTGTTTGGTTGTATCATCTCCAAATTATGGAGTTATGAAGTACAATATGCCACCAAAGGGGTGGATCACTTATTCGAACTCAACGGCATCCCAAACGCCTTACCTATTAAAAAAGGGGAGAAGTTAAACCCGAAAGAATATATCACCACCGGTCCATCTGCGTTTGTTGAAATTTATCATCATGATATAACGGTTAGACTTGGTAAAAAATGCGATTGCTGAGTGGGTAGACGCCCGTCACTGGAAAATTCATGAAGGATCGAGTCTCTTCTGTTTAGAAGAAAAAGATTCCATAAAGGTTTCCTCTTCCAAAGGAAGTTCAGTTATTACTGGACCTTGTACTTTCATTGCAGAAGCCACCAGCAACGGTGGATATAAAATGATTTGTCTGTCTGGACGACCTTATGTTCAATCAGGCCAAAAGAAGTCAAAGATACCCGCAGGTAGGCTCGTTTTGGTATTAGGAGAAACAAATGCATTGGGAAATGCATACGATATTGACCTTATGCTCCTTCTTAAGTCGAGTCTTCTGATTAATGCTTTTGAAACCCCCCCTCCGACTATGAAAAAAATCGGGTTGGCTGTATATTCCCAACAAATGCGCATGGGTGGAAAATACGATGCTCTTATTGGAGATGCCACGACAGATAAAAATTTACAAATGTGGGTACTAGGTAAAAAGGGCAAAGATAAGCAGTCAGATAAATGATGCATCCCCTTTATTCCCTGTTCTACACCATCATATTTTCATTTCTTCTGTACTTATTACCTAACACTCTTACCGCACAGAAGGCTGACTCTATAGAATTACTCCGAAGGGCAGAAGCAAACCATTTGGAGTCACAGGTCAATCTTGCCATCATTAGGTCCATTAACGGGAGGCTAAAAGATGCACATTACTGGTACACAAAGAGCAGCAAAGCAAAAACCATCCACTAGCTTGCCGAATGGTTGGATTGAATCATTTACATGGCAAGGGAGCTAGTAAAAACCCAAACATTGGAGAACGCTGGTTACAAAGATCAGCAAAGTTAGGAGACAAAGAAGCCATTCAGGCGCTTTCCAAACATTGCAAAAATCAAAACCGTACCTTGGAAGCAATCGCTTGGCAGTTTTTCATAAAATTTGAAGAATTTGGATATTCCCTGCCAAGTTGGATAAAACAATCTTCAAACGATGTGATAGAGGATGCAAAAGTACTAGCACAAAAGTGGAAGACTCATGGCAAACCCCCCACCTTACCCTACAAAATCCTATCTTAACAGTACTCCCGAAATATCGCGAATTGTACTTACCAAATGGGGATAAATTCGAAGGTATGACCACACAGGGTATTCCTAATGGACCAGGAAAAAGGTTGGTCAAAGATGGATCATCCTATCTTGGAGAGTTCAGCGAGGGAAAAGAAAACGGATACGGTACTTGGTTTAACCCAAAAGGCCTGATTATGCGACAAGGCTTATGGAAGGACGGCAGCCCAGTGTTCTCTAACCAATCACAATAACTTCATATCGAAGGACCTAAGAGTATAAACATCGGTGAAACCAACCACCTAGTAAACTAACTCGCCGCAGGGAGTGAAGAATGTGCACCGTCACAAAACGGGCCTTTTCCAGAATGCTTACAATTGCAAAATGCAATATTTTGAGATTTAGAAATTTGGACTTTTTCTGGAGTAAAACTAGTTCCCTTGTGAGAACCGTCACAGAAAGGTTGCTTGGAAGATTTCCCACATGAACACCACCAGTATTCACCTGCCTCTAATTTGATAACAGCTGGCATGCGGGATGCCACCACTGGTTTTTCGTCACCCATTCTATTATTCTTGACCCTCTTCTCCATGGTCGGAGTAAAGAACCGCATCGACATATATCTTTGAGGCAATAATGCCAAGAAGAAGAACGCCAAACATAACTACTGGCACAAGGATAACAGGTAGTTTCAACTTGGAATGTCCAATTTTAGGATCATCAATAAAATCGTGTGAACTCATAATAGTATTTGAATATGAAAGGGTATAAATTTCGTCAAACTTGATTCCTTCAAAAGTAGAAGTTCTTTACTCAACAACCCAGGAATTTTTACCGGTTAATAATTCTTGAAGGTTGCCCTCCCCTTTTGATTGAGATGCTTTAATCTGGGAGTGCAGAGCATCTTCATAAGTCTCTCTGCCTTCTATTTGACGAAGTATACCAAAGGGGGTTGGAAAGGCAGGATAAGCCATTTGAGCAAGAATAGAGGCGTAAGCCGGATTGTTGGTCTTGGAATGATGAACTAAAAGATCGGACTCATCATCTCCATCTTGTAATTCAACGATTTCAGGATCAAATCCATTGAGTCGAATGCCTTTATTCTCTCCAAAGCGTAATGGTTTTCCTTCCTCAAGCATTAATGCCTGTTCACTGCGTACTTCTCTTCCGGTTACGGTATCAAAAGCATTATTGTTGAAAATGACACAGTTTTGAAAAATTTCAATGAAGGATGTGCCTTTGTGCGCCTGGGCAGCTTTGAAAGTTTCGACCATGTGTTTTTGGTCGGTGTCTGAGGTGCGGGCGATAAAAGTAGCCTCGCTGCCCAAAGCAAATAATAAAGGATTGATTGGATAATCCAAGGACCCGGCTGGTGTACTCTTTGTCTTTTTTCCAACTTCTGAAGTTGGGCTGTACTGCCCTTTTGTCAGTCCATAAATTCGATTATTGAATAACAAAACATTAATATCAAGGTTTCGGCGGAGTAAATGCATTAAATGATTTCCTCCGATCGAAAGTCCATCTCCATCTCCAGTAACCATCCATACGGAAAGGTCAGGATTTGCAGATTTCACCCCGGTTGCCACGGTTGGTGCACGACCATGAATGGTATGAAAACCGTAGGTATTCATGTAATAAGGAAAGCGACTGGAACATCCAATTCCACTGACCACGACAAACTTTTCCTTGGGCACACCAAGTTCGGGCAAGGTTCTTTGAACCGCGTTAAGGATGGCATAGTCTCCGCATCCCGGACACCAGCGGACATCGTTTTCAGTAACAAAATCCTTCTTAGTAAGGCTGCCTTCTTCCGTATTCGTTGTGCTCATTTAAATATTTGCTGGTTAGGACAATTCCTTGTGGAAAGAATCACGAAGCTCAGAAACCTTAAAGGGTTTTCCCTGAACCTTAGTCAAAGGGATGGCATCGACCAAATATTTAGCTCTCAGAATCAAACTGAGTTGACCAAGGTTTAATTCGGGAACGATTACTTTCTTAAATCTCTTGATGATATCTCCCAAATCCTTGGGTAATGGATTGAGATGGCGCAAATGCAAACTTGAAATGGAGAAACCTTCGGCCTGCATCGCTTGGGTAGCAGAAGTAATTGCGCCATAAGTCCCTCCCCATCCAATGACCAATAAATCCCCTTGCTCTTCTCCATGAAGTTGAGTGGGGGGGATAGAGTCTGCAATGCGTTCAACTTTGTCCGCACGCAGATGGGTCATCTGTTCATGGTTTTCGGGGTCATAATTAACTCCTCCATCTTCAGATTTCTCCAGTCCACCGATTCGATGTTCCAAGCCGGGTTGTCCAGGAATGGCCTGCGTACGTGCAAGGGTATTGGGATTTCTTTTGTAAGAAATATATTCTTCGCTTGGGTCAGCAAACTTTGCATCTATGGTAGGAATATCAGCGGCATTGGGAACAAGCCAAGGCTCAGCTCCATTTGCCACATATAAATCGCTGAGGTAAATAACAGGAGTGCAGTAGGTAAGTGCAATTCGACAAGCCTCGATCGAACATTCAAAACAATCAGATGGGGAATGAGCGGCAATCACAGGTAATGGACAATCTCCATGACGAGAAAACAAGCTTTGCAAAAGATCGCTTTGTTCAGTCTTAGTAGGCAAACCTGTACTTGGGCCACCCCGTTGAACATTACAGATAATTACCGGCAATTCAGTAATGCTAGCGAGGCCAATAAATTCACTCTTTAAACACATCCCTGGGCCACTCGTTGCCACAACGGACAAATCTCCAGCAAAACTTGCTCCAATGGCCACACCCATAGCAGCAATCTCATCCTCCGCCTGTACAGTCTTGATGCCGAATTTTTTCAGGGCTGATAGGCCTTCCAACACTGGGGATGCGGGGGTGATGGGATACCCAGAGTAGAGAAGTTCGCGATTGGCACTCTGAGCACCTGCAACCAGGCCGTACACTAAGGCTTCGTTTCCAGAAATCTTACGGTAAACACCGGGCTGTACAACTGCCTTCGCCAACTGGTAGCGATTGCGGGCAGTTTCCATGGTATCACCCAAGTTGTGTCCAGCTTTTAGGGCTGTTGAATTAGCTTCGGCAACTTCGGGTAGTCGTTTCCCCCACTTTTGATCAAAAAACTTCAATGTTGGATCAAGTGGGCGTCCGTAAACATAACACATAAAACCAAGGGCAAAGAAATTTTTACAACGGGCCTTGTCCGATGGTTTTAAGGGACTTTCGGAAAGGGCCTCCTTGGTCAAGGTGGTCAAGTCCAATTCAATCAACTGATACTTCTTGCGAAACTCTTCATCCTCTAAGGGATTGGACTCATAACCTGCTTTTTTGAGGTTCATTTTTTTGAATGAGTCCACATTTACCACTAACATTCCCCCTTCGGGCAAATCACTTATGTTTGACTTTAGGGCAGCTGGGTTCATGGCCACCAATGCATCAGGCTCATCACCGGGGGTAAGGATAGAACGGCTGCCAAATTGTAACTGGTAGCCAGATACACCAGCTAAAGTGCCTGCAGGAGCACGTATTTCCGCGGGGAAGTCAGGAAGTGTGGCAATGTCATTGCCAGCAAAGGCGCTCGAGTCAGTAAAGCGTTCCCCGATAGTCTGCATACCATCACCAGAATCTCCGGCGAAGCGCACGACTGCGGATTCGATTTCTTCAAAAGAATCGGTTGCTTGTGTCATTTATTGCTGTAGGTGGGGTGAAACTTGAGTAAAAAACGACTTATTCTATGAAGTTGTAAAGTAATGTGTACAACGAAATTCGAGAAAAAAAAACTTACCAATGGCAACTTTCATATAAATTAACGTAAAAATCACAAATTCTTCATAGGTAATGGGAAGGGAAATAAATTGAAGGCCATCGAAAGGCGAGTATTATTCGAACGATTTTCGCGCACTCCATGTCGCATCCAGGGTTCGAAAAGAACAAGTTTGCCAACCTTTGGCATAATTTCCAAATCAACTTCTCCCTCTTTATGAAAATATAAATTTCCTGATTCATTTTCAGCGGCGAGATAAACTACTCCACACAACTGAGAAAGAAGGGCATGATCATGCAAACCAGTGGATTCTCCAGGTTCTGCCAAGTTAAACCAAAACGGAGGATAAGGATTATCACTGCCTGGTAAGGGTTCGAAAAGAATCACGCTTGAAACCTCTAATATTTCCTGTCCGAAATCTCTGCCCATACGAATGGGGTTTCGGGCAGCGGGGACTTCATCGATATCGATGTATAAATTTTCCCATCTTCCACCAATCTTGTGGGATTTTTTTGCGGTAGAACGAGTTTTTTCGAACTGCTCGATCAATTCTGGCAGCCAATCCTCAAACCCAGGGAGTTCGATCTCGATTATTTTTCCACCGCCCCAAGAAAATATTTTTTGCATACTCCCAACTAATATTCCACAGGTTTAGACAATTTTCCAAGCAACTCGTGATGAGCTTTAAATTTCCTTCGAAGTTCAGCTATGTCCGGCCAGAAAAAACCTTCCTCTTGAAAACCCGGACAGACCGAACAACTAACGAGGGAATAGGTTTCTTTGGAGTGCTCATTGGGAATTGCCCCAAAAATGCTTCCTGCAGGTATGGTAAACTGGGGCAAGCAATCTGCTCTCGGGGTAAACCTGCCTAGTTTAATATTTTGGTATTGGTCTTGTTCAAATAGATGCAAATCGAGTGTTGCACCTTGATGAAAGTACCAAGTTTCATCGGCATCGAGCGAGTGTAAGCAAGAAACTTCTCCCTTTTTTAAAAGGTAATAAATAGATGTACCCACGGGCCTGGAAGCATCAGAGAAATGGGTAGCATGATTCGATTCAAATGTTCTGCGAAAATATCCACCCTCTGGGTGGGGAGAAAGGGACAAACCTTTGATTATATAATCTGCCGAATGCATGACGAAAACTAAACAAATGCCAATAATTCTTGCAGCAGGGATGCAGCCGTAAAAGGAGATACTATATCTGCCTGACTTGGAGAAAGTTCAACCAAGTCCATCCCCACACAGGTTCTGCCCTTAAGAGCAGACTTTACCAAGTCGATCGATTGGTAGTAGCTTAGTCCACCTGGCACGGGAGTACCTACCGCCGGCATAACTGAAGGGTCTAATCCATCTAAATCAAAACTTAGGTAAACAAGTTCAGGAAAATCAGAGGGCAAATCAATGGCAGATACATTAGCACGAACCAATTCCCCTGCGTCTTGAAAAAATACAGAATATTTTTCACGAGTCTTTTTTTCCTCCTCGCAAATTGCCCGAACTCCAATTGAGGCAAGACGATGTCCATCTTGAACAAGGAGGTTCATGACACTGGCGTGTGAATGCACCCTGCCTTGGTAACTGTCCCGAAGGTCGGCATGTGCATCAACTTGAACGATACCAATTTTTTGCCCAATTGCTTCAGAAACTCCTTTAACTGCAGCCCATGTAAGAGAGTGCTCACCTCCCAAGATAACCGGGAAATGACCTTCATTGACAATCCGTTCATTTCGCTCCTGAAGTTCAAGCAAGCAAGTTTTATGATCCACTGAACAATCAATTGGGTCTTGGGTAAAAACCCCAGGCTCGCAAATAGGAGATCTTTCTAGTTCCTGGCTGGCCTGAAGAATTGCATTTGGACCAAGGCAAGTTCCGGACCCATAAGAAACGGTTTTTTCCATTGGACAGGGAACGATTTGAAACTTTGCAGAAGCCCGCAAGTTTTCATGTTCCTGCAATTCTGAACCTAAAAACTGCAAACTTTTTAATTCTTTCATGATAGACGATTCACAAATTCATCATATCCAAACTCTCGAACCATCGATAGTTTATCAGTTTGGGAATTCCAAATTGCAATGGCAGGTAGTTTTACTCCGTTAAATGTGTTGGTTTTTACCATGGTATAATGAGCTTGATCCAAAAAAGCCACGCGATCCCCAATCCGTATTGGATTATTCATCCTGTATTCCCCAAAACTATCGGCAGTCAAACAACTCGAGCCACCTAATAAGTATGAATATTGTCCATCCTGAGTGTCCCCCAATAAGGCAGGACGATAGGGGGCCTCAATTACATCGGGTGCATGACAGGTGGCACTAAGATCAAGCAAAGCATGCATGGGAATGGAATTCATCAAGTCAACCACCTCACCAACAAGAATGCCCGCATCCAAAGAAACGGCTTCTCCCGGTTCCAGGTAGACCTGACAACCATATTTATTAGAAATTTCGTCGATCAATTCGATCAATCCATCCTGGTCATAATCCGAACGAGTGCAATGATGACCACCCCCAAGATTGATCCATGAGAATTTTTTTAAAGTACTCCCAAGCGTATTCTCGATTTTTTTCCAAGTTTGAAATAGAGGTGCAAAGTTCTGCTCGCAAAGGGTATGAAAATGCAAGCCTTCAAAGGGGACAAGATCTGAATCGCTAAGTTTGCTAATGGGCCAGCCAAGCCTTGATTGCTTGGCACAAGGATCATATTTGGGATCAAGCCCAAGGGAGAGTTCAGGATTAATCCGTAAGCCCAAAGACACTTTCTGAGCGGCAGCATACTCAACTCCCGTAGCCAGGGGATGATTAAAAACTAGGTGGTCGGAAAGCTCGCAAATTTCCTCCAATTCAGTTGATCGAAAGGCTGGGGAAAAGGTAGATAGAATTTTCTCTTTTTTTATACCTGTAAATCCTTTTTCCCTGGCTAACTTCGCTTCCCACAAACCGGAAGCACAACATCCGTCCAAGTATTCTTCAATTAGGCTGGCAAGCGACCACATCGAAAAGGACTTAAGGGCAAGAAGAACTTTTGCCCCCGAAAGCTTTCCAATCTCAGCCAGTATTCCAAGGTTTGAACGAATCTTTTCTTCATCTAACACAAAACAGGGCGAAGGCACCCGGGATAGATCAAAACGAGCGAATGCTCCCGGACCCGAGCTTTGGGTGGGCAACATTAGAAAGCAAGTGGAGCGTCTAGGTTGCGAAGCTTCCAGGGCAACCCGTGGGTGTTTAACATATCCATAAATGGATCGGGGTCGAGTTGTTCCATATTGAAAACCCCCCTTCCCTTCCAAATGCCCTGGAGCATAAGAGCCGCTCCAATCATTGCGGGTACACCGGTTGTGTAACTCACAGCCTGACTACCCACTTCTTTGTAGCACTCTTCATGATCGCAAACATTGAATAAATACTTGGTTGAAGAAACTCCATTTTTTTCTCCCGTCACGATATTACCAATGCATGTCTTGCCCTTTGTGCGCTTGCCCAAACCGCCAGGATCAGGAAGCACGGCCTTGAGAAATTGAAGGGGAATAATTTCCTTCCCCTCATAATAAATCGGCTCAATTGAGGTAAGCCCGACATTCTGCAAAACTTCAAGGTGCTGCAAATAAGCATCCCCAAAGGTCATCCAAAACCTTGCTCTTTTAATTTCTGGGAAATGTTTAACCAAAGACTCGAGTTCTTCGTGATACATCAAATACATGTTTCGATCACCTACTTCTGGAAAAGAAAAAGATTGCTTCTGAAAAAGGGCAGGTGTTTCGGACCAGTCTCCGTGCTCCCAATGACGGGCTGGAGCAGTCACTTCACGGATATTAATTTCAGGATTAAAATTGGTCGCAAATGGATGACCATGATCTCCACCGTTGCAGTCTAGAATATCGAGTGTATCCACCCGGTCAAAGTGATGCTTGCGCAACCAAGCCGTAAACACATTGGTTACTCCAGGGTCAAAACCGGACCCAAGCAATGCCATTAATCCAGCCTCTTCAAAACGGCTTTGGTATTCCCATTGCCAACGGTATTCAAATTTTGCTTCATCCCGAGGTTCATAATTTGCCGTATCCAGGTAAGGAACACCTGACTTCAAGCAAGCGTCCATTAGTGCAAGGTCCTGGTAAGGCAGAGCGAGGTTAACCAAAAGATCGGGTTTCACCTGCTCTAAAAGCCTAACTGTTTGATCGACTTCATCGGCATCTACCTCGGCGGTATTAATCTCTACCCCCAATCTTTCCTTAACAGATTTGGCGATTTCCAGGCATGAAGATTCCCGCCGACTTGCCAAGGTAATCGAAGAAAAAACCTCAGGCAATTGAGCCATCTTATGAACGGCTACCGAACCAACTCCTCCCGCTCCTATAACTAATACTTTTGACATTATTTTTTCTTTCTCAGTCTGATTCGTAATATGTATATCCTTGTAAACTTTCACGATAGGTGGATACCAACTCCTTCAATTCGTCCAAAGTTGCACCGTGTTCTTTTACCGCATCCTCTGCTCTAGCCTTAAACCGTTCAAGCAATCGCTTGGGCTCATACTCGACATAGCTTAGCACTTGGGAAACCGTATCGCCCTCGACTTCGTCTAAAATTTCAAAATCCCCCGAATCTTTAAGTCGAATCGTGACAACATTGGTATCACCAAAAAGATTATGTAAGTCCCCCAGAGTCTCCTGATAGGCTCCGACAAAAAATGCACCCAGGTAATACTCTTCATCCTCTTTCAGGGTGTGAAGCGGAAGGCAGTCCGCCACTCCGTCTGCCACCACAAAACGATCTATCCGACCATCGCTATCACAAGTAACATCGCAAAGAACAGCATTGCGGTCGGGTTTTTCATGCAATCGAGTGATAGGTATAATTGGATGCAACTGATCAATTGCCCAGACATCTGGTAAACTTTGAAAAAGGGAAAAGTTACAATGATAAATGTCTGCCATTCCTTGGACCCGTAGATTTAGTTCATCACTCCACTCCATTTCATCCAGACTATCCATCATCTTACGAATTTGACCGAGGGTTTTTTGGTGAGCTCTTTCTGCTCGTGCCAATACGGGCAGGGACAAACGTCCCCTGCGAAACAAGGCACGCAATTCATCTCGGTAATAAGTCGCTTCGTTTAATGATTCCAAGAGGCTTTCACGGTCTAATGCATCAGAGATTTCGATTAATGATCGCAGAAGAGGATGATCATCTTTTTCCGCTAAAACAATTTCGTCTCTTTCATAACTGGTGCTCTCCAGTACGCTAAAAATTAGCATGGAGGATTGGGCAACGCATGCACGACCGCTTTCAGTCACAATACAAGGATGGGAAACTCCCGCATCATTCATTTCAAAACCAACGGTCTCCACTAAACTATAACAGTATTCTTCCAAAGAATAATTTATGGAGTTGGCACTGGATGAATTCTCCCCTGTATAATCAACGCCCAAACCACCTCCCAAATCTAGGAACTTAAGATTTGCTCCGAGCTTGGCTATCTCGATGAATAAACGGCTGGCTTCCTGTGCGAACTTGCGGATCTCAACCATATTAGGAACCTGGCTCCCCAGGTGAGAATGTTGCAAAACCAAACAATCAAGAAGATCTTCGTTTCGCAAAGTCTCTACAACTTCCATAACTTGGGCAATGGAAAGTCCGAATGACGAACGGTCTCCACTTGTTGCTGCCCAATTGCCACTAACGACATTGGCCAGTTTAACCCGGACACCCAGGGTTGGTGGAATACCTAGCTTTTTGGAGACTTCAATGATCAACCGCAATTCACGCACACTTTCCATTACAATCACGGTATGCATTCCCAGTTTGGTGGATAGAAGAGCCAGGCGGATAAATTCGGAGTCCTTATATCCGTTACAAATAATCAAGCCTTGAGGGTGAATATTTTGGGATAATGCAATGAGCAATTCTGCCTTTGATCCTACTTCCAAGCCAAAATAAAACTCTTCTCCATATTCTGAGACTCTTTCCACAACATGTGCCTGCTGATTAACCTTGATAGGAAACACCCCACGGTAATCACCTTGATAGCCCACTTGATCGATTGCTTTTCTAAACCCCTCATTGATTGCCCGAATGCGATGTTCCAAAAAATTGGAGACCCGAAGAAGGACCGGAGTTTGAATGCCCCTCCGTTCAAGTTTTTGGATCACTTCTGCCAAGTCAACCGGGCTTGCATCTGTATTTAAAGGATCGTGCAAGCAAACATTCCCGTTTGCTAGTACACCAATTAATCCGTCCCCCCATCGGGAAATTCCATATGCATCGTTTTCCATTAAAAAAGTGCCAAAAGCCTGGTTGGTTTAGAAAAAAGGAAAAATGGTCGGGACGGAGAGATTCGAACTCTCGGCCTCCTGCTCCCAAAGCAGGCGCGCTAACCAGACTACGCTACGTCCCGGATCAAAAAATTACCATGAACTATTTTTTCCCACTTGGCAAAACCAATCCTACTAATCATTCAAATTGTTAGAAGAAGAAATAATGTTGGCAAAACGCATCAACGCATCATGATATGATGATACGTTTATGAAAGATTTCTCCAGCACCCGTCCCCAAGAGCAAGACCTCAGAGATTTGCTCAACGAACGCATTCTTATTCTCGATGGAGCAATGGGCACAATGATTCAGCAGGAGAAATTGGAGGAAGTCGATTTCCGGGGAGAATTATTTAAGAAGCACGACAGTGAATTAAAGGGTAATAACGATTTACTCAGCCTGACCCGCCCCGATGTCATTCGAAATATCCATCAGTCTTATTTCGCGGCGGGGAGCGACCTTGTGGAGACCAATACATTTAGTGCCACGAGCATAGCGATGGCAGACTACCACTTAGAAGATGTGGTGCATGATTTAAATGTAGCATCTGCTCGCCTTGCCCGAGAGGCTGCAGATGAGGCGATGAAATTAGATCCGACCCGTCCACGCTTTGTTGCCGGTGCCATTGGACCAACCAATCGCACAGGTTCTCTGTCACCAGACGTAAATGATCCAGCTCTGCGCAATGTGACTTTTGATCAACTTGTGGATGCATATCACGCTCAGATCGTCGCCCTAGTTGAAGGCGGGGTGGATATATTGATGCCGGAAACAACCTTTGACACACTCAACCTAAAAGCAGCCATTTTCGCTTTGGAACAATTCTTTGATTCAAGCGGGAAACGGCTACCCGTCATTCTTTCCATAACTATAACCGATGCATCAGGGCGTACTCTATCCGGTCAAACGACCGAAGCATGCTGGAATTCCATTGCTCATGCAAAGCCCTTGGGGGTGGGACTGAATTGTGCCTTAGGAGCCGATGCCATGCGCCCCTACCTCCAAGCACTTTCTCAAAACGCAGATTGTTTTGTACATTGTTACCCCAATGCAGGACTGCCCAATCCGTTGGCCCCTACTGGCTATGATGAAAAACCGGCCGACACTGCTGGTTCCCTCTTTACCTTTGCAGACGAAGGCCTCTTAAACATGGCGGGTGGATGCTGCGGAACCACTCCCGATCACATTCATGCAATAGCCGAAAAAATGGCTGAAGCCGGACCTCGGAACCTTGCCAAAATTGAACCGGCAATGCGCCTTAGTGGCCTCGAACCTTTTGAAATTCGGGGACAATCCAAATCTTTGATCATGGTGGGCGAACGGACCAATGTTACCGGTTCACCAAAGTTTCGTAAATTAATCGAATCTGGGGATTATGATTCCGCCCTCAAAGTGGCCAAGCAACAGGTAGAGAATGGAGCAAATATTATAGATGTAAATTTTGACGCTGCCTTGCTTGACGGGGAGGAATGCATGACAAGGTTTTTGAACCTCGTTGTTTCTGAGCCAGATATTTCCCGGGTCCCCATCATGATTGACAGTTCGAAATGGTCGGTAATTGAGGCTGGCCTAAAAGTCATCCAGGGGAAGTGCATCATCAACTCAATCAGCCTCAAAGAGGGTGAAGACACCTTTAAAAAACACGCCCGTTTGGCCATGCGTTATGGTGCTGCGGTCGTGGTAATGGCCTTCGATGAAAAAGGACAGGCTGCAACCCTTGATGAAAAGGTGCGCATTTGCGAAAGGGCTTACAAAATCCTGGTCAATGAAGTTGGGTTCCCCGCATGGGATATTATCTTTGATCCCAATGTTCTCACGCTGGCTACAGGAATGGATGAACACAATGCGTATGGGATCGATTTCATTGAAGCATTGCGCGAAATTAAAAAACGTTGTCCACATGCCCGCACCAGTGGGGGAATCAGTAATGTTTCTTTTTCTTTTCGTGGAAACAATCATGTTCGCGAAGCCATGCATGCATGCTTTCTCTACCACAGTTGCCAAGCTGGATTGGATATGGGGATCGTCAATGCAGGCATGCTTGCAGTTTATGACGAAATTGAACCGGAATTACGTGCCCGTGTGGAAGCGGTGGTATTAAACCAATCAGCCGGTGCGGGAGAGGAATTATTGGAACATGCCGAGCGTATTAAGGATTTAAATGAAAACCGAAAATCCGAAGGTCCCGACCTATCCTGGCGGGAAAAACCAGTTTCAGAACGATTAACTTATTCTTTGGTCAAAGGGATTGGCGATTATGCAGAAGTAGATGCCGAAGAAGCCCGTCAAGAATTGGGGCGCCCTTTGGAAGTGATCGAAGGACCTTTAATGGATGGGATGAAAGTAGTGGGTGACCTCTTTGGAGATGGAAAGATGTTCCTTCCCCAAGTGGTTAAAAGCGCGAGGGTCATGAAAAAAGCGGTAGCTTACCTCGAGCCCTTCATGGAAGATGAAAAGGATGGTTCCGAATCCAAAAAGCGTGGAACTATGGTTATTGCGACGGTTAAAGGAGATGTTCACGACATTGGGAAAAATATCGTCGGAGTGGTTCTCGCCTGTAACAATTGGGATGTTATTGATTTAGGGGTGATGGTTTCCTGCGACAAGATACTCGATTCAGTTGCTGAGCATGGTGCTGATGTTCTCGGGTTGAGTGGTCTCATTACTCCATCCCTCGATGAAATGATCCACAATGCAAAGGAAATGGAAAGGCTGGGATTAAAAATCCCCTTGCTCATTGGAGGTGCCACAACCAGTCGGGCACACACTGCGATCAAAATTACTCAGCATTATTCTGCACCTGTTATACAAGTTCCCGACGCATCCCTGGTCGTGAATGTATGCAATGATGTTTTACACCCTAAAAAGTCAAAGGCTTATATCGAAGCATTAGAGACTGAACAGACCCGAATTCGGGAACAGCATGAAGCCCAGGGCGAACGTCCGCTTCTTAAACTGGATGAAGCTCGTGCCAAAGGATTGTCTTTTGACTGGGAAAAACAGGAAATCTCCGAACCCTTGGCAGATAATCTAGGCACTCACCACCTGACCCCGAGTTTGGAAGAGGTTTTAGAGTTTTTTGACTGGTCTCCCTTTTTCTGGGCTTGGGAATTGAAAGGTACTTATCCTCAAATCTTCGACAAAAAAAATACCGGTGAAGAAGCACGGAAATTATATGACCATGCCCAGGAATTACTGGAAGATATCATCGGGAATAAAAGATTTATCTGCCAGGCAATGGTGGGAATATGGCCTGCTCATTCATTGAAAGATGATGTGGAATTGTTCACGGATTTGTCCAAGAAAAAATCCTTGGGTGCATTCAGGTTTGTTCGTCGACAACAAGTCTTGCCCAATCAATCACAATTCTGCCTTTCAGACTTTGTAGCCCCCAAGGATTCGAAGCGCATGGATTACCTCGGAGCTTTTGCAGTTAGTGCTGGAGACGAGGTAGATCAAATGGCCGAAAAATACAAAGTGGATAATGACGATTACACATCTATTCTCATTAAATCTCTGGGGGATCGTTTTGCTGAGGCCACCGCTGAATATGCCCATAAAATAGTCCGGGACCTTTGGGGTTTTGGTAAAACCGAAGGCCTTACAAATGAGGAATTAATTGCGGAAAAGTATCGGGGAATCCGGCCGGCCGCTGGTTATCCCTGCCAACCTGATCACACTGAAAAGGATTTAATTTGGAATCTTCTAGATGTAGAGAAGCACATCGGCCTGGAACTTACCGAATCTCGGGCTATGAATCCCGGATGCTCTGTATCTGGTCTCTATTTTTCCCACCCCGAGGCTAAATATTTTAATGTTGGAAGCTTGGGAAGAGACCAAGTGGAGGACTATGCGACACGCAAAGGGTGGACCTTTGAAAAAGCGGTAAAATGGTTACGCCCCAATCTCGGATTTGACGCTTAAAGTATAAACTCTTAAGTGATCCATACGAGTTAGCCCTTTGGCATTGCAGGGCAGCCTAGGAAAAAGTATAAATTTTCGGCTATGAAGGAAATGTCTCCCGTCGAGGAAATCCGCCATTCCGCCGCTCACGTACTTGCCACTGCGGTACTTCGGTTGTACCCCGATACCCAGTTGGATATCGGACCGCCCACTGACTCCGGCTTTTATTACGACTTTGACTCTGAGGTCCCGTTTACTCCCGAAATCCTTCTGGAGATCGAGGATGAGATGAAAAAGGTAATCAAGGAAAACCAACGCTTTGAACGGTTGGAAGTAAGCCGCGAGGAAGCGGTTTCCATGATTAAAGAAATGGGCCAGTCCACCTACAAGTTAGGGCGACTGGATGACATACCCGCCGGCGAAACCATTTCATTTTACCGCAATGGTGAATTCCTTGATCTTTGTGCGGGCAGCCATGTTTCTTACACCAAAAAAATCAAGGCTTTCAAATTGCTAAATATTGCCGGTTCTTACCACCGGGGGGACTCTTCTCAAAAACAACTTCAAAGAATTTACGGTACTGCCTTTGCCAGCAAAGATGAACTTTCCCAGTACCTTCAACGCCTCGAAGAAGCCAAACTCCGGGATCACCGAGTGGTGGGCAAAGACCTTGGCCTTTTTCATATCGACGAACAAGTCGGGCAAGGCCTGGTTCTATGGAAACCAAACGGTGCGATTATTCGTCAGGAATTAGAGGGTTTTATAACCGAGCAACTCAATCAGCAAGGATACTCCCAAGTCTACACTCCACATATTGGCAAACTCGACCTCTACCGAACATCCGGTCACTTTCCCTACTATCAGGATTCTCAATACCCTCCAATTATACATCGTGAATGCCTCGAAGAATTAGCCGAGGAGGGATGTACCTGTTCAGAGCTCTCCAATAAGTTGGAAAAAGGAGAAATTGACGGGTACCTGCTCAAGCCGATGAATTGTCCGATGCACATTCGTATCTTCAAATCGGAACAGCATTCATATCGCGATTTACCCGTACGTCTGGCAGAATTTGGCACAGTATACCGGTGGGAACAATCTGGAGAATTAAATGGAATGACTCGTGTGCGTGGATTCACTCAGGATGACGCTCATTTATTTATTCGAGAGGATCAATTACAGGATGAAGTCCAAGGCTGTTTAAGCCTGGTAAAACTGGTATTTTCCACCCTCGGAATGAATGACTACCGGGTGCGGGTAAGCCTGAGGGATCCCGAATCAGACAAGTATGTCGGTGCCCCCGAAGCATGGGACAAGGCGGAAACCGCGCTTCGACAAGCAGTCAAGACTTTGGGTGTGGATTATGAAGAAGAGCTTGGAGAGGCAGCTTTTTACGGACCTAAGATCGATTTCGTGGTCAAAGATGTCATTGGGCGGGAATGGCAACTTGGCACCGTTCAGGTGGACTACAATTTGCCCGAGCGATTCGATCTTTCCTATGTGGGCAAAGACAATCAAAATCATCGCCCTGTTATGATCCATCGAGCTCCATTTGGATCAATGGAACGATTTTGCGGTGTATTAATTGAACATTTTGGTGGAAATTTCCCAACTTGGCTCGCACCGGAACAGGTTCGTCTTCTTCCAATGAATGACGATCTCATCCCTTACGCCGAATCCTGCCTCGAAAAACTTAAAGCCAAGGGAGTCAGAACAAGTATAGATGGCCAATCCGCAAAATTGGGTGCAAAAATCCGCAAGGCGGAAACAGACAAGATTCCCCATATGTTAATATTGGGCAAAAGAGAGGCTGAAGAAGGCAAGGTATCGTTGCGCTCACGAAGCAATCCTGATCTTGATGGCCCGCTGATAATGGATGAAGTCGTAAGCTTGATCACCTCAGAGATTAGCTCTAAGTCTCTTCCAAAATCGCGCCCGGCCACCCATTAACCACTGTTTATTATGGGCATGAGAAATTTGTCCGACCGGCAATTAATCGATAGAAAAAATTCAATGGGCATCTCGTTCCAATCATCAATCATTAAGCGATGTATCACCCTGCCCTTTTTGATGGTCATACACATTTATCGATTCTTTTCTCCTGTAAAACAGCTACTATTAGGTCCCTACGCACGCTGCCGTTTTCATCCCACTTGTTCTGAATATGCGCTCGAGTGCTTTCGTTCCCTCCCCTTGCATCTGGCAGTTTTTCGCTCTCTTACAAGAATTTTTCGGTGTAACCCTTCGCATCCTGGCGGGTACGATCCTGTATTTCCAGAATCTACGGAGGAAAGCCTACCGCGTTCATGATCGCACTCTCACAGAAGGGACCATCACATTGTACTCAGACAGATGATCTAAGTCCTTATTTAAATAGCTTGGTTCTTAAGGCACGCAGCATCAATCGGTCTGTATTTTCATCGATTTCATACAAAACTTCGTTTTCCGACCCCTTAGCCCTGCTCGAATCTCTCAACCAACCAAACTCTCCCCACGCTTATTTTGAGAAATCAACAGATGAATTTTCCATTGCCTGTGGAGATTATATTGCTCGTGAGGAGTTTCATGGGAATGACCGTTTTCAACATGCCAAAAAGTGGGCGGATTCTCTTTTATCGACTGTGGAACGTGCTGGAGATGCACCCATAGCGGGAACGGGTCCCACACTTTTTTTAAACGCTTCTTTTGAGGCGGGCCAAAATCCTTCTGGACTTCCTTCCCTCCAAGTATTTCTCCCTGGCTGGCAGGTCGTGAACCAGGGTGGAAAACACTTTGTAGTCCTAAACACAGAAATCCACCCCCATTCGGATCCTCAACTACTCCAAAAACAATTAAGCCAACGATTAGATGCAATGGTCGGATTAAAATTCGATCAATTCCAACAGCCAGTTGCAAATCGTACTACTCTTGGAGCTTCCAAAGAAAATTTCAATTACCTCGAGGGTGTAAGCCAAGCACTTAAAGAAATTAAATCGGGGAAGGTTTCCAAAATCGTCCTCGCTCGACAATTAACTTTTGAACTTACTTCCAAGCTCTCTCCCTTCTCTATCGTCCATGCCCTACGTGACCGCTTCCCTGACTGCCACACCTTTTCTCTTTCCGCACCCGATCAAGGAGTTTGGGTCGGAGCTAGTCCCGAAACCTTAGTCCGTCTTCGAGGGAATTCCCTTAAAACCGAAGCCTTGGCTGGATCGGCTCCACGCGGTCCATCAGCAGGGAAAGATGCTCACTGGGGAGAAACCTTGCTTGCCCGGGAGAAAGAGGTCCTTGAACACCAGCTTGTCATAGACAGCATCCGTCGCCGTCTTTCCTCAGTTGGTACGACCCATTTAAAACAGGGCCTCCCCCGCCTCCTCCGACTGACTAATCTCCAACATGTCCGCACTCCAGTAGAAGGCATCATTCCTGATGGACTCCATCCTTTTGAAGTTCTCGAAGCCCTACACCCTACTCCTGCGATGGGAGGGTCACCCCGACCGCCTGCTCTTGCCAAGTTGGCTGAAATTGAAGGCAGCCCCAGGGGCTGGTATTCCGGGGTTGCAGGATGGATGGATGCTCGCGGAAGGTCTGAATTCATTGTGCCCATACGGTGTGGACGCATACTCCAAGATTCTCTCACCCTATATGCTGGAGCGGGAATTGTTGAAGGATCAATTCCTGAGCAGGAGAAGGATGAGACAGATTGGAAGTTACAAGCCATGCTTGAAGTCATCACCGGAAGCCCTAACCTTCCGGTATAAATGATTGATACATCCGAGCAAACTGCCCGGGCCAACTTTCTTTGGGGACGGGCAACAGCCCAAGGACTGGCTGACATGGGCGTGGAACAGGTATTTTTTTCTCCCGGATCCAGGTCCACTCCCCTTGTAGTAAGTTGTGAAAGGGAAGCCAGGCTTTCCTGCCTTCCTGTACTTGACGAACGAACCGCTGCCTTTCTTGCTCTTGGCCATGCCCGAAGGACTCAAGTGCCAGTGGCTTTGATCTGCACATCTGGATCGGCACCAACTCACTGGTATCCAGCCGTGACCGAGGCCAGTTATTCCGGGGTCCCCTTGCTACTGCTCTCTGCAGACCGACCACCGGAACTCCAGGAGTGCGGTGCTGGACAGACGATTAATCAAACCAACCTGTTTGGATCTTTTGTTCGTTACTTTCATTCCCTCCCAGTTCCTAGATCCGAACAAGATGACATTAAGATTCTCCAAGCAATCCTGGCTAAGGCTTACTTGGAGGCCACCGGTCAATCACCCGGACCGGTACATCTTAACTTTCCTTTTTGCGAACCTCTTTGGCCCACCAAGGAAGTTCCAAGTGAAATTGCACCTTTGGTCAAAACAGAGGCTTCACCCCGAACGACTGATCATCCCAAAAACCTTGCAGGCAATATTTCAGCCGCAATTCGAAAAAGTGTTCGACCCGTTATCATAGCAGGAATGAATTGCCCGCTGAATGCACTTCAAGGTCTGACCACTCTTCCAATTCTTTGCGATTCCTTGAGCCCTCTAAGGGAAAACGAACATCCCGCCCGTATCTTACGCTACGAAAATTTATTGCGTTGTCCGGAATTCTCGGGTTCCTCAACCCCAGATCTATTTCTCGTCCTTGGTCCCTTACCAACATCCAAAACCCTAAGGGCATGGATGGATCAAAGCGAAGCAAAGCGAGTGGTCATCGAACCAAGCGGTCAAAAGGTGGACCCACTAAGTAGTACGGGTGAGCAACACACCATGAGATTTGAAGATCTAGCTGACATTGAAGTTCCCACACCCGAAAAGGGCTGGTTGGATAAATGGGTGAGTGGGGATGCAGCGGTGGAAAAAAATATCGCTAGGGAATTTTTAGACCTTTCCTTTTTTGAAGAACCAAAAGTTACTCGCCTACTTTCGGAAAATTTACCCAAAAACTCTCATCTTTATGTGGCCAACAGTATGCCAATTCGCGACCTTGAATGGTTTTGGAAACCTGGAAACCGAGAAAGAAAACTATACGGTGCACGAGGTGTAAATGGAATAGATGGAACTTTGGGCACCGCCATGGGCATTGCTCACCTCAGCAAAGAACCTGTTTATTTGCTCAGCGGAGAACTTGCTTTTTTACACGACTCTAATGCGTTGCTCTGTGCTTCCCATATGCAAGGCTCACTCACTGTATTTGTTATAAACAACCAGGGAGGTGGAATCTTTGAGAACTTAGCCGTCTCATCACTGTCAGAATTTGAAAAATGTTTCGCCACCCCTCAGGCTTGTGATTTCTCCAAACTTTGTCAGGCCCATGGAGTGGAGTATCATTTATGCGGGAGCGAAGATGAATTGATTTCATGGATGGCACACCCGCACAAACTTGGTATCCGGGTAATAGAGATACAAACGGATCGGAAACAGGACCGTGACATTCGGGCACGGTTGCTCACCATTGGGCCAAGTTCTTAAATCATTTTAAATGCCCGAACTTGCCGAAGTTGCCTATGCATCTACCCGTTGGAAGGCTGGAATAAACCTGCGAATTCAGGAAGTTATCGTTCATCCAAAATCCAGGGTCTTCCGGGAACATGATCGTTCGTCCTTTATCGAAGAACTTTCTGGCAGTATCCTCCGATCCTCTCAAACCCACGGCAAACAAATGCTGTTTGGTTTTTCCGGAAATCGTTGGCTGGGGCTGCACCTTGGCATGACTGGATGGCTTCATTCAGAACCCACAAGCTATTCTCCAGCGAAACACGATGCCATAGTCTTATCCCAATCCAAGCAAAAGCTCGTCTTTCGGGATCCTCGGCAATTTGGCCGCTTACGCCTTCACATTGGAAAAGAACTACCTGCCTGGTGGTCCGAACAACCCACATCTATGCTCAATCCATCCTTCGATAAAAAGATTTTAAAGGATGCCCTTGCCCGACATAAGAAAAGACCAATTAAAGCGCTTCTTCTTGACCAACGTTATTTCCCAGGCATGGGAAACTGGATGGCAGATGAAGTTCTTTGGCGTGCCTGTATTCATCCAGCTTGCAGAAGTGGAGAAATTAAAAAGCCTTTATGTAATATTCTTTTCCAGCAGATCTTATTTGTCGCCCGCGGAGCGATGAAATCAGTTGGGATACACGGAGGAGACCCACCCAAAGGCTGGCTATTTCATCATCGGTGGAAAGATGGAGGGATTTGTCCGAAATCTAATAACCCGTTGGTCAGGGAAGAGATTGGCGGGCGTACAAGTTGCTGGTCTCCTGCCCGTCAGTCCCTGGAGGTAGCCAAATAATTTTTTGCCTGTTCGCAATCTTTTCGGATTTGATCCTTTAATTCTTCCACTCCCAAAAACTTTCTTTCCGACCGTAGAAAAATATCCAAGGACATGGATAAAGTAGCCCCTGCTTGCCAAATTGAAGAGTTTGGAGATTCCAAGCAATGCACCTCAAGGATCGGTTCACTAGCATCTTCTTCGATCGTTGGGCGCAATCCATAATTTGCCACTGCTGGCAACACTTGTCCTGAGTTTAATTCCTGCACCCGGCCAGCATAAACGCCTAAGGGAGGTTGAGCCTCCGGACTCCACGGTAAGTTAAGCGTGGGAAAGCCAATCTTTCCACCCAATGCCTTTCCTTTCTGGACTGTTCCTAAAACCGTATAGTTTCGACCCAACATTTTTTTTACTTTCTGCATCTTAGCAGATGCCAAGGCTTCACGAATACGAGAACTGCTAATTGTAATATCCTCAAAGATTAAAGAATCAGCCACGCACACCCTAAGTCCGTCCTTTTCTCCATAGCTTGCTAAAGATTCTGAATCGCCCGATCGATTCTTTCCAAAACGAAAATTTTTCCCCACGCAAATTGCCTGGAGATTAGGAATTCGAGCTTTTAAAAAAGGTAAGAAATCAACTGCTTCCACCTCTGCCAATTCCTGATCAAAAGGTTGTAAAATAACCGCAGACATACCGGATTGGATTAATTGTTCAGCCTTACGACTCGGACTCATCAACAAAGAAGGTTCTTTGCCTGGCCTTAAAAAAGCAGCGGGATGCACAGGGAAAGTCAGGGCAGCAGCAGCACCCTGACATTGATCTGCATTCTGAACAACTAAGTCTAAAACGGCTTGATGCCCACGATGTACCCCGTCAAACATCCCAAGAGCCAAGCACACATCGCCTTCCCATTCCTGGCCGAATCGAGCAATCGATTCATAAACTTTTTTCATGCTTAAAAAACGTGAGAGGGAACAGCTTCGCGAACGGGGATCAGGTGGTTATGAAATTCCCCCAAGGGCACTTCATTAATTTCCTCAAGAGTCAGGGAATTTGCTATCTCAAACTGATCGATTTTAGTTCTGCGCAAAGCCTTTAGGTGTGCACCGCAATCCAACCGCTGGCCCAAATCATGAACGATAGTGCGAACATATGTCCCCTTGCTACAATCCATAAAAAAATCTCCGGTCGGGGAAGTCCAACTTTTTAGAGTTAATTCATTGATTCGGATAAACCGGGGTTCACGCTCCACTGTTTTTCCTTTACGAGCCATCTTGTACAGAGGGACACCGTCAATTTTTTTGGCAGAAAACATGGGGGGAGTCTGGTATTGATCACCCAGAAAGCTATCCATCTCTTTAATTAATCTCTCCTGAGTTATATCTTCATTAACCGGTTTTTCCGCAATTACTTCTCCATCTGCATCCTGGCTATCGGTCTCCACACCCAAGTGGAAGGTGCCTTCGTATGCCTTGTCCAAGCTAATTAAGAACTGGGAAACCTTAGTGGCTTTACCAATGAGCATGATCAATAAACCCGTAGCCAAAGGATCGAGGGTTCCAGCATGTCCGATCTTTTTCATCCTTAATTTTCGGCGCAATCGATCAACCACATCATGGGAGGTGATCCCCTGGGGTTTATCAACCAAAAGAATTCCTTCAAACTCCATATCTTGACGATTATTCATAAAACATCCCCCTGCTCTACCGCTTGTAAATGCTTACCGATCTCTTCAACTAATCGGTCGTACAATTGATCCAAAGTTCCAGAAAGATTAAATCCAGCAGCACAAGCATGACCTCCGCCATCAAATTTCTTGGCAAGTAAATCTACTCGGAATTTGGAATCTTTAGCCCGGAAACTTCCCTTTATATTGCCGGCTCTCTCTTCAACAAGAACTCCGATATCAACCCCTTCCAAAGAGCGTGCATAATCCACAAAATTTTCAGCATCTTCTGGCTTAGTCCCGGTTTCCTGATAGAAAATATCCTTAATACTTCCAATACATACCCGATCCCCAAATTCCATACGAAAACTGGCAAGAAATCTTTGAAGCAATTGAATACGACCGGGTTTTTCCTTTTCATAGAGTTCATGAGCAATCCCGGAAGGGCTTGCCCCTCTCTCGCACAGCATGCGACAAACTTCAAAAACCGATGCGTTGGTTCCTGCATAACAAAATTGTCCAGTATCTGTACAAATCCCAAGGTACAGAGCCTCCGCAGTTACCTTGTCCACCTCATATCCGGAATCGAAAAAGAATTTTGAAAGAATTTCTCCCGTTGCTGAAGCATCACTGAGTATAAAATTCTCTTTCCCGTATAAGGTATTGGAAACATGGTGATCGATATTTAAATCAACCTTGGGAAATCGTTTTAGCAAAATTTCTCCAACCCGGGCATGATCAGCACAATCCACAGTGATAATTTGATAATCCCCATCGGGAACTTGTTCAGGTGAGCAAAAAGGGGTATCACCCACAAATTTCAAAAGCGTGCGGGGAATGGGATCATGATTAACCGCACGAACATCTTTACCCAGAGCAAGCAGGACCCGGGTCATTGCAACTTGAGAACCAATACAATCACCATCAGGGCGGCGATGACCAAGGACCAAAATAGGAAGATCCCTTAATTGGGAAATTGCTTGGGCAAAGGAGACGGATTGATCGAGGAACGGACTCATAAAATTCTGCAAAAGATAGTACCCTAACAGAAAGGCATGAAGAGTAAAAGCATGGAACTGAATCACTCAGGAAGTAAAAAACCTTCCGGGTCCACATTTCTGACTTTTATAAGTTCCTCATCAATTCCTAGCCCTTTTAGAATAAATTCTCCGGAAACTGATTGGTAGGAAAATCCGGGAAGCAAGCGGCCCAATGTTTCATGCCTGTATCCTGGTTGTATGGTGTCTCCTTCTTTTTCATTTGGCAAATTCAAGGCAATGAATCCATTCAGATGACTGGCCAATCCTGTCACCCGATAAGATGGATTGCCCTCCTTAATTGTTTCCTTTTTCAGTACCTCCCATTGACCGGTTTTAGATTCAAGTACCGTTCGGTTGTTTAAAAGAGGAAACCAAGGGAACCACTGTTCATACCACCCAATTGAACTTTTTTCTATTAGTAATCTTTCACAATTCGTAAGGTTGGTCTCTTTTAATCTTATCCAGTTTGTGTAGATAACGCGATGGCCTTCACCAAAATGCTTAATGACTTCCCGTACCCTTTTCGCCCACTCATTTGCAGGATTTGGTAATTCGATGATTGGATCCCGAATTGCTTGAATAAAAGAATCCCATCTAACTTCCAAACCTTCTTGGTTAATCAAAAATACACCAGATCTTTTTCGGAAAATTTGCCTACACAACCGTGACTTCATTTCTTCGCTTGAAGGCATTCGTTGATTAAAGGACAGGCGACCAAGTTCCAAAACCTCTTGCCTAACTAATTCAGAAGTTGCTTGGCTAAAACTTATTGGACTCCCCACCCTCACCGACATGCGGTAAGGAAAGAAACGGGGAAACTTCCAGAAAAAACTTCCTCCGGACCGGCTAAAAACCGATCCCCAAACCCCATCAAGGTAGACAGGTAGAATGGGAACCTTTCCATACTTTGCCAAGAGAACTGAACCTCGCTTGAAGCCTAGGGTAACCCCGACTCGGGAAATTCCCCCTTCGGCAAACAAGCACAGGGGAACTCCCCTACCCAAGCGTTCAATGGATTGACGAAAAGAGGCAAGCGATTTACTCGAAGATATAGTTAGGGTTTCGGTTAAACGAAATACCCATTCAAGAATACGGGAATTGGCCAGATCGGCGTGTGCAAGGTAGCGAACTTTCCGAGGAAACGCAGCTCCTATAAAAACAGGGTCGGCATAGGATAAATGATTACTCACCAATAAAACGCCTCCCCGTTCCGGGAAATTTTCCATACCCTCTATCTTAATTCGATAGAAGATACGTAGAAACAGATGGAACCAGACACGAAGAAAATCTTCAAATAAACAAATAATTGAGACTAAAGCGACAAAGCCGAGTGGAACGATGAGAACAAACATTTCCTCTTTTGCAGTCATTCCAAAAACATTGGAAAACAACGCATGAGCCCCGATTAGGGAGATTCCGCCCAATTGGGTAAGCAGGTTGGATGCGGCAAGGATTTTCCCGCGTTCTTGCTCCCCCGCACGATCCTGCAAATATCCGTTCAAGGGGACAAAAAATAATGCTCCAAAAAAACCAAGAGAGATGCAAAGGAGCTCAAAAATACCTCCAGGTGCAGTAGCTTGGTACAACCCTACTAAACTTAGCGTCATACCAATCGCTCCGATCGGACATAAACCGAGCTCAATTCTTCCACGATTCAAATAAGCACAAAACAAACAACCGCCCATGATACCCATTCCCATCAGTAAAAACCAATATCCGTAAAGACTTCCCATTCCGACTTTGCCCACGGTAACCTCTCCAGAAAGTTTGACTAACAAAAGGTAAAAAAAACCACCAACTGCCCAGAAGCAGGCATCCCCCAAGGCCGCCCACTTTATGCCCGGACGCTTTAAAAGATCGACCAGATCACCAAGATGAGAATACAAAATTTGCGGGTGAAAAGGTTGGGTCTTTAAAACCTTGGTTGCAGGAGTTGGCAGATAAACCAGCCACGAAACTAGGGCGAGTCCCGCAATAAACAAGGTGATAGCATGAGCGGTTGCCCAACCGCCAAGACCAACAACCCAGCGATCAAAAAGAACGGCACCAGAGAAAGCACCAAAGAGTATACCCACAATGGTAAGCATCTCCATCCACCCAACCGCTTTGCCAAGTTGTTCATAGCCCACCATTTCTTTAAGAATGCCCTTCTTTGCCGGTGACAAAAAACTGGACTGGGTGGAAAGGAAAAAAAAGCCAACCATACAAATAGCAAGGCTTTGGAAACTGGTTCCCGCAGCCAAAATACCTAACCCGATCAATTGAGCAAGCAGGCTGATTCCAATTACCCTTTTTTTAGAAAATCGATCTGCAGTCCAACCGGCTAAGGGGGCAAAGATGATAAAAGGAAGAATTAGGAGAAAAGAAACTTGTTGATTCACCAAGTCCATACTTTCCTTGCCAAAATGATAGGCTGCGAGCACAGGCAAAAATGCTTTCACCGCGTTATCATTGAACGCCCCGATCGTTTGGGAGACCAGCAAGGGAATGGTCTGGCGAAATGCAAGCTTGGTGTTAGGCATAATGATATATTTTGACCTGCTTTCAACCCATGGCGATTTCTTTCGATTCCTGTACCATTTATTAGTTGCCAAGCATTTTTACTTCAAAAAACTACAACAATGAAATCCTATTATATTTTATACCTTTTTTTAATAGGTTCTGTCTTTTGGGCTTCAGGCAAGCAGCCAAATATTCTCTTTATTTTTTCGGATGATCATGCCTACCAAGCCATCTCTGCTTATGGCTCGAACCGTAACCAAACCCCAAACCTCGACCGGTTGGCCAATGAGGGAATGCGGTTCGACCGTGCTTTTGTAACCAACTCCATCTGCGCTCCCAGTCGGGCAGTTGTCCTCACAGGCAAGCACAGTCACCTGAATGGACAATTTACAAATAAAGAAACTTTTGACGGTTCTCAGCAAACTTTTCCCAAACTCTTACAAAAAGCTGGTTACCAAACCGCACTCTTTGGCAAGTGGCACCTAAAAAGCAGCCCCACTGGATTTGATTCCTGGGAAGTGCTCCGCGGTCAGGGTCCGTATTACAACCCACTGTTTCTCACTAAAAAGGGAAGAAAAAATATCACTGGATATACCACGAATATTATCACCGACCGCACCCTCAATTGGCTCAAGAACGAGCGTGACAAAGAAAAGCCTTTTTTCCTTTGCTCCTGGCACAAGGCTCCCCACCGCAACTGGTTACCTGCCCCAAAATACATGAGTAAATACGATGACCGAGATATCCCAGAACCTGAAACACTGCGTGATAATTATGAAAACCGATTATCTCCTGCGTCCACCCAGGCAATGACGATTGATAAACATATGCGGGATGACTGGGATTTTAAACTAACCACACCTAAAGGATTTAATAATGAACAGAAGAGAATATGGGAAGCAACCTACGAGCCTAAAAACAAAGCTTTCCGTGAGGCAAAGCTGGAAGGAGATGATCTTCTGAAGTGGAAGTACCAGCGTTATGCAAAAGACTACCTCAGATGTATTGACTCGGTGGATGAAAATATTGGTCGTCTCTTGGATTATCTCGACCAAACAGGACTTTCTAAAAATACGGTTGTGGTCTATTCCTCCGACCAGGGATGGTATTTAGGGGAGCATGGTTGGTATGATAAACGCTGGATGTATGAAGAATCCTTCCGTACCCCACTCCTGGTCCGCTGGCCCGGAACTATCGAACCAGGCAGTGTCAATATGGATCTCGTTCAAAACCTCGACTATGCACAAACCTTTCTTGATATCTGTGAAGCCAAACAACCGACGGACATGCAGGGAAGATCTCTGCTTTCTTTACTCAAGGGAGAAACGCCTGAAGACTGGAGGAAATCGATCTACTATCAATACTATGAATTCCCAGGCTCTCATAATGTCCGTCGGCACTACGGCGTGCGCAACCACCGCTACAAGCTGATTCATTTCTACATGATCGACGGATGGGAATTATACGACCTACAAAACGACCCCAATGAAATGAAATCCGTCTATGGCGAACCTGAATACGAGCAAATTAGAAATGTGATGAAAAAGGAACTCATTCGACTAAGAAAAAAATATCTGGTGCCCGAGGATAATCGACCTTTACCAAAAGAAATTAAGGAGATTTACTAATTATCACTTAAAAAGTTTTTCGATTGCCAGTGCCAATTCGATGTCTCTATCGGTGACCTTTCCTCCAGCATCGTGGGTATTAAGCCCAATCTCCAACCGGTTATAGCAATTGAAAATTTCAGGATGGTGGTTTCGATTTTCGGCCTCATAAGACAAACGGACCAAAAAGGCCATCGCCTCTGGAAAATCATTAAACTTATATATTTTGCGCAATTTATTATCCTCAAAAGTCCATCCCGGAAGACTTTTTAGGGATTCGGTAATTTGTACCTCGTTCATGGGATTAATCATCGGTTGAAATCGTTAGTCCAAGCTTTCCTCGTTGTCAATCGGTCCTGAACCCGTTGAGATAGGATTTTCCAATTTCCATGCTTG
This sequence comes from uncultured Opitutales bacterium, assembly GCA_943787575.1. Lineage (GTDB taxonomy): Bacteria > Verrucomicrobiota > Verrucomicrobiia > Opitutales > Seribacteraceae > Chordibacter. The sequence continues at coordinate 145,974 of CALSMY010000002.1, read as the reverse complement.
AACTCACGCCCGAAGAAAAAAACAACCTTCCCCGACATGTCGCTCTGATTATGGACGGTAATGGTCGCTGGGCCCGTTCTAGAAAGATGCCCAGATTATTCGGTCATCGAAACGGGGTGGAAAATGTTCGGGCCGTTGTTAATGCAGCCAAAGAAGTGGGCGTTCCTTACATCACGCTTTATGCGTTTAGTACCGAGAATCAAAACCGTCCCAAGGATGAAAAATCCGGCTTAATGAAACTCCTTGAGGAATTTCTTAAAAAAGAATTTCGATCAATGATGGAAGATGGTATCCGGCTGCGGGCAATTGGGGATCTTTCCGGCCTACCAGATTTTGCCCGCAAAATAGTGGAAGACACCATCTATGAAACTCGTGACAATGACCGTTGGAACCTCACTCTCGCTTTAAACTACGGTAGCCGACAGGAGGTTCTCCAGGCGATTTCCAAGTACGGTCAAGATAACCCTGCATCCGACCATATTCCTACTTGGGAAGAATTTTCTCCTTATCTAGAAACCTCTGATCTTCCTGACCCAGACTTGATCATTCGTACGTCAGGAGAATTTCGCCTGAGTAATTTCCTCCTTCTGCAAGCAGCTTATGCGGAGATTTTCGTATCCCCCTTACACTGGCCCGATTTTGGTAGAGATGCTTTTATCAAGGCACTATCAAACTATGCCCAACGAGAACGCAGGTTTGGAAAAACCAGCGAACAAATACAACAACCTGCCCAACCATTAGCCTCATCATGATCTTGCGTACTATTGCCACCGTAATCCTATGGGGACTGCTCGGAATTATTGTCTATGGACTAAAAGAACCCGGAGCAATGTGGATCCTGAACCTTTGTGCAACTCTCACTTTATTCGAAGTTTACACCATCCTTGGAAGAATTGGTTTTGCCGCTAATCGTATAACCGGACTGGTTACCGGGGCATGCATGATTCCTATCGCTTTTTATTTCCCAGGTGCGGGCATTGATGCACTCGCGGTTGGGGCATTATTCTCCTCCGCGGCTTGTGTAGTTTTCCCGCAAGATCAACGCGGACTCTATGTAAAGCGCTTATTGCCCACCTTTTTCGGTTTATTATTCGTCACTTTTCTACTTCACTATTTTGTAAGAATTTTGCGGATCGTCGAGTCTCCAGCTGATCCCCAAGCACTCGGATTTGGTCTCTTTTTCTGTTTGTGGATTGTACTCGTTGCAAAATTCAGTGATATCGGGGCCTTACTCGTTGGAAAAACTATTGGACGTACGAAAATGGCACCATCGATCAGCCCGGGTAAAACGGTGGAAGGCTTACTAGGAGGACTGGGAGCCTCTGCAGGAATTGGAGCTTTGATTCCATGGTTGGCTAACCATCACCTTTCCCATCTTTTTGATTTTGGAGCCTGGTCTCTCGAACCCTCACAAGGAGCCTGTTGGGGATTGGTCATAGGACTCGTGTCAGTCATTGGAGATTTGATTGCATCTGTATTGAAACGACTCGCAGGCATGAAAGATTCCGGTGGGTCCATTCCTGGGATTGGTGGATTGCTCGACCTTACGGATAGCTTGATCCTGTCCGCCCCAGCCGGATATTTTATCATATTATTGATCCATCCATGAGCTTCCCAAGGAAGCTTATCTTATTAGGAGCCACTGGCTCGATCGGTAAAAGTTCACTGAGGGTAATCCGCAAACACCCGGATAAGCTAAAACTGATCGGAATATCGGCATACCAAAAAGCAGATGAACTCGCTTCCATTGCCCGAGAATTTGGAGTACAGAAAGTTCATTTATATGAGCCACCCGCCTCTCAGCCGGAACTTCCATCTGGATCTAAATTGTCCACGGGGGCACATGCTCTTACTGAACTTGCAGGCTGGAACGAGGCAGATATTGTCTTGGTTGCCGTAGTTGGTGCGGCCGGACTTGCCCCCACCCTTGCAGCACTTGAAGCCGGTAAGGATGTGGTCTTGGCAAACAAGGAATCTTTAGTGGTCGCAGGCGAACTAGTTATGGAAACCGCCCGTCGAACCGGAGCCCGAATTTTACCTGCAGACAGTGAACATAATGCGGTTTTTCAATGCTTGCAGGGACAACCTGAAAAAGCCCTGGATTCACTAGCTCTGACCGCATCTGGTGGCCCTTTCCGGGACTGGCCGATCGAAGACTTGAATAAGGCAACTCCGGAACAAGCCATGCGTCACCCCAATTGGGACATGGGCCCAAAAATTACAGTAGATTCAGCAACCATGGCCAACAAGGGCCTTGAATTAATTGAAGCAAAATGGCTTTTTGATCTCCCTCCAGAGAAGCTCCATGTTCTGATTCATCCGCCAAGTATTGTTCATGCAATTGTTCGTTTTTCGGATGGTTGTAGCTTCGCCCAAATGTCTCCCCCATGCATGACCTTTGCCCTACAAAACGCACTACTCTTCCCAGAACGTCTTTCCGGGGTCGAGCAGGGGTTGGACCTTTCTTCTGCTATGGAACTTTCTTTTTCACCACCCGACTTAGACCGTTACCCCTGCCTCAGTTTGGCTAGGCATTCTTTGGAACAAGGTGGATGCGCCCCCCTGGTTTACAATGCCGCCAATGAGATGGCAGTAGATGCCTTTCTCTCGAATCGAATTGGCTTTGGGGAGATTTCCCGCATGATTGAAACTACTTTGAACCTTTTCGATCACCGTTCCGTTTACGCACTTGAGGACTTACTTGCTCTCGATCAAGAAGCTCGTTCCCTTACCGAGCACGCGATTTCTCAGGTCGCTTAGGCTCGACCCTCATTCTTTTTAGTCATGACCATGCTCTACGACATTGCTTTTCTGTTTATTGCCCTCTTTGCCCTGGGTTTCACTATTTTCATTCACGAACTCGGACATTTTTTGGCTGCCCGCCAACGTGGGTTGATCATCACCCGCTTTTCCATTGGGTTCGGACCCAAGCTGTTTGGATGGACCCGTAATGGTGTAGAATATCGGTTATCTGCCATTCCTTTCGGTGGCTATGTCGCCCTCCCTCAATTATCGGATATGGGAAGACTGGAGGGTAACGAAGAGCAACGGGGTAAGGACTCCCAAGATCCAGCAGACCGCCCATCTGCATGGGATGATTTTGATGACGACGATGAGGAAGAGGTTCCCAAAGAGGAACCAATGCCCAAGATCACTTACACTGACAAGATGATCGTTTCGGTAATGGGGGCAGTCTTTAATGTGTTGCTTGCGTTTGCTCTATCTTCGGTATTGTGGTTTTTCGGTTACGATGTGACCGATGCCCAATTGACCAACAAGATTGGTTATGTTGCAGATACTGTGGAACGTTGGAATCCTCTTGTGGAAGAAGGTGAAGAGGTCACCTCACCCGCGAAGAAGGCTGGCCTTTTGCCTGGTGACGAAATTTTAACCGTTGATGGATCCCTTGTTGATGACTTCATGGACATTCAAAACCGGATCATTACCGGCAAGCAACAAACAGCACAAGGTAGAAGGCTTCTCAATTTATCGGTTTTAAGAAACGGCCAGGAACAAAAATTTGAAATCTATCCCGAAGTCTGGGGTCCGGAAGAAATGAGGGTAATTGGGATCGGCCCGAAAGAAACTTTTTTCATTGGAGAATTATCACCAGACATGCCTGCAATAGAAGCTGGCCTTCAAGTTGGAGATCAACTGGTATCGATGAACGGAGAAGTGATTCATTCCTTTGCTCAGCTTGTTTATATGTTGGAAAAAACGGATAATAACAAAAGCATTTCCTTGGTTGTCTGCCAAGGAGGTGAAGGCGGTCCAGAACGAACCGTTGAATTACTTCCGGTTGAAAAAGAAATTATGGTTGCTGGGGTTCCTATCACTCGTCGATTAATCGGATTTCGTCCGCAATTCAAAATTGTTACCACCTACCCAAATCCCCTTAGCTTAATTTACAGCAGGGTAAAAGACATGTACTTAACCCTTAGCGGACTGGTCAGCCCCGCATCTGATGTAAAGCTCCGTAACATGAGTGGACCAGTGGGTATTGTGAATCACCTGAGTGTGTTTGCGAAGATCGGCTTTAAAAAACTTCTTTGGTTCGTTGTTTTCATTAATGTGAACCTTGCCATTCTCAACCTTTTGCCCATTCCGGTTCTAGATGGTGGTCACATGCTATTTGCCACAGTCGAAAAGTTGCGAGGCAAGCCGTTGCCCCTCGCATTCCTTGAACGAGCCCAGGTTCTCTTTGTGGCTTTGCTCTTCTCCTTCATGCTCTATGTCACCTTTTTTGACATGCAGCGCATTCTTCCCTTTTAAAGGAAAACCTTTTCCCCTTTTGTAATGGGTTCGGTTTCTCCCTATTGCGTATCCAGGTTTCATTCCACCCGGCGTACAACCAGGGAGGTAAAAATAGGCGAATTAACCCTCGGAGGGAAACAACCCGTCCGTGTACAATCGATGACCACTACGGACACCATGGATACCCGAGCCACTGCTCGTCAATCCATTGAACTGGCGGAAGCTGGCTGTGAGATCGTACGCATAACCGCTCCTAATTTAAGGGCGGCCGAAGCACTCAAAGAAATATCAAGAGAGGTAAGGGCAGCAAAAATTGAGGTTCCCCTGGTTGCGGATATTCATTTTATGCCTCAAGCGGCAATGGAGGCGGCAAAGTATGTAGAGAAAGTGCGAGTCAACCCAGGCAACTACGCAGACCGTAAGAAATTTCAAATTCGAGAATATTCCGAATCCCAATACCAAGAAGAACTGGATCGCCTGCACGATACCTTCACTCCCTTGGTACTACGTTGCAAAGAATTAGGGCGAGCTATGCGCATAGGCACAAATCATGGATCCCTTTCCGACCGCATTATGAATCGTTTTGGAGATTCTCCCCGGGGTATGGCCGAATCTGCCCTGGAATTTTTGCGCATCGCCCGCTCCCATCAATACCATGAGATGGTATTGTCTATGAAATCGAGTAATCCAAAAGTCATGATTGAGGCTTACCGCTTAGTGGTATCCTTAATGAACAACGAAGGCATGGATTATCCCCTTCACCTCGGGGTAACCGAAGCCGGTGATGGAGAAGATGCACGTATCAAGAGTGCCATTGGCATAGGTTCTCTGCTACTGGATGGATTGGGAGATACACTCCGGGTTTCTTTAACTGAAGATCCGGTTGCGGAAATCCCGGTTGCTCGGGATCTTGCCAACCGGGCTCACCTTTGCTGGGAATCAAAAGACCAAAAATTGCCTGACCCAATTGATTTTGTAGATCCCTATTTATACCGGCGCCGGCCCTGCCCTTCGATATCGCTTAATTCAAAAACCTTGGAGGTGGGAGAAAAATCTCCACCCTCTGTTCTTGTATCCACCCCTCATCGACTGGATAAGGTGGAAAAAATTATTGGAGAAACAGCCCGTTCTCAATCCGCAGCCAAGGACGCCCCCATCGAAGGATTGATCGTTTCACTTGAGAATTCATCCGCTCTTCCTGACCTAGAAATTTTGCGCGACTCTCTCTTTGGGGCGGTTTCCGTAATTGTTGTCGATGACCTGCGAGAAGATCCCTGCACTGAACTTCCTCCAATTAAGCATTCCTCCCCCCCCCTACTTTGGCATGCCGCAGCAATAGGAACGGACGAGTCAGAGATCGCAAGGTTTCTCGCTCATTGTGAATCAGCTGGCCATCACCCATGCATCTCCTTACCCGGAGTTACACTTTCCTCAGGAATTGAACTTCTATTAAACGCTGCATCCAAGCCCGCCCGTTATTACCCTGGAAACAATTACACCGTGGGATAACCCAGTCGCTGCTTACCGAGCCTTAGCTTGTGCCTTGGAAACGGCAGATCTATCCCTTCCCCTTTGGATACGTAATTCCGACTCTTTCAGGTTACTAGCGGGTGACGATTTCTTTTCTGCACGATTGCTCGATTCATCAATCCTTTCTGGATCCCTGCTCTGTGATGGAATTGGGGATCTCCTCTCCATTGAACATACAGGTGATCTCGATCGAAACCGGGCACTTGCCTACAACTTGTTACAAGGAGCTAGAGCCAGGATATCTAAAACTGAATTTATCGCTTGTCCGAGTTGTGGACGTACTTTATTCGACCTACAAAGCACTACTCAACTGGTCAAGCAAGCAACCGGTCACCTCAAGGGAGTTACCATTGCGGTGATGGGCTGCATCGTAAACGGGCCCGGCGAAATGGCGGATGCTGACTTTGGTTATGTTGGATCAGGACCGGGTAAAATTGATTTATATGTGGGCAAAAAAAGGGTAAAATCCGCCATCCCACAAAAGGAGGCGGTTGACCGATTGGTCGATCTCATACAAGAAGAAGGAAAATGGATCGATCCCTAATCAACCAAACACCCGACCTTTCCTCTGCAGATTCTGAACTGCACTTACGTATACTCGCCGGACACAAAGCCGTACTCGACCAAGTCGACTACTTTCGAGCAAATTTCGGGCTTACTCAGAGCCGTTGGAAAGGAGATGGTACTCGTGTTACCGAGGTTGATGAAACCATATCTGAACAGCTATTTTCCGCACTGGAAATACAATTTCCTGCTGATGACTACTGTTCTGAGGAATCAGTGGAAACTCCGGAACCCATACCCTTAAAAGGGGAATTTGCCTGGGTTCTTGATCCCGTTGACGGAACAAACAACTATGCAGTCGGAGTACCCGAATGCGGAATTTCTCTGGGCTTACTCCGAAACGGATTACCCGTTTATGGATTTATTTACGATTATGGAAGGGACAACTTGTTACAGGGCGGCCCCCAGTTTGGAGCTATCGAAGGAGATCGTCCAGTGCATGCTGCCCAGTCCTTGGTTAATGAAAAGCTTACCTTTTGCATGCATTTCCCCATACCCGTTGAACAATTAAACACCCTAAACGAAGCCTTGCAAGTATGGCGGATTCGCTGCCCGGGATCTGCCGCCGTCGGCTTGGCTAATGTGGCAACTGGTCGGCTAGACGGTTGTTTGGAATTTCGGGCCAAGCCATGGGACTGTGCCGCTGGTTATGCGATCTGTGAAGGAGCCGGTGCCCGTTTCCGTTTTATTCAAGACCCAGCCTTTCCCATGCAAGGTTTTAGTCCGACAATGGGACCCTGCCCTTTTCGCGTTGGTTCTGAAATTTTTCATCAAGAGGTATGCCAAGCACTTAAATTAGCTGACAACCAAGCTTGATTCCCCTTGACCGACAGCCCTACCTTCGGTTTTATTTCAACCTTTCCTCAAGCGGGCATAGTTTAGGGGTAAAACCCCAGCCTTCCAAGCTGGTGTCGAGGGTTCGATTCCCTCTGCCCGCACCATTTTAACATCTTTGTTAAAATAGCCTTCAACCTACCTAGGCCTAGTTGCTAGGCGTATACTTTCCTTAATCATAGCTTGATGGGATAGAATCCTTTTCTCTAGAGATGCTTCCGAGGGAGTCTCAATGGTGAAATTTCTAGTTCCGTGATTTTGAAAAAGATAAAGGGCTTCCGGAACACCCTCTTTGGGTGGATGGCTAACCCGGGGCCTGATAATTCCATTTTTGGCGTTTTTTCCATCGATTCTTTTTCTTGTATCCAAAGGGAGGAATTTTTTTCCTGCTTGAAGAATTTGATTTGTCCATCGGTCAGTTCTTCCTCCGCGGTATGGTTCGTAAATGTAAATTCCATTGGCATCGAAATCTTCGTGCAAATTCAAGGAAAGAAAAAAGGATAAGCCTTTAATCCGTTTGAAAATTTGTTCGGTCAACGGATGGTGCTCATTCCCCCAAATTCGGTTAAGGTCTTCCCCATATTCATCTAGTCGAGAATTATGTACAAAGCCCCACGGGTTAAGGCATGGATAGAACAAAACCGGAAAATTTTGAAGAAGACCATGGTTTTTCTCTGCCCATTCAAGTAGAGCCCAACAAGGTGCAGGTTCATCACCATGAATCCCAGCAGATATATAAAGACATGGCTTCTCCCTAGATAGTAAACCATTAGTTACCTCAAAAAAAGGTAAGGACTTTGGGGTACTCACTTTCCCTACCCGCAAAGGTGTTTTTTTGGACAATGCTCGCCATTTACGAATCAAGGCCGAATAGTCATGAGCTGAGCAATTTCTTGGCATAGAAGTGTTTTCCTAAATCAAGTTCTATACAGTGCCAAGGTTTGAAGTTGATGAGGGATTGACCCAAGGGAAACATTCGAGTTCATTTAGGAATGAATCGTTTTTGGACTAGTAGTATTCTATTTTCCTTTTTGGTGTCTTGTGGTGGCAGTGGAGTAACCGTGACCAAGAGCGAAACAGTGGAATATCTTTCCCGAGCTTTTAATAAGTCTAAGAAATGGTTTCGGTCAACGGATGGAGAAACCATCTCAGAGGATGGACCGCCCCCTCCATCGCCTTTTCAACCGTCAGAAAGACAAGTTATTCAAAAAAGGTCCGATGATAAATTAGTCAACCGAATGTCCAGAAATGATTATAATCGTGCAATTAAAAGACTCGAGAGCTCGATTACTGAATTAGAAAAAAAACATGGCAAAAATAATATGGAAATCGGAGAAACCTACTTTACCTTGGGGTCGATGCACCAAATTCAAGGAAATTCAAAACAGGCAAAAATTGCATTTCAACGGGCACTATCCATCTTTTCGTCTTGGTTAGGCTCGGAGCACCCAAGAGTTTGGAAATTAAAGACCAGGATTTCTAATTTAAATTAAAGACTTGTTTTATCTTTTAAGCAGAAGATCCCTCAAGCTCTTTAGATTAAAAGGGCTAGGAGTGTTCAAATCAGGTAGGACCAAATCGGCCTCGGAAAAATCGTGCATGACTGCGAACTCACTTGGGGTTGCGATACAAGTCATACCAGCCCTTTTGGCAGACTGCAGACCGTGGTGTGTATCCTCAATAACGACACAAGATTCTGGATGAACGCCAACTTTTTGAGCGACCAATAAATAAATATCCGGAGCAGGTTTATGCTTTGGTGTCGACTCTCCGCCACACAAACAAGCAAGTGATTGAAGAAAGGCTTCCCCCAAAGCAGCCTGCACAACTTTTTGAGCAGCCCACCCAACGCAGGCAGTTCCTATAGCAATCGGAATTCCCGAATCTTGTACTTCTTTAAATAATCTTACAATCCCTGGTCTTAGGCAAAGCTGTCCCGCAGTTAAATCATGTGTAATTAACTCAACATAAAGCTCAGTTTTACGGGCATAAAGTCTTTGTTTACTCTGCTCATATTTATCTTCTGTTAAATTTAACCATGAAAAGATTTCACGAAATTTATTTCCCCCCATCGTTTGCAACCGATGAGCATAGTCTTGTTTGCTCCAACTGACATCTAGCCCCAACTCCTTAAATAATTCATTGTAGGCAAGTCGGTGGTAATTTTCCGTTTCCACAATGGTACCATCCAGATCAGATATGACTAATTCCAACTCCATATTTTGTTTACTCAGATTGATTAGAACCCTGGTGGCATAGCTGACAAAATTGTTCAAAACGCACTTTCCTTGCGGGGTCAGGCTTCGTAGGCGGGTCAACTTGGGTCACTATGTTTACAACTTCTCCAGAAATTTCTCCCACAGTTCTTGAGGTATGACCAGCTATCGCAAGTATAGCCGCACCCATCGCAGAGTTTGGGTATTGTGGAATAAGAATAGATCTTTGTAACATTTCTGCACGAATATGAAGCCCCATTTTGCTTTTAGCTGCTCCTCCAGTGGCAAAAATAAACGGACCTACTTCAGCTCCAAGCTTCTCCAAAAGTTGGTAAACCATAAGTTCCACAAAAGCCAAACCTTCCAAACAACCGATAAAAAATTCACTTTCTCCAACAGCTCCGCTTACACCAAATGGTTTAAACTTAGGATTAGTAAAGGGTAGGCGCTCTCCCTTACGAATAGAAGGATAAAAAAGCGGGGGATTTTGAGGTAAGGAGATAGTTTTATTTTCCAAAGTTTGTAATCGTTCACCCAAACGATCCTTTAAAATTTCACCGCCCGCATTAGATGCACCCCCTGGTAGCCAAGAGCCATCTGGGTGACGATGACAATAAATTCGACCCAACCGATCGAGTATTCGGTTTTTTGAAAGACCTTTGACTGCAAGAGTCGTCCCTATCGTGGTTGACCATTCACCCACCCGGCCCGCACCGGAGGCGTAAAAGGCAGCGTTTGAGTCTGTAGCCCCACTAACTAACAAACAAGAACCACTCAAGCCCCACCTCTGCCGGTGAGCAAGAGAGATTTCGCCTATTAAATGTCCAGGTGCTACTACCGAAGGTAGGTTAACGGATGGTAGATCTTCCAACCAGTTTTTGGTATCCAAGTCCACACCTGTTTTCATCGCGTTGGTAAAATCTGTAGGAATCTCGGGCGATCCGGATATCCAAACATTTAAAAAATCAGTAGCATGAAGAAAGCGCACATTATCTGGTAAATGGAGTCGTCTTTGCATCCATAAGATTTTGGGTAATGCAAAAGTGGGCGAACATTCTCCGCCGAAAAGACTTCGACATTCCTCAGCCTCATCTATTGCACGAACATCGTTGTGCAAAAATGCATGCCCGAGTGGATGTCCCTCTTGATTTACTGGCAAAACTGTACCAGATGTGGAATCGATAGCTACAGATAAGACTCTCCGGTGAGCAGGAACTGAAAAAAGTTCATCAAAGGCATCTTCCAAGCAACCGATCCAATCAAGTGCATCCTGCTCTGATTCCCCAGCTTTATGAGAACGGTTCAGGCACGGTAAAGAACGGGACACTTCAACTATTACAGACCCATCTGCCCTAATCAAAACACACCGAATTCCTCCGGTCCCTAAATCAATTCCCAAATAAGCCACAACACATAATTTTATCCAATAAACCGAATTGGCAACAGCAACTGGTTTTTAAGTTTTTCAGCACAAGTATATTCTAAATATCACCATCAAGTATTATGATCGATTGAGGGATATTTAAATTTAATTTTTTATCCTTTTGTTGAAAGCTCTAATTTTCTCTTTGGAAAAACAGTCAAAGAGAAGACAGTCGCTTGTCGTAGCAAATATCCTTAGGAGTTCCTGACTTACAAACCAAAGCGTCTTCGTACTCCTCAGGAGTTATCCCTAAGTAGACAAAAAAGTTAATAAAGTTTAATTTTTAAACTTGCCATTTAGTGTATTTACTGTTTTAGTGTATACATAGCCTTTATGAAGAAAATTATTAAAAAAGATTTTGAACTCGGTGATGTAGTGGTCGAAAGAAATACCGGAAATGGACGTAAACGAGTCGGTGAGATTGTTTTTATGACAGAGGGGAAAAGGCCAAAACTAAAGCTCGTAGAATTAGCACCCCGAAGTTTGAGCCCAAAATTTAGCGGTAACTTTGGGAGGTTGCGTTTCTTTTCCGCACAACATGAAAAGTGCAGAAAATTAAAAGTTCTAAATATTCGAAATCGGAAAATCTTTCAGTTAGGAGATGTAATTAGGCATCGAAGATACGGTGCTTTTAGATTTGGAATTATTGTTGGATTCCATCACCCCGACGGTCTCTACAGTGATTCGTGGGAAAAAGGTTACAACGGCAAAGACATTATTGAATGCGTGGAAATTATAGGCAGGTCTGGGTTACCCCGCAAACGTGATGCTGAAGGCAAGGTAAAGAAATTTGAAATCGGTCCTGCTCATGTTAAGCTCTGCGAAATTCTACCGATGGATCAGAATGGTGGAATTCGTATAAAGGACTATTATTTATTTTTAAATCAATAGACTTTTAGATTTTTTACCTTTTTTTATTTTCTAAAAACTCTACCTAATCGAAACAACTGCACTTGATGGATACATTAAGGAGTTCAAAAGTTGTTGGGTAAACATTGCACCCTCATTGGACATGATGCAAATTGCATAGATGCAAACCGGCATCTTTTGTTTTCGAAACGATCTGCGACTGCACGATAACCAGGCACTCTCCGCAGCTTTGGATACTTGTGACAAACTTCACTTAGTTTATGCGTTTGAAGACAGGTTATGGAAAGGTTCTGCACCCAATAGAATTTCCACTCACCGGGCAAGGTTTTTACTAGAATCACTGCAATGCCTAATGAAGCAAATTAATAGACTGGGTGGCAGACTAAAAATCGTCCATGGGAATATCGACATTTCTATTCCACAGTTCATGCATAAGCACGGAGCTGAAATCTGTTTTCTTTCCAAGGAAAGTGCATGGGAGGAAAATAAGACTGAAGAAGCACTTTCAAAAGTCGTACCCACAACCCTGATTAGCAGTCCTACTCTAATCCACCCCAATGACCTGCCTTTCGCACTTAGTGAGCTACCGGAAACCTTTACACAGTTCAGAAAAAAAGTAGAAAAAAACTGGACCGTACGACCGTGTCTTTCACCGCCAGAGAGTCTAAATAGTGACGGCACCACTCATGCTAATCTCCCTACCCTATTAGATTTGGGCTTCACCATGAATAGTTTGGACCCAAGAAGTTGTTTCACCTTCCATGGGGGATCTTCATCTGGAAAAAAACGTGTCAAGGATTGGTTGTGGGACAAACAGTGTTTAAGCAGTTATAAGCTTACTCGAAATGGAATGACTGGGCCTGATTTCTCTTCGCGCTTCTCAGCCTGGCTAGCGACAGGTAGTTTGTCTCCTCGGGAAATTTATGAGGAAATAAAAAAATATGAAATTCAATATGGGGCAAATGAAAGTACCTACTGGTTAATTTTCGAATTATTATGGCGTGACTTTTTCCATTTCCTGGCCCGGGTTCACGGATCCAAAATTTTCCAAAGCCGTGGAATTCATCCTGAAAGAGAGAAGAGATTAGAACCTGACGATGCAGAAGACCGATTCGATAAATGGAAAAACGGAAGAACCAACAATCCGTTTGTCAATGCGAACATGAACGAACTTCGAATAACTGGATGGATGAGTAACCGAGGCAGGCAAAATGTTGCCTCTTACTTAATTAACAACCTCGAACTTGACTGGCGTAGAGGAGCACAATGGTTTGAAGAGCAACTTATTGATTACGACCCATGTAGTAACTATGGAAACTGGCTCTATCTTTCAGGCTTTGGAAGTGATCCCCAACCCGGTCGGTACTTTAACCTGGAGAAGCAAGCAGCAACTTACGATCCGCAAGGAAAGTATACCAATACATGGAGCTAGTTTACCAGTTCCTTACCAGTTGATCCCAATAGGTTTCAAGCGTTTCACTGTCTGGAAAGGATTTAGATACAATGGCTTCTTTACTTAAAGCATCATGGTAATGAAAAATTATCTTTTTTTCACCGTTTAATTTTTTGAAAAGAAAAACTTGTGATTTATTCACACAAACCGAATTCCCTTTTTCGTCTACTCCGGCCATAATGACTTTTAACTTGGTTTCTGATTTCTCCAAGAACGACCCCATGAAAATACCTGCTAAAAAAACCAGCAAAACACCGGCCCAAAGATTATTTTTCAATTTCATGATTTTATAAGTTCGATCTGATTATAGTTTTCTAAAATAAGATCAAAGAATTGGATAAGAGTAAAAGTTTTTCAAGAATATCCTCAAGGTTTAGATTTTCTTAATCTTGCAATAAACAAACTCTTTAGCATGGATCGATAAATTCCAGTGATTTCCAAACTTGTCACCCAGTCACTAAAAACAAAACCCTTTCTTAAAGACTGGACTGCTGAGTTGTGCAATTGGATCCAAAATCAAAAAGACTTAGTCTATTGGTCGGGCAACACCTTCTCTGGTAAAGCGTTTAATCCAAAATCATTAAAACTGCATTGCTCACAGAAAAACATATCTCCTATGGGGTGGTTGGATGAAGAAGGTAAACTTTTAGTTTATGGAGAAATTGTAAAGAAGCCTAACTGCAATCGGTTAAACTTTTGTCGAATTATTGTCAGACCGGATCAAAGGGATAAAGGTTATGGGAAAAAATTCTGTCAGTCATTAATTGAAATAAGCCAAAAATCAGGAAATTATAAAAGTATAAGACTCAATGTTTTGTCTAACAATAAACCTGCAATTTCATGTTATTCTAGTTTAGGATTTGAAATTGTCGGCAGATTACCAAATGCTCGTAAGATCGATAACAAAAGCCACGACTTAATGATTATGTCTTTGAAGCTCTCCCTACTTAAAGAATGAAAAAAGTAAGTGGTGGGTTAGTATTGTACCAAAAGAATTCTAACCAAGATAAAATTCATTGTTTAGTAGCACACCCTGGCGGCCCTTTTTTTAAGAACAAAGACGAAGGTTGGTGGAGCATACCCAAAGGTGAACCCGAGCCAGATGAAGAGATTTTTTCGGCCGCTCGTCGCGAATTCGAGGAAGAAACAGGGATGACTCCCAGTGGCCCTTTTTTAGATCTTGGCTCAATTATCCAAAATAACGGAAAAGAAGTTTTTGCCTGGGCTTTTGAAGGCGATTGGCCAGATGACCGCCTACCCATCTGTAACGAAATCACCATGGAATACCCAAAGGGATCTGGTAAAACTTGGACATTCCCAGAAATTGACCGGGTCGCACTCTTGCCCCTGTGCGAGGCCAAAAAAAAACTTAGCAAACAGCAAGCTGAATTACTCGACCGATTAGCAAAACGAGTTCAGAACCCCCAAGGGGTAGAACTAAGCTAAGGTTGCAATCCCTCCATTAAATTTTTATACACAACATAATGTCTACCTTAGGCCAATCAACTGATCGTTTATCTCCAAAGCTTTGGATTGTTGGATTAATTATTATTGTTGGCTTTAGCCGCCATCTACCACTTGACTACCCTGGCCTTTTCAATTTCTCCCCCACCTTGGCAATTTTTATGTTTTGCGGAGCATACATGAAGGGATTTTTCTCCTGGGTAGCTCCAATCGTGGCGATTTTCCTTAGTGATTTATTCTTGAGTACCTCTTATGGGATAAGCTTTTTGGAACCCTTCATGCTCGCTACTCTTGCCAGTTATATAGCCATATGGGTATTGGGTAGAAAACTTGGAAATAATAAAAGTGCATACACTTGGACTGCCGGGGCTGTCGGATCTGCGATTCTCTTTCATGTGATCACCTGTGCTTTTGCTTGGATAATTAATCCTGCCTACATGAAGAACTTTTCCGGTCTTATCCAGGCGACTGTACTCGGAGAACCAGGATACGCCCCAGCTTATTTATTCCTTCGGAATTCTATCCTTAGCACGGTTTTCTTTGCCCTTTGCTTTAGGTGGATTAAGAATACAGTTTTTTCGGAAAGCTTTACTCTCAAAGCTTCCACACCTGCCACTCAGCGCTAAGAGTATAGCCTGCTAGGAAGACCGCTGTCTTCGAGCTTCAAAAAGGCAAACTCCGGTGGCGACAGAAACATTCAAACATGCGACCGTGCCGCTCATTGGGATATAAATCAATTCGTCGCAGTGTTTGGCAGTCAATCGACGTATTCCAGTTTCTTCTGCACCCATAATCAATCCACACGGCCCAGTCATTGTGGAATCATAAAGAGATGTGGTCGCCTGATCACTGGTGCCTATCAAACGAATACCCCGCTCGGTCAACTTCTCCATATACCGAGCCAAATTCCCAACCCTGGTAATGATAAGTCTTTCAGCCGCTCCGCACGCAACATGCCTAACTACATCTGTTAAACCGGCTGAACGGTCACTTGGTAAAACAACCAAATTAACGCCCACACCATCTGCTGAACGCAAACAAGCCCCTAAATTCCTAGGGTCCTGCACTTGGTCAAGAAGGAGAATAAAAGGATCTTCTTTTAAGGCATCTAGCCTCTCCAAACCCTCTTCTTCGCCTAAGGTAGATACCGGTGCGTCAGGATTTGCATGAGTCCGTCTTCCAAGGGATTTAGAATACCTGCGCTTCATCTAAAAAAACAAAAAGATGAAGTCAAAAAATCTAAAGAATTATTCGTGAAAGTCAGCCCCTTTGACCGTAGCATTAACATAGCTTTTTCGAATGCAAAAATCTCCAAATCTTTCTTCAGGGTCACGATTAGCAGCAAAATCTTCGAGCACGGGCCGCAACTCATCAACAATTTCTTCGTGAGTAATCGCCGGACGGTACAATTTATTCAAACGGGTACCGTCAAGGCCAGCACCCAGGTATAAATTGTATTTCCCTGGTGCTTTACCAACCAAACCAATTTCGCCAAGATAAGGACGACCACAACCGTTGGGACAGCCTGTTGATCGTATAGCTATTGATTCGCTTCGTAGGCCTAAACGATCAATAATCGACTCAAGTTCGTCAACCAATTGGGGTAAGTAGCGTTCACTTTCTGCAAGAGCTAAACTACATGTGGGCAAAGCGGTACATGCAATTGAATTGAGACGAATACCAGACAATTCGTCAGGTAGTGTCATTCCATGATCACTGAGAATTCCAACAAGTTTTTCCTTATCCTCTGCAGCTACGCGGGCAATAATTACATTTTGATTGGCGGTAAGACGAAATTGGCAGGAGATTTCTTCGGCGATTTTTCGCAGTGCTACACGCCCACGGCTTCCCTCTTCGTCTCTTAGGCGCCCGCCCTCAACAAACAAGCCATATGCCCACTTCCCATCTGCATCCTCTGTCCATCCGTATCTATCAGTAGTGGAATCAAAATTGAATTCTCGGGACTCTTGCAACTCCCAGCCAAGGCGACGGTTCAACTCTTCAAGCATCCAATCCGCACCGCGATCCTCAATCGTATACTTCATCCGTGCATGTCTTCGGTCTGTACGGTCACCAAAATCGCGTTGTATTTTAACGACCTCCTCTGCAACTTGAACCACCTGATCAGGAGAGCAAAACCCAATTACATCAGCCAGCCTTGGATAAGTTGTGGTTTTGCCATGAGTCATGCCCAAGCCTCCACCTACCAAAACATTATAACCCACAACCTTTTCGCCATCAGGTATCCCAACAAAACCAAGGCAGTTGGAAAAAACATCCACATCATTTCTGGGGGGCAACGCCACCGCAATTTTAAATTTCCTTGGCAAGTATGTCTTACCATAAATTGGTTCTTCACTTTCTTCGCCAATTTCTCCCTGCTTTTCTCCATCCAGCCAAATCTCAGCATATGAGGAAGTTTGAGGAGTCAAATGATCATGAAGATTTTGAGCAACATCGAGTGCTTGCTGGTGAAGGGATGACTCAAAGGGGTTGGCAGGTGACATTACATTACGGTTCACATCACCGCAAGCGGCCAAGGTATCAAGCAGGGTATCATTGATTTCCTTCATCGTTTGCTTGAGGTTACGCTTAAGCACACCGTAGAGTTGAAAAGCCTGTCGAGTCGTCAGCTTTAAAGTGCTTTCACCAAATTTATCGGCTAATTTATCTATGCCAATCCATTGACTGGGAGTACAAACCCCTCCTGGCACACGTACGCGAATCATAAATGAAAATGCTTTTTCCTTCTTTTCCTTAATCAAGGAAGCCCGTTATATCACGGTCGTCCTGCATGTAAGTGCCATGAAACTTCGTCAGCTGAGCATCCTCTGCCGAGATGGACCCGGTGGAATCGTCGGACAAGCTTTCCGAGATTGTTCCTCTCAGGAAGTTACTTCGTTCCTTGATGCCTTCGTTGGCAGATAATTTCTTAGGTTTGTTTGGATCGGAGATCATAATGTATGTTTTATTTCTAAGGATTTTATAAAGTGTGGCAAGTAATGCATTTTAAAATCAATTAAATGGGCACAGCATCTAAGGTGAGACCTGGATTGAAGTTTAGTCCACCTCGCACATTAGACCACAATCCATCTGGGTCAAGATGTGCAGCATGGGCTATCATGGCAGCGTTATCACCGCTATGCTTCTTTTCAGCAGCCAAAAAAATCACATTTCTTTCCTGACAGATTTTGCCGAGCCGATCCCTCAAGTTCTCGTTATTAGCCACACCTCCTGACAAGCCAAAACTACGGTATCTTTTCTTGCCTAAAAATTTAATACACTTTTGGCCGAGTTGGTCCATCGCAGCTTCTTGGTACGAAGCACATAAGTCCGAGTGGTTCCGCTCGACCTCGACCTTACTCATTTTTTGTAAAGTATAAAGCAGGCTTGTCTTAAGTCCTGAAAAACTAAAATCATGATCTTGCTTGGATTTAAAAGCTCGCGGGAAGGAATAAGTCGTTGGATTTCCGTTCTTTGCCATTTGCTCGAGTTCCGCACCACCAGGATATGAGATGCCAAGAAGTTTTGCCCCTTTATCCAATGCCTCCCCGGCAGCATCGTCTTTTGTTCTTCCAATGACAGTAATCGATCGGTCCTCTGAAATTTCAAATAAGAGGGTATTCCCACCAGACACTAATAATCCGAGATGTGGAAGATGTTCAGACCATCGATTGGTTTGATCATTCGATCTCATAAAAGGGGAATAGGCATGTCCTCTCAAATGATTCACGCCGTATACAGGTATACCCCAAAGCATTCCCAAAGTCTTGGCAATAGTCAGCCCAACACCGAGGCAACCAATTAACCCAGGGCCACAAGTAACAGCAATTTTAGAAATTTTAGCAGGTAATCCAAATTCATGGTCTAATTGATCAAGCAATGGGAAAAAGTTGTCTAAATGTTGACGGACAGCTAAATCGGGCACCACCCCGCCGTACTCTGCATGTTTGATGACTTGGGAGTGTATCCATTCATTAAGAACACCATGTTGAGGGCAAAATAAACAAAGAGCGGATTCATCACAGGAACTTTCAATTCCCAAAATCATTACATTGCTGGCTTGAGTTTCACGCCAAACAAGGTACCCAAAAGCTATGTGCCCGACAACGCCAAAGCTTTCAAAAAAAAAGACAAATTCCTTTATTGATAGATTAAATGGGCGTAAACAAATGCCTTACGACGAATTTTTAGAGTGGGTATTATACGACCCCCAAATTGGATATTACCAAAATTCTAAAGATCGGGTAGGGAAATTGAAACACAATGATTTTTATACATCTTCCAACCTCGGGGACGTCTGGGGAAATTTGATTGTTGAAGCTTGCACAAACTTACTGGGCGAAAATGACCCTGGATTATTTACATTTGTTGAAATCGGTGCAGAGCCTGAGTCCTCGACTTTAGATGGTATTGAGAATCCTTTTGAGCAGGTACGGGTAATTCGTTTAGGTGATACATTTAATGTCCCCAAACGAGCGATTATTTACAGCAATGAATTGCTTGATGCTCAACCCTTTAAGCGATTTCGCTACCATCAAGAAGTAGACGACTGGTTCGAGATCTCAGTAACTTTAGAAGGGGAAGATCTCAAGGAATTAGATTTGGAAAGAAACGAGCCTCTTCCTTTCCCACCCCCCCACGATCCAACAGCGGGCTACCTTGTCGATTGGCCATGTGGATCTTTATCCATGATGCAAAAGATTTTATATCCGCCATCCTGGAAAGGAGTTTTTCTAACCTTTGATTACGGACTGGATCTAAATATTCTTATGCAAGATCGACCAGAAGGTACTGCAAGAGGATACTACCGTCAAAAAATGAATAGTCAGTTACTCGACCATCCTGGTGAGCAAGACCTTACTTGTCATTTGTGCTGGGATATTTTGGAGGACTGCCTGAAAGAAAATGGATTTAATCCTTCAATCCGTATGAGCCAAGAGTCTTTTTTGTTAAAATATTCGCCCTCTTATATCCAGGGTATTTTCAGGAAAAGCAAAGGACCATTGGATGCCAACATGCTTGCTTTAAGAGAGCTGATACACCCGGCCCATTTAGGCCATGGATTACAAGGGCTAGCAAGTACCCGTTTTTAAAGGCAAATCCTTTCCTGCAGTTATTAAGGTAAATGGGGCTCTGTTTTAAATCCTTGAGGACGACCAACTTCAAAAAGCTCTCGAATTGTTCCTTCATCCCAAACTGATGAAAAAATTGCAAACTCGTCTATTGATCCTCTCAGAGAAAGTTTAGGATTACGGTCGGGAAATGCCTGGAAGTGTCCCAACAAACCTTTCTTCAAAGAGATTGAATTAGCCCGGTTTATTCTTTCACGGCTAAATGAACGCCCGTTGATAAAATGATTTACCCATTTTTTCTCCGCATCAAAACTCGTAGCCAAATGAACCCACTTACCAAGACGATCCGGGGGGAAAGCCACGGCAGATTCATAGGTTTCTATTAAATTGGATGTTTTAACTTCAAGCACAAGCTTACCTGAGGGATTCACAGACCATCCAATCGCACCATCTAAATGAGGTCTTGAAAAGACCAGTGGAGCACCATCGACCCCCAATCCATTGAGCCTCACCCAGGCTACTAATGTCGCCTGCTTCAGGGACTTATTAAGATTCAAGCATACCCGGTCATTATCTTGGGCAAATTCCAAGGCACCTTTGCCAGGCCAACGGCCCTCTGTCCAATTACATCCAATTACCGCACCGTCTCCTGCTCCGCTGGCACGATTTGTTTCGTCCCTTACAACACGAGACCAAGAATCATGTCCATCAAAGCCATAGTAAAGCAATGTATTAGGATCAGCCGCTAATTCTTTACTTTTTTTCATCCAAGCTGATCTTCGTTTATGAGCGTTTTCCAAAGAGCGAAAAGCTAAGTCAGCTGTTCCGAGGAAATTCCCAGAAGGCATATCTAATGGTGTTGAAATCCCAAAGGAATCTAAATAAATCGCCTCGCCCCCTGAAAGCTCATTGAGTACTTCATTTCCCTCAAAATCGACTCCCTTGTACTGAACTTTACCGCGGTAAACGAAAACCTCAGCCGAACCCTCTGGATGAACCTCCACCCCGAAATCTGTACCCAAGTCAACTACCTGGCCCATGGGAAGATCAACGCTAAAACCGATTGCTACTTTAGGAACATGAGCCCGTAGTTTACCTGATCTTATAGATACCGCATTGGCATTAATTAGCTTAGCATCTGCCGGACCCTCCAAAATCGCAGTGGCTCCTTGCATAAACTCCAATTGGGCCATCCCACTTTTTATCTCGAAAACACCAGGCTCAAGTGCAGAACCAAGCTCTGGACGATTATTCGTATGAGAAGACCACTGCAACCCCACGGATTTAGTAAGGACGGCGACCGGAGAAGTGAGATCTGGTTGATATACACTTTGGTAATCTGATACGGAAGAAATCTTTTGAACAACAGCTCCTTTTGTATCATTCCCGGTAAAAGAACTTAAAGAAAGATTCGAGTAAAGATATATTCCGACAACCAATACCGCTGCCATTGGTAGCCAGGGTTGAACAAAACTAATAAATTTTACAATTTGGCTGGGATTCTCAGGCTCTTCTTTAACTGATAAGCTTTCATCTGCATAGCTACTCAAGCTCACTGACATATCGACAAATGAAACATAGATACGGCGAGCCTCAGCAGATTTACTTAGCCAATCTTCTAAGCGTCTTTTCTGGTCATGGGATAGGTTCCTCTCAACCAACCGATCGAGCAATTCGTACAACTCGATGATTTCTAAATCGCTCAAACTCATCAGGGGATTTCCAAGCTGACCTCCAAGCTCACACAATCGTGTAAAGTTTTTCTTATTCGTGTCAGGGCCTTGTATGCTCCCTGAATTGTGCGACCGCAGGCTTGAGCCGCAGCCTTTACATTGTGCCCAGATTCGTAGCGGATTAATACCATCCGACGATCCCTTTCATTTAATTTTTGTAAGCATTTAGAAAGTGCCCGATGTCGATGGTCCAGTTCCTCCTCCATTTCTACACGAGTTTGAGAAATGACCTCAAAAACTTCCTCGTTAAAAATAACTTTTGAGGTCGCGTACTTTTTGCGGGCGGCACGAACTTTCCAATAAGCAATTTGGCAAGCCCATGAATAAAAGTTTGTTCCTGAAGTATAATCTGAAAACTTCTCACAAATAGTCAGGCTTGCTTCTTGAAGAATGTCTTCCGCATCTGAACGAGAAGGCACTAGAGTCATTATATAACTCAACAACTTTCTTTGATGCTTCATCATCAACTGTACCAATTCGGATGAACGGTCTGGAAGGTTAGAACTCATCAAGAAAAAATATCTACGCTATGCGGCTTTAGAAGTGATCGTAAGGTTCCTGAAACCAGACAAATTTTCGAGAGAACCTTTCTCAAATCTATCCAATCCTCTACGGATGATCTCTTTTCGAGCCTTCTCTAAAGATTTTGATGCAAGTTTTACCTTACGAGATTTTGTTCTGCCAGAATTACCTTTATGAAACTCAGTCATACGGTAATAAATTACCCCACTCGGCGATTGAGTCAATCGGTCGGTCAGTCGAACTTCCTGCTTCCTTCGACGGCGCAGCCTTTTGACACTGCAAGGCGGGTGACTCTCCGTCCCAATCGTATTATCGCGCCCCAGGTCTCCCTCTGCTTCTTTGAGTAATCGTTCAATGGTCGGTTCATCCAAGTATTTATTACGGAGATCAGTACAGACAAAACCTTCGTCGTAAATTACTTCCTCCATTGGATCGTCGATCATCATTATTTGATGAGGAGGTCCCAATACTTCTCGCAAATCTTTTGAGTACCAATTAGTTGCCTTTTCCACTGCCTTCCTGCGGTTGCATCCGTAAAAAAATTTATGAGCCACAAAAATTCGCCCCGTGCTAAGTCGAGCTTCCAATAAATATTTTGTGTCATAAATAAGACTAAAGTATTGGTCGTAAGGGATTAACAAAGTGGCTTTGTACTTTTGGAAATCATTAATTTTCATCATCATATATTTCTCCTTTTGGCGTTAGCTGTATAATTGTGGAACAACTATCTCATAGCCCGCGACTTCAAACTTTGGACAAATTAAATTTTAAAAAACTTGCAAGCTAACCTTAACCAAGAAACTCAATATTTCAGAACAAGACTTGATACTTCGTCGAATTATTTAATTAATTGGGTAAGCATTTTCTTTAAGTCAGTTCCCTGAAATGGGGAAAAGCCAACTGCAACATCATGAACGATTCCGGTTTGATCAATCACCACGGTATGCGGCAATCCTTTTACGTCAAAGGTCTCAAAAGCTGAAGAATTTCCATCTAATGCAATTGATAGCTCATGCAGGTTATACTGATCAATAAATTCTAATAACTCTTTCCTCGAAGCATCTTGATTAACGCTTACAAGTTTTAATTCTGAGGAATTAAATTCGCTGGTTGCCTCTAATAAAAGAGGCAGGCTACGGATTGAAGGCCCAGACCAAGTAGCCCAAAACACAAGCACAACTACTTTTCCTTTTTGTTGAACTAAGTCAAAATCTTCACCGCTGAGCATGGGAAGAAACAAATTAGGCACAGGTGAACCTTCTAATTTTCTTGCACCAATTTTAGTGATTTCTAATGGAGGCATAGGAGAAAGTGCGGATATAGATGCTGATACGATTTCAGCAATAACTGATGAATTTAAATCCATACTTAACTGGAGACGATTTTCGCTCAGTTCGGAATTCAAGTTTCGCAAGGCAATAAGGGCAGCACGAGCCTTGGGTTCTTGGGCAAGTGCCAACTGAGCCATACCTAAAGAACCTTGATACAATGCGTTTAATCCGTTTGCTGAAACTTCATCTGAGCACTCAATAAAAAGTTTTAAAGATATGGAATCATCCCGAAAAGATACCCCCAAGGCAATTTCGTGAAGGCCAACAAAAGCATGAAACAAGGGGTCTGAGATGTTATCATTATCAATTATTTTTTCTCGAAGAGAATCTGGCAGTTTGAAATAAAAAGAAATTTGTCGATCATCTTGTAAATTATTAAGCATAGGGATTCTCTTTTCATTTATATCAAAACTTCCAACGATATGATCAGTAGAACGGGAAACCAAGGCATGGATGATTGTTCTGTTTCCATCGAGAGTAATATCAACGGACAAATTCATATCCAAAAATAGTTGAGATTCACTCTGCTCTCCCGATTGGTTAAATTTACTGATGGGTAAAATGAATTTTAAAGACTTTTCGGTTAAAACTTCCCCTATGATTAATTTTTGAGGTGACCCGGTCTTAAATTCGTCCCTTAGTTGTTTTTTTAACCAAGCTAAAAAACGAGGCAGATCCATCGGTTTATCAGCAATTATATTGATGGATAAAAAAAGATCAGAAAAAGATAACTGATTAGAATTATTAGAATCGGCCAACAGATCTACTCCATTCATTACGACAGTGGAATGAATAAAATCATCCTCTCTTAAGCCCATAGCATTAAAAATTTCATCCTCTTGATCTAAATCACGATCAAAGTTCTCTGCCCATTTAGTAATCTGAGGATACTTATTCTCAAACCATCTTGAAACCCCACTGCTTTCAATTGATCTTACATCAATGGATAAAAGAAAATCCAAATCGGTATTAGCAAATCCAGGCTTTTTAAAATAAGTAAGGCAAATTAAAGGTATCCAGATGAACCAAAACTTGCTCGCCAACTCAAGACACTTGGGGAATTTAACAAACATGCTTGAACCGATAAACATTAGTTACCCGTGCAGAAAATCCAACAGATTGGTAGAGTCGATTGGCAACATCACGACTGGGCCGAGAAGTAAGATCAATCGTCAATACACCCATTTTTTGCGCTTCTTTTAACGCATGCATGGTGAGCAATTTGCCAACCCCTTTCCCGCGTGCTTTAGTGTCCACGACTACATCCTCTACCCACCCGCGCAGTCCTGTAGGTATGGGAAAGGTTACGAGACTCAGCATGCCAAGTACTTGCTCATTCTCTTCTGCAAAATAAAGGTGAGTGGACTCAGCGTCGAGGAGAGATGTGAATTCTGCCTTGGTCAAAAGCTTAGCTGATTGAGAGAGCTGAGGAATCAGATTATTAATCTCTAGTAAGTCTTTTTCGGTTTGTTCGGAAACTTTTCTTATCCTAATCATTTTAGTCATAATCTAACCTACGATTTACTCTCTACCAATAAAAATTCCTGCCCATCCAGTTTAATTCTTTGCTATTGCGTAAATGCATACAACCATTCAGAGTGTCAGTTAATTATGCCCGGACAATTGGAGGTTTTTGAATGCTCAAGCGTTAACTCGTAAACGAGACTTTAAACAACCAAAATGAGTATCGTGCACTTCAATGTTATCAATAAATAAAGACAATCAGTATTATGGAAATCTATGTGGGAAACCTTCCTTGGTCCGTTAGCGATCAAGAATTATCAGACATCTTTAATGAACATGGAACCGTCGATCGCGCATCCGTTATCGTAGAACGTCCCTCCGGACGCTCCAAGGGTTTTGGGTTTGTTACCATGAATAACGATGACGAAGCCAATCAAGCCATTGAGGCATTGAATGGTTCCGACATGAATGGACGCCCATTAAAGGTAAACGAAGCACGTCCTAAGGAATAGTGTTTTTTGCCTTGGGAGGATTACCCAAGGCAAATTTTCCTCATTACGGCTAGCATTACTTTTTTATTAAAACTTAGTCATTGCTTGCCACACGGTTTTCGTTAAGAAAACCGAACATGTCACCAAATACAGATCTTTCATTTCTAGAAAGCGTCAATAAAAGTTTTAATCTGGCTGCAGAAGCCATGGATTTGCCCAAAGGGCTGGCTAGACAAATACGCACTTGCAACGCAGTTTGCGAGATGAAGTTCGGTGTAGAACTTAACGGCGGATACGAAATTTTCACTGGTTGGCGAGCCACCCACAGTGAGCATGCCCTTCCTGCTAAAGGAGGCATTCGTTACGCCCCCTTTGCCGATCAACAAGAAGTCGAGGCATTGGCTGCTTTGATGACCTACAAATGCTCGATTGTAAATGTTCCTTTTGCTGGATCAAAGGGGGCACTTAGCATCGACCCTAAAAAGTATTCGTTAGAAGAATTGGAACACATTACTCGACGATTTGCTCAAGAATTAGACAAACGGGGCTTGCTTGGTCCAGGAATTAATGTTCCAGCACCCGACATGGGTACAGGGCAACGCATGATGTCTTGGATTGCAGATGAATACCAAAAACTTCACCCCAACGAAATCAATGCTCGTGCTTGTGTAACAGGAAAACCAGTGCACTTTGGGGGTGTTCAGGGTCGAATAGAAGCAACCGGCAGGGGTGTACAATACGGAATCCAGGAATTCTTTCGACACCCAGACGACCTTAAAAAAGCTGGTTTGGAAGGTAATTTAGAAGGGAAAAAAATTATCGTACAAGGATTAGGTAATGTTGGTTATCATGCAGCCAAATTTCTAGAGGAGGAAGATGGAGCCCTTATTGTTGGAGTAATCGAACGCGACGGAGCCTTAGTTTGCGAAGAAGGACTTTCGACTGAATCTGTGTATCAATATAAATTAGAACACGGGAAACTAGAAGGGTTTGCCAATGGCAGATATATCAAAGACGGCAAAAAAGCTCTAGAACTTCCATGTGACATATTAATCCCAGCCGCCCTTGAGGGCGTTATATCCAGAGAAAATGCCCCCGGAATCCAGGCACGAGTAATTGCTGAAGCTGCGAATGGACCAGTTACTTTTGATGGCGATAAAATCCTTCGGGAAAAAGGTATTTTTATCATTCCAGACGCCTATTTGAATGCAGGTGGGGTTACCGTTTCCTACTTTGAATGGCTTAAGAATTTATCCCATGTCAGATTTGGCAGAATGGACCGAAGATTTGTCGAGGCTCAAGGAGCTAAGATTGTAAGATTAATTGAGTCAGGTATAGATCAACCCCTTGACTCTAAGGCTAAGGCCGACTTGCTTAAGGGGCCAGATGAACTTACTCTTGTTCGTTCAGGTTTAGAAGATACAATGTGCGAAGCCTATCAAGAGATTAAGGAAATCCATAGCTCAAACCCAAAAATCAATGACCGAAGAACGGCAGCTTTTGCTTTAGCTATTCGAAAAATAGCCGACATTTACGACAGTATGTACTTGTAATAATTTCTTCGAAAGTTTGGCGTATTATTTAAGCAGACTGTACCTCCCAACCCTTTCGATAGGATTTCGTAAGTAAACTATTAACATCCTTTCGATTTGAAGTGCTCAGTTCTCGATCCCAAGAGAATTCCCCCCCAGACAAAATAGCAATATTTCCTAATAAAATTAGTTCGGTTAAATCATAGCCATAATCAAAACCGGCCAGTGTTGATTTTGGTTGTCCTCTCCGAATTGCTCGAACCAATTCATCCTTCAATCCAGAATCACCCCTTCCGTTTCGCCCAAGTGCACCGCTGAAGGATTTGACCTGTTGTGGTTTCATCCACTTGTTCTTCAAATAAACTTCCCAATTGGACCCGTAAATTGATGGCGAATATAATGTCCCTTTCGAGCCTCGAATCAAACACCCACTTGCCGATGGCTCTCGCCCCTTGAAAAGTCCGAGATTCGGAAAATTCTTTCCACCAGTAACTGTTTTACTGAGATGACCAATTTTTCCTTCATACCAATGCATTGGAATTCTTTGGCCTTTCTCTCGTCCTGGGAATTCGTACTTCACAATTGCCCAAGAAGGATAGGTCTCCGAGTTTACGGGACCACGAAGCAAACACTCAACTTTTTCGGGCTTCTGCAGTCCGCAGCCTAATACCGGCAAATTGAATAGGTGAATTCCTGAGTCACCCAAAGCACCAGTGCCAAAAGATTGCCATCCCCTCCAATTATAAGGCTGATAAAATGGATGGTATGGACGATCTTCAGCGGGTCCCAAGAATGCATCCCAGTTTAAACCATTTGGAATAGAGAACTTTCCACTAGGCCGTTTGCTACATTGGGCAGATTGGGGCCAAAGAGGTCGATTAGTCCATACATGGACATCCAAAATTTTGCCCAAGCCTTCTGCTTGCAAAAACTCTACTCCCTGTCGAAAAATATCAGATGTACTGCCTTGTAAACCCAATTGCGTACAAATTTGCTTTTTTTTGCGTGCAGTAATTTGTAACTGGCGTGCTTCCCAAATGGTATGGGCCATGGGTGTTTGTAGAAAAAGATGTATTCCCAAGTCTAAGGCCAATTGACCGGCATGTGCATGAATATGATCCGGAGCACTGACACTTAGCAAATCAATCTTCCCTCCCAAGTGAGCAAACATTTCTCTATAATCATCAAACTTTGCAACTCGGGAACGACCACGCAGTGCATATTGTATTTTTTTTTCAGAAATATCACACACTGCGATAACATCGCCATGTCTGGCCAAATGTTGAAAATCACTTCCGCCCTTCCCCCCCACACCGATGGCCGCTATTTGAAGGCGCTCGTTAGATCCTTTTGCTCTTTGAGGCAAATACGCAAATGGCAAGATTGAACCGATGGATCGTAGAAAAGGTCTTCTTTTCATCGTATCAGATCTGGGTTAAATTATTGAGAATGGTAAAACGATAGACTTGTCCAGCGACCAGTTAATTTTCTAGAGGAGAAGTAAGGCCAATCACCTGTATTGCATCTGCGATAACATATCCCTCAGTATTTTCATTACTTAAGCAAACAAAATACTGATCTCCTTTCGTAAAATTAAAGGAACCCAAAGAGAACCATAGATCTCCAATCTCTTGAGGTTTTCTTTGATCAACCGATATTTTGGCAATTCCTTCATCATGTTTAACTTCATACTTCAAATTACCAGCACGATTACCAAAGGATGAATACGAGACTTTGATTTCGTGTAATCCATCTTTAGGTGCAACAAATGGGAACATTGCTTTGCGCAATCCCTTGCCACCGTTTCCATCATGATAATAAGATTCTCCCACAAATGGACGAAGCGAACTACTCTCCGTCCATTCACCTTCAAATTCAACCGTAGTTCCATCCACCACAACCCCGCTTAAAGTGTTTGGCGGAATACCAACTCCCTTGTTCCTTCTATTTTGTATCTTTGTTTTTAAAACTTGCCCATCTGCCAACAAGCGTTTGCACAATTGATCATAGGGGAGATCTTGAAGGGGAATATCCCCATCAATTGCTAAAGCAGCAGCCGTTGCAGCAGATTGACCAAGAATCATAAACACCGGCTCCCTACGGACTGATCCAAATGCAACATGTGAAGCAGACAGACAGATAGTCACCAATAAATTCTCGCACTCTTTTTTTTGCGGCAGCAAAGAATCGTAAGAAATCTTACAGGGCTTTTTGACCTCAACTTGAAAATCTCCTTCATTTAGCACATATGATTTTCCATTCTCATCTTTAGCAACATATCGTTGAACATTATGAGAATCCATGGCGTAAGAGCCCATACCTACAACTCTTAGGGTTTTTTTCCTACCAGTAACCTCATGCTCAGTCATAATGAATTTCCCGATCATTCTTCTAGCTTCTCGAATATTGATTTGCTCCGGCCAATGACCATTGTCTTCAAATTCGTCTCTTGCTAAACCCCATTGATTCATCTCATCACGAATTTCTTGAGGAACCCTAGGATCGTTGCATAGAAAATAAAAATATCCTTTAAGGTAATTTTCGTGCTCACTGATTATTTCAGCTCTCTCTTTATAAGTACCCTCAGGATACCTATAGTTCATTCCGATATTATCCGTACTAAAAGAGCCATAGTTATTGGTGTCTGTTTTAGCATTGGGTATTAGATCAAACTGAGAAAACACATGCCTCGATCCGCGGTTTAGGGTTCTTAATAGAAGCTCGTACTTAGATGGATCATAGGAACTTGGCTGAGCGAAGGGCACACGATTTTCTTCTACCTGAGTTAAACATAAACGAAAGTTGTAAGCTTGAATTTTATCATCACCGGTTCCATCTATTTCAGGCTTCCAACGACTAATCCCCTGAAGAAGACCACTCGCAGGATCACCAGGGACTTTGAAAGGGTCGATACGATTAACAAATTGATTCTTCTGGGCCGCAGCGATCTGTACTCCGTTAAGCGTTTCTCCATAACGATCGTTTCCTTCACGCCCAACAGTATAACTGATTCCTGCTGCCGCCATCAAATCACCTTCGTAAGTACAATCGATAAAAACTTTTGCTTCATAGCGATTACCTGACATTGAAGTCATGGAAACTATTTTTCCACTCTTCATCTCGACTCCATTTTGTCTATCCAACCATTCATCCCGAAAAACTTTAATTTCATTTTCTGTGATCCAAGATTCAAATATCTGCTCAGCAACTTTGGGTTCAAAAACCCACATTGTACGTCTGTCTCCATCAATCGCAGGGGATCCCTGCCCGCGGTTTCCATAATCCTCTAGCTTTTGCCACCTCCAAGCGTCCGGGCTTTGATAATGTCTCCACACACGATGATAAAACTCACGAGCTATTCCACCAATAACCTCTTTTTTCCCAGTATCGGACCAGCCAAGACCGTTGCTCGATAAACCGCCCAATCTGCGGGAGGGAGAAACAATAACCACTGACTTGCCCATTCTTTTTGCTTGTACGGCAGAGACAACTGCCGATGAGGTACCTCCATAGATGACTATATCCGATTCAAAAATATCGGCAGAAAGCCAATTTTGATTGAGCAGATAAAACCCAGTCAAAATTAGTTTTAAAAAGCCAACTTTAAAATAAATTTTCACAAGCTAATTAGTAGACCTCAAATTCTTACTATAAAAAAATTACTCAGTCAGACTACCAATTGCGCCATTCAAACTCGAATAGATAAAAGAATATTTTTTATCTTCTAAAACGGTTGAAGTAACACGACGGCTTTGCAAAGCAAGCTCTGGAGCGGACCCCAATAAAAAACAGCCGATCCATACTCCAAAGGAAGGTGCGGGTAAGCCCATTCTAAGAGGAGCAAAATGATTCCTCAAAATTCTCATAAAATCTTTGTTTTTGACGGGTATTGGAGATGCTAGGTTGACGGGACCTGTTATATCTTCCTTCTCCAATAAAAAACGGACAATTCCAACCCAATCGTCCTCGTGCAACCAGCTCATCCATTGCCTGCCAGATCCCTGCTTTCCCCCAAGTCCAAATGAAGCCAGCTTTTTGAGCAGAGGAAAGGCACCGCTAGAACGGCCAAGAATGAAACTTATGCGCATGGCAACTTGCCGGACATTAGGACTATTGAATTTAAAAAACTCATCTTCCCAAGCCACCGTTATTTCTTCTAAAAAACCGGATTTTATGATTGGAGAATTTTCATCGTGAGCTCCTTCATCTCCAATACATTGGCCGTATAGTGCCATCGAACTAGCATTCAACCAAACAGTTGGAGGTCTTTTACACTGGTGCAAAGCCTCACCGAGGACACGAGTGGATTTGATGCGGGAATCTAGAATTTCCTGACGATTCGAAGCTGTATGACGACAATCGATAGATCGACCGGTCAAATTAATCAATGCCCAAGATCCTTCAAGTTCTTCAATCCAATCGTCTATAGATTCGCCATTCCATAGCACTAAACGCCCTAGAACGGCTCTTTGGGAAACATTTCGGGAAAGAAGAACAACATCATATCCATCTTTTAATAAAGATTGGGCAAGTAATTGACCTAGAAACCCTGTGCCACCAGCAATGATTATTTTAGGCAAGGGCACTAAATCTTTCATGTCCTAATTCCTTAATGCTGGGACTGAAGTTGGCAACCCGCAATCGGAGTAGCCATACACTCGAAAAATTATTTTAAGACAATGTTACGGAAATATACCTTCATTGAAGGACCTTGGTGTACTTGAAAGGCAAGCAGTCCATCCTCACGCCTTTGTTGTTTATCTTCATCGATTAATTCGCACATTTTTTGCCCGTTAATGTAGTGCTCAAAACGAAAACCTTCTGCGACGATTCGGTACTTATTCCAATCTTTCTTCTTCACCGCCAAACCGAGCTTGGAAGTGTCTCCCATTTTCTCAATATTTTTAATTAACTTTCCAGATTCATCCCGACTTAGGGTGGTTCGATCTCCCCGCATACAAAGTATGCCCCGAAATGCCTCGCCGTAGCAAATGCCCGAATATTTATCTCCCGATTCAAAATCTGCCTGGTAACCACCAATTCTCCAGCCATCATGCTTACCAGGTTTAATAAAACTACGGTACTGAATCCCGCTGTTCCCAGAATCAATCTTACACTCCAAAGTGAGATCAAAATCTTTAAGGCTTCCCCCTTTCCAAATCAAAAAGGTATTTCCCTTAGTTGGGTTTTCTACAGTATTCACCCCCACAATCGCCCCCTCTTCAACGCTCCAATGAAGCGGGTTACCATCCCAACCTTCCAAGGTTTTGCCATCAAAAAGTGACTGTTCTGCAAGCAGCGTGAAAGGAAGGAGGAAAGATACGAAAAAAGAGAAAGTAGATTTCATAAATAAATTGCTTTTATCATTCCATGAATACGGATTGGTTCAAGGAAAAGTTGACCGATGAGCAATTTTACTTCGGTATACTACCAATGATAGATCAGCAAGATGATCGAGGTTAAAGACCTTAAATTACACTACGGTGACTTCGTTGCGGTTAATCAGTTAACCTTCTCGGTAAAGCCTGGCTCGATCTACGGTCTGATCGGTCCGAATGGAGCAGGCAAAACAAGTGCGATCAAAGCAATTGCCACCTTACTTGAGCCGACCTTTGGAGATATTTTGGTCGAAGGAATTTCTGTCTTGCATCAACCAGAACAGGCACGGGGCGTCCTCGGTTATATGCCTGACTTCCCTCCAATCTATGAAGATTTAAAGGTGTGGGAATTTTGCGACCTTTTTGCTCAGGCCTATGGCCTTAGTGGGGAAGAAAAACAGGCAAAGGTTTTGCAAAGCCTCCATGCAACAGGTTTGAAGGAACAGATGCATGACCTGTGTAAAACTCTGTCACGGGGAATGCGCCAACGGGCATTGCTTGCCAAGACCTTGGTGCACGAACCCTCCGTTCTTTTATTGGACGAACCCGCGGCCAACCTCGATCCGAAGTCACGCATCGATTTACGAAATATCCTCAAAAAATTGGCAGGCGATGGAAAGACCATTCTTATTTCCTCACATATACTGTCTGAAATTGAGGACACTTGCGATAGCCTCGGTTTCATGCGGGATGGAAGGATGGCCCTATCCGGAACCTTGGATGAAATTTCGAGGCAGAAAGATAGAGCGACTCATCTCAAAATTCACCTACTCGAACCCCACCCTGCCCTACGAGAAGTCATCTCCAAGATCCCCAGCCTTTCGCAAGTCGAAGAAATAACAACATGCAAGACCAAGTTCCGTGTTTCCCTGGATGGTGGAGAAAAGGAAGCCAGCCAGGCACTCGCCAAATTAGTGGAAACTGGTGTTCCCGTCTCAGAATTTATCTTTCAAAAGCCAAGGGTTGAGGAATTATTTCTCGAACTCGAATCTGCACCCAAAGAAAGGGAAAAAAAGTGAATCCTTTAATTCGGCGGGGAATCCGGGAACGGTTGCGCCCAAAGAACCTGGTTGCCTCCGGGCTCTTTTCCATCATCTCATGTGCCACTCTTTATCTGGCTTCCTTCTTCGACGGCATGCAGCAAGTCATTCCCGCGAACGAATCGGAGTCTGGCCTGCCCGAGCTCATATCCATGCCAGTCAACGGTGCCCGGGAAGCCTTTACAGTGTTACTTGTATTGCAGGGATTCTTTCTAATGTTTCTGGGTACAGGAAGAGTGGCCTCGGTAACGGCGGAGGAAAAAGAAGCGGGCTTGCTTGACTACCAAAGAATGACTCCGATGAACCCGTTTTCGAAAATTCTTGGATATTTATTCGGTCTGCCTGCCCGGGAATATTTCATGTTCCTGATCACCCTGCCCTTTCTTCTGCACTGCATGGTGGTCGGAAAGATTCCATTGCTTAACCTCTTTCAACTCTACGCAGTTTTTTTCTGCTCAGTCATTCTTTACCACCTTACTGCCCATGTCATCGGACTGGTGGTGCCGAAACCGCGGGCAGCTTCATGGGTAGCCCGCCTTGCCGTGCTCGGACTGTATGTTTTTCTTCCCGTGCTCGGACAGGCAGGTATCTCCTTCCTTTCTTTTCTTACGATACTTCCCACTTATTTCGGTAAAATTGTTCCCCACCTTCTGGCCGAAGGCAACCAAACCCTTGGACGCTTTGAAAGACAAGTCGTGGATTTTTGGGAGGAAATTCCCTTTTTCACCTACCAGGTTTCTCCAACCACCTTTACCTTTGTAATGCAGGGGTTGATCCTTCTTGCTCTCTTTGCCACAGCCTACCGGAAATGGCGGCTCGATTCGCTTCCCGCATTTTCCAAGCCCATGGCAATTGGTCTGTTTGGCATTTTACAAATTCTTTTGCTCGGTTCGCTCTGGCCTTTTTTCTCACAGGGAGAAGCTAGTGGACTGCTCGGTCAGAGCCTACAACTTGATCCCACAAAGGCCGGACTTCCCAATCAGTTAAAAAACGACTCTCTGCCTGCCATCTCCATGATCGTGGTCCAATCAACCTACTTTCTCCTTAACCTGGCATCTCTTTTATTATTAATCAATGTATGTTGCCCGGATCCGCACCGTCAACTCAAGGGCAGACAACGTTCGGGAAAATTGGGAATGAGCCGCATTCCTGCGCTTGCAGACGAAGCACCCGGAGGCTTGTTTGTCTGCGTGCTTGTCTGTATCTCCACCGTGGTTTATGCAGTGCTACACTTGCTGGCGGTAAGTTCAGAAACCGTGCAGTCGGTTGCACCTTCTGCCCAATCAGTCCTTCTGCCTGGACTGGTTTTACTTTTTACCGCACTTGCTTTACGGGCAGCACGGGAACAATGGTTTAATTTAGGATTTTGGGGGTTTGTAGGTTTACTATGGCTGACACCCATGCTTGCCTGCCTCGTTCTGGCAGTGGATGATTTCCTCGGAAATTCCCAACTCATGCTAAACATCGCCTCCCTTTCTCCCCTTACATTTTTTCCCCAGTTGATGGTTTTTCTCGCTCCCGATATATTTCCCGACCCAAACCCATTGATTAATCTTTCCACATCCATCAAGATCGGTGTTATTACCAGTGCAATACTTGCCATCTTTCTTTCCATCACTCTCTTTCGTACATTAAAGAAATAATGTTCTCATCTATCCGTAACCTCCGCATCCTGGGAAACGTTGAGGGTGTATCCTATTTAATTCTGCTTGGTATTGCCATGCCCCTAAAATATTGGTGGGGAATCCCTCTGGCCGTGAAAGTTGTAGGGATGGCCCACGGCATTCTCTTTGTCGCCTATTGCCTTTTGCTCGCCATATCCATGAAAAAACATGCCTGGTCTTTTCTCTTCGGCCTTTACCTTTTCGTGGCGACTTTAATTCCCTTTGGCACTTTTATAACCGATCGAAAGCTTAAAGAATTCTCTAGAAATTAGACAAGTAAACTGGAAATAGTTCCGGTACTGTCAGCAAATCGATCAAGCTCAAGACCCATTGCTTTAGCTTGCGTGAGCCATAAATTGGCCAAAGGCTCTCCACCATCTGGTGTTTTGAAAGTTCCATTAACTTTTTTTACCAATCCTGATTTAGCTGAAACATTTAAGTGCTTTCCGGTAATAAATCTCCCACCACCTGAACCAGCTATCAAGATAGGCAAAGCACTGTATTGGTGAGTCGACCCATCCCCCAAACCTGATCCATAGGTAAATAAAATATTATCCAGTAAGGTCTTCCCATTAGCTTCTTCTATCCGACTCATCTTCTCACAAAGATAAGCAAATTGCTCCATGTAGAAGTGATCCACCTTAATCAGGTCCTCAACAAATTTCCCTTGATTATGGGACATCATATGATGGCTCTTAGGTTTATCGAATAAGCTTTCAAATAAATAGGGAGTGTCCCATCTTTCAGGCCCCACCATGAAGGTGGCCACGTTGGTCAACCCGCTTTGCAAGGAGGCAACCATCAGGTCACCCATCAATCGAATATACTCCCCCCTTGGCATTTTACCGTCCATCGGAATGTCAAGATCGACCTTGCTTAACTCATTTCTCATCCCATCCAATCGTAAAATCTGCTGCTCTATCGTACGGATGGATTCAAAATATTCACCAAATTTCTGCTGATCAGAATAGCCAAGGTCTTTTCTCAAGGACCGGGCATCATCAAGAACCAAGTCAGTAATGTTCTTATAGGCACTGCGTTCATCCGATTTAAAAAGCCTACGATAGGCTAGCAATGGATCCCGCATCGAGGGAGCCACATGCTCCGTCCCATACCAAGAAATATTATCAAACTGAATCGATTCCTTGTTATCATTGTGACTATTACAGCTAAATTCAAGAGTCTTAAAAGGAGTATCTTTACCAATTTCATCTGCAAGAATATGATCTAAACTACGTGCCTGAGGGTAAGGCGTGTGCTTGAGACTAAACGGACTGGCACTGGAAAGAAAACAGGAAGCACACTGTGCATGCACATCCGTACCCGGCTGAAAAGTACGATCCAATCCCGTGATCAAAGTAACCTTATCCTTCAGCCCATTCAAGGGTTTCATGGTTGGAGTCAACTTTAGATCATGAAGACCGACTCCCAGATTCGAACGAGTACTTTCTGCATCAAAATTATCATTATTAAAGTTTCTTTGCACTGAACTCTGTCCCTCGCCTGGAAAGAAAGTCTTCCGAACCACCCCGATGGGCACATAATAAAAAGCCGCACGCTGAGGGATTTTATAATTCTTGCTACCAACCGCCAAGCTTTCCATCCATGGCAGAGCAAGGGCGGAGGTTCCTAGTCCGCGAAGAAAAGTACGGCGGCCAATATTTTTCATCGTTTTCATATTTTCAAAATTTACTTTTTTTAGTTAAGGCAAGTTTAACACTTGGCCCGCGGAATGGTTTCGACTTAACAACTGCGTGGATCAAAGACTTCATCGAATAATTTTCTCCCTCTACACTTTCCACGATCTCATCGAGTGCCAGAGAGTCAGAGGGATTAAGTTCACGACCGAGTCCAAAGGCAAGAAGGTGACCCGCAAGCCCACGAACAAAGCGGTTTTTTTCTTTAAGAATGGCATCCTTAAATTCAATTATATTAGAAAATTTATGGCTTCGGAAAAGAGTTCCACTTGCATCCACCTCCCGCCCATTATGGTATTTTTCCCGCCAACGCCCGACCGGGTCAAAATTCTCCAAGGCAAAACCCAACGGATCAAGTTTTTCATGACATCCAGCACAATCAGCCCGTTCCCGATGATCTGCAAACCGCTCACGTAAAGTCAGGCTGTCATCCACCTCCTTTTCTTCCGGAAGTGGTGGAACTTCTGCAGGAGGAGGTGGTGGTGGTGAATTAAAAATAACCCCCGCAACCCAGGCACCCCGGGTAATCGGTTTCGTTTCTAAAGGACCTGAGGTCATCGTCATCACCGCCCCATTGGTAATCAAACCACCATGCCTGCGGTCCTTCACTGACTGCCTTGTAAATCGAATGGTTACCGGGCCACCAAGCTTTCCATTGGGTGCGTCCCCATACCATTTGCTCAGCCGTGCAGAACGAAAGGTATAATTTGAATCAATCAGCTCAAGAACAGAACGATCTTCGATCAAGACCGTTTCAAAAAGTAGGAGCGGCTCCATCATCATGTCCATGGTCGTTCGGTAAAGAGGTGGACCATAATAAAAATCTCGGTACTTCTTCTCATCGGGCACCGCCGATATAATCCGGTCCAACTGCAACCATTGAGTAGGAAACGAATCACAAAACCTTTTAACTTTTTCATCCGTAAGCATTCGGTCAACTTGTCTAGTCAATTGCTCATCCTGTCTAAGGGTAGCCTCCATTGCCACTTCGAGTAACTGATCATCCGGCACACTTCCCCAAAGGAAAAAGGACAGGCGGGATGCTAAATCCAGGTTTTGCCTAGACTCCGGCTCCCGACCTTCTTCCCCTCCCCGGTCATAGAGATAAAGAAAGCGAGGGGAAGCGAGAATTGCGGAAAAGACATCTTTCATGACATCGCCCATTCCCATACCTTGATTCATTTCCTGCTCTGCGAATGAATAATATTTGCTAAAAGTTTTATCATCAACCGGAGCCCGAAAAGCTCTCTTGAGCAGGTGTTGCAGTCGCGATTTTAGTTCATCCATCTGATTAATTCCCCGCTTGGATTTCTCAAAATATTGTGTCCATACCCCTACATTTTTTGGATTAAACGAAGGGCTCTTAACTATACTCTGACTTAACCGGAAGAAATCTTCCATTAACAGTGGGGAAAGAGAAAGGTGATCTCCTTGGGTATCATAACCGTTCTCCGCCCGCAGGTCCTGAGGAAATGGAGCCACGCCGTCCATCCTTGGTTCAATGAGACCAGACTTCCCTAGCGGTCGACTACTCACCATCATCTTAGCCGGCATTTTACCGGATGCCGGTTTAAAGTATCCTGACCGATCACGCATCATTTTTTCAGGCAAGGGAAAGACCTCCACCTTCAACTCAAGTAAATCCTTCACTGCATTGGCGTATTGAAATCTTGTCATTCTGCGAATAGGGGATTTAACCAAATCTTCCTCCGGTCCGGAAACGGATTCCGCTAAAAGCTTTTTTAACTCGGCGACAATCATTTTTCGCTCGGTATTGACAATAGGCTGATTTCCTTCAGGTGGCATCTCACCAAAGTCGATCACTTCCATTATCGTCTGCAGCAGTTCCGGATCGCCTTTTAGGTCTTTTCCTTCTGTAAAAGAGATCAAATTAACCTCCCCCTTAACTTTGCCCTTCATACCGTGACACTCGATGCAATAGGATTCAAATGAGCCCTCAATCGAAAATTCTTTTTTAGCTAAAACCGACTTACTCAAAAAACATAAAACCAGGACCATTCTCAGAAAAAACTCGGGAGCGAGATACACATTTAGGAATCGGAAAGTCACAATTTTTATTCCTGATTAGAAAAAAAGCTTAGACAAGGTTTAAAGAAGCTTTTTGAGAAAATTTTTCACGGAAGAAAAAGTCTGCTTTGTTGGATTGTAAAAATTAATCAATTCCTCAGTCTATGTCTCATGTTCTCCTTGGGTCAGCTACTGCTTAAATCCAATCTTTTCCTGTCACCTCTTGCAGGCTACACCAACCTGCCATTCCGTTTGGTCATCCGCGAAATTGGCGGGGTTGATCTTTGCACCACAGATCTTGTAAACG
The DNA here is from genome assembly GCA_943787575.1 of uncultured Opitutales bacterium. Lineage (GTDB taxonomy): Bacteria > Verrucomicrobiota > Verrucomicrobiia > Opitutales > Seribacteraceae > Chordibacter. The sequence goes on along the minus strand of CALSMY010000002.1, from coordinate 107,104 downwards.
CCCGATCCCTCATTGAACAGAACCCCAAAGCACTCAAATTAATTGAAACGAATAAGCAGGATAACCCCCTGTCCGTTCAATTATTTGGTGGCGTCAAAGAGGAAATGAGAGATGCCGCGGTGATGCTTGTTGAAAAAGGGATCGATTCCATCGATGTCAACATGGGCTGCCCCGTACCAAAGGTTACCAAAACCGGAGGCGGAGCCAGTATGATGACGGAGCTGCCCAAAACTCAGGAATTGATCCGTACCATGGTCGAAGCAGTGCCCGTACCGATTACCGCAAAGATGCGATTAGGTTGGGACGATCAAAACCTCACCGCTCCAAACCTTGCCCGTGCCTTGGAAGATGCCGGGGTGGCAGCCATTTTCGTTCATGGTAGAACCAGAGCACAAGGGTTTGACGGTGTGGTTAACCTGGAAGGTATTCGTAAAGTGGTAGAAGCAGTCGACAAGATCCCAGTCATTGGGAATGGGGATATTACCACCCCTGATGCCGCCAAGCACATGATTGAACAAACCGGGTGTCATGGAATTTCCGCTGGCCGGGGAGCCTTCTACAACCCCTGGATTTTTCTCCACACCCAGAAATATTTAGAAACAGGAGTCCTACCCTCTGAGCCTAGTTTTGATGAAAGAATACGGGTCATGCGCAGGCATTACGATCTGATGGTAGAAGTATTTGGCGAGGATCGTGGATCTCTCCAGTTTCGTAAAGTTGCTCCGTGGTATTCCAAGCGATTTGGCCCAGTCAAGCCATTCAATAACGCCGTGGTCAGGATCAGTTCAAGATCAGACTTCGAGAGGGTTTTAACCGATTACTTGGAATGGAGAAAGAAATTCACCGATGACTCAGGGGAACTGCTTGATCGCTATCAAATGCCTCCGATGATTGCCTCTTTTATGGAAGAGGAAGTCGCACACCAAGCAAAGCAGAGAAAAGAAATTGCTGTACCCAAAGGACCCATAGAAGTCTGGTAAGAAGAATGCGCTAGGCACGGTTCCAGGGCATTTTAGCTATAATCATTCCCATTCCACAGGTATCTGTAACCCCTGCAAAAACTAAACCTGCACCGACAAAGGCTGACAATCCATAACCAGCTGGATTGTAGAAATGTCCGACCACCGCTCCAATGACCACCAGAGCACCCGCGGCAATTCGTACCTGTCTCTCCAAAGACATGGCCTTTTTCCCGGCAATGACTGGAAGTCCGGCACCATCCCAGGCGGAGGTTCCGCCCTCCACATTGACCACCCTCTCAAAACCAGCCGATTCCAGTTTCTGACATACTTTCATCGAACGCCCGCCTGACTGGCAAATGACATGAATTTCCTGATCCTTTGAAAAAGGAAAGTTGCCGATATCCAGGGATTCCATCGGATGACTCTGAGCGGATTCGGCGTGGAGGGAGCCATACTCCGCGGGTGTGCGCACATCGATCAGCGGAATCGATGAGTTTGCCTGGCGTTCATGGTGGGATTGTTCAACAGTGAGGTTTTTCATAAGTTTTGTTTTCTTTTAAGAGTTATAATTAGGAAAATTTTTCCCGCATGCAGGCAAGGATGGCGTGCACCTGGGACTCGCAGATCTGATAGTAGGTCTTTTGCCCTTCCTTCTCGACCGACAACATCCCACACCGCTGCATCAAGCGTAGGTGCTCGGAGGCAACATGACTGCGAATGGAGCATTCCTTGGCCAACTCCCCCACCGTCCAACGATTTGACTCGAGCAGGAAAAGAATTTTCAGGCGCATGGGATGAGCCAGGGCCCGCAAGCACTCGGCTGCTTGTCCTAATAAACGATCATTGGGCAAAGTAAACTGAGATACCATTATTTATATATCGTTATATTGCGATATTTATAAATTCAAGATCAATTATTCCAGTTTAAGAATTTTTAGCTCTTGGCGATCTACACTTCCGCCATGCATATTCGATCTAATACGCATGAGCCTGTTCAAAATTCCCCGAGCCACCCCTCCCATCATCCTTAGTTGGTTTGCTCGGATCTGTAGTCGCAGTACTTTTCCACCATGCAATTCACTTTATTCATCATTCGATATGGACTCCTCTAGCTGCGGGATCGCTGGAAGATTTTGCCGGAATTGGATTCATTGTCCTAACCGTTGCGGGACTGACTAATGGCTGGCTACTCACAAAATATGCACCAGAAGCTGCAGGCAGTGGTATTCCTCAGCTTAAAACAGCATACCGGCAGAACTATGGACAAATCTCTTTTCGCATAGTCTGGGTGAAATTCGTAGCCGCCACCCTCAGTGTTGGGGGAGGATTGAGCCTGGGACGGGAAGGCCCATCCGTGCAACTGGCTGGTGGGCTTGCTTCGGTTTTGGGACAAAAACTCAAGCTTTCTCACTTTAGAATCCGCACGCTTACCGCATGCGGAGCTGCTGCGGGACTGGCCGCTGCCTTCAATGCCCCCATCGCTGCAGTTGCTTTTGTATTGGAGGAAATCATTGAGGATTTGAACAGCCGTACCATTGGCCCCATCCTGCTGGCCTCTTTTGTTTCTGTAGTTACGCTCTTTCTCCTCCAAGGAACTGAACCCGCCTTTATTATTCCTCCAGTGGAAAGCTTTCATGGCTGGGTATATTTAGCCGTACCCGTGGTAGCCGCCCTCGCTTCTCTGGCAGGTGTTGGTTTTCAAAAATCGACCCTGTCTTGGACTAGGCATATCCGTCAAAAATCGACCCTTCCACCATGGAGCAGACCAGTTATTGGTGCTTGGATAAATTGGGCAATCGCCTGCCTGGTCTTTTACTGGATTGGAAAGACGGGCGTACTTGGGTTGGGACATCAGGATCTCACGGCCAGTCTTGCAGGCGATCTTGCCCTCGTTAGCCTATTGGTACTTTTTGTCGCGAAGTGGATGGCCACCACATCCGCCTATGCCTGGGGAAACTGCGGAGGTATCTTCACTCCCACTCTTTTTCTTGGTGCGATGATTGGAGGTGCCTGTTCCCAGTCCATTGATCTCGGAATTGGGCTCGATCAGGATTCCCAGCGTCTACTCACCATCGTGGGCATGAGTGCCTGCCTTGGGGCAGTGGTTCGGGCACCCATCACATCCATCCTCATTGTTTTTGAGATGACTCATGATTTCGCACTCGTTCCTCCATTGATGCTCGGTGCACTCGTCAGCCAGGCAATTAGTCGATCACTTTGTCCGGATAATTTTTACAACCAATTCCTCAAGGACTCCGGTATTCGATTGGAAACGAATCGAAGTTTACGGGCTCAGGCAAGTTGGCGCAATCGCCCGGTTTCTTCCTTTGCCAACTTTGAAGCACCCTGCCTACGAAGTTGGGAAAAAGCAGAAGTGGAAAAAATACTGCAAAAATTTCCAGACACTATCTTCACTCTTTTAAATAAAGAAGATCACCCAACCGGTATACTTGAACGCACCCAACTCGAAACTTTTCTAGAAACTGGAAAAACTCCCCATCTCCAAAATCCTGTTTTTGTTTACCCGAATCAAACTATGCAAGACATCGAACCATTACTTAAAGAAGCCCCCCTGGGCTCCTTGGTATTGGTGTCCCATAACCAACGCTTCCTCGGTTTATTTACCAGTTCAGATGCTGCCCAATCCCAGAAGAACGAAGACGAACTTGCCAATTCTTAAAGGTAAAAATTAGGAAAGTCTTTCCTCGCTAAAATATTTTTAAAAAAAGATTTGCAAATTCCGTTCTTATGTAATTAGTGTATTTGCATACTAACATTACATCGATCATGAAAATTAAAAAAATCCTTACCTCATCCCTTCTCATAGCACTGACATTTAGCAGCGTTAAAACAAATGCAGCTACACCTAATAACCCTCCACCTCCACGAGTCCCGGGACTTGATCTCATCAAACCCGAACCAAAGATAGATGGGAATCGATTTGGTAATGTCGATCTTTCCAGTGATCTGCTGGCACATTATTCTTTTGATGGAAATGCCAACGATTCCTCAGGAAATGCAAACCATGCAACCACTAACGGGGTAACTGTAACCTCTAATCGATTTGGCCATGAGGGTAACGCCTATGCGTTTGACCGCGATTATGTTCTTACGCCAGATTTTTCTGAAATACTAGAAAATGAACTTACTGTTACTGGATGGCTCTATCGAGATGATGATTCAAAAGCAATCGAACAGGTATTTGAAGCACTTACCAATGTATGGGAGATTTTTTTAGAAACTGTAAATTCTAAAAATGGGGAAGTTCTTCAAGTAAATCACTCAGGCAATAAAAGATACCGAGTCCATTCAGAAGCAATTCCAAATAACGAATGGTTTCATTTTGCAACTGTCATTACCGACAAAGAGCAATCCATCTACATTAATGGAAATTTAGTTCAAAGTATCCCCCACTCCGGCCCACTTGGCATTCGTACTGCATTTCGCATTGGAAGAGATTATGAAGGAAAAATACAATACTGGGATGGAGCCATGGACGACTTCCGTATTTACAGCAGAGGACTAAACCAGTACGAGGTCGACGATTTATTTAGCGACATGTCCGATATGATTGACTTGGACGCAGGATTAGTTGCCCACTATCCCTTCTCTGGAAACGCAGAAGATCAAAGCGGTAATAATAATCATCTTACCGTAAACGGAGCAGTTTTAAGCACAGATCGTTTTGGAATGAATGAATCTGCCTACCTCTTTGATGGTAAGGACGATTTTCTTTTTACCGATATTGATGATCGTAGGGGTGACTTCTCTCTCTCCTTGTGGGCCAAAGCAAACGATGTTGAACAAAGCCGCTTTCGTTCAGTGATCAATATCCATGATAAAACACCCGGCAGTGCAGCAACCTGCCAGATCCACACAAGTGGAGGACGCTACCCAACATACCAACTCTTTTCTAGTAATCCAGAAAGTTTCGCACTTGTTACCACTGAGTGGCAGCATTTAACGGTTACCGTTTCAGGCAAGGTCATAAGGTTTTATGAAAACGGGAAAAGAGTATACTCCCAGGAGCTTGAAGGAGGTGCAGCTAATAAATTCTCTAATATTATCATCGGCAGAAACCGCCACGGAAAAGCCATTTATAACGGCAGCATCGATGATGTTTATGTCTACAACCGTGCAATTAACGATGCCGAGGTTGCCCGTCTTTTTGATGGTGGCTTTCGAAGATTCTGACGGGGATGGTCTTACGGACGATTACGAAACTGGGAAAGGAAGATACCAAGCCATTGCAGGTAAAATGTCATGGAATGATGCACTTGCAGATGCTGAAAAAAGAGGCGGGCACATAGCCACAATCACTTCAGAAGACGAATGGCACGCAATAAATCGGGCACTTGGAAGCGTTCCTTATGGTTATTACCTTGGAGGCACAGATGAAAAAACTGAAGGCGTTTGGGAATGGATCACCAATGAAGTTTGGAGCTTTACCAAGTGGGCAAAAGGTGAACCCAATAATGTATTTCGAAAGCAATACGGTGACGAAGACCATCTTCAAACATGGACCCAAACTGCTGACGGAAATCGCCTATGGAATGATATTTACGACGAGAAGAACCCATGGTCGCACGGTTACATCCTAGAGTTTGGCTACTACAGTAACCCCAATAGTGCAGACAGCGATGGTGACGGATACAATGACGGAAAGGAAGTTGCGGCCAACACCGACCCCAACAACCCTTACAGCCGCCCTATGCCTAATATCTTTGCTCCTGAGCAAGGGCCCGGAGCTCCTCCTGCACCTGATTACTTAGAAACCATCGCACAAAAAAGTGAAGAACTTCGCAAGCAAGCTGATGAACTAAAACAAGCCAATGAAGAGATTGCCACCAAAGCTATGCAAATTGGCGAATTAACCTCTGAAAATGCGAAACTGCAGGGGGAAGTAAAATCCCTCAATGGAAAAGTTACTGGTCTTGAGACCGAAGTAGCTACCCTTAAAACCGACAACGAAGGACTCAAAGGACAAATTCAAAACCTTCGGGAAGACAACCAGAACATCAGCTATGAATTAACGGTTGCTAATGAGCACTTGGAGGAAGCGATCACAGTCGCGGAAACTCCTTTCATCAACGGATGGGTTTATGACCCAGCACGCGGATGGATCTTCACTGATGCTGAACACTTCCCTCTTGTTTACACACACAACGACGAAAGCTGGAACTACTATGAGCTTGGTTCCTCCGATCCTCGCTACTTCTTCAATTACACCACACAAGAATGGGTAGCTTGGGATACCGTTCCTGAGGAAGTTGAGCAAACAGTGGCCGCCAACACTAATTTGTAAACTGATATTTAGTATAGATACTTAAAATTCAATTAGATATAAAGTTAGTATATGGAGGCCCTCCCTTTGGAGGGCCTCTTTTTTATACCCAAATCTTTTGCTCCAATAATTGTTTGGTTGCAGCTTCAGCCCACCCGCGGTTAGCTGCCGGACTAGCAGGACTGGGATGGAGGATCGTTCCCATAGCAACATCCATTTTACCCAACGCTACTTCTGCCCGTTTGCGGGCAAACCCTCCCACTCCCACAAGCCATTCAGGTTTTAGAATTTCCACCACTTTTTGAAGATGCCGGTCGCAGATTGCTTCCAGTTTTGCCCGTTCATCGGCAGGTAATTTGTCAGGCGTTCGATTGCGTCCTCCTGCTTCCATAAAAACAAGCGGACAATAATTAGCCACAAAATGATCCTCAAAAAAGTCTTTTGCCATTGGATAGCGCTCGGCAAACAAACCCCATAACCTACGACCACTAACTTCGCTCTTGGTGCAAGACAATCCATCCACGGGGCGCTTAGGATGTTCGGGTTGAGGCTTGGAGACGTCACCCCGTAAACCCATCCAATCTTTTACTGCCGAAATTTCTCCAAAGGGAACTCCAGTCTGGGCCATCCCAAAAGGTCCGGGGTTCATACCCAGAAAAACCACCTTTTTTTGGCCCTGCCCAGCAAGCTCTAAATAATGCTTATGAATCTCCCAGGCATACTCCAAAGGGTTGTAAATATATGCAGTGGGTTCGGCAAACTGCAGGGCCTTGACTTCAGCGGATAAAGATAAGGCGGCATCAATCAAGGGTTTTAGCAGGCTCATTAATCAATCATTCAAGGGATGATTTTTTACTCAGCTTAAAGCTTCCAATGTTTCCCACTGTTGGTAGGCGGAAGCGATGCCCTTCTCCAACTCCTCTAACTCACCTTGGTCTTTTTGCGGATCATTGCTTGGATCCCTATAATAACTGGGCTCTTGCATAGCTGAGGTAATTTGGTTCCGCTTGGCCTCCATCCGTTCAATCTCTCCGGGCAAATTCTTGAGGGCTTCCCGTTCCTTATTCAAAAGTTTACGCACCTTGGCAGTGGGCTTTTCAGCGTTTTGATTATTTGATTTTACTGGGCTTCCTTTGGTTGAATTGCCCGCCAGCATTTGGTTCATCCAGTCGGAACATCCACCAGTAAATTCGCCAACTTCTCCCTTTCCATCGAGGGCAAGGGTAGCAGTTACCACATGATCAAGAAAATCGCGGTCGTGGCTTACTAAAAGCAAGGTACCTTCGAATTCAAGTAGTCTTTCTTCCAGCAGTTCGATCGTTTCGACATCCAAATCATTGGTTGGTTCGTCCATTACCAAAAGGTTGGCTGGTTGCAAAAATAATTTGGCAAGCAGGAGGCGGGCCCGCTCTCCTCCAGACAACATCCTGGCGGGAGCCCGTGCGGTTTCCGGTAAAAAAAGAAAGTCCCGAAGATAAGAAAGAATATGTTTTCTCTCGCCATTAAAGGTCACGAAATCCCCGTTAGGTGCTACATTCTCAGCCACTGACCAGTCCTCCCTTACCTGAGCTTTCAATTGATCGAAATAAGCAATTTCTAATTTGGTCCCATGATCCACCTCGCCAGCCATTGGAGTAAGTTTTTTGAGCAACAATTGTAGGAAGGTCGATTTCCCCGAACCATTAAGACCGACCACTCCGATTTTATCTCCTCTCCAAATAGTGGTGGAAAAATTCGAAACAATTGATTTCTCCCCCCAGGCATAGGAAAGATCCTTAACCGAAATTACTTTGCGACCGGAAGTTTGTGCACTATTGGCACTAAGGTTTGCCTTTCCCTGCAATTCTCTACGCTCTGACCTTTCTGCACGAAGTTTGAACAAAGCCCGTACCCTCCCCTCATTCCTGGTTCTTCTCGCCTGAATGCCCTTGCGTATCCACACCTCTTCTTCCGCTAGTTTCTTATCAAAAACCGCATTATTTTTCTCTTCTGCCGCAAGAACCTCAGCCTTGCGCTCTAAAAACTTTTCATACCCACATGTCCAGGAGGTCAGCCTTCCCCGGTCAAGCTCGATAATACGAGTGGCAACGAAACGCAAAAAGGCTCGATCATGCGAAACAAATACGACCGCCAACTCGGCCTTGGATAAAAATTCCTCTAACCAACGAATCCCCGCAAAGTCCAAATGGTTAGTGGGTTCGTCAAGAATGAGTAAATGGGGTTCCCCGACAAGAGCCTGGGCAAGCATCGCCCGGCTCTTATTTCCGCCGGATTGAATCTCAAAAAGTTCATCTGGTTGCAAGCCCACACGATCAATCACTGAAGCCACGCGATGGTCCAGGCTCCATCCATCCGACTGATCAATTTCATCCTGTAATCGATCCACCAATTCAATCTTTTCTTGGTTATCTGGATCTTCGGCAAGTTCACGAGTTCCCTCATTGTAAGCCCTGAGCAAGTCCCCTTTTTTGCCCAATCCCTTGGCCACCACATCAAACACCGTACCCTCCACACCCTGAGGGATTTCCTGATCCAGTTTGGCGACGCGAAGATCAGGCAATTTTTCAAACTCCCCCTTATCTGGTGACACCTGGCCGGCAAGAATGCGCAAAAGGGTGGACTTCCCTTCCCCGTTTCTACCGAGCAGACAGATTCGTTCCTTTTTGTCTATGGTAAGACCCACATCGTTGAGTAGATAAGGGACCGCCAAAAGATACGGTTAAATTTCTGTAACTTAAAAGTGCCATAAGAAAATGAAGGCTTAATTCAGGCCCAAATATGTAAGCACTTCGGGCAGAGTCCTGGTATTAAAAACCTGTTCCCGTTGGAGCCAACCCTTGCGGGCCGCAAGTACACCGGCATATTGAAAATCAAAGTGATGGAGTGCATGAGCATCGGGATTGATACAACAAAGCAAACCCCGATCAGCTGCTTTTCGCCAATGCCTCCAATCCATATCCAAACGCATGGGATTGGCATTCAGCTCAAGTATTTTTCCATTGGCCAAGGCAGCATCGATTATTTTTTGAACATTCATCTTGCTCGCCTCTCTGCGAAGAAGCAGACGACCGCTCAAGTGGCCAAGCATGGTAACTTGCGGATGTTCAAGCGCCCGAATTAAACGAGTGGTCATCGTATCTTCGTCCTGGGTCAATCCATTGTGCACCGAAGCCACCACATAATCGAGAGATTCGAGAACAGAGTCTTCAAAGTCGAGACGGCCTTCTGATAAGATATCGACTTCGGAACCCGAAAACAAACGCACTCTAAATTCTCCGCTATCATTAATGGCTTGGATCGCATGCACCTGCTTGAGGAGTCTTTCTTCATCCAGTCCATTCGCTTGAAAACTTGATTTTGAATGATCGGCAATCCCTAAGTATCCCCAACCTCTTTTGTCAGCCTCCCCCGCCATTTCCTTTAACGAATTCCTTCCATCCGATGCAGTGGTATGATTATGAAAACAACCCTGCAAATCTTCGAAATTGAGGAGTTTTGGAAGCTCGTCTTTTTCTGCCGCCTCTACCTCTCCCATTCCTTCCCGTAGGGCTGGAGGAACATAAGAAAGACCCAATGCACTAAAGACATCCTCCTCCGAGTTTGCTCGAACCGGACCTTTCTTACGGGTGGCATTCTTTTCCTCTTCCGGACGCAAGCCCCATTCGCTCAGGCTAAGACCCATAGAAAGAGCCTTTTGTCGCATCCTCACATTATGATCCTTGGAACCGGTAAAATGGTGCAGGGCGAAATAAAACTGTTCGGCTGGCACCACTCGCAAATCTGCCTGCATGCCCCCCTCCATACGAATACTTGATTTAGTCTCTCCATGAGCTGTAACCTCTGTAATTCCCTCCATTCCAACAAACCATTCCATGATCGGAACAGGGTTGGAAGAAGCCACAATAAAGTCCAAGTCTCCCACCGTTTCCATTCCCCTGCGAAAACTCCCGGCGGCTTCTGCACGCTCCACGTCAGGGAGAGCTTGCAAAGCAGGTAGAATACGCTCAACCACCGCCCTGGCATCCCACCACAAATGACGAGCGGCATAAGCCTCCCGGTTTTTTATACCCGACAATATCTTTTCCTGAGTCTTGGCACCGAATCCCTTAAGTTCAGCGACTTTTCCCTCCTTGCATGCCTTAGTCAACGAGTCGATTGAATCGACATCCAGTTGCTCGTGCAATGCCTTGATCTTTTTCCCTCCCAAGCCAGGAACTTCCAATAAATCCATTAATCCGGAAGGGACCGAAGCAACCAGTTTATCATAAAACTCAAGTTCCCCAGTCGTGTACAAAGTCTCAACTTTTTCGGTAAGGGCCTTACCAATCCCGGGAATCTCCCCAAGTCGACCCTCGCCAATTACTTCGCCGAGATCCTCCTCCATGGTTTGTAAGGTGCGGGCACCGGAAAAATAGGCACGAACCTTGAAAGGGTTCTCCCCTTTAATTTCAAGCATTGTCCCAATACGCTCGAGAACCTCAATAATATCTTTTTTGTCCATTTAGCCACCTAGTAAAAGACTAAGTTCGAAGGACATCGAAACAAAAGTGGAACAATTTGCTCACATTTCGTGGTTATAAGATCTTCTTCAACCAATTATTTTGCTCATCCCTTAAATTCTGCTTTGCCAGAAATATTTTGTTCCGATAACCATCAATTTCATGAAAAAAAGCTGCCTTCTTGTACTTTCCTTACTGTTAGTCACTTCGACATGGAGTGCTGTCACGCTACCCAATGTTATTGGCAACGATATGGTTCTCCAACGCGATCTCCCTGTACCAATCTGGGGATGGGCCGAGCCAAATGAAATAGTATCAGTTGCCTTTGCCGGGCAGACCAAAGAAACGAAGGCGAATGCTCAAGGCAAATGGATGGTTAAACTCGACAAACTATCTGCCAACTTCAAGCCAGCCGTTCTTTCCATTAAAGGTAGCAACGAAATCAAGTTGCAAAATATTTTGGTCGGAGAAGTCTGGATATGCTCAGGTCAATCAAACATGGAATGGCAGGTAAGTAGATGTGCAAACCCACAAGAAGAAATCGCCAATGCGAACCATCCCAACATCCGGCTCTTTGATGTCCCCGGCCACACCGTCCACCCGCTTCCCCAATCAAAAGGAAATGGAAACTGGAAGGTCTGTACACCTGCTTCTATTTCATCTTTCAGTGCAACTGGATATTATTTCGGACGTCGATTGCTCAAGGAATTGAATGTCCCCATTGGTCTTATCGGATCGAACTGGGGAGGCACCCGCATCGAACCTTGGACCACTCTTGATGGATTTAAATCAGTCCCTGAACTTTCCGATCAGGCCAAAAGTGTTGCTGCTTACACAAAGGACACGAAAGTTAAAGGAGGTACACCCTCTGCCATTTACAACTCAATGGTTCATCCCCTCACGCCCTACGCCATGAGAGGAGCCATTTGGTACCAGGGTGAATCCAATGGAAAAGAAGGAACTACATACTACCAAAAGAAACACGCTCTTGTAAAAGGCTGGAGAAAAGCTTTCCAAAATCCAAACCTTGGCTTTTACTGGGTACAACTCTGTAACTGGAAACAACCTGGTAAAACTCCTGGTGGTGGGGACGGATGGGCTAAATTACGCGAAGCCCAGACTCAGGCCCTTGATCTCAAACATACCGGCATGGCAGTAATTATCGACCTTGCCGATGCCCACAACCCAAACGACATTCACCCAAAAAACAAACAGGATGTAGGCTGGCGTCTAGCCCAGTGGGCACTTCATCAGACTTACGACAAAAAAGAGCTTGTTCCTTCAGGCCCACTTTACTCTGGGTATGAAATCAAGGGGAATCAAATTCAACTATCTTTTAAAAATACGGGCAAGGGCTTGATGGTCGGAAAAAAGGTCGGGCTTGACCCAACTCAGCAAATTAAAGATGGAACGCTCAAGCACTTTTCCATCGCCGGTGCTGATAAGAAATGGCACTGGGCAGACGCTCAAATTGTGGGAGACAAAGTTGTACTAAGTTCAAAGGAAGTAATCAGTCCAACAGCGGCAAGATACGCTTTTACCATGAACCCAGCCGACGCCAACCTCTACAACAAGGAAGGTCTACCTGCCTCACCTTTTCGAACCGACAATTGGTAAACTGGCTCACTCCGCTAATCTTTTCACACTTCTAATTCTGGAATTGCCCCAGTATGGGTACACGCTTGAGATGAATACTTGCATGCTCTTCGCAAGGAGGTTTCTAGTGGTAACTCATTGAGCAAATCAACCGTAAGGGAGGCGATAAAGGAATCTCCCGCACCTACCGTATCAACGACCTCAACGGGAAATCCTTTCTGATCGATCGTTACTTGATCAGATAAAAAGACCGCCCCCTGCTCACCCCGAGTCAGGGCAACCATTGAAATCCCATACTTGTTTCTTAAGTTATCCGCACCCTCAATCGGATCGAGTGACTTAGTAAGGCAACAGACTCGCAACACTTCTCCCAGTTCCTCCTCGCTCACTTTTAGCAAGTCACAGGAATTGAGGGAATTTTCGATCAAAACTGAATCGTAAAATGGTGGGCGCAAATTAATATCAAGCACACGCAATACTCCTTCCCGGCTGGCAATTTCGAGAGCCTTGAGGATGCCCGACCGGGCATATTCTCCACGCTGCCCAAGTGTATCAAAATATAAGGCATCTGCTTGGCTTACTTTTCTTTCGATCTCTTGTTTCCACTTCCAATTTTCCCAGGCTGCATTTGGACCTATGGTGAACTTGGGTTGCCCGTATGAATCGAAATCCACTAAAACGTAACCAGTCTCCACATCAGGAATAACCTGAACAAGATCCGTGCAGACACCATGATTCTTTAATTCTTTGAGGGCTCGCTTACCACGATCATCACTGCCAATTCCGCTAACCGTATGAACCTTTGCCCCAAGACGAGCAGAATGACAGGAGAAATTAGCCGCAGCACCACCAAATCTTGCTCCGCTTGGAAATAAATCCCAAAGCATATCCCCAAAGGCTAAAATACTTTTCATTCCTTGATCCTTGTCTCGCCACATTGATGTATCAATGCGAGCAGGGAAGCAAAAAGGAGCAAAGCCATGAATTGGTGGATGGATGGAAGGATTACTGGATAGTCTTTAATCCACAAAAGTGTGCAAACTCCTAGGACGAATTGAATTACGATCAATCCAGACAAGCGCTTGGTCCATAGGGACACGAAGAGATTAATCTTTTCCGACTTTATGGTATACCAACAAAAGAAAAGAGTGCCCAAAGCGAGGCAGGTACCCAGCCAGCGATGAATGAATTGCACAGTAAATTTGTCTGAGACAAAATTCGTCCAGTATGGACTTGCTGAAAAGAGAGCTTGTGGCATTAGTTCACCCCCCATCAGGGGATAAGTATTAAATCCATATCCGGCTTTCATCCCGGAGGTAAAAGCACCGTAGATAATTTGCAGGCACAAAACAGCAAGTAATATAACGGCCCAGTTTCGGTAGCATGGTGGAGGGGTAACCCTACCCGTTTCTGCTCGATGAGATAATCCGAGCGAAGCCCACCAAGCCAATCCAAAAATAGCGAAGGCGAGGCTTAAGTGTGCGGCCAATCTAAAATGGCTGACCTCCGGGTCTTTCACCAATCCGCTCTTGACCATATACCAACCCATAAAACCCTGAGCACAAACTAGAAAAATGAGCAATGCTCCCTTTAACTTCAATCCACGATCGAGCTTTCCACAAAACAGAAACCAAAGGTAAGGAATCAGGCAGACCAGTCCTACGATGCGGCCAAGCACGCGGTGTAAATATTCCCAAAAGAAGATATACTGAAACTCCCCAAGCGACATCCCTTGGTTGACGAGTTTGTACTGGGGAGACTCTTTGTACTGGGCAAACTCCATCGCCCATGCTGCCTCTCCGATAGGGGGCAAAATTCCAGAGACCGGGCGCCAATCGACCATGGAAAGCCCAGACCCGGTCAAACGGGTAATCCCACCAACCACAAGAATGATCATCACGCTTAAACATACCCCACGCAACCACCACACTCTACCATCAAAGGTAGATGAGGAGTTCACATGCGATTCCACGGAAGGTTTAACGGTCATAAGAATCCATCCTAATCATCCCGGCTTAACCGGCAAAACTTTTGAAGCATTGAAACACTCAAATCTTTAGAAATCGTCAAATTCCTTTGCTAAATTTCGGATTGGTGCAAACCTGTTCCCCTTTTCGAACCCATGCTCATTCTTTCAAATATTAGTAAACGCTACGGACCCAAGGTCCTATTTCGGGAAGTTTCCTTGCGTTTGGCCCGTGGTGAAAGAATGGGATTGGTCGGACCAAACGGAGCGGGAAAGACCACCCTATTTTCCATCCTTCTTGGGAAAAACCAGGAAGATGAGGGAATCATTGAATGGGAACGAGGCATTCGTATTGGCTATCTCCCACAAGAAAGTGCACCTGCAGGTGAAGAGTCGGTGCTGGAACTTGCCACCGCCACCTCCGACGAAATGGCTGCTTCCCTAGCTGACCTACGTAATTTCCCGGATCCGGAAAGCCCCCAACGGGCAGATGCACTCGAACGGTTTGCTGAACTCGACGGATACAAGGTCGAAGCCAGGGCCAAAAAAATCCTGGCTGGCCTCGCTTTTCACCAGGACGATTTCCACAAGCCGGCAAAAACACTCAGTGGCGGGTGGATCATGCGGGCTCACCTCGCCCGTTTATTAGTCATGGAACCCGACCTTCTTATGCTGGACGAGCCAACCAATCACTTAGATTTAGAAACACTCGGCTGGTTTCAGTCGCAATTACAAAAATTCTCCGGCTCTTTACTTGTCATCTCCCACGACCGTTCTTTTCTCAACGCCATATGTACGGGAATTCTTGAAATTGGGAACCGAAAGATTCAACGTTACCAAGGGAATTACGAGACCTACTTAAACCTCAAAAAAGAACGCCAGGCCCAACATTTGGCAGAGTATCAGAACCAACAACGAGAAATTGCACACCATGAAGACTTTATTCGTCGGTTCCGTGCCAAGGCATCCAAAGCCTCCCAGGCCCAAGCTCGAATCAAACTTCTTGAAAAGATGGAGCGGATCGAGCCGCCAGAGAATAACGAGGCGACAATTTCTTTTAGATTCCCGCAGCCTCCAAGAAGCGGGCAACGGGTGGTTAATCTATCTAATGTACGCCAAGCTTACGGGGATCATTTAGTCTACAGTAACTTATCCCTAGAAGTAGAAAAACAAGAGCGCATATCTTTAGTCGGACCAAATGGAGCGGGTAAGTCCACCCTTCTAAAAATCCTGGCGGATCTTGTGCCCATCGAGGCAGGAAAGCGCGAACTCGGACACAATGTATCTGCCGGTTACTTTTCTCAACAACGGGTCGAAACGCTCGACCTAAGCCGAACTGTGGTCGATGAAGCATTGCAATTAGCAAGTGGAGTGTCTGAACAGGATGCACGCACCCTTCTGGGAGCCTTTCTCTTCCGGGGGGATGATGTCTTTAAACCGGTCAAGGTATTGAGCGGAGGAGAAAAAAGCAGGCTTGCCTTGGTTAAACTCTTGCTCGCCCCTCCAAACCTCCTCCTTTTGGACGAACCCACCACCCACTTGGATATGGCCAGTATAGACGCAGTGGTTCATGCCTTAAAAGATTACGAGGGCACTTTGATTTTTGTCAGCCATGATTTGCATTTTATTCGAAAACTTGGCCAGCGAACTATCCGTATCGAAGCTGGTAAAATTACTAATTATGCAGGTGGCTATGATTATTACCTTTGGAAATCTGGTGCTGCCAGTGCACAGTCTGGACTTGTTGAGGGTCTAAAAGATTCCCGTCCTGAGCAAAGCAAAGCCATCAAGAGCGGCGAAAAATCTATGAGTGCAAAGGAGAAAAGACGCCTCCGCTCCGCCGAAAGAGAATTAAAGAAAGCCAAGCGCGGAAAGCTTCAGGATCATGTCCGTAAATTAGAGAACGAAATTATTTCGCTCGAAGAGGAACAGGCGACACTCAATGAACAACTTTCGGGAGCAGGTATTTACGATGATCCCGAAAAAGCCAAGGAACTCAATAGCCAGGCAGCAAGTATTGCACGCAGGCTTGAACAGCGTACATACGAGTGGGAAATCGAGGCGGAAAAACTCGTGGCATTGGACACTTCCGAATGATTAAACTTCAAGGTTTCTTTTGATGCCCCTGGTTGAACAACATATGAAGTCCGCTTTTTCCAGACACCACTAAATCCGGCCAACCATTCTTATCCAAATCCGCTAAACAGATCTGCAGACCGGTTCCCGCCTTGCCCTGATGGATAATTTGTCGGTCGAACTTGACCGATCCATCACCAGAGAGTTGATGGACATAACGAACGAGCACAATTGGATCATTAGCACCTTTATCCCTACCACTGTGTGCGAAATATCGTTTTCCAGTTATTATCTCCTCCCTGCCGTCTCGATCAAGATCGCCCATGGTAATGGCATGAAACTGACTGATCGTATCGTCTATTAAATGATGCTTCCAACGAGTTGTCCCATCTTTTTCAGGTTCCAATTGTTCGTACCAATACAATCCATAATCGTGCCCATCCCCCCACAAAAGATCTTGCCTGCCGTCCTCGTTTAAATCGCGTACTATAATCGGGCAACTTGCGCGAGGTAATGTAAAATCCTTCCTCAATTTCCAATGTTTCTCAAAAGGATTACCTGATGGGCGTTGGTACCATCCGTACATAAAGATAATATCCTCCAGGCCATCTCCGTTTAAATCGCCAAAGCCTTGGCCGTGTCCATTGCCCTTTGGATAAATTGTTTGAGAGTGAATAACGGCCTCCCCTTCTGCGTTCTTCGTGAAAAGACTCACTCTCATAGACTCGTCTGCCACCCAACTATTTCCAATATAATCTGGGTAACCATCTCCATTCATATCGCGAAAAAAGGAGATTTCATTTCTTTTGGAACCGGAATCAGTAAGGATATTTCTTTCCCACAAAGCTTCTCCTACAGAAGGCCAGCCTCCTGGGTTTTTAAACCATAAAACTTCTCGCTCTGTAAACTGCCCAGACACAATATCAATCCACCCATCCCCGTCGATATCGAACAAATGATCTCCATTATCCTGCAAATAATCCTTCCCAAAACTATTTAACTCACGAAAAACCACAGGTTCCCACTTCGGGCTCAAATAATACCATTTGCCCGACACCACATCGAGTTGGCCGTCCTTATTGAGATCACCCACCGCACAGGCTTCAGCAAAATTTTCATGGACTTCAAATAATTCGAAATTCAAATCCTCCGTTCCCCAAGTCTTAAAAACAAGGAAGAAAAAAAAGATCCCTAAGCTTGCAGACTTCATCGGTTCAATTTTTCTACACGATGGATTTCATAATTAATTCTTTCAAACGATCAATCCCAACGGCTTCCACCTTGGCAATAAATCCACGGGCATGAGCAAATCGTACATCTGACTCTTTTTCGATTCTTGAAAAATCGATTTCCTCCCGATCATTAAATCTTTTCATTCCATAACCTTGGCCGCGTCCATCAGGATAGACGATGACATAAACCTCATCCTCGAGCCCAAGTTCTTTGACCCGCCAACCCAATGCCCCAGATACTTCTTCGATCGATGGATCGGTTCGCGGGGCAAAAATTACCTTAAATTCCTCATCACCATGCTTGAGCTTCCAAACCTCTTCGATCTTGGAGACCTCGTCAATTCGCCCCCGTAATCCGGTTATATATTCAACCAGCTCCTTGCCTATCATCTGCATAACCTCCCAAATTGGTTCACCTGGATTATGCTCCGTCTGTTTGGCAAATCCCTGGAGGATGGTGATATCGATTGGGGAATTTAATTTTCCCACAACTTCACGGTCCAACCCCAACCAGTCGGCGGTATCGTTAGGGCCGCGACAATCAAACCACTCCGCAACTTCTAGCCATGGGCAGAAGGAACGGGCATCTTCATAAATGCCCAATTTACTAAGAACCAAAGAGAGCGAGCAGGTGGGCTCGGCATCTCGAGGAAATTGATGATGATCAAAATTATTTAACTGCGGTTCATGGCGATGGCCGACATCAACCACCACAACTTGTGGATCCCTCAACTCCTGGTCAGTAGCTTCCTGACGAAGGATGGAAACTGAATCATTTGCCAGGAGTACACAGCAGGCTAGAAACTCGTCTTTATGAGCCCCTCCAGGATGGGTAATTATTTTTTTGATCATAATTGTCCAAAGAAGTTGGTTGTATCCCGCACGAAGTCGAACTTTTTAGGAAATCATCGAGCAAGATGTCCTTGTTGCAAAAGCCAGTTTGGTTTATGGTCATTCTTTGTGCCGTTTTGAGCGTGCACAATAGGTGGATGTAAAACTTCTTGGCCCGGTTATCTTTATGAGATGTCCAAAGCAGGTATTTTTACACCCTCTTGATCCGTTCTTTTTTTAATCCTCAAGTCTATATCATCGTGTTTCAAATAATCTTTCGAAAATTCGGAAATCGTATCCAAGCCAAAGACGATCTTCTATCCGGTCTAACTGTTGCCCTTGCTCTGGTCCCGGAAGCCGTGGCCTTTGCCATTATTGCAGGGGTTTCTCCACTGATCGGATTATATGCCGCTTTTATGGTCTGCCTACTGACTGCGGTTCTGGGTGGCAGACCAGGCATGATCTCTGGAGCGACTGGTGCCCTTGCAGTAATCATGGTATCTCTTGTCCTCCTCGGTAATGAACGCGGAGAGGCTCTAGGGCTGGGTTCTGAAATGGGCACACAATACTTATTTGCCGCGGTCATTCTCATGGGTGTCATTCAAATCGGGTGCGGTGTTTTAAAATTGGGCAGGTTCGTCCGGCTTATTCCCCAGCCGGTGATGTTTGGATTTGTCAATGGATTAGCCATCGTGATTTTCGAGGCCCAGTTCCCCATGTTTACTGAAAGCCCAACCACTCCTGGTTCAGCTTGGTTAGTCGGTAACGATCTTCAACTCATGATTGGATTGATCGCCCTAACCATGGCGATTATTTTCTTACTCCCCAAAATCACGACTCAGTTTCCATCCTCCCTCGCAGCTATTGGCACCGTGAGTTTAGTGGTGATTGGTCTAGACTTGGACACACTCGTTGTTCGTGACATGGCTTCCATCGGAGGTGAATTACCCAGCTTGGTTTCCTTTTCCATTCCTCTAAATTGGGACACCCTGGTCTTCATTGCACCCTTTTCATTCATCCTCGCTGCCGTTGGATTAATTGAATCCTTAATGACTCTTACCCTGATTGACGAGCTCACCGAGACCCGGGGCAACAGCACCCGGGAATGCCTCGGGCAAGGAGTTGCCAATGTGGCCACAGGTTTCTTCGGCGGAATGGGCGGTTGTGCCATGATTGGGCAGAGCATAATTAATATTCGCTCGGGTGGACGCGGTCGGCTTTCAGGCATATCGGCGGGTCTTTTCTTACTCGCCTTTATTCTTTTTGCCAGTTCTCTGATCGAAAAAATCCCTCTAGCTGCCCTCACCGGAGTTATGTTCATGGTGGTCATTGGTACTTTTGAATGGTCGAGTTTTCGAATTTTAAGAAAAATTCCTAAAACCGATGCTTTCGTTCTCATCTTAGTTTCTGGAATAACAGTAGTTACCCACAACCTTGCCCTTGCCGTAATAAGCGGGGTCATCGTTTCGGCCCTTGGGTTTGCTTGGAAATCGGCTCATCACATTCATCGCGAATCTGAAACTCTTAAGGATGGAGCCAAAGTCTATCATTTATCAGGCCCTCTGTTCTTTGGTTCAGTCACCGATTTCAACCTCGGTTTCAACCCGGCAGACGATCCTGATTGTGTAATTGTCGACATGAAGGACTCCCGCGTCTGGGACCATTCCGGCCTTGAGGCCCTCCATAAGCTGGGAGAACGCTACCTCAGTGCAGGTAAGAAACTTAAGGTTCAACACATCAGTCGAAACTGCCAGGAGCTTTTGAGAAAGGCTGGAAGCATGGTCGATATCGCCGTACTCCCGGACGATCCGAATTATCAGGTCGCCCAAATCAAACTTCCTGAGGAGTCTACCAGTGTCTAATAAATAGTGAAACTGTTCCTTTTACTGATCCGCTTTATCCTTGCCCCTGTTTCAATATTTTCAATGAATCTTATTTTTTAACTTCTGAACCGCCCACTCTTTTCAACCCCAAAGTAATGTACTATGACCGTTCTGAATAAATCCAAAGTCGCCGTTGGCGTAGTTCCCACCCATTTAAAATTCGTTGGAGCCCTTGTGCCCGATGACAACGGAAAACTTCCACGCACTCGGTCGGGCATTCTCAAAGTGGTTTCAGGCATGCGGGCGATTTGTAAATCTTCTCCGGTTAAACTCAAATGCGTTCAAGTCCCTCTTTTCCCAGGTGCCGACTCTAAAGACCTGCAGGATTTATTCAAAGGAATGAAAGCCCTCAAACTTGAAGTCCATCTCATTATGATGGTGGGCGGGGCAAATCCAATCAATCCCAAGGATGAAGATGCAGTGGTAGATATGCTCTGTTCCGGATTAGCCGTGGCTAAGAAATATCGGGTTAAACATGTCTCCTCCACTTCTTATGAGGAATGGCTTTCAGGCAAACCCCTGAAGGGCAAAGCCTATGCCAATGCGGTTCAACAGGTAGTCAAACTTCATGCCCGTTGTTACAAAGAAGCTGGACTGGAGAAAAGCCCAGTGCAGGCATGGCATCTCGAATTCTTACGGGGTGGAGAATTTCAAAACTTCACCAATGCCGCCAAAGCTGCTGAGGTGGTCAAAGCGATCAACAAAAAGATACGAAAAAAATTCTTCAAAGTCATGATTGACGCAGCTCATTGTGGAGACTCCGATCTTTCCATGGCAGAGAACGAGGCGGTGATTAAGGATCTGGCAAAAGCCGATGCATTGGGTATCTTCCACGCATCTGCAAAAACCACCCGGGGTTGCCTCTCAACCGATGACGGTTGGATTGCCGCTCTCTTAAATGCATGTGCATCTACCGGTAAACTAGAACATGTTTTCATCGAACTTTTTCATCATCAAGATGCTGCCCTCGAACCCTTGCGCAAATTGGTTAAAGGGCATGGGGTTGATACCACCGATGGACGAACCTATGACCGAACCGTAGTCGACGGAATCATCGACATTACTCACCGACTTAATAACCTCAAGGCCCGCAAGGTTCTGAAGTAAAAGACTACTGCTCCTCTTATGGAGCCTAAAAACCATGAAGCGTTACAGTCTCTCCTTGGTGACAAAATTCACCTGCTTACTTTTTGCTGTTCTGCCCCTTGTTGGAGCGAAGAAACAACAGGATCCGTTTGTCCACCCATTTGCCAATCCCGCACACAATCCTGAACTCCCCCAGGTTCTTATCATTGGGGATTCAATATCGATTGCTTACACACCGGCTGTTCGAACCCTTCTCAAGGGCGATGCCCAAGTCCACCGTCCAACTACCAACTGCAAATGGTCAGCATTTGGGGATCAGGAAATTGATAAATGGTTAGGCTCGAAGAAGTGGGATATTATCCACTTTAATTTTGGTCTATGGGACTGGTATGGTTGGAAACAAAAAGAAAAAGCCACTCCCAAGTCCTATGCCCAGAATCTGCAAAGAATTGTAAAGAAACTCCGTAAGACGGGAGCCCGTCTGATTTTCGGATCGACCACACCTCCCTGCCTCAAAAAAGAAAAGTCCTCCAAGGTTTTGGTTTCAATCGAAACCGCTCAATCCTTCAACCGATTGGCAAAAGAAGTTATGGAAAAGAACGGGGTAACTTTTAACGACTTATTTGCGACTATCGGAGATAATCGTTCCTCCTATCAAAGAGCAGATAACGATGTACATTACACCAAAGAAGGCACAAATGTGTTGGCCAATGCCGTAGCTTTGGCCATTCGGGATGCACTTCCGAAGGATAAAGAGAGCCTCACCAAGAAGTCTGTATTATTTATCGCTGGAAACACCAAGCACAGGCATGGATTTCATGAATACAAGGCTGGATCAATTCTTCTTGCCGATGCCCTCAATGCGAGCGATCTGCCCATTGAGGCCAAGGTTCATTGGTATGGATGGCCAGAGGATGAATCTATCTTTGATGGAGTCGATGCCTGCATCATCTACGCAGATGGAGGCGGAGAGTTTGGTGAGAAGTACGCCTTCCTCCAACAAAAGGTCAAAGGGGGCATGGGAATTATGTTCATGCACTATGGGGTGCATCCGACCAAGGAAGTGGGCGAAAAATACTACAACCAATGGATCGGTGGATTTTACGATGATGAATTTTCCGTCAACCCAAGCTGGATCGCAGAGATGACTCCCAAAGCGGGTCATCCTGTCTCCCGTGGCCTGTCAAAGCCCATCCGTGCCTACGATGAATTTTATTACAACCTAAATTTGGATAAATCCTGCAACCATTGCTACCCGCTAGCGACCGCTACTCCAACCAAGCAAAATGTAATACGCTATGGCAGCAGCAAGTTTTGGAACCGTCAGGCGGAAGAATTACTGGGAACTCCTCAGGCACTGCTCTGGTGCAGAGATCCTCAAACAGGTGCCCGAGGTGCGGGTTTTGTCGGTGGGCATTACCACAGAAACTGGGCAATTGATGATTACCGCACTTTAATTCTCAACACGATTGCCTGGGTTGCCCGCGTGGAAGTGCCCAAAGGTGGCGTGCCCTCCGACCCGATCTCCCTCAAAAAGCTCAATGAAAATTTAAACCGTCCGGACAATCCCGAAATCGTGGAACTTCCTACCTCCGATCTCCTCGAGCAGGAGCCTGCAAAACTTCCTCTGCTCGGGCCTAACGGGCGTATGGCTCCTCGCAAAAAGAAAAAATAGTTACTATCGATCGCCATTCTTAAATTCCTTTTTTTGTTTCAGAATGTTGAATTATACTTGGGCACAAGTGCGGAATCGATAGTATGAGAATTATGAAAACATTCTTTGCTTTAATAGCTCTTGGCCTATCCGGAGCTTTTCTTCACGCCGATCAAAAGATTACTGTTACCGGTAATGACTTAATGCAATTTGACATCAAGGAATTCACTGTCTCTACAGGTGAAAATGTGGAACTTGAATTCAAAAACATCGGAAAGATGCCCAAAATCGCCATGGGTCATAACCTTGTAATCTTAAAGGAAGGTATAAGCGCTTTAAAATTTGGTCAGAAAATTATGGGCATGGGTGCAAGTGCCACCAACCCCATTCCTGAAGCAAGTAAAGAAGATGTCTTAGCTGCTACTAAACTTCTTGGTCCTGACGAGAGTGATACAATTACTTTCACTGCCCCTAAACCAGGTGTGTATCAATATCTTTGTAGTTTCCCCGGTCACTTCGCAATGATGCGTGGAACCATGACGGT
Organism: uncultured Opitutales bacterium; assembly: GCA_943787575.1. Lineage (GTDB taxonomy): Bacteria > Verrucomicrobiota > Verrucomicrobiia > Opitutales > Seribacteraceae > Chordibacter. Next base: position 83,491 of record CALSMY010000002.1, on the reverse strand, counting down.
AAAATAATTTACATCCTATTTCTTCACTAAAACGCCGGGGCAGATGTCCCGGCGTTTTTTTTTACTTGAGATCGGAGAGTTCCTCCTCAGTCCATGGCAGTATACGCTCAGTACTTAAGCGATAGTTAGCAATTTCTTGAGCACTCACCGAACCTGATCGATTACCCCAAGCATTTTTAACATATGTTAAGACATCAGCAAGTTGACCATCTTTCATATATCCATGAGGTGGCATAATGGGAGGTATATTTTCGGCGAGTTTTCCATTTACCCTGATGGGCCCAGACAAACCATGAACAGCCACTCCAATCAAACGAGACAACGAACCGTTAACCCAGTCACTTTTAGCCAATGTGGGGGCCATGTTAGCTAAACCCTTGCCATGAGCTTGGTGGCAAGCCCCGCAACTATTGCCATACAAATCGCGCCCTTTTTTGTAAGAACTATATAATTCCTTATCCCGCTTTACCCACTCCGCAGGTTTATCCACATAGTTCGCAATCATTCGCTTAGGGTATCCAGACTCAACAACTTTGGAGGCATAGGAAACCAGGGCATGGGGAAAGTCCTCGCTTTGCGATATTTTTTGAGCATCTGCTAGGTTGACCTGAGGAAACACCCCCCCGTACTCCATTGTATCTCCTGCGGTGCGTAAACCAGTCATGGCTACAAACCAATTAGGGTCCTTCACCGCCAAGTCAGTGGTTATTGCATCCAATTTCTTAAGTCCAACCAAAGTCCATATTGCATGTACCCGAGCAAATGGAGATGCCTTCCTGTTTCTAGCCAATTCCTTAACGGTTGGGACCAAGTCTTGACGGTCTCCTTCCACAATTCGCTTTTGGGAACGCAAACGCCACCAAAGATAAGGATGGGATAATCCAGCAACCAAGTTTTCTGGGCTTGGCTGAGGTTTTTGATCCTCTGGAACAATTCGATAAATCCTCCCATGTCCAATATGCTTGTCTAATTCACGCTCTTCAGACTGCCGGCGTAAATAGGAAGTAAGAAAGCGTTTGTGTTGAATAACTCCTCGGTGGAAATCGACCACATAAAGGCAACCATCCGGACCAATAGTTCCATTGACTGGCCTAAAACGTTCATCGGCACTGGAAAGAAATTCTCGTTTTTCCCAAATGGGATCCGCATAAGTTTGGTGCCGATACCCTTCGGTATATGGAAAAGGTTTTGCAGGGATAAAAGCACCCACAGTATTGGTACCTGGAGACATCGAAAAAACCGCTCCTTCCCAGGCATCTCCAAATGCACCATGACTGTGCACCGCAAGACCACTTATGGTGGTAACGCGTGCCACTCTACCGTCCTCCCTCAAGGAACCAGGCTTATAATTACGGTTTAGGGCGGTATTTGGGCGAATGGCAAAGACTTCTTTGGTTGGTGGTCCGATTGTCTTTTTCTTCATCGGCCAAGCGTGGTCATAAATACCCCAGTCTCCCAAAAACCATACACTATTACTGTTGTAAAATAATTTACCGTAGGCATCTGTTGCCATCCCCCACTGCCCTCTCGGACTGGCAGGTGCTTCGATTAACTTCCCCGAGCTCCAAGAAACCTTGCGGGAGGATTTCGAATTGTACATCCAATTATCCAAGGCATAGGAAAGGCCATTCTCGGCATGTTCGATATTATCAAATGCAGAAGTCGCAAAATCCATTAATTTAGATTTCTTGTCACAGCGCAGATCACCATCTAAATCCTCACAAAACCAAATAGCTCCGGACTCCACAACCAGAACACCTCCCTCTACGAAGGAAAGGCTGCGTGCATTGATCATGTCTTCCAAAAATGCAGTCGATCGATCCATCTTTCCATCCTTCATTGGTGTCTTCTAGAACCATGATCCGACTTTTTCTTTCGTTTTCGCCTGTGCCATCCAAGTCCTTCATGTAAGTACGAAATTCACAAACCCACATTCTTCCCTGATCATCCCAATCAATAAAGACAGGATCTTTAACCATGGGTTCGCTCGCCACTAATTCAACCTTGAAACCGGGAGCCACTTTCATCATCGACAAGGATTCCTCGGGAGAATGCAAAGGTACAACCCCTGGAGTCCACTTCCTCCAATTCAACGAGTCTAACAGATGCGGGCTCTTTTCTTTTTTATCGCCCTCCTGGGCATTCATAAATCCCGTAATCAAGGAGAAAAGTGTAAAAAGTAAAAATAAGAATTTCATGATTTATCTATCTATTTGAATTACCCCTCCAAACAACTCGATTGTCACATGTAAAGCAACTCGATTAATTCGTATCAATACTTTATTAATAATTGCCATTAATAAAACAATCGGGGAAGTAATTATTATGAATTCTCGAATTTTATTTATAATTACCGCATTGCTACCTTCTTTATTTTTAGAAGCAGAGCCAGAATCAAAAGAACTATTTGGAAAAAAATTCTCCCATTTGGATCATCTCTCGACCGGACAATGGTGGAAGCGTGCTAGACCTCCAGAGGTACCTTCCAAAAAAGGAAAACCTCCCAAACGAATTATTGAATTAAAAGTTCCGCGTGACGAGGTAGTTGCCTTTGCTTTGTATACCCAAGACCTTGGAACTCTAAAATTAACGGGCCAATTGTACCCCCTTATGCCTGATGAAACCCGTACCGTCAGACTAGAGATTAAACAGGGTACAACATGGAAAGAAATTTCCAGGGTTCAGATTACCTACCCTGGCTGGAGTGCTCACTTTCGTATTAAAAACTGGGATTCGTCCAAGGATATTCCCTATCGGGTAAGGCATGGGAAACGAGCGTCTTTTAATGGAACTATCCGCAAGGATCCGACCGACCAGGAAACCATTGTTGTTGGAAACTTATCTTGTAATTCCAGCCGTACTAAAGGTCCAAGGCCTCAAATTATTGAAAACCTCAAATTACTTGATCCAGACGTATTATTCTTTGCTGGGGACCAAACTTATCACCATACCGAGCACACCGCCGGATGGCTTGAATTTGGTCTGCAGTTCAGAGAGTTAATGAAAGATCGACCCACCATCACCATTCCTGATGATCATGATGTTGGACAAGCTAATCTTTGGGGGGAATCGGGTATACTGGCGACATCCCCCGAGGGAAATAGCGGTGGTTACTTCTACCCCATCCCCTATGTCAATATGGTACAACGGCAACAGACCTGGCATCTGCCTGATCCAGTCGACCCAAAAAAGTTAAAACGGGGACTAGAGGTATACTTTACCAGGCTACGAGTGGGTGGAATTGATTTCGCAATCTTAGAAGACCGGAAGTTTAAAAGCGGGCCGTCTGGAAAAATACCTCCCATGGGACCCCGCCCCGATCATATCAACGATCCATCCTATGATCGCAACGCGGTTGACCTGGACGATCTTGTACTGCTCGGCGATCGCCAGTTGAAATTTCTTTCCACATGGAGTCAGGACTGGGAAGGTGCCGAAATGAAAGCAGCCCTATCTGCGACAGCGTTTTGCGGAGCGGTACATATTCATGGCCATCCGAATAATCGATTGCTTGCCGACTTAGACAGTAATGCTTGGCCCCAAAAAGGGAGAAACAAAGCACTTCGAGAATTACGAAAAGCATGGGCTCCACATTTATGCGGGGATCAACACCTCGCAGTATTAGTTCAACATGGAGTTGAATCTTATCGGGATGGACCCTTTGCTTTTACAAGTCCAGCTATTGTGAACACCATTTACGGAAGATGGTGGAAACCAGAGGACGAAAAGCCCGGCTTGCGTCCCATTTCCAACTCCCCCCTTCCCTGGACTGGTGACTTTGAGGATGGCTTGGGCAATAAGATAACTATGCACGCTTATGCCAATCCCGAAAATCGTCAAAACGAGTTAAAAAGAGCCGATGGTTTTGGAGTGGCCCGTTTCAATAAAAGAAATAGACCATCACTTTTGAATGTTGGCCCCGTTTTGCCAAGGTAACTGACGGGGACAAAGCACAATTTGCCGGCTGGCCAGTTACGGTAAAAATGGCTGATAATGATGGAAGGGAAATCATGGGTTGGTTGCCAAAGCTCGTATTTTCCAAGAAAAACCAAGTGGTTCAAATCGAGAACTTAAAGACTAAGGAAATCCTCTACACCGTTCGAATAAATGGAACCACTTTTCAACCCAAAGTGTACTCCATGGATCCACACGAAGTACGACTTGGTAAAAACGGCCCTGAAACCCAGTTCTTAACTAATTGTAATCCTGTTAAAGACCCAGCCAAAGCAAAAGTGCTTTCTGTTAATCTCTAATTAATCCCCGTGCTTAAGAGACTTGGATACCCCACGATTCCTACGGGTGGACTCAAGGTAGGCAATAAGGTCACGCAGATCAGGAGTTGATAAGACTTGCCCCATTGGTGGCATAGCAGAGATAGGAGGTGAAAGTTGGGAAACTTCTTTGCGGGCGAAAGTTAAATCCTTCCCATCCATAGTGATTAGTTTGACCTCTTTCTTATTTTCATTCGCCAGTCTCCCAGAATAAGCCTCTCCATTTTTAAGAATAACTGTGGAAAGGCCATAACCGGGTGTAATCTCTGCACTTGGGTTTACAATCGACTCCAACAATTTTCCACGACCAAGGCGTTTTCCGACAAGGCTTAAATCCGGGCCCTGTTCTCCTCCTTTTCCATTTATTTTATGACATTGCATGCAGGCACCCTGCCCTTGAAAGATTGCCTCTCCAAGGCTTGGATCTCCACCACTTAAAGCAAGGTTATACATATTATTTTGGTTGGAGGAAAAACTGTTCACTATCGATCGAACCTTAAGATCATTGGACTGTTTGATGGCCTCGTAAAGGTCGAGCCAGACACTTCGATCAATACCATTCTTTCCTGATCGGGTTTTCCAAAATTCCACCAGACGCTCGGGGTATCTTTCTCCAATGCTAATAATTGCCTGTTTTGCTAGTTCAGGTACACCTTGTAGACGCACTGCTTTTTCAGCCTCTGTAATGGACTCTTCAAGGTTGCGTGAGTAGGCTTCTCCCAATGCAAGAGCACGCAACCCAGTATCCGAATCTTTTAACAGTTGTAAAAGCAAGCTATTGCTAATTCCACCTTCAGCCTCAAGAAGACGACTAAAAAAGGCGACACGCAGCTTACTGGAGAGCCCTTTGTTAAGAACCTGATTCTGCAATTCATTAAGATTTAATTCGATTCCCAGAACAGCAGAAACTTCTGTTGCCAGGGTGAGAAAGTCTGTTCTCTTTTCCTTTTCAAGGTAGCTCTGATAGCGGGAGGCATGTTTTCCTGCCAATGCACGAGAATTCTCGCGTGGATGGGAAGAAGGACGAAATGAACCAAGAATTGGGTCCATACTTGGGTATTCATCCCATTGCTCTAAAGCACGAAAAGCCAAGTTCTGGACTTTACTATCAAGAGAAGAATCCATGGCCATATCCAATACCCTTGCAAAACCATCGGCAGTGCCCCACCGGGCAGCAGCCACCAAAAGGCGGGATTGAATAAAAACAGGCAAGCCCTTGTAGCTTACCTGAAGCAGGCGTGCACCCACCGATTCGTCCACCACCGATGTATCATACAGAGCACGAATTGACTCTGTTCTAACAAGCCTACTTGAATCATTAAGGAACTCAGCTACACCCGGATGCTCCTTTTTACGAAGAATAATTACTCCCAGCAGGCGCACCTCAGAAGATGAATGCTCGGACCAGGATAACGCCTGTTCCACTGTGACAATTCGATCAAAGGCGGAAAGGATCGCATGTCGTAATGTAATATCAAATGAAGCACCTTTATTTCGCTCGGTAGTTTGGATGAGTGCCTGAATCACCTCCTTATCCCCAACTGGAGATAATCGACCTAAGGCGATCGCACACAAAGATACTACTCTCGGCGAGGGATCTTTGAGGCCAGCAATCAAAGAGGCACGTGCTTCGTTTATCTTAATATCTCCACAGGTTCGAGCCGCATTAGCACGAAGCTCAGTTATTGGATGAACCAGGCTTTCGACTAAATATTCCTTGGCATTCTCATTGCCTGAGCGGGCGAGTTGGCCCAGCCCCCAGACAGCATGCAATGGAGCAAGCTCTCCAACCTTGGCGTTTGATAAAATATGGGCGAATAATGAGACTGCTGCATCAGCACCCTTCTGTACGATTGCAAACTGGGCTTCCTGCCGTACCCTTTGATCAGAATGCCTTAGTAGACTACTCAGCTCACTCAAAGTTCGATGAGGAAACCCTTCTTTAACGAGCTGAGCAACTTCTCTTCCTGCCTCTAAAAAACCGGAATCCAACGGTTCTGCAACCTGGACACTTCCCTTATCATCTGGCCCCCAACCCGCTCCATATTCAACAAAGAAAACACGCCCATCATAACCAAGCTCTACATCTGATGCATTCAGGGAGGAGAGGAATGGAGTAACCTCGCCCACCATAAAGCCTGAACCCCGCGCCTCTATGGGAATCGTTAGCACATTGGACCTCGTGGGCGAGCCGCGATAATTACACATTAAAAACTTTCCCCGTAATTCAGGGGGAACAGCAGGACCAGTCATAAGAACCACACCCGATGGCCCATTACCCACATGGCCAATCGGCGGGTAAACCCATTGGGGAGCAGACTCACTGTACAAATCAAAAGAGCCCTCTCCCACCCAAGTCGCCTGCCAAAGGCGAAAATTTCCCCAGTCCAATTTATTGGCATGTTGATGGTGTGACTGGTAATCCGCAGTCCATCCCGAATCGGTGTTATCCATTACATAGACCACCCGTGCACGGTCGCCAAAGTCTCCGGTGTTATCAAAAGTAAAGAGGTTTCCTAAATCATCGAAAGCAATTTCCTGTGGGTTGCGCAACCCATGAGCATAGACCTCAAAATTCGAACCGTCATCATCGCACCGAAAGACAGCCCCTCGTTGGGGAGCGGATTTTCGAATGCCAGCATCGTCAACCACGCTGTAACCGCGATCTCCAACCGAGAAATACAGCCGACCATCAGGCCCGCGAATCACCCCATGTAAATCATGTCCTTTAAAACAAGCCCGCACCCCAAATCCCTCAACCAAGCGGTCATGTTGTTCTGCATGACCGTCCTCATTCCCATCGGTCAATTTGCGCAAGGCTGGAATACAGGTGTAGTAAACCGCATCTCTTTCAGCCAAGAGTGAAAAGCCTATCCCATCAAGGGTTTCTTTACATCGGTCATCAAAAACTGTACCCGAGTCGGGCACCCCGTTTCCATCCTCATCCACAAAACGCAAAACCCGGTCGGGTGTACCCGTGTACCATGACATTTCAACCTTGTCTTGATTACGTCGGTAGCTAGCCAAACGGTCCTCGACCGTTTTCAAATGATAATCCTCCAAAGTAACCCAATCGGCACCCCTCGTATCAGGTACCCCTTTTGCCATCCTTCTAGCCTCGTTGATAAAGGCACGCCCTAGGGGATCAAAATCAATCGAAGCAGGCCCATTCATTTTAGGATGAGCCAACCAGGTATTTCCCTTATATGCTGGATGCAACTCGCCCCCTTTAAAAGGCCCCAATTTATTAGATAAATCTGAAAACTTAGGGCGCAAATCTCCCACAAGGTTCGTGGTAAAAATAATGAAAATGATAAATAAGGCATTAAATAAACAAAATTGCATGTTTTTATCCTATTTATGGAGTTTATTTCAGCAAGTTAAAGACGACTTAATCTAAAAAAGCGTAAAATTTTCTGACCAATTCTGATGGTTGACGAGGTCTGTTTCGTCCCTCATTTTGAGACGATTATATGATAAGCGAAGAATCCAACCCCTACCTCGGGTATGCCCGCTCCTTCCAAGCACTTATGGATGAAGGCCGGAACCTTCCTTATGGCGGCTTCCAGCCCTCAGTTGAGTCTAAGATTGAGAGTAAGGGGCCTGTAGTTCTAGTTCTTTCCCCCCATCCTGATGATGAGTGTATTATTGGTGGACTTCCTCTTCGACTCAAGAGGGAGGGCGGCCTGCAAGTGTTCAATGTCGCAATTACTCAAGGAAGCAATCCGGCAAGAAAACAAGAAAGACTGGCTGAATTGCAGGGTGCCTGTAATTGGATTGGTTTTGAACTCATACAAACTGGGGAAAATGGATTGGATCGAATACGACCGGAAACTGCCAACGAGGCTCCCAACCACTGGTCTAATTCGGTTGATATTCTCACAGAAATTTTCCTCAAGCATCAACCCGTGGCTATCTTCGTTCCTCACGCCAGAGATTGGAACCAGACCCATCTCGGTACTCACCTTCTGGCAATCGATGCTTTAAAAAAAGCCAAAGGGTTGTCTCCTCTTATTATTGAAACGGAATACTGGGGACAAATGCCTCACCCTAACCTGATGGTTGAAAATACAGTGGAAGAAGTTGCCGATTTGCTTGGTGCCCTGTCACATCATCGTGGAGAACTCGAGCGCAACCCTTTTCACCTTCGACTGCCCGCGTGGATGCAGGACAATGTCCGTCGGGGTGCTGAAGTGGTGGGCGGACAAGGAGGAGACGCTCCAGACTTTGGCTTTGCCACCCTCTATCGCGTGAATCGGTGGGAAGATGAAAAGCTTACACCTGCCTGGTCGGGCGGAAAAATGCTTGGTTCCAGCGAATGCTCAAAACAATCCCTGCTCAAGGCTTAAGCTCTTATTTCTCCATAGAAGAGGCTCAAAACTGGGCCTCTAGCGAAACACCAAAATGAAAAAAGTCCTTGAGGGAAACATCGCCCTCAAAAGAAAGGTCACGATTAATGGCCCAGGATTGGGCCCCGTGAAAAACCAAACCAAGACCATCACTCAATGCTCTTCGTCCATTTGCATTGAGTGAGATGTGATTCCATCCATCATGTCCGTCGCTAACAAAATCTTGGTTCCAACCGAGTGTTGTTCCGAAACTCGATTCCCATAAATCAGAAATCTTAACGGATTTAGAGGTGGTCCATTCAAAGAAGCTTCCCTTTGCATCAACGGAATAAACCATGTCAAGTCCGCTGGCCAAACCAAAAGGTAAAGCATCATATGAAAAACCTGCGCCCCATTCTGAATCAGAAATTTCCTCAACCGGAAAGTGCAAATGAGTGTATGAAATATAGTACTCCATATTTTCAGTTCTTTGAATTACTCCCAGTCCAAAGTGAAGCTCGCGAAAATCATTGCTAGAGGAACGACCATACCATAGCCCTCCAAAAAAGTGGTCGTAAGATGCCTCCACACTACTCGACCAAAGCGACCCACCATCTAGGGAGTCCCGACCTTCAAGTGCATAGCGACTCTCCCAACCACCATGGGCATGAATATCAATAACATCATGAAGGTGAAGCATTTGGAAAGGCTTGGACGCCTCCCCCTTCATGAGCAAAAACCCAAGTCAATAAAATAGAGTATAGGGTAACAGGAAAAAATACCTTCATAAGATACATGAAAAAATTCATCCAAATTTTTGGATGAATAAAGGCCTTATCGCAATACTTTTGCACTAAAAAATAGAGCAAAAAAAGACCGATGGAAGGAACCCATCGGTCTTTTATGGTGAAAATAGAAAAGGTTTTATTTTAGATCAAAACGATCTAAGTTCATTACCTTTGTCCATGCGGCAATAAAGTCGTGCACAAATTTCTCTTTAGAGTCTGAACATGCATAAACCTCGGCATAAGCACGTAAACGGGAGTTCGATCCAAAAATCAAATCTGCCCGAGTTGCCGTCCACTTGACATCGCCAGAGTTACGATCAATCCCTTCAAACTCTTCAGCCTCCTCATTTACTGGTGACCACTTGGTGGCCATATCGAGTAAGTTAAGGAAGAAGTCATTAGTTAATGCACCTGGGCTTTGGGTAAACACACCATGCTTAGATTGACTATGATTGGCCCCAAGTACACGCAGACCACCAATAAGGGCAGTCAACTCGGAACCAGTCAGGGTGAGTAATTGAGCACGATCGATAAGCAAAGCTTCCGTAGAAACACTATATCTTTTCTTGGCGAAATTACGGAATCCATCAACCATCGGCTCCATTACCTCGAACGAATCGATATCGGTTTGCTCCTGCGAAGCATCCATTCGACCGGGAGTGAAAGGAACGGTGATTTCAACGCCCCCCTGTTTCGCGGCTGCTTCCACAGCAGCTCCTCCACCTAGTACAATTAAGTCAGCCAAAGATACTTGCTTACCAGCGGAACTGAATTCACTTTGGATCGCTTCCAATCGCTCTAAAACCTTCGCTAACTGAGTTGGTTCGTTGACCTCCCAGTCCTTTTGGGGAGCTAGGCGGATACGAGATCCATTAGCTCCACCTCTCATATCGGAACCCCGGTAAGTAGATGCAGATGCCCAGGCCACGGAGACCAGTTCCGCGGTGGTCAGACCGGACTCAAGAATCTTTGCCTTAAGTGCAGAGATATCCGCAGGGTCAATTAAATCGTGATCACAGGCAGGTATGGGATCCTGCCAAATTAATTCTTCAGCAGGAACATCTGGCCCAAGATAACGGGACTTTGGCCCCATATCTCGGTGCGTAAGCTTGAACCAGGCACGGGCAAATGCATCGGCATATTTATCTGGATTCTCTAAGAAGCTACGGGAGATTTTTTCATATGCCGGATCCATGCGCATCGACAAGTCAGTGGTTAGCATCGTCGGTTTGCGCATTTTTCCGGGATCAAAGGCATCAGGTATAGTTTCTGGAGCATCCTTGGCCACCCATTGTTTAGCCCCTGCAGGGCTGGTGGTTAGTTCCCACTCATAATTAAAAAGATTTTCCAAATAATTGATTCCCCACTTGGTGGGAGTATTTGTCCAGGTAACTTCCGGTCCCGCAGTAATCGCATCCGAACCACTGCCCGATCCATAACTGCTGGTCCATCCAAATCCCTGCTCCTCAATATTGGCGGCTTCGGGCTCAGGTCCGACATGAGATGCATCACCTGCTCCGTGCGTTTTACCAAAAGTGTGACCGCCTGCAATGAGGGCCACGGTTTCTTCATCATTCATCGCCATCCGGCCAAAAGTTTCTCGGATATCGTGAGCAGCAGCGAGTGGGTCCGGGTTACCGTTGGGTCCTTCTGGGTTAACGTAAATCAAGCCCATCTGTACGGCGGCAAGTGGATTTTCCAGGTCGCGCTCCCCCGTGTAACGCTTGTCGTCCAACCATGTACCCTCAGCGCCCCAATAAATATCGTCCTCAGTTTCCCAAATATCAGGTCGGCCACCACCGAAACCAAAAGTCTTAAATCCCATAGATTCAAGGGCCACATTGCCAGTAAGAATAAAAAGGTCGGCCCAGGAAATTTTCCTTCCGTACTTTTGCTTGATTGGCCAAAGGAGCCGGCGGGCTTTGTCAAGGTTCCCGTTATCAGGCCAACTATTAAGGGGTGCAAATCTTTGAGCTCCCGTACCTCCCCCTCCGCGACCATCTGCGGTACGATAGGTACCAGCGGCATGCCAAGCCATACGAACAAAGAAGGGACCATAATGTCCAAAATCGGCCGGCCACCAATCTTGTGAATCCGTCATCAAAGAAACTAGGTCATTTTTTAAGCCTTCATAGTCCAGGCTTTTAAACTCTTCACGATACTCAAAATTATCTCCCATAGGATTGGATGGAGCATCGTGCTGGTGTAAAATATCGACCTTCAATTGATTAGGCCACCAATCTTGATTGGAAGTACCTCCGCCAGCGGCGTTCTCAACCGGACATTTCTCTATGGTTGTTACAGGTGCTTGTTTACCATGACCAAAAGGGCATCCGCCCCCTGATTGCGATGAATTTTCTGTGTTCATAAATAGGTAGGTTTGGGTTACAAATTAAGATTCCATTTCTACACAAGAACAATGTTTTGGCAAGCCCCTGAGAAAGGCAAGTTATCCGCAGGGCGAAGAAATTAGGCCCGGGTTCTTGAATTAATTTAAAACTATTTCAGGCCAGATAATACCTGGCCGAGAGAATCCTTGGCATCACCAAATAACATCCGGCAATTTTCCTTATAATAAAGTGGGTTTTCAACCCCAGAATATCCGGTAGCCATACTTCTCTTGAGGGCTATAACCGTCTTTGCCTTCCAAGCTTCAATCACGGGCATTCCTGCAATCGGGCTATTCTCCTCTTCCAGTGCCGAAGGATTGACGATATCGTTAGCACCTACGACCATCAAAATATCGACCTCAGGCAATTCGTCATTCACCTCGTCCATTTCAAATACAATATCATAAGGGACATTTGCTTCTGCCAATAATACATTCATATGCCCCGGCAGACGGCCCGCCACGGGATGAATCGCAAAGCGAACATTCACATCCTTCTCGCGTAAAGTCTCAGTGATTTCCTTGACCACATGCTGTGCCTGGGCAACAGCCATTCCATATCCTGGAACTATCATGACTTCAGCTGAATCTTTTAACTCCTCAGCCACTTCAGAGGCACTTGTCTCCGTGATCGAACCTTCGATCTCACTGCTTGCCCCACCACCGCCGGAACCCGTACCAAAGCCACCAAAGATTACATTGACCAAGCTACGGTTCATCGCATTACACATGATGTAACTTAGGATTGCTCCGCTGCTTCCCACCAACGCACCGGTAATAATAAGTAAGTCATTCTTGAGCATGAACCCAGCTGCGGCTGCGGCCCACCCCGAATAACTGTTGAGCATGGAAACCACCACGGGCATATCTGCACCTCCGATCGCTACGATCAAATGCACACCAAGCACGAGAGAGATGGCGATGATAATGAGCAGTGTGATAAGTGCGGCATCATGCCCCTGACCAAGGAACTGTGCACCCAAGTAGATGGATGCCCCAACCATGCCAAGGTTCAAAAAGTGTCGAAACGGAAGCAGGATAGGTTTGCCACTTAGCGAACCTCGTAATTTACCGAATGCTACCACTGAACCCGTAAAGGTCACACCACCAATAAACACACCAAGCAGAATTTCGATCTCATGAATTAGTTTGTCCGTGCCTGCGAGTGATGTGTGAGTAGTATCAAGAAAACTGGCAACCCCGACCAAAACCGCGGCCAAACCGACAAAACTGTGCAGAATCGCGACCAATTCTGGCATCGATGTCATCTCTACGCGCTTTGCCATGACCGCTCCAATGATCGCACCTCCAAGCATAAGAGGAATGAGCAGCTCGAAGTTGGAAACCTTGCCACTCATAAAAGTGGCAAATATCGCCAATGCCATGCCCAGAATCCCGTAAAGATTCCCGCGACGGGCATTCTCTTGTTTGGAAAGCCCTCCCAGGCTCAAAATGAAAAAGATCCCCGATACGAGGTAGGATGTTGTGACTAGTCCTTCGTTCATTACTTGCGAAACATTTTCAGCATGCGCTGGGTTACGAGAAATCCACCCGCCACATTAATGGTGGCGACAAATATGGCCACCCCGGCGAGCCAGGGATTGGCTCCTGCCATAAAGAGCATTCCTCCAATGAGAATAATTCCACTGATTGCGTTGGTTACACTCATTAATGGAGTATGCAACGAAGGTGTTACATTCCAGACCACCATGTAGCCGACAAAACAGGCGAGTACAAATACGGTAATTTGATCAAGAAACTCACTCGAACCCTTCCATCCAAGTGCAAGTAAACCAACAGCAAGCAGACCGAGAAGAAAACCTCCAGAAAGCAAAGGATTGCTTTTTTTCTCAACTTCTTCTCCTTCTAATTTGGGCTCAGGCATTTTCTTAGGTGCGACTGATGTTTCGACCGCAGGAGGTGGCCAACTTAGTTCCCCCTTGTCCAAAACCAAGGCACCGCGCACCACTTCGTCCTCCTGATTAATTTTAAATTCTTCGGCATTGCCGAGTAACTGTACTAGTTTGACTAAATTATTGCCGTACAATCGACTCGATTGAGTCGGTAATCGAGAAGGGAAATCAGTGTATCCAATAATTGTGACCCCATGGGCAACAGTAACTTCACCACTCACAGTTAATTCACAATTCCCACCACCTTCTGCGGCAAGATCAACAACCACAGATCCGGGCTTCATACTCTTTACCATCTCTTCGGTTATTAATACCGGAGATTTTTTCCCCGGGATCATCGCTGTAGTAATGATAACATCGACCTCTGCCGCCTGCTCGGCAAATAGCTTCATCTCTGCCTCGATAAATTCTTTACTCATCACCTTGGCGTAACCTCCGGACCCAGACCCATCCTCCTCAAAATTCAATTCCAGAAATGAGGCACCCAGGCTTTTCACCTCTTCTTTAACCGCGGGTCGGGTATCAAATGCGCGAACAATCGCTCCCATATTACGGGCAGCTCCGATCGCAGCCAATCCGGCAACTCCTGCTCCAATGATCAAGACTTTAGCAGGCGGAACTTTACCGGCTGCAGTAATTTGCCCGGTAAAAAAACGACCAAAAACATGTGAGGCTTCAACCACCGCACGATAACCAGCAACATTGGCCATGGAGCTCAAGGCATCCATAGATTGAGCCCGTGAAATACGGGGCACGCAATCCATAGCCAATAAATTGATCTTCCTTTCGCCCAGCTTCTTTAACAGTTCTTCGTTTCTTGCAGGATAAACAAAGCTAACCAGAGTGGCTCCCTCTTTTATCATCCCCACCTCTTCAATGCTTGGAGGAGTCACTTTGAGAACAAGATCGCCCTGCGACCAAACTGTATTGGCATCGTCCACGATACGCGCCCCGGCCTCCTCGTACGCAGAGTTAGAAAGGTTGGCATTCTCTCCAGCTCCTTGTTCAATTACTACCTCGTATCCGAGCTTGGCGAATGCCGCAATATTGTCCGGGGCGATCGCAACTCTCTTTTCTGAGGCTTGAGTTTCCTTAGGTATGGAAATGATCATAATATTAATAAGTTAAAAGGAATTTTTTCGACCATTCATAACCTTTTGGCAAAGATAAAGTTATCTATGCTCTTTTATTTTAAAAAAATATGCTCAGATTTTGGAATTAACCCAAATTTATCAAAGTTTTGACTACACTGGGCCAGCTCTTTTTCCGACTCGTCATATGGCTGATCTATGTTATAGTCATACTTTGAAATAAATTAATCACGCCTTGGAACAGAGGCTCACAAGTGGATGGTATGGATTCATAGGAGAAGTGAGCAATAGTTCTAATGTGGTATGAACCTAAGCAACCCCTAGAACCTATTACACTTATGAGTGATCAAGAACTCCCTAAAGAGGAGAAAGAAATCGACGGCCCTAAATTCGAAGATTTCGATCTTTTACCTGAAGTCCAACAAGCAGTAGCCCGAGCTGGCTACGAGACTCCATCCCCTATTCAACGCCGGTCTATCCCGCCAATACTCGAGGGACATGATCTATTGGGTGTAGCCCAAACTGGAACCGGTAAAACTGCCGCTTTTGCCTTACCTTTGCTTTCCCGGCTCGACCCAAACCTACGGGCGGTACAAATGCTCTGCCTCGCACCTACTCGGGAACTTGCGATACAAGTAGCTGATGCCATAGACGGCTTCGCAGAAAATATTCCCAACCTGCGAATTGTACCTGTTTACGGAGGTACTGGATACAGTGAGCAAATCCGAGAACTTAAAAGAGGGGCACAAATCGTTGTGGGAACTCCAGGACGCGTCATGGATCATGTGAAGAAAAAATACATGAAACTCGACCAGTTAAAAGCAATGGTGCTCGATGAAGCAGATGAAATGCTAAGCATGGGATTCATCGAAGATATCGAATGGATTTTGGAACAAACTCCAAGCGAACGGCAAACCGCACTTTTTTCAGCCACTATGCCCAAACCCATCCGCAAATTGGCGGACAAGCACCTCAACGATCCAGTGGAAATTACCATTGCAGTCAAAAGAGAGAATGCACCTAACATCCGTCAGCGTTTTCTCAAGGTACGACAGCATGAAAAGATCGATATGCTAACCCGCATTCTCGAAATTGAGACTTTTGGAGCCATGCTCATTTTTGCCCGCACCAAAAATGCAACCACCGATATTGCCGAAACACTCATGGCGAAGGGATACCCAGCAGAAGCACTTAATGGGGACATGCCGCAAAACCTTAGAGAGAAAACTGTCGACCGCCTGCGTAAAGGCCACATCAAAGTCCTTGTGGCTACCGATGTTGCCGCCCGTGGACTCGATGTTGATGTCATCACCCATGTGGTTAATTATGACGCCCCTTTTGACCTCGAGTCCTACACCCACAGGATAGGACGTACTGGACGGGCAGGTAGGGAAGGCGATGCCATTCTTTTTGTCACCAACAAGGAGATGAGGATGCTCAATGCAATCGAAAGAACGCTGAAATCCAAATGTGATGAATACACATTTCCGACCTTGGAGGAAATGAACGAGCGAAAACAGAAAGAATTTTTTACCCGCGTGGAAGATGCTCTCACTGCCAAAGATCTATCTGATTACCGACAAGCCATCCAAAAATTCCTCGAAGAAACCGGAAAAGACTCAGTCGATATAGCCGCTGCCCTCGCTTATCTCGATGCCGGCAAGAAACCGTTGCTTTACGATGAAATGCCCACGCCTAAAAGATCCAAGCGTGAAAAAAGAGAGCGAAATGGAAACAGGGATGATCAGTATGTTAGTAACGACGACTTACAAAGCTACCGGGTGGAAGTCGGAGAATACCATGGAGCAGAGAAGCGCGATCTAGTTGGAGCGATTGCCAATGAAATTGGACTGGATACCAAATTTATAGGTAAAATTCGTATGTTTAAGGATTATTCCTTTATCGATCTCCCCAAGGACATGCCCCATGATGTCGTGGAAAAGCTCAAACAAGTTTGGGTTCAAGGACATCAGCTTAATCTCTCGATCGATCGTGGACGACCTCGCCCGGAAGGCAGAGGGAGAAAATTCGGCGGCAAAGGCGGTGGGGGCTTTCGTAAAGGTGGAGGTTTCCGCAAGGGCGGAGGCGGTGGTTACAAAGGCGGCGGAGGTGGCGGAAATTTCCGCAAAAAATCATCCGGAAGATTCGAAAAGTAACTACAACCCACTATAAAACCGGCCTTGCCGGTTAGACTTCCTAACAGTGGACGAATAGTTACACGAAAATTTATTCAGAAGTAGCCCAGCGTACACCGTTGCTAATCAGGTCTAAGAACTCCTTGGTTGATACGGTCTCATTGTGGTGACCAATGGTGGTTCCAAACACCTTCCCCTTTCCATATTCGTTCACCCAAACACAAGGCTGTGGCTCAGCGGGTTTGTGCTTGGCTCCATTGTCTCCATAAGCAAGTACCTTTGTGCCTTCAAGAACATCTAAGACATAGTAAAGTTCGCCCTTTGGAGTCCGCCATTTGTTCGGCATGTCTTTGATTGCCGGATGATCAGAAAACTTAGAAACCTTGGTAACATCGAAGGGCACATGAGGACCGTGACCGTGAGAATGTACACCAAGCAACTTATTCCAACTCTTCTCGATCGGTTTTTGGCCTTTTACAAAAATGTGGTAGGAATGCATGGCGCAATGCATGGCAATCGCAGGCACTCCCTCTTCGTGCACTTTGACAATCGAGTCTATGAATGCCTTATCGTCTTCCCTGGCAAAACAATGGTTGTAAAAAACAAAATCATAGCCATCGGCCCATCCTTCCTTACTTAGCTTGGACTTGCTCTCCCGGGGGTCCATATCGTACATAACTGTCCATTTCACCGGTAGGCGCTGGTTGATACCTTCCATGATAACATTTTGCTGGAAACCATAATCATGATGCCCCCCCCCAGTTACAAGCAAGCCCTTGAGAGGCTTATCTGAATGGTCGTCCGCCCAAAGACCGACGAACGAGGAGAGGAGAAGAATGCTCAAAAACGATGATACTTTCATAAAATTAAAATAGCTAAAGAATCTATTATTGCTTGGTTACCCAGCGCACGGCATTGCCTAAAAGGTCTAGGTATTCCTTGGTGGAAACCGTCGAGTTATGATGACCTATCGTGGTGGAAAAAATTCTTCCCTTCCCGTGCTGATTTACCCAAATGCATGCTTGTGGCTCTAAGGGTTTTTTGTTTTTTCCATTGTCTCCATAAGCAAGCACTGTTGTTCCAGGATAAATTTCTTGTACATTGTAAAGCTCTCCTTCTGGAGTACGCCAACCATCAGGCAAATTCTTAATAACTGGGTGGCCCGCATTTTCCTTCACAATATTCACAGTGATAGGCTCTTTAGGGCCATGACCCTTGGAACTGGCACCCAACATTTTTGGCCATGCTTTGAGCTCACCTTCCTTCGCAGGCACATTCCAATGATAAGAGTGCATCGCACAATGCAAGGCGAGTGCAGGTTTTCCTGCTTCATGCACAGCGGTTACTGACTCAATAAACTCTACATCTTTCTCAGAGGCGTAGCAATGATCGTAGACAATATAATCAAACGAATCTGCCCAACCCTTTTTGTTAAGAAAAGCCTTGGACTTCTTCTCGTTCATTTCGTGAAATACATCCCACTCGGTGGGCACTCTGGCATTGATTCCCTCAATGATAATATTCTTCTGCTGCCCATAATCATGGCAACACCCACCAGTAAAAAACAGAGCCTTTAATGCCTGCTTTGTAGAACCAGTTGTTTTCTTTTCTTCCATGTCCACAGCCCAGATATTTCGATATCGCACGGGATTGCCATGGTCCTGCAGGCTCAAAGGCCCCTTATCACCATGCACTTTATAAGGGCGGACCGCGTGAGGACCAGCCCATCCCGTTCCACCGGTCAGTTCGACATCATCATGGATCAAGTGCCCGTTATGGATCACGCGGAACTTAGCCCGTCGGGTAACCTTGCCCTGCTCATCAAAAAGTGGACGGGTAAAAGTAATATCGTAAGTCTGCCACTGACCGGGAGCCCGGGAGGCATTGACCATAGGCTTGGCCCGGCCGTAAAGTGCACCACACTGGCCATCGGGATAAGTGGAATTTGCATTTCCCCCAAAAGAATTAAGGACTTGAATCTCATACTTCCCCATGAGAAATACCCCACTATTTCCACTCGCCTGCCCGCTGCCCTTAGCAGAAGTAGGGGTAGCGAACTCAAGATATACCCGGCAGGATCCAAACTCTTTCTTGGAACGAATATACCCTGCACGCGGAGCCGCCACTAATGCACCATCTTCAAACTTCCATTTTGTAGCTTCGCCCTTCATTGAAGTCCAGTTGGACATAGACTTTTGGGAACCATCAAAGAGAATCTCTGCTCCTTGAGGAGCTTTTGCGAAATCAGCATCATATGCCTTAGGTTTTACTATAGGAGGAAAAGGTTCTTTCGTAGGATCGGTCTCATGAACCATTATGCCATTAATAAACATGTAGGTAACCTTTTTTCCACCAATCTCACGCACTTCAGTTGTTACCTCAGAAGCTTGAACAAAACCACAAACGCAAAGGATCAAACTCGTTAAAAAACAAAATAATTTTAGGTAAATTAAACATATACTAGAATGTGCCAAAAAGAAAGGGGGCACGGCAACAATTAAGAGAACCAAAGGTGAAAATACATTTCTGGCAACGAATCAAATATCAGGCGATTCGATAAAGCGAAAAAGTTTTAAACTTTCCAGATTCAAGAACTGGTTCAAGTTTAGATAAATATTCGGAATACTTCGGTAGCATGATGTCATCCGTCCAAAAATACCTTGCATTGTAATCCGTCTTAATTCTCTCAATTAAATTCCAGTCCATAGCCTCTCCACTAACCCAAGCCCTTGAATGAATGTACGGGAACTCATGCCAATAAATTCCCTCCACCCCACCATCAAGTGAACGAGCAGCGCCAATCACCAAGCCCTTTGGCAGACCATGCATATCAAGGGCGAGTGCTTTCATCTCTGCATAATCATTCTTGTGCTTAAGATCAAATGAGTAGTACCTGGAAGGAGAGCCATTAATCTGAACTGAGATACTCCAAGAAAACATGAACCAAATGAAGATGACTGCAAGGCATCCAACGCCGAGCTTTTTTAAAAAAACCTCACGAACAATTAGCTTACTATAACCGAGGATGGACAGAACTATTGCAAGAGGAAGAACAGGAGCTAAAAATCTACTTTTGAACCCGGGCCATAGTAAGATGGTCACTAAATAAGAAGCTAAAAAAAAATAAAAGAAATAGAAGTTTTCGATCCTTTTTCCAAAATAAACCAAGAATGGGAAGACTACCCAGAAAAAGGACCCGATGGTCCCCACTCCCACAACAGGTAAATAACAAATTTCTTCCAAACCTTCAGGCAATTTAAAGTATAAGTTATTAAATCACCTAAATGCCAAGTTTCTTCAACCTGCCAAAATATCCCACTTGAGCCCGAATCCATGGATAACTTGCCAAGTACCCCAGCAATAAAGAAGGAATTAAGATTATGAAAGGGCGAATTAAAATGTTCCAGACGGAACCAGACCAAAGGAACGAGAGAAGCGGTAAATCCTGCACCTGAAAGAAGGATATAAATTACTTTATTCTTAGGAGTCTTCCCTGAAATTAAAGCACAAGCAAAAGTGGCAAGGATTGCTAAAATAAACGCACCGTGGGTTAAAAAAGCCAGAGCACAAAAGAACCCCGAACACAAAAAATCTTTTGCTTCGGGTTGCCTTCTATGGATTAGCACCCAACAGCCAGCAATTAAAAAGAATGACCCTAATGAATATTGACTTCCGTTTCCCGCAAAATCAATCAACATCGGCGAAAAATGCAATGATAGGTAGTGCGTAAAAGGTGCAGGCAGATCCAAAAACTTTACTTAATTTAAAAGATATCCAAAGTACTAAACACTGGGAAAACATACTCATCATTTGGAGAATGCCATAAGTATCTTTTGTACCGAAAAGTTTTGCCAAGCATCCAGCAATATAAGACCACAGTGGGGGGTGCTGAGATTGAGGAGTTCTTAAGTCACCCCACACAGTCTTAGCTGAATAATCGTACTTCATCGGGTAATTCAATTTCCCGCTTTCTGAATATTCCCTTGCGGTTAATGCAAATAAATTAATGTCTCCGAGTAATCGATCATTCCACCAAATTGAAGAGATGCGTAAAAGGATACCAATGGCGATGGCTGACCAAAACCAAAGGGGATAACCGTAATAGTTTCTATTCAACTATAATGATTTCCCGCGTACTGTTGTGGAATTAAAAATCAATAATAAGGTTGTAAGAACAAGTAGACGACCGGACCGGTGACTGCCACATAAAGCCAGACGGGGAAGACACGCTTGGCCAGTTTACGATGCCTGGAGAAATGGTTGGTGAATGCTTGTACAAAAGTAAGCAGGATAAAAGGGAAGCTCAGTGCAGCTAGTCCAATATGTGAGATTAAAATGAATAAATAATAGGGCCTGGTTCCACTAACCGCTTCTCTTTCCTCTGAGGTTAAGAGCCCGTCTTGGTTGGCATCGCCAAAGAGGGTTGCTGGTGTGGTGATATGGTAGACCACATAAGAAAGTAGAAAGACAAAAGAACAGGCAAACGCGGCATAGATCATTTTTCGGTGCAAGGCTACTTTCCCCGCCTTGATCGCCCACAGAGCCAGGATCAGAAAGACAGCAGCCCCCAAGTTGAGAAGGGCATGAAATCCAGGCAGATAACTCAATTCCACTCCTTCGGGAAGAGGAAACTTAATTCGTTGCATCATCACCACTAAGCCAAGAACTGCGGCAGATATCACCCATGCCAAACGATTCAGTTTCTTCGCTAATGCCTCATCACCCGAACGGGCACGAAATTCTTCAATTTCATTCATAAATCAAACTCTAACTGAACATCCGTAAAAGAAAAGCTCAAGAGAACAAAGTTTCCCCTCAAAGACAGGGGCAATAAAAAGGCCGATTAGCGAACCTTCATCAAACCACGCATCACGAAGTGGTGACCAGGAAAGGTGCAGACATATTGGTAATCTCCAGGCTTGACTTGGTGCCTTGAACTCAATGATCTCCTCCTGTTTGTGGTCAATGAGTTTGCTCGCCCAGAGGATTTCCTTGCTCTGCGGCACAAAGGCGACATCGAACCCACCGGCTCCCAAATTAATTGCGGCCAGCCCCACCTCATCCGCCTTGCCCGGATTGACCATCACCAGGTTGTGGGGCATGAAGTCAGGATTGGCGAAGAATAAGTTGAACTGCTTGACCTGCCTTGAACGGTGAATTCGGCGAGGTCGTATTTCATTTTTTCGGGAATCGTACCAATGCGAACGGTGGTTAGCTCAGGAGTGTCGGAAAGAACTCCTGACTGAGCCGTCTCTTCGGTATGCTCTTCCTCAATTTCTTCAACCCCCTTGGTGGGATTGGCATTGTACCAATGGTGCTGCACGGTTAGGGCCGCCACCCGGGCATGCGGATGGGGTGACTTGAGAAGTTTATTGAGCAAGCGTCCGTTTCGGAAATTATGCTGCTGGTGCACCCAAAGAGCTTCGAGCAAGTGGTGGGCATCCTCCTTTTTGTTCGGGTCAAATTGCTTCATCCATTCCTGGGTCGCTTTGATTACCGCGGAGGAATCACGCTCGCTCAACTCCACCCGGGTACGATGGCGCACGCTGTCCACCGGGTGCATCAAATTGGCAAGAAGCTTCTCTATGGGCTCCCCATCGATTTTGACCGCTTTTTGGAGAGGCTTCTTTTTGTTAGTGAAAGCGGTAAATCCGCCCATGCTTTTCATCCCGGTTGGGATCCCTGACATTGTGCTGCATATGTCCGATGATGACATTCTGCCAGTCGGAAACATAGAGGGCTCCATCCTCTCCGAAAATCGCATCGGTCGGCCGGAAGTTCTTATCCCCGCTAAGCATAAAGCCAACGGATTCCTCTTGTACTTGGGAACCACTGGCTAAATCCTTGATTACACTCAGTTTTTGTCCATGGGGAGTGCCCCAAACTTCACCAAATTTGGATTTGGAAGTAACCTGTTTTCCATTCTCCCATTTGCCTGATTTTTTGCTCATCGAAAAGTCGCCATCCCGATGAAGCTTGTATTGCTTAACCCCAAGAAATCCGATGGTGTTACAGATGAGAAAATCGCCCTGCATAGAATCAGGGAAGTTATCACTCGAGACAACTTCACATGCGGGAACTGGGCGTACTTCCTTAGCAAGCAGTGAACGCATCTTCCATGAATTCCCATGAGGGTAAACCTGGTAGGCACGCCCTCCGGTTCCATCAGTTGCGTAATGGTAGCCCCAGTAGTCAAAAGCAATGCCATGGGGGTTTGGGCTGTTACTAGCATGAAAGGCGATGGTGTGCCGGCGCGGGTCAAATCGATACATCGCGGAGGCAGGTAGTCTTAAGACTAGGCCCCCAAGGATGTTCATGGTTGTGCTGAAGAAAGACACCGCTTTGCCAATAAATTCCGCCATCCGGGCCATAAATCAGGTTATTGGCGGAGTGATGGGTATCCGATGTGCCCAGACCCTGCAAAATAACATAGCGCTACATCTGCTTTATCATCTCCATCGGTGTCTCTTAAGGAAAAGTAAGTCAGGACCGGAGGTTACCAACACTCCACCATTCCAGAACTCAAAACCTACCGGGTTGTGAACTTTGGCAAACTCAATGATCCGATCCGCTTTGCCATCGTTATTGTCATCGGGCAGAATTACCAAAGCATCGTTCATTGGCTGCATCGGTTCCCACATCGGATAGGTTGGCCAGACAGCGGCCCACAGGCGTCCTTTTGTATCTACCTGCATTTGCACTGGATTGATCAGCTCAGGGAATTGCTTTTCGTCAGCAAACAAATTCACTTCAAAATCATCGCGTACAGACAAGCTTTTTAAACTTTCCTTAGGACTCAAGTATTTGGTGGACCCTTCCTTGATCGCACTCGAACTGATGCTCCCTCCCCCCACATTGGAAATGACTTTGATGGGGGCTGGCACATTGGAGTCATCCACCTTGCTTTTTTTACCCTGAGCAACTTTCCAGATATGCTGGTCTCGATTGGCGGTCATCACATCCAGCATGACGAGTTCATGCTGCAAAACCAAGCCATTGGCTTGGTCATCGACAAAGCGCAACTTGGAACGGCTTCCCCAGATGTCATTGCCATCCGTAGCCCGGTAGCGGTTAAACCAGTGCCAGTTTTTGTCAAGAACAGCCTCGCGGAGAGGCTCGAGGGCTGACATTGCCTTGACCCCTTTCTTAAGCAATGCCTCAGCAATAATTTCCGCGAGCAATCGGTTTCCCTCCTCGTTCAGGTGAGCCCCATTGATCGTCAGTGGTTGAGATGCCTTCTGAAAAAGAGCCAGGGTCGGATTGTAAAGGTCAACGAACTCCACACCAGCCTGCTTAGCCGCGTCCTCAGTAGTTTTTGTGTACAATGCGAGATTCCTGTTTTGAAGTTTTCCACGGGGAAGGTTGCGGTCTTTCAAGTTTTGAAATGCGATTGGACTGAACAAAACAATACGGGGTAAACTCTCCCCGTTGGCTTTGGTCTCACGAATATTCTTTATGAAATTAAGTAAATCCTGCTTATACCTGCTCGTGCCCTTTTCACCATCAAAGGACTCGTTGTAACCAAACATGGCAAAAACCGCATCCGCTTTCACATGACGGAGGTAGTCGTTCATTTCGAGAAACCCCTTACTCCTAGGATAACTGTTGGGTCGGTCGCCAGAGAGGCTCATATTTCGGAAGCTTACTTCTTGGCCAGCGAGTTCACTTTGTAGCAAAGCCTCAGTCCAACCGTCATGTTGCATACGATCGGCTAAGCCATTTCCAAGAATGGCGATTCGATCCCCCTTCTTGAAAGCAAAGGGTAATTCGTCCCGGTATCCATCAGGCACTACTGCCTTCTTGGAAACGGGCTTGGCGACCTCGGGTTCACGCTGTCCGTTGTAGAGGAAAAAATCGATTACGGTTCTAAACCTTAAGGTAAACTTGGTACGCTGGGCACCTTTTGTTTTTCCGCTCTTGTAAATCTGCTTACGATTGGCATCCAATAGTTGAATGGTGAACCCATTAAGCCGTGACTCAAATCCTTTACGGTTCCAAACTTCCACCTCATCAACTTTATACTCACCGCCCAAGATCCAATTCCCACCAAGGATTAATGGACCCAAATCCATCGGTGTGGGTTTGTCCACCCTTGTTGTAATCGGTGTCTTTATTGCCATCGATTGCTCTGGAAGCGACTCCACCTGCTCCCGTGCTCGATTGGGTGGCCTTCCCCTTGGGAGCAATATTCTTCCCACCACTAATGACCTCCACTTCGTTTAGGGTGAGAATCCGGTTATCATCCGCGATCTCAACCCGAACATAACGGGCACCCTTGCGAATGTTTTGATTCTTCGCCGTGACCGACTGAACTTTTTGAACAACCGCCTTGGGATCGGCAGGAATCGGTCCATTTAAATCGGCATACATGACCGGCTTCACTCCTTTGACCTCTCCGCGGTTCTCAAACTTGGTGGGATTGTATGGGCCGACAAAATCGATCTTGGAGTCCGCCTTAATTTCGTTCTCCAAACCAACCGTCCAATAGATTCCGTTCAAGATAAGCCGGCGGTACCCGGGATTGAGTAAATCCTGGGAAGCTCCGTACAAGGAGGTAAACACCCTACCCTTGTTTCCGTTTTTGCCGGTATACTCGCGGGTCCATTCACTTGCCTTGGGTGGCTTCTGCGGATCATCCTTACCGTCTGGCTTCATCGACATCAGGGGTTGAGCCATGGTCAGAATATTCCAGTCTGCTTGGGGTTCGGCATTGTACCCACCCGCCTGTACATGAACCTTATTCACTCCCCGTAAGATCGGATGCTTTTTCTTTGCCTCAACTCAGATCGATGCGGGTGCTCTGCCTATGGTTTTGCCCGTAGTGCCCCACCCAGGACTGACCAAGTATCTGTTCCCCAAAGCCACCCTTGTATTCCTTACCTGTATAGC
Organism: uncultured Opitutales bacterium; assembly: GCA_943787575.1. Lineage (GTDB taxonomy): Bacteria > Verrucomicrobiota > Verrucomicrobiia > Opitutales > Seribacteraceae > Chordibacter. Next base: position 57,687 of record CALSMY010000002.1, on the reverse strand, counting down.
GAAAGCTGTACTTAGCATAGGGATCATTGGCCCGGTTCTTATCATATTTAAATGCATGAGTGGAGGTACGCAAACCAACCACCGGTCCGGCCCGGCCAAAATACTCGTCAAGATGCTTCATCTGTTCGGGAGGCAAAGCAAGGAAACGGACAAAAAAGACCAATCCGTCTGCTTTTTGCAAAACCTCTAAACCAGGTATATTGGATATTCCGGCTTGAATTTCTCCCTGATCAGTTACTCCAAACAGAACAGTGCAATCAAAACCACCGTGAACTGAGAGAATCTTCGCAAGTGCAGGTATGGTTTCCTCAGCACGGTACTCGTGATCGCTCGCCACCAAGACCAAGTGCTTGCCCTGCCCAGGACCATTGCCCCCTTTGTAAACAACACTTTGAGCAAAGATAGATGTGCAAATTGTGCACAGCGTTATAAGAAACAACGGGAGGGAGGAATTGATTCGCATATTCAGTTCGTTAAAGAAATCCCTTCTGTACAAAGAGCAAAGATTTGTCCAACCAAGAAACCTGAAAGAATCGAATTTTTATTTTAGAAAGGAAAGGATTCTGGGTTGACTAAAAATCCGAAGCTGTGAGCGTTGTGCGATGACTAATTCCTTAATCTCTCGATCGGCCGCTTATTTGCTTGCCGTCATTTTGCTCACAGGGCTCTCCTGCCTTCGCCTCACAGCTGAGGAAAAAACGAAAAGCCTTCCTGACCAGGCAACTTACGAAGCCATTGGTATGATGATTGCCCACGGATCTGGCCTCCACAAAATGGGCTTTGAAGACTCTCAGATTGAAGCCATTCTAATTGGACTAAAAAAAGGATTTTCTCTCGAAAAAATTCCTGCCGAGATACAAGCTCTTCAGCCCAAGGTTCAAGCAATCATGATGGAAAAAATGCAGGCCGTTCGTAAGGCAGCTCAAGCTGAACAAGCCAAAGATGCAATGGTAAATAAAGAAAAGGCTAAAGAATTCTTTGCTCTACTCTCTTCCCAAGAAGGAGTCCAGAAAGACTCTTCCGGTTTTTACTATGAAATTCTGCAGCCAGGTAAAGGTGCCACACCCACAATGGATGACACCGTACGCCTTCATTACCACGGGACTTTGACCGACGGCACCGTATTCGACAGTTCGGTTGAGCGGGGGGAACCTGCTAGTTTCCCAATGAATGGAGTAATTAAAGGATTTTCGGGTGGGCTCACCAAGACCCAAGTTGGGGGTAAAATCAGAATTTATATTCCCAGTGAACTTGGCTACGGTGACAATCCCCGGCCCGGTGGCAAGATCAAGCCCGGAGATACCCTTATCTTCGAGTGCGAATTATTGGAAATTCTCTGAGCGTAGGCACCAGCCGGCGAACCTACCTACGAGTAGGATTACTCTTCCAGGGCGGCAAAGTCTGCCATCTCAGCCTTACTGCCAACCACTAAGGGTACGCGTTGGTGGATGCTGGTCGGGTTGACATCAAGCATACGATTCTTGCCATCAGTGGCCACTCCGCCTGCCTGTTCAGCAAGAAAGGCCACCGGGTTAGCTTCGTAAAGAAGTCGTAACTTACCCTCGGCATTATCCTCGGTCGGAGGATACAGGAAAACACCCCCCTTGAGCAAGGTGCGGTGAAAATCAGCCACCATCGAACCGATGTAACGGGAGGAATATTTGTGGCCATACTGGCCGTTCCTAAGGCCGGCAAGGTAGCGGTTGTATTTCTCAGGGAAACTATCCGTATTGGCTTCATTGACCGAATAATACTTTCCGCGGTCTGGCATGGTCATGTTGGGATGGCTCAGCACATAGGCCCCGATGGCCGGATCCAGGGTAAAGCCATGCACTCCGTGCCCTACACTGTATACCAGAATTGTGGATGAACCATAGACCACATATCCAGCGGCAACCTGCTCGGAACCAGGCTGCAACACCCAAGCTTCGGGACTGTCCAAGGAGGCGTCATCCGGCCTACGCAAAATCGAAAATGTGGTACCCACACTGACATTTACATCGATATTGGAAGACCCATCGAGGGGATCAAAAACCACCGCGTACTTGGCTTCCTTATCTCCTTTGTGAACAATCATTGCTTCCTCGTTTTCCTCGGATGCGAGTACTCCCACACTGGCCCGACTGGTCAGGGCCTGGACGATTGCTTCGTTGGCGATGACATCGAGCTTCTGCTGGATTTCGCCCTGCACATTGACCTCCCCATGCTCGCCCAGTACATCGACTAGACCAGCCCGGCGCACCTGTGCCTGAATAATCTTTGTGGCCAGGGTAATGCCTGAAAGTAGGAAAGGAAAATTCTCCAGAGGCTCCGGAAAAGCGAAGTTGTTCGCGCAAAATATGTTGCTGTACGGTGAGTAAATTTGAATCTGACATTTATTTAGGTGTTAAAAAAAATGAATTTGGGTTCGATCAGTCCTTTCCTTTCAAAAACCCTTCAACTCAACAAGCAAACTTATTTAGAGCAATTCTACAGATGAAAAATTTATATATGCCGTGCACCCACTTCAAAATGACGCAAATCAAAAGAAATTTTACGCAAATTTAATTCGATAAGTTATTGCGAATAAACACGGCGTTGGGTTGAATTCATCATGGCCCGCCCACTTTTTTCGCTCCTAATATCCTGGCTATCTTTTATTCACCTGCATGCCGATTCTTTTGATCCCGATCGGTTGACTGCGGTCACCCTGCTTGAGCAACTCAACCAACCCATGGAATTGGCGGTCGCTCCAGACGGGCGAATCTTTTTTATCGAGCTGAATGGAGAGTTTCGGGTACTGGATCCCCAAAAGAGGGAGCCCACACTGATTCGCAAGTTCGAAGTGGCCCGCCGGGGAGAGGTGGGATTGATCGGGCTGGCACTCGACCCCAATTTCGAGAACAACAACTGGGTCTACCTGCAACACTCCCCTGTTGGAATGACCTCCCAGAGGACTTCACGCTTCACCCTTCAGGGAAACCAAATCGTCGAGGGAAGCGAGAAAAAGCTCATCGAATTCCATGAACCCTTTGGAACCGGGCCCCACCATGCTGGCTCACTGGAATTTGGACCCGAGGGCTGCCTTTATATTTCCACCGGCGATGATACGAGCCCAGGTGGAGATTCCAAGGGATATGCCCCGATCGATGATCGCCCCGGCCAGTTCCGTTTAAGCGCCGAAAAATCCTCATCCAACCCTTTCAGTTACAATGGCAAGGTCTTGCGCATCCGTCCCACGAATGATGGAGGGTATGACATTCCTGAAGGCAACCTCTTTCCCAAAGATGGCACTAAAGGGTTGCCCGAGGTTTATGTAATGGGATGCAGGAATCCCTGGAGAATCAACCTAAACCAAAAAACCGGCACCCTTTATTTTGGAGATGTCGGGCCCGATGCCTACCTCGAGGGGGAACGAGGCCCTGCCGGCCACGATGAGATCAATCAGGTAAAACAGGCGGGCAATTTTGGCTGGCCCTACTTTGTGGGCAATAATTTTGCCTATCCCATGCGGGATTTCAACACTTCGGACCTGCATCCTCCGCAAAACCCTCAAGCCCCAGTCAACCGATCCAGCTTTGTCGAAACCCCCATAATTTTACCGCCGGCCAAGCCTGCTTTTATTTGGTATCGAACCAGGGGAACCCCCGAGTTTAGCATCCTTCGTGGGGGCGGCCGCACCGCCTGTGCCGGGCCGGTCTTTCATTATAATTCTAAACTTAAGAGCGAAACCAAACTCCCCAAGCACTTTGATAACTGCCTATTTATTTACGAGTGGACCCGTAACTGGGTCTTTACTGCCCGGCTCGATAAAAACGAAGAATTGGTAGATCTTGAACCTTTTATGCCGGATCATTCTTTCATTCGCCCCATCGATATGGAATTTGGACCCGATGGCGCCCTTTATCTAATTGAGTATGGAACAACCTGGGGGAAAAACGAAAACGCCAAACTTGTTCGCATTGATTATATCCGAGGAAACCGTCCGCCTGTAGCTAAAATCTCCGCCGACCAAACCGCCGGGAAAGCACCCCTTACTATTAAATTATCCAGCGAAGGATCCATGGATCCGGATGACGGGGATTCTTTAACCTATGAATGGCGAAAGCTTCCAGGGGATGGATCTATTTTATCTAAAGAAGCCAACCCCACATTGACCTTGGAGGATTTCGGGAACCTTAAAATCTCCCTCACCGTAAGAGATGCAGCAGGAACAAGTGCTGAGGCAACGCTCCCAGTCTCCGTTGGCAATGGTCCGCCTTCCGTCAAAATCGTCTCTCCCAAAAACGGGGACTTTTTCGAATATGGTAAACCCATCGAGTGGGTGGTTGAGGTAAGCGACGAAGAGGATGCGTCGATCGACTCAAACCGGATCAAACTCACACACAAGGTGGCATTTGGTTCATCCAGCAAACAACCGAAGAGCTTGCAGGGAGAAATTCATCCGGGGCTTGGTTCGATGAAGGCAAGTGATTGTTTTAATTGTCACTCTGTAGACCAGCAACTGGTGGGCCCCTCTTTTTCCGCAATTTCCGAAAAATACCAAGGTGTTAAAAAAGCACGAAATGAAGCCGCCCATAGAATTATTCATGGATCCTCCGGCGTCTGGGGGCAAATCCCCATGATGCCCCACCCCCAGCACAGATAGTAAAGTTGCCCGGGAAATGGTGGACTGGATTTTTTCTCTGGGGCAGGAAGAAGATTCCGTGCAACGGGGAAATTCTGGATCCCTCATCGTTGAAAAACCAAAGGATACCCCCAACGCCAACCAATCCCTTCTGCTTCTAGAAGCAAGTTACATGGATGGCGGTGCCCTGCCTGTTGCTCCACTCAGGGGGTCCCAACTCATCCAACTAAGACCCAGAGAAATCCAAGGAATTGCTGCGGATTTTCACGAAGGTGTAATCCTCTCGGAGAAAGTAGTGGGCCACATCGGGCATGGATCCTATCTTTGCTATCAGGGGATCAATCTTAGAGGCATTCAGCAGGTTATTGCCCATGTGGCCAGTGCCGGAACCGGGGGGGAGATTCAGCTCCGGCTCGACTCCAGGGATGGCGACCTCATTGGAAAAGTCGAGGTAACCCCGAATGGCAGTTGGGCCGACTATGTCGAAAAGCCCATTCCCATTGCCCCCAACTCAGGCCAGCACGATCTCTATGTCTGCTTTGTTAAACCGGGCGTTCAGGGTGGTATGATGAACCTTGCTTCCCTTTCCTTTCGCTAAGCAATTTCCGTAATCCTACCTCTGCGAACTTAACCCAATTCCAAGTTTTTCTCTTTAAAAAAACAACATAACCATTAGCTTTACATAAGTAATTCAAGATGCGTGCCTTTTTCCACATTCTCTTTCTTTCCTTGGCCTCCCTTGCCCACGGTACCCTAGACTTCAATCGGGATGTCCGTCCAATCCTCTCGGACAAGTGCTTTGCCTGTCACGGCCCCGACGAAGAGGGACGCAAAGCAGACCTACGCCTCGACATAGAATCGGAGGCGAAGAATGATAACCTTATGGCGATTGTATCCGGTAGTCCCGAGGATAGTGAGATGATTTATCGCATCCATTCCGTGGAGGAAGATGAGCTGATGCCCCCGCCAGAAATTGGCAAACCTCTGACCCAAAAGGAAAAGGAAATCCTCGAACAATGGATCAAGGAAGGGGCTGCTTGGGCGGATCACTGGGCCTATGTTCCTCCAGTTGATCATCCCACTCCCGAGGTAAAGGACAAGCAATGGTCGACTCACTGGATTGACCCATTCGCTCTCGCAGCCATCGAAAAAAGAAATTTACGGCCCGCCAAAGAGGCCGACCCCGTCACCCTCGTACGCCGTTTGCACTTCGACCTGACCGGTCTGCCTCCAGCACCCGAGGTGGTTCAGTCCTTTGCATCCGATCCATCCGAACAAGCCTATTCCCGGATAATCGAAGACATCCTCGACTCTCCCCACTTTGGCGAACGCCTCGCCACCTACTGGCTGGACCTCGTGCGTTATGCGGACACCGTCGGGTACCACGGAGATCAACCCCATAACATATCTCCCTACCGCGACTGGGTCATCCAAGCATTTAATAACAACATGCCCTTTGACCAGTTTACCCGCGAGCAATTGGCCGGCGATCTCCTCCCCGGTTCCACCACCCAGCAAAAGGTGGCATCCGGTTACAACCGACTCCTCCAGACCACTCACGAGGGAGGCCTGCAACTCAAGGAGTACGACGCGATCTATGCCGCCGATCGGGTACGTAATGTATCAGAGGTATGGATGGGGGCGACCGTCGGTTGTGCCCAATGCCATGACCACAAGTATGACCCTTACACCATCAAGGATCACTATGCCCTCGCTTCCTTCTTTTCCGATCTGGGTGACCGTGGTTTTAATGGAAACTCCTTACCCACCAAGCGGCCTCCAGAAATCCAAATCTTTAGCCCGGAGCAACAGGCAAGAATTGATAGTCTTACCCAAGAAATCACCAAGGCACTACCCCGAGAAATCGTATTGGGAATTAACGCTCTCGACCACAACCGTACCCAATTTACCAGCCAACTTAAAAAAGCGAAAAACAATAAGAAGGCACCATGGAAAAAGAAACTCGCCGAACTGGAGTCCAAGTATCTTGAGCTGACCGACCAAGAAAGCATCGATCGCTACCGTGAATTAGTAGGCAAAAAGAAAAAAGTGGAAAATCAAGGTATTTGGACCATGGTTTCCCGGGCGGTTAAACCTCGTACTATGCGGGTTCTCCCGAGAGGAAACTGGATGGACGATAGCGGGCCGGTTGTATTGCCTTCCGTACCAGAATTTCTTGGAAGCATTCAATCCGATAAAGAAAGACTTTCCCGGCTCGACCTCGCCAATTGGCTTACAGACACCGCGAGCGGGATCGGACTGCTCAACGCCCGGGTGCTTGCCAACCGTTTATGGTATCTCTTTTTCGGTAAAGGCCTGGCACCTGACCTGACCGACTTTGGGGGACAAGGCACCCCGCCGGACCATCCCGAATTATTGGACAGGCTGGCTCTCTCTCTTATCGAAAAAAATTGGGACCTCAAAGCCTTCATCCGAGACATTCTTCTCAGCAAAACCTATCGGCAGTCCACCCTGCCTCCGTCTGGGGAGTTCAGCTTCCAGGTTGCCCGCCGCCTGCCCGCGGAATTTGTGCGCGACAACACCCTTGCGATTAGCGGATTACTTGTTCCCACCATCGGGGGACCCAGCGTAAAACCCTTACAGCCCCCCGGGTACTATCGTCACCTCAACTTTCCTCAAAGAACATATCGAGCCAGACAAAGGAGAAGCTCTTTGGCGACGGGGGCTCTATGTCCACTGGCAAAGACAATTTCTCCACCCCATGCTCAAGGCCTTTGATGCCCCAAGCCGGGAGGAATGTTCCGCTGAGCGCCCCCAGTCCAACACACCTCTCGCTGCACTTGTACTGCTCAACGACCCAACCTTTCTTGAAGCAGCCAAGTCCTTTGCCGAAAAAATTACCAGCGAGGGTGGTTCCTCTGTCGAAGAGCGTCTCAGCTATGCATTTCAACATGCTGTCTCGAGACCTCCGGATGAATTCGAAGAGAAAACCTTAGCCGCTTTACTGGAGATTAAAGAACCTACAACGGAGACGGACTGGACACCGGTGGCCCGGGCCGTGCTCAACCTTGCCGAAACCAATTTAAGACGATGAACCCTTCCCTTCTCGCCAATGCCATCAACCGACGGGCCTTTCTTGCCGGATCTGGGCTTTGCCTCGGCAGTGCCGCCCTCAACTCTCTTTTTGCACGGGATGCCGCCAAGCCAAGTTTCCTCCTTCCTAAAGCGAAGGCGAAACGGGTCATTTTTCTGTGCATGGCTGGAGGGCCTTCCCACCTCGAAACTTTTGATTACAAGCCCAAGCTGGATGAGCTTCATGGGCAACCCATGCCCGAATCTTTCACCAAGGGACAGCCTATCGCTCAATTGCAGGGCAAGGAGCTCAAGGTGCAGGGTCATCTGACCAAATTTAAAAAGTACGGACAGGGAGAACAGTATGTTAGCGATTACCTTCCATGGACGGCCAAGATGGCCGACGATATTTCCATCGTTCGCTCCATGGTAACCGAGCAGATTAACCATGATCCGGCTCACACTTTTATGAACACCGGCACCGCTATAAGCGGGCGGCCCTCCATGGGAGCCTGGGTGAACTATGGTCTCGGCAGCGAGGCCGAAGACTTGCCTGGATTTGTGGTCATGACCAGTGTTGGCGGGCGCAATCCTCAGCCCATCGCTTCCCGCCAATGGTCCGCCGGTTTTCTTCCCAGTAAATTTCAGGGTGTGGAGTTTAATTCCACCGGCGATCCTGTCCACTATGTACGAAACCCCAAGGGGGTGAGTGCCAGCCACCAGAAAAAGCTGGTCGATGCGATCACTGCACTCGACCGCCACCGCAACCAGGCGATTAACGACCCCGAGACCGATACCCGTATTGCTGCCTACGAAATGGCCTTCAAGATGCAAACCTCCGTACCGGAACTGATGGATACATCGGGTGAACCCCAGCATATCCTCGATATGTACGGAGCAGTACCCGGGGATGGTTCCTATGCGTCCAATTGCCTACTGGCCCGCAAACTGGCCGAAAAAGGAGTGCGCTTCATTCACCTCTACCATCGTGGCTGGGACCACCACGGCGGCTTGGAAAAATACATGGGGCAATGTTGCCAACTGACCGACAAACCCACCTGGGCCCTCATTCAGGACCTCAAACAAAGAGGTATGCTCGATGATACTCTCGTGGTTTGGGGGGGAGAATTTGGAAGAACCCATGTACCAAGGCAAGGGAGAAATCGGACGTGATCATCACATCAAGGGCTTTTCCATGTGGATGGCCGGGGGTGGAACCAAGAGAGGATTCGGATACGGCGAAACCGATGAGCTCGGATATCATGCAATTAAAGACAAAGTACATGTCCATGACATGCATGCCACGATGCTCCACTTACTTGGGATCAAACACGAGTTCTTCACCGTCAAACATCAGGGACTCGACTGGAAATTAACCGGTGTCGATCATTCCCATGTGATCAAAGACCTGATCGCTTGATTACTTAAGGATGCCTCTGCGTTTAATTTCCAAAACGGCCCTGCTACTCTTTGCCGCCATATTCACCTCCCCTCTTTGGGCAGTCGAAACCGCCGAGGTTTTACGGGGTAAGATCTACAAGACGGAGGAGTGCATCACCCTGCGAAACTTAACCGGCTACTCTCAAGGAGAACAGAACAAGGTTGGCCTGTACGGTGGTTGGCGCCACAAAGCGACTGAAGGGAACCGGCTTTTTCAGGGTGCAAAAAAAATCCGGCAGGTGGTGGGCGGTCGATCCAGAGGGATACCCCCTGCTCTCCATCGGGATCAACTCGGTGAGCCCGCAAGACGGAGGACCGGACACTTCAGCAAGCAAAGAAACTCTAAATTGGGCTAAGGGAGCCACGGGACGGCTTCGAAAATATGGCTTCAATACCGCAGGCTCCTGGTCCTCCACAGATGTGATTCGGAAACTGGATCGGCCCATTGCTTACTGCCTGCGCTGGAATGTTTCCTCTCACTACCGCAACGATCGTAAAAAGAGACATGTGGCTACCGGAGAGTACCCCGTCCTCTACCCTTTCGATTCAGAATTTGAATCTTTTTGCGAACAATTGTTTCAAGACGCACGCACGACCAGAGAGGATCCATGGCTCTTGGGGCACTTCTCCGACAACGAACTGCCCTTCCGGGAAAAAGGGATTGTCGAGCTCTACCTTTCCCACCCCAAGGACGACCCCAATCATCTGGCCGCTCAAAAGTTTCTCAAAGACCGCAAGGTCAAAAAAGTGGGGTGGAAGGAAGACCGTGATTTCCTTGAATTGGTAGTGGATACCTATTACCGCAAGGTTGCAAGTGCCCTGAAAAAAAACGACCCCAACCACCTCTACCTTGGTACCCGTTTTCATGGACGGGCCCTTCATTCCGAGCAAATTTTCGTGGCCGCCGGCAGGCATGCTGATGTCATCTCGGTTAATTACTACCATCGCTGGACTCCGGAAAAAGAGCGGATCGAAAACTGGTCCGCTCTGGCCGGCAAGCCCATCCTGATCACCGAATGGTATGCCATGGCTGAGGACAGTGACCTCCCTATTGAGGGAGTCGGGGCTGGCTTCCCAGTCCGCACTCAGGCGGACCGGGCGAAATTTTACCAGCACTTCAGCCTGGAACTTTTGCAAATTCCCTCCTGTATCGGGTGGCACTGGTTTAAGTACCGGGATTCCCGCAACAACGCCGGGATCGTAGACGATGAAAACGAACCCTACGATGTCCTCTGGGAATCGATGGGAGAAATCAACCAGCAGGCTTACTCCCTGGTCCATCACTTCGACCATCAGCGAGAAAACAAGAAAGAATAAAGAACCATGAAGCAATTTTTCTTACTTCCAGCATTCCTGATTTGGGCTCAGCTTTTTGGAGCCCAACCCAATGTGATCATTATCCTGACCGATGACCAGGGCTGGGGAGACATAGGCTACAACAACCCCAAGGTCTACACTCCAAACATGGATAACCTTGCCCAGAACGGAGCCCTGTTCACCAACCACTACGTCATGGCTCAGTGCACCCCCACCAGGGTGGCCCTGATGACCGGCAGGTACCCCAGCCGGTTCGGCCCCCATGCCACAGCTGCAAGCACCAAGCCAGCCTTCCCCAAAGGCACACCGACCATTGCTTCGATGCTCAAATTACAAGGATACGACACCTGCCTCTCGGGGAAATGGCACTTGGGCAGCTCACCTGATCATGGGCCCAACTATTTTGGGTTTGATCAAAGTTATGGCTGTCTTTCCGGAGCCGTTGGAAACTACAACCACGGTTACCGCAAGGGCCCTCTTTTTCATACCTGGCACCGTAATCATCAACTCATTGAAGGCAGTGAGAACGGGGTTCATACAACCCAGCTGATCACCGATGATGCCATCCGTTTTATTCGTCAAAAAAGAGACAATCCTTTCTTTCTCTATTTGCCTTACACCGCCGTACACACTCCTTTGGATGAACGCGGAAAGTTTCATAACCAACCGACCCAACTGGACCGGCGAAACCCAAACCGCTGGCGAAATGAGAATGACATCCCCTGGTTTAATGACCCCCTCGGGAAAATTCAGCAGGAAAAGGACCCGGAAAAAAGATTGTTCCTCGCCGCCCTTCATCATTTGGATCATGCCATCGGTCGGGTCATCGATACCCTGAAAGGTCAAAATCTCTACGACCACACCCTAATACTCTTTTCATCCGACAACGGTCCACAAGTCAATTGGCCGGGCAACGCCTACCCCGACGACCTAAAACTTACCGACTTCAACCAACCCATTCCGATGAGAGGAAGCAAAATAGATGTCTATGAAGGAGGTATCAAGGTGCCTGGGTTTGCGGTATGGCCCAAAAAAATAAAACCTCAACGAATCGATACCCCCATGCACATCGTGGACTGGTTTCCCACAATTGCTCAGTTGGTTGGATTCCAAAGAACCGACTCACTCTCCTGGGATGGTTTTGATCAGTCCCCCAACATTCTAAGTGGTGCGAAAGCTCCGGAACGGGACTTTTACTGGGTGCAGGGCAACCGTCGCCGTGCCGTCCGGCATGGCAGTTGGAAGATCGTGTGCTACTCCAAAAAAATCCCCCAAAAACCATCCGACTGGGCTTTGTACAACCTCAGCATAGATCCATTAGAGAAAGAAAATGTAGCCTCAATGAACCCAAAAGTTCTCGCCCAAATGCATGGGCGCTTTATTAAACACAAGACCTTGGATAAAACCCGCTAGAACATAACATTCTCAAAGTTAATCTTGCTTTGCAGTTTTTGGACATGCGTTGATCTATTAAGCATTAAATCGTTCACTCACTCCCTCAAGTCTTGACCTGGAAACCCAGAGCAGAAGATAATTGAGTCATGCCTACTTTTTTAAATATCTTTTTCGTAATTGCCTGCTTTCATTTTGCATGGGGAACCCAAAACAAAAAGCCAAACATCTTGTTTCTCTTTGCTGATGATCAAAGCTATGAAACTCTAGGGATGCTTGGGTTGACCGAGGTAAAGACTCCTAACCTTGACCGACTGGCTCAAGAGGGAGCTTTCTTTGACCGGGCTTACAATATGGGTTCATGGAGCGGAGCTGTCTGCGTGGCCAGTCGTCATATGTTAAACACCGGAGCTTTTATCTGGCGGGCTCAAAAAACTCATAAGACTGCAAATAAGGAACAGAAAGAAGGTAGATATTGGGCGAAATATATGAAATCGGCTGGTTATAAAACCTACTTCACTGGTAAATGGCATTTACCTGCCAAGATAAACGAATGTTTCGACATTGTACAAAATCCACGAGGTGGCATGCCCAAGACGGTTCCATCCGCTTACCAACGACCCCAGGCAAATGGGGAAGATTCATGGAGCCCTCATGATCCAAAACACGGCGGTTTTTGGGAAGGTGGGAAACATTGGAGTGAAGTCACTGCTGATGATGCCATCCAATTCATTCACTCTGCCAAGGAACACACCGAGCCGTTTTTTGCTTACATTGCCTTCAATGCTCCGCACGACCCCAGGCAATCTCCCAAGGAATATTTGGATAAATACCCACTTGATAAAATAAGCGTACCCCAAAACTTCCTTCCTTCGTACCCTCACAATCAGGCAATGAGTTGCCCGCCTTCTCTTCGTGACGAAAACTTAGTCCCTTACCCTAGAACTAAAGAAGCAGTGAAAGTGCACCGCAAAGAATATTTCTCCATCATCACCCATATGGATGATCAAATTGGTCGAATCCTCAAAGCTTTGCAAAAATCGGGGCAAGCCGACAACACTTACATTTTCTTTACCGCAGACCATGGACTCTCCGTTGGTCATCACGGTTTGATTGGAAAACAAAACTTGTACGAGCACAGTACAAAAGTACCATTCATGGTAACCGGACCTGGAATTCCTAAGAAACAAGTCATCCGCGCCCCCATTTATTTGCAGGATGTCATGCCCACAACCCTTGCCATTGCCGATGTAAAAATACCCGAACAAGTGGAGTTTCAAAATTTACTACCGTTAGCAAAGGGAAGAAAAAAAATCTCCAAACATAAAGAAATTTATGGAGCCTACTTAGATGCACAAAGATCAATCACCTTGGATAATAAAAAATTGATTCTATACCCCAAAGCCAAAGCGTATCGCGTTTATGACCTCAATCAAGACCCATTGGAGATGAACGATCTTGCCCAATCTTCAGAGGGTAAGAAGCTCGCTCACTTGCTTTTTCCGCAGTTAGTTGCCCTGCAGGCAAAAATGGAAGACCAACTAGATTTAAACAATTCATTCCCCGATCTTTCCCCAACTGTAAGATAAAAACTGAGATAATAATCCATAGCGTCATGAATTCTACATCTTCTAAAACCCTTCTTTTTCTTATCCTCGCTAGTAGCCTTTTATCAGCTCATACCTTCGCTCAATTCGATACTCAAGCAACCCCCATTGAAAGCATATCGATCAAAGAAGGCTTCAAGGTGGAGTTACTCTTCACCGTACCGAAGGACAGGATGGGGTCCTGGGTCAATCTTTGCCTGGATGGTAAAAACCGCATCATTGCCAGTGATCAGTTTGGAGGGCTCTACCGCTTCAAGGCACCTGCACCTGGCCAGCCCCTGCGAGAAGATGACATTGAAAAAGTGCCAGCTAAAATTCGGGCAGCCAATGGACTTCTTTGGGCGTTTGATAGCCTCTATGTTGCGGTCAATGATTATGTTAAAAAGATGGATAATGGGGTCTACAGGCTGACCGACTCCAACGGTGATGATAAGCTCGACCGGGTCGAGAAATTGAAGACCATGTATGCCCGCGGGGATCATGGGGTGCATGCCCTCCTTCTCAGTCCGGATAAAAAATCAATCCACCTAATTACAGGAAACAACACTGAGCCCGTGCAGGCAACCCGTTCACGGGTACCCTTGGACTGGGGAGAAGACCATCTCCTTCCCCGGATGCCGGATGGGCGGGGCCACAATCGAGACCGGTTAGCTCCAGGAGGTATCATATACAAGATCTCACCCGACGGTAAAGATTGGGAGATCGTATCCTCGGGTTACCGGAATATTTTTGACGGCGGATTCAACGCGGATGGCGAACTTTTTACCTATGACGCAGATATGGAATACGATTTCAATACTCCTTGGTATCGCCCCACCCGGATTAATCATGTCACCAGCGGCTCCATGTACGGCTGGAGAAATGGCACTGGTAAACGGCCCGAGTTTTATCCGGACAATTTGCCTGCCGTGGTCAACATTGGCCCTGGCTCACCCACCGGGGTGACCTTTGGATATGGAGCAAATTTTCCAGCCAAATATCAAAAAGCGATGTACATTTTGGACTGGAGCTGGGGTAAAATCTACGCCGTACATTTGAAACCGGATGGAAGCACCTACACCGGCAAAAAAGAAACCTTTATTACAGGCAGCCCTCTACCCGTAACTGATGCCATTATTCATCCGGAGGATGGCTCGATGTACTTTGCCATTGGTGGCAGAAAGGTGCAGTCCGGGCTCTACCGAGTCAGTTATGTGGGCAAGGAAAAGAGTGATCCAGTCTCCGTTAAACCCCAAGTTAATGAACACGCCAGTCTACGCCACAAACTTGAAAATCTTCATATCGGGGAACATCCTGGTGCATTGAATATCGCGTGGCCACATATCGACCACCCTGATCGTTTTATTCGATGGGCCGCACTCATGGCCATTCAACGACTGCCGGTGGAAAAATGGGCGGAGAAAGCACTGAGTGAGAAAAACCAGGGAAAGCGTGCCTATGTTCTGCTCTCTCTTGCCAAAGCTACCGGGATCGATCCTTTTCACCGCAAAAAATCCGACCCGCCGATCAACCGGGAAATGGGCAACAAGATTTTACAATCCCTGCTTGAACTCGATTTTGAAAAGCTGAGTCCAAGTGAGCAGCTTTCGATGGTACGCACCTATCAAGTAGCCATGGTCCGCTTTGGTAAGCCGTCTAAACAAACTGCTGATCAAATCGTTGCCCAACTGGATGCTCATTTTCCTGCCAAAACTTATGAAATGAACTGGCTTCTTTGTGAAACCCTTGCCTTTCTTGAAGCTCCCACTGTAGCAAAAAAAGGGATCTCTCTTCTTCAGAAAGCAACCACGCAGGAAGAACAAATGGAGTATGCCCGGTCTCTTCGTAATCTCAAAACTGGATGGACCAAGGAACTCAGAACTCAATACTTCAATTGGTTTCTAAAAGCGGCAAATTATCGCGGAGGTGCCAGCTTTACCAAATTTATTGAGTTTATCCGTAACGATGCAGTGGCCAGTTTAACGAAAGCTGAGAAAAAAGATCTGGCTCCCCTACTCGCCAAAAAAGCTGAGGTGAAATCGCCTGCAGAGGTAATGGCGGAAGCGATGACTGGCAGAACTTTTGTCAAAAACTGGGAACTGGAAGAACTCAGTAAAATATCTTCCAGTGGTCTGAAAGAAAGAGACTTTAAAAATGGCCGTAAAATGTTTGCCGCAGGAGGATGCTTTGCCTGCCACCGATTTGGCAATGAAGGAGGAATGAATGGCCCCGACCTCACCGGCTCAGGTGGACGATACTCGGCCCATGATCTCCTTGAGCAAATCATTTATCCGAGCAAAGAAATCAATGAACAATTTGTTCCGACTTTTGTGACCTTAAAAAATGGAGACGCCTTCACTGGAGTGGTTGTAAATCTAAATGGCGACAGCATCTCCCTCAACACTGATCTTTATAACCCCAACCAAAGAAGAAATTTTTGGAGAAAAGACGTTGTCAGCATGGGACCTTCTCCTGTTTCGCCCATGCCTCCAGGACTCTTAAATATGATGGAGGAGAATGAAATCATGGATCTTCTTGCTTACATCCTCAGCGGAGGTGATACCAATCATTCCTTTTTCTCTAACTGAGCCCCTTACTCTAAGGGTTTGCCTACTCCCTCCATGTAAGAAACAGGGGAGAAACCACATAAGGAATATGCATGCCCCAAAATCCCCAAAGTTTTGATCCCGACCTGGTTGTTTCTGAAGTAATTGATGGAAACAAGGATGCATATCGGCTTATTGTAGCCGAGTACAGTTTACTGGTCAGAGGTTTCTTATCTGCCCGCATTTATCACCTCGATGATGCCCAGGATTTGGCTCAGGAAACTTTTGTCACTGCTTATGAAAAGCTTGAAAAATATGAGATCGGCACAAATTTCCGAGCCTGGCTCATGAGCATCGCTCAATTCTTGCTCAACAACCATTGGCGCAAATATGGAAACCGGGCCACAGTGATGGCAAAGTTCAGGCATGACATTGCCGAATCCATCCAGACCGAGCTCAAAGTTGCTCATGAAGAAGTGGATGAATCTAGAATCCCCAAGCTTCTAGATTGCATTACCAAACTTCCTAACAACTTAAGAAAAGTCATTCGGTCGGGATTGGAAGGGGAAAAAATTTCCATCCTCGCCAAGGAGCTAAACCTCCAAGCCAATGCCGTTTACCAACTTCGCCATCGTGCCCATGTCGCCCTGCGTAAATGCATGAACCAAACACCTTCCCCTACCCGATCATGAAAAACTTTTCTCACGACCCCGACTACTTGGATATCCTCTCTGCCTGGCACGGCACTCTAAACATTTCCCCAAAGAGAAGAAAAGAACTCCTCGACCGTCTCGGTCATGATCAAGCATTGCGTGCCGCGGTTGCCGAAGAAATTGAGATGGCTGGGCTGATTCGGGCCGCTCAGTCTGGTGAACCGAGGTGGCTGGAATTAGAAGAAATTTTAAGCAGTGCTCAGGAAAGTCCTCTATCCTTCGAGGATAAAATCTTAAACCAGGTTTCAAGCAAACCAAGGAAGCCTTGGTTGTCGCTCCTCACTCGGCCAAGTTTTGCCTGGCTAGCTATGGCCGCAACCCTTGTTTTTGCTTTCGTTATCCCCTCGGAAAAACAAAAGCCTGATGGAATCGCTCGGATTCTTCGGTATGAAGGATCCGACTCATCCGTGCAGAAAGACTTTGAATTTCGAAAGGGTGAACAATTTCAATTCAATGATGGCTTGGTCGAGGTTGCCTTTCAGGAAAGTGGCGTGCACCTCATTGGAAAAGGTCCCCTGCAAATGACCGTCATTGATCATAATCGCTTATTTCTAAACGAAGGAGAAATTAAACTGGTGGTCCCACCTCAGGGGATTGGTTTTGTGGTCGATACGATGGAAAGAAAATTTGTCGACCTAGGGACCAGTTTCGTGGTTCAGGCAAGCAACCTAGGTTCACGCGTGCTCGTACTCGATGGCGAGATTGCGGTGGGGGAACGGGATGGAAAAGGCTCCCGCCTAATGACCGAGGGGGGACTGGCTAATTTTAACCGTAACGGAGAAGCCTCACCACACAGTACAAGACCCAGTGGAGTACCCGAGGTTAAAAAAGATATTCAAGGAACCAAATTGGGAACCCTGCTTGGCTCCATCATTGGTTTCCCTAAGGATGCACAGATCCCCAACCCCGCTCCTGAAGGCAGTCCGATTAGCCGGAAACTCCTCCCCCTTGTACAATCCAAGTTTTCCGACCTGACCTGCCTGAATAAACTAAAAAAAGGAAACCCCATTCGCTTTCGGGGGATCGCAGGTACCTATGATCTCTTCCCAAAGCGGACAGGCTTGGTGCCCTACTCGGAAAACAATGGTTGGATTGCCTGGTACCAGGGAAAAGTGAAAGCCCCCCAGAAAGGAAAATACCGCTTCTGGGGATATGCGGATAACAACCTGCTGGTTGCGGTCAATGGAGAGCCGGTCTTTGAGGGATCGCGCTATGACTCCTCGTTCCGCACCGAAATGAATGTTCCACGAAACAACCACCCCTCCTTTCCTTGCCTCAACGCACGGGCAGGATTTGCCTCAGGTCCTTGGTTTGAGAGTGGAGACACCCCCGTGCAAATCGACCTGCTCTTTGGGGAGTCCCAGGGCAACAAAACCTCAAGCCTGCTTTTAATTGAGCAGGAAGGTGCTTCATACGATCAAACCTACTGGGGTCAACCCAAGTGGCCCCTATTTGCTACCGAAGAATTCTCCGTCCCAGAGAAAAAAGCACTCAACAAACTCAAGACACACATGGAAGAAAAAATCATGGGTTCTTTTTCCATTCCCGAAGCTGAATTATGGGCAGTCATTCAATAAATTAAGTAAAAGGAAGGGAAAAATCTATGAGATGTAGAAAAAAATGAGCAATTTCCATGATGTCTCGAAGACTTTTAAACACCATAGACAAAGAAGATATTCTTGATTTGATGGCTTACTTAGTTGCAGTTGTTCAATCGAATCATCAACTCTTCGCCAAATAGTTTAAAATTCATCTCCCCATAAAGTTCTGTTCCCTATGAAAAAACTCATTAGCTTACTCTATATATTTGGCTCAACCCTCTGGGTATCTGCTCAAAAAACGCCCAATATTCTCTACATTCTTTCGGATGATCAGGCCTGGACTGATTACGGTTTCATGGGACACCCGCAAATTAAAACTCCTCACTTGGATAAACTCGCCAACGAAAGCGTACTATTCGAACGGGGGTATGTTCCCACCGCTCTCTGCCGACCTTCGCTCGTAACTTTGATCAGTGGTCAATACGCTCACAAACATGGGGTCACCGGGAACGACCCGTCCCCCAAGAGGTACCAACCGAAAAAGGTATATGATCAAGCAAGAGCTCAGCTGATCTCCTATCTCGACCGTGCTGATACTCTCCCTGATTTGCTTGGAGAAAAAGGCTACCTAAGCCATCAGAGCGGAAAATGGTGGGAAGGGAATTTTAAACATGGTGGGTTCACTCATGGAATGACCCGTGGCTTTCCTCAACTAGGTGGGCGTCATGGAGACGATGGTCTAAAGATCGGACGGGAAGGACTGCAACCCATCGAAGAGTTTGTGGATTATTCAATGAAAGAAAAAAAGCCCTTCTTCTTATGGTACGGAGTCTTTCTTCCTCACACGCCACACAACCCACCGGAGCGCCTGCTCAAGCCTTACAAAGATCTTGGTCTCCCCTTACCCATCGCCAAGTACTATGCGAACTGTACTTGGTTTGATGAAACCTGTGGCCAACTCATTGACATTTTGGAAAAGCGTAATTTGCGGGATGATACTCTCATTGTATATGTCACTGATAATGGTTGGATCAACCGAACAGACAAATCGGCCTATGCACCCCGATCCAAGCAAACCCCATTCGAAGGAGGTATCCGTACACCCATCATGTTCTCCTGGCCCAACGGAAACCTAAAGAACGGAAAACGTAAGGATGTGGTCTCATCGATTGATCTCTTCCCCACTGTTTTGGCAGCAACCGGTGCCCACACGCCGAAAGATTTGCCAGGATTAAACCTTCTTGAAAATTTAAAAAATGAAAAAGTAATCAAACGAAAGGGAATCTTTGGAGAAAGCTTTGCTCATGATATTGCAGATATTGAAAACCCCGAAGACTCTCTGCTCTTCCGATGGACCATTGAAGGGAAGTGGAAACTTCTGCTAACCTATGACGGCGAAGTTAATCGATACAAAACTACCCATCCACGCGAAGAAAAACGCCCTCAACTTTTTAATCTACTAAAAGATCCAAATGAGGAAAATAACCTGGCCGAACAAAACCCAGGTGTAGTAGCAAAACTCGTGGCCAATATCGATAATTGGTGGCCGGTTAAGGAGCGCAAAGTAGTTAAAAAGTGGGAATGAAAATTTTCTTAAAACCTCAGCTTTTTTACACTTCATCCATTCATTTTTAACCATGGGAAAAATAATCATTCTTAAAACAACCTTGTTCTTTTTCACCCTTAGTGTTTTCGGAAAAGAAACACCAAACATCTTAATGATTTTGGTCGACGATATGGGATATTCCGACTTGGGCTGTTATGGGAGTGAAATCGAAACACCCAACCTAGATAACCTCGCCGCCAACGGCTTGCGTTATACCCAATTTTACAATACCGGCAGATGCTGGCCCACTCGTGGTTCCTTGCTCACGGGGTACTATGCCCAGCAAATCCGACGGGACAACTTACCGATGAGAGGTGGCGGGGGCCAAGGCAAGCGACCTACCTGGGCACCCCTAATTCCCGAATTCCTCAAAACTGCGGGTTACCGGAGTTATCACAGTGGGAAATGGCATATCGATGGAAGGGTTCTTGGTGCAGGATTCAACCGATCCTGGTATGTCACCAATCAAGATGGATTTTTCAACCACAATGCGAATTTGCTCGATGACAAAAGGTATAATCCAACAAAGGTGAAAAAGGATTATTACTCGACCACGGCCACTGCCGATCATGCGATTGAATTCTTACAGGAGCACCAGCAAAACCACGGTGACCAACCCTTTTTTCATTACCTCGCCTTTATTGCCCCTCACTTTCCCCTGCATGCCAAGCCCGAAGATATTGCCAAATATCAGGATCGTTACTTGAGTGGATGGGACAAACTCAGGGAAGAACGATTTGCCAAGCAAAAGAAAATCGGTCTGCATAAAACCTCGCTCTCTGCCCTCGAGCCCGAGATTGGCCCACCCCATGGACATCCTCAAGCGATCAAGCAATTGGGTTCAGGGGAAGTGAACCGCCCACTCCCATGGGATTCCCTCACGGATAAACAGAAGCGTTTTCAGGCAACCAAAATGGCCATCCATGCCGCGATGATCGATCGGATCGATCAGGAAGTAGGCCGGGTTGTCCAACAACTCAAAAAGATGAAGGCCTACGAAAACACCCTTATCTTTTTTGCTTCAGACAATGGGGCCAGTGCAGAGATCATGGTGCGCGGAGGCGGACATGACCCCGACGCTCCCATGGGTAGCGAAAAATCTTACCTCTGCCTGGGTCCCGGGTTTTCCAGTGCATCCAACACTCCTTTCCGCAGGCATAAAACCTGGGTACACGAAGGAGGAATCAGCACGCCTCTCATCGCTCATTGGCCAAATGGTATAAAAAATAAAGGTGAATTAAGACATTCCCCTGGGCATGTCATCGATATCGTACCTACGATTCTGGAATTAGCCGGAGTGGAAAAACCAAAATCATGGAAAGGGGTACCTATTCCAAAGGCCCCCGGTAAAAGTTTGGTTTCATCCTTCTCCGAGGATCGTACCATCCCGAGAGAATCTATTTGGTGGATGCACGCGGGCAACCGTGCGATCAGGCAAGGCAACTTCAAGCTTGTTGCCGCAAAGGGAGACCCCTGGGAGTTATATGATTTAAGTAGGGACCGTGCAGAATCTAACGATTTATCCAATAAAATGACTGACAAAGCTAAGGCGTTGGAAAACTCATGGAACCAAGAGACCCAAAGCTTCATCAAACTTTTGCAGTTGGAAAAACATTCGATTGTAAAATAGAACAAATATAGTCCCTATTATGTCCAAAATTCTCACTTTAGTTTTAACCACTTTTTTCATTCTTACATTCCCTGCATCCTTGCAGGCTGTGGATTTTAATAAAGATGTCAGGCCACTGCTTGCGTCCAAATGCTACGCTTGTCACGGCCCGGATGAAGAGGGAAGGAAAGCCAAGCTTCGGTTGGATATCCGGGAAGATGCTTTGGGAAATGAAGTAATCGTACCGGGAGTAGTTGAAGACAGTGAATTCCACTACCGCATCCGCTCCGATGATCCCGATGAAATCATGCCTCCCCCTGAGTCTCATGCCTCCCTGACCGAGGCGGAGAAAGATCTGCTCGACCAATGGATTGCCGAGGGTGCAGAATATGCCAAGCATTGGGCTTTTGAACCGCCTCAAGCGTCCATCACCCTGGTCAATGCAGCCAAGTGGGGAAACAACTCTATTGATGCCTTTATTCTTAAAAACCTGGAGAAAAATAAGGTCGACCCTTCTCCCCAAGCGGATCGCTACACACTCGTACGGCGCCTCTATTTGGATCTTACCGGTCTTCCTCCCACCCCCGAGCAGGCCGATGATTTTGTCAACGATCACAGGGTGGATGCCTATGAGCACTTGGTCGATCAACTCTTGGCCTCTCCGCACTATGGAGAAAAGTGGGCCCGCGAATGGCTCGATCTTGCACGCTATGCCGATACCAATGGGTATGAAAAAGACAGGCCGCGCGAAATCTGGCAATACCGAGACTGGGTGATTCGTGCCATCAACGAGGATATGCCTTATGACCAGTTCACCATCGAACAACTGGCCGGGGACATGTTACCCGGCTCCACCCAGGATCAAAAAATCGCCACCGGATTTCACCGCAATACCCAACTCAATGAGGAAGGCGGGATCGACCCGCTGGAGTTTCGTTTTTATGCTGCGGTTGACCGTGTGGCCACTACCGGTACCGTGTGGATGGGTTTAACCACCGGATGTGCCCAGTGCCATACCCACAAGTACGACCCCATCACCCACGATGAGTACTTTGGCATCATGGCCCTTCTGGACAATGTGGAGGAACCCGATCTCCTGCTCTACACTGACGGACAATTAAAACGCCAAGCAGAAGTAGAAAACCAGATCCAACGTAAGATTGCCGAACTGATGGGCCGGCATCCCGAATTTGATTCCTCCTTCGCATCCTGGCGCAAAAACATGCAGGCCAAATCCACCGCGTGGAAGACCCTTCAGCCAACTGGTTGGAAAACCAACCTGCCCAAGCTTGAGCTTCTGGAGGACGGCTCGCTGTTTGCTTCGGGTGACTTCACCAAACGGGATGTTTACGACCTTAATTTCACTTCACCCGAACCCATCACTGCCCTGCGTATCGAAGCCCTGCCCGACGACCGCTTGCCGGAAAAAGGCCCAGGCCGGGCCTATTACGAAGGCCGCAAAGGTCTCTATTTTCTCAGTGAAGTGAACGCTTCCGCCCAGGATCAACCCGTCTCCTTCAAAGATCTCTCCCAAAGCGGGGGTAACGGGGTGGAAAAGATCATCGATGGGGATGGCTCTTCGGGTTGGAGCGGAGCTGTTGGCGTGGAACAGCACCTCGTCTTGCCCCTCGACCAACCCTTGGCCGCGAACCAACCCTTCTCCCTGTCCCTTCTTTTTGAAAGGCACTTTGTTGCATCCCTGGGCAAGTTCCGTATTTCGGCGACCTCATCGACCCAGCCAGCGAAAGCTCAACGCCTCGGATCGGCCACCGAAGATCTTCTATCCAAAGGAAATCAATTGAGTCAGTCCGAGATCAGTCAACTCCGGGCAACTTATTTGGAAAAAGCCTTTCTCCCCCAAAAGAATAATGGGAAATCCTTCGCAGCTGGAGCGAAGTGGATCTGGGATAACAGCAACAACAACGGCAAAGAAACCCTCTATTTTGCCAAGTCCATAAGCTTGAAGGATGCTCCAAAATCCGTTCGTTTACTTTACACCTGCGATGACGAATCCGAGTTTTTCATCAATGGCAAAAAAGTTGCATCGAATAAATTGTGGTATGAACCAGCTCTTGCCAATGTGGGCACTCATTTTAAAAAGGGTACAAACGTTATCGCGGTAAAAGCGACCAACAATGGTGGACCCGGTGCCCTGCTTGTACAACTCGAAATCACCAAGGCTGATGGTAAGAAACACACGGTCTTTACCGACGAAAGTTGGGAATTCTCCCAGCAGAAACCCACCAGTGATGAATGGAAAAATAAAGGCCTTGCCGACGGAATAAAAGCAATTCTTGTAGGCAAAGCAGGAGATGCCCCATGGAACAATATCCCCCTTAAGTCGAATGATCTTTCCGAACTCAATGCCCTTCGTGGGCAAATCCCCCAAAGTCGCCGGTCATTGGTGATGCAGGAAAGGCCCGCAGATAACCCCCGCCCCACTTACCTCCGCCATCGGGGGGAATACACCAATCCGAAGCACGAGGTTGCCCCTGGCATACCCGACATTCTTTTAGGAGTGGACACACCCGAGCCGGGCAATCGTCTTGAGTTTGCCCGCTGGTTGGTCAGCCAGGACAATCCGCTCGGGGATCGGGTAACCGTAAACCGTGCCTGGCGTTCGCTCTTCGGTTACGGCCTCATACGTACCAGCGGGGATTTTGGCACCCAGGCACCTGCCCCCGACCACCCCGAACTGCTTGATTGGCTGGCTGTGGAATTTCGTAAGCTTGGTATGTCGATGAAAAAACTTCACCGCCTCATCGTCACCAGTGCGACTTACAAGCAAAGTTCCGTGGCCACCCCAGAACTTCTAGAAAAAGATCCGCAAAACCGACTCCTTGCCCGGGGTCCAAGAATACGCCTGACCGGGGAACTGATCCGGGATCACATGCTTACCGCCAGTGGAAAGTTATCCTCAAAAATGTACGGCCGTGGCGTCTATCCGCCCCAGCCCAAAACTGTGCTTTCCCATGCTTTTGGTAATCAGGCATGGAATGTATCCACAGGCGAGGACCGCTACCGCAGATCCCTCTATACCTTTATCAAACGGACCGCCCCTTTTGCCGGCTACATGACCTTTGATGGCACCTCCGGCGAGAACTGCCTCGCCAAACGCGATCGAAGCAATACTCCTCTGCAAGCCCTTACCCTGCTCAACGACGAGATGTTTATCGAACTTGCTCAGGCGGCGGGCGAACTCGTCCACCAGAAAAAAGAGGACCCCGTGGAATCTCTCTTCCGTCGCTTTCTCACCCGGATGCCCAAGGCAGAAGAGCGGAAAGCCCTACAGGGATACTTCCACCAACAGGTAGAAAGACTGCAAGCCGGAGAACTCAAGGCAGGGGACATTGCTGGTAACCCCAGAGCAGATCCTCAATGGGCAGGCAAAGTTTTACTCGCCCGGGCTATTATGAATTTAGACGAAACCATCACCAAACCATGATTATCGATCCATTACTCCTCCGTACCCGAAGACATTTTTTCAAAGACTGTGGAATTGGCCTGGGCAAGATTGCCCTCGCCTCTATGCTCGCCAAAGAAAGCTTTGGAGCAATGGGGAACCCCGGCTTCATGCGTTTCCCCGTAAAAGCCAAGCGGGTCATCTTTTTGTTTATGGCGGGAGCCCCTAGCCAACTGGAGTTGTTTGACCACAAGCCCAAGCTCAAGGAAATCGAGGGTAAGCCTATCCCGCCTTCGGTCATTAAGGGGCAGCGCTATGCTTTCATCCAGCCTGACGCCGCGGTACTCGGGCCCTGCTTTCCTTTTTCCAAGCACGGCGAGTCGGGTGCGGAAATTTCGGACCGCCTCCCCTATTTATCGAAAATTGCCGACGACCTGACCTTCGTCAAATCCATGCATACCGACCACTTCAACCATGCACCCGCCCAGCTGTTCATGAACACGGGCAGTGGGATCCCTGGTCGGGCAAGTATGGGTTCCTGGCTAAGTTATGGAATCGGGAGCGAAGCGGATGACCTTCCTGGCTTTGTCGTTTTGCAAAACGGTGTATTGAGCGGCGGATCCGCCATGTGGGGATCCGGATTTTTACCCTCCGAACACCAGGGCGTGCCCTTCCGCAAGGGCCCCGACCCCATCCTTCATGTATCCAACCCCAAGGGGATAGACCGTACAGCCCAACGACACACCCTCGACCTGCTCAGCACATTAAACCAAAGTAGCCTTGGCCAGTTTGGAGACCCTGAAATCAATGCCCGGATCGAAGCCTATGAAATGGCCTATCGCATGCAGGCACGGGCCCCGAACTGATGGATTTCAGCCAGGAAAGCCAAGCGACCCTAGACCTCTATGGGGCGAAACCGGGCCAGTCCGGATATGCAACCAACTGCCTTCTTGCCCGTCGTCTGGCCGAGAGAGGCACCCGCTTCATCCAGGTCTATCAGGGTGGATGGGATGCGCACAACAATGTCGAAGGAAATATCAAAAATCAGGCGAAAGCAATCGACCAGGCCAGTGCCGCCCTCGTTCAGGACCTCAAGCAACGTGGCATGCTCGAAGATACCCTGGTCATTTGGGGAGGTGAGTTTGGACGCACCCCGATGGTGGAAGCCAGTGCCGCATTGAATCGAAGTGGTGGACGCGACCACCACCCTCAGGCCTTCACCATGTGGATGGCGGGTGGAGGCATTAAGCCAGGTATCACCCTGGGACAGACCGATGAACTAGGCTTCCATGTTACCGAAGACCCCGTACATGTGCACGATCTTCAGGCCACGATTCTTCAACTTATGGGCATTGATCACACCCAACTATCCTTCCGTTTTCAAGGTCTTGATTTTCGACTTACAGGAGTAGAACAACACCACGCCGTCAAAAAATTGATGGCATGATACTGCGGTGGCTATTGCCTCTTCTTGGAGGACTTCCGGTACTCAGAGCTTTGGTATTTGGCCCCACAATTTCCACAAAGTTACCGTCCGGGTCCTTGAGCATCAACAAACACAAATCCTGAGGGAAACCCTTGGGAGAATCTGCGGACTCTTGGCATAAGCCTCATGACCATGCTTCTTGGCATTGGCCATCACAAGATCCACATCCTCCACAAATATGGTGAGGTAAGAAAACCCGGCGACGGTATGGATGTATGGTTGCTCGATGGAGCGGGCAGGCTTTTTTGAATCCACCTGCATCACTTTCAACTTGGTCGCTGACTCCTCATCTCCCAGTACCAAGACATGGACATTGAGGCTGGACCCATCAGTCAATCCTACCGCTTTGGGAAACTTGCCCTTCACTTCAAACCCGGGCACTTCCTTAAACCCGATCACATCTTTATAAAAGGCGAGCGACTTTTTGGCATCGGTCACTACGACACCTAAATCAATCGTTTGGCGCGAGAAATTAGACTTTGCCCAGACCGAGGAACAGGCAAGTAGCATGAGTGAGGATAGGAAGAACCTTATATATTTGTATAGCCATGAGTTAAGAGTGAAGCTCTCTTTCCAATCAATCAATGGCGAAGTGTATACAATCCTTTCCTTTCCTAAAACAGCTCCCCCTTTTGCTATCCAACCAAACCAAATACCCACGCTCATTTGACGCAATCCAACAGAATTTTTTCGCAATACTTGGCAGTATAGGATTGTCCATTCGCTCAATCATACTTGGGATACTTAAAGAACCGATACGAGGGGTCACGCTCCCTCCTTTTCTTTTTTCTTTATTATGACCTTCAAGCCAACCCTTTTCATTTTTCTTGGACTTACCGCTCTTGGCAGTCACTCCTTTTCTGCGGACACCAAGAATGCGCCCCCTGCAGAGGAAAGCCCTGCCCTCCTCTTTTACGGAAACTCCATGATCGAACGACTTCTCGAACATGGGGGCATGGAAGCACGCCTGCAAATTGCCACATCCGGGAAGGGCCTAAAAATTAGGAGCCTAGCATGGACCGGAGATGAAGTGGGGAACCGCCTGCGACTAGAAGGCTACCCCAAGCACATGAAAAACCTGATCAGGCAGTGGCCCTCCAATGTGCTCGTTCTTGGGTACGGCATGAACGAGGCATTCCATGGATCCGAGGGACTACCTCAATTTAAACGAGATTACCAAAGCCACATTCAACAACTCGCAAAAGCTCACCCGAGGGCAAAGTTTGTGCTCTTGTCCCCCACTGCTGCCCAGCACCCCGTTTCCGACCTCAATGAGAACCTGAAACTTTACCGTAATGCCATCTACGAACTGGCCCGTAAGAACCAGGCACTATTTATCGATCTCTTCTCCCCCACCCTCAATTCAAACAGTCGGATAACTGTAAACGGCATTCATTTAAACGAGTTGGGAAACAAGCAAATTGGCTCCATCATTGCCCAGGAACTGCTTGGGTATCTGGGTGTAAAAAACACAAAGCCCGCTTCCGAAAATCACATCCAAGAAGTTCGCCAGGCTGCCTCGGCCAAACATAGCCGGGTAGCCGAAGTGGTACGTCCGAAGAACGCGGTAGTCTATTTTGGGGTTCGGGCAAGGCCTTATGAATATGCCGGGGAAATACCACGGTATCACAAGATGATCGAGCTCACAGAAGCTGTAATCTACCTCCTTGCCGCTGATCCAAAGTTAAAATTTGCCAACCTAAAAAAGCCTTCCCTGGATCCCATGCCTCCCGGGAAAGGGCACGATGATGGTAAACGTACAGGTATCATTAAACCGCCTACGGATGCCATGGCTGAGTTTACCGTGGCCGATGGTTATGCCGTTAATCTTTTTGCTTCCGAGGAGCAATTCCCAGAACTGCGTAACCCCGTACAAATGGCTTTTGATGCAAGGGGTAGGTTATGGGTGGTCACCATGCCTTCCTTTCCCCACACGGTCCCCGGCCTGACCCCAGAGGACAAGTTGATCATCCTCGAAGATACGGATAGGGACGGCACAAGCCGATAAGTGCACAACTTTTGCGGAAAACCTCGATGCACTGGACGGGATCGCCTTTCACCATCAGGGAGTGATTGTATCGGAACAACCACGCCTTCTGTCTCATGCGGGATGAAGATGGGGACGACCGTGCGGACTGGCAGCACGAGCTCCTCCGCGGGATTGATGTAACCGACTCCCACCACGGCGGGATGATTGCAACCGATCCTCATGGGGATATTTTGTTTTGTGACGGAGTCTTTCACCGCTCCCAACTGGAAACCCCCTTTGGAGTCCACCGGGGATAGACTCAACCACCTACCGCCTAGATCCCGCTACAGGAAGAATCAATACAGAGTGGCAGCATACAACACCCAACCCCTGGAATATCACCTTCGACCGATGGGGAAATACTTTTCAAATGTATGGAGATGGCGATGTCTATGATGGCACTTCCTTGATCTGGACTCCGCTGGGAGGATACATGCCCTATGCCTATGCTCGAATCACTAGCTATGGCAAAGGTTGCGGAACCTCATCTATTTCTAGCCCAAACTTCCCAGACGAATATCAAAATGGCCTCGCCTCTGCCTCACTGCTTGGTCGATATGCGGTTAATCTTACTATTCTTAACACCGACCGTGGCATGTTTAAGCAGAAGAGTTACCAAACCATTTTGAGCTCACCCAACGCTGCCTTTCGACCAGCTGATCTCGAGTTTGGAATGGATGGTGCCCTCTATGTTTCTGACTTTTCCAGTCCGATCATTGGACATGCCCAGCATCCGATGAGAGATCCTCACTGGGATCACGACTATGGACGTATTTGGCGGGTGGTACACACCGGCAAGCCCATTGTCAAAGAATGGCCAATCATTGAAGGGGACAAACCGCCCAGCTATGCAAGCTCTTGGTACACCCGCAAAATCTTATCCGCCACCATGCTCGAATTGAACTGAGGAAACATGGCAAGAAGGCCATTTCAGGCAGTCGATCAATGGATCAAAGCATTTGATTCCAAAGCGGATAATTTCGAACAGGCCATGCTCGAAAGCATTTTTGTATGCGAGGGACTGGGGCAGGCGCGTCCCGACTTGATTGAACAACTAGCTAAATCTAAGTCCTACCTTTTTCGCGGAGCAGCAGTTCGCACCCTACGCTTACAGGCAGACCGAATTAGTAAGCACAAAAGAGATGCTCACTACCTTTAGCCAAAGATGCACCCACCCACGCGTACTCATGGAAGTAATTAATGCGGTGGCTCACTTACGCCCGCAATATGCCTGAGATAGAGAGTTGCTTGGACGGGATCAACACAAAAAATCCAGATGTTAAAAACTCGCTTGCCTATCTGGATATGGGTACGGAACCCTTGAAGGGAAGGAGTGTGCCCGTACTGGAGGTTTCTAAAAGCTCACAACTAACTCAATGGATTGGATACGAGGATAAAAACAAAACCAATCCAGTTGAATATCAGATTGGTAAATCAAAGTTACCCGGGACTGGATTCTTTCGTTCCTTTATTTATTCAGATAAGGCCCAATCCGCTACCATCGGGGTCAACCACAAGAACTTGGAAGTATACCTGAATGGCATATTAAAATTTAGCCAGAACTCACTTTGGAGTGGAGATCAGCAAATCAATGTGGAATTACGCAGCGGTTTAAATGTCTTTGAGTTCGTTTTCCTCAAAGGTAGGAGGGCAGCTAGGTTCATGCCTGCTGTCTATGTCTATGACCCCTTGGGCAACCCTTTGCCTGATGCACAATATTTAACAAACCTAGATCAATTAAGAAAAGCCGATAAAGAACACCAACAGGAAATGGCCAAGGCAGGTAACATCCTCCGGGTCCAGGCGGCTCCCGAACTTCAGTTTGCTCCCAAAAGATTGGAAGTACAGGCAGGCACCAAAGTAAAACTTATTTTTTCTAATCCGGATGTCATGCTCCACAACTGGCTTGCTAGGGAAACCAGGCAGTGCCGAGGAAATTGGAGAACTTGCGGATAAAATGGCCTCCACCGCGGATGGCTTTCAAAAGGGCTACATTCCCGAAAGTGACAAAATTCTGGTATCTTCCAAGCTGTTATCTCCCAATGAATCCCAAGAAATCGAATTTCAGGCACCGGATCAGCCAGGTGACTATCCCTACCTCTGCACCTTCCCCGGGCACTGGCGAATGATGCAGGGAATTCTTACGGTGAAAGCGGCTCCGTGAAATATCACCTCTGTTTATTCTTTGTGACTGCCTGGTTTTGCTTCGGTGAAACCAAGAGCGAGTTCTTCTCCTTATTTGACGGCAAAACCCTCAAGGGCTGGCAGGCATCTCCGGGCGGAAAATGGGAGGTAAAAGATGGGGTATTATTAGGAACCAGCCAGAAAGCGGACAAGCGGCATGGTATCCTGTTTTCCGAAAAAGAATATTCCGATTTCATTCTTCGGGCAAAGTTTCGGGTATTACAGGGAAACAGTGGGTTTTACTTCCGTGCCGAGAACCGAAATACCCCCATTCGAGCCTACGGATTCCAGGCGGAAATCGACCGCACCCAGAATACGGGTGGTTTGTATGAGACAGGCGGACGGGCATGGGTAGCAAGGCCTGATCAGAAAGCAATCAAGGAACGAAAGTACCAGCCAGGAGAATGGTCAGATCTGGAAATTCATGCAGGCGGCAAAGATGTGTCTGTTCGTATCAATGGCATTCTGAGCACTGAATTGAAAAACGACCCGGGTCGGACCAAAGGGTTCTTTGGCCTGCAACTCCATGGTGGGCAGGATATGCATGTGGAGTACAAGAACATTCAAATTAGAGAATTACTCGTACAAAAGTAAGAAAAAATACAAGAGTCATTTTTTTTATTTATTGTTTGATAATGTATGGAAGTTTCACATTCGTAGACGAGAGGTAATGAAACAAATCTTATACAAACTTGCTAAAAAATATATTAAATATTATGAGGGATTTTCTTATAATTTTAATAAAAATGGGGAACAATATGTTCTAAAATCTTTATCAAATTTTCCTATTAAAACGGTATTTGATGTTGGAGCGAATACCGGAGAATGGTCAAAATTAGCTGCAGGATATTTTAATGAGGCAGATTTTCATTTATTTGAATTATCTGAATCTACTTTCATTACTCTTGAAAAAGGAATTGAGTCTAAAACTAACTTCAGGCTCAATAACCATGGCCTTTCTAACAGCTCAGGTATTGTTACCTATCAAGATTATGGAACGAACTCAGGATTAAATTCAATCTTGCAAGATGTATCCTATCACAAATCAGATTATGAGAACAAAGAAGGGCTTGTTACTACTGGTGATGAGTATTGCTTAAAACATAAGATCGAACAAATTGATATTTTAAAAATAGATGTGGAGGGTGCAGAAAATATGGTCCTCGAAGGCTTTTCGCAAATGCTTGAAAAACAAGCAATTAATATAATCCAATTCGAATACGGCTATACTCATGCAGATGCCCATTACCTTATTAAGGATTTTTACAAATTTTTGAATGGATTTGGATATAAGCTAGGGCCGCTTAAGAAAAGGGGGGGCTATATTCATGGATTTTGATTACGGACTAAATGACTTCAATTCTGGTCCCAACTACATTGCAGTCTCTGATAAACGAGATGATTTTTTTAATGTATTGTCAGGGCCTAAAATCCCTCACTTCCCAAAATAATTCATAACCCAATAGCGAATAGAGAGTTTACCCCATGGATTAATGGGATACTGAACTCTGCATTGAAAAACGACCCGGGTAGGACCAAAGGTTTTTTTGGCCTGCAACTCCACGGTGGGCAGGATATGCATGTGGAGTACAAAGACATCCGTCTGAAAAATTTGGACAGATAAAAAATCTTTCAAAAAATTTAATCCGCATTCCGGCAAAATAAACTCGTGCTTCCATAGATAAGCTATCGGCAAGTCAGTCTTTTCGATTGCCTGAAGATTTCTCTTTAGGTCTGATCTAATCCTTCATGCAGATCATACTCGCTCTATTACTTGTACCTCTATTTATTTACGCTCAGGACCTCCCGCCGGGCCAAATGCTCTTACCGGAAGAGGCCTTGCCTGAATACGAGGCCAAAATCGATCACGCCAGACTGATTCGAGATACATCCAAAAGCGTATTAAAACTGGGTAAGTCCGTCTACCAACAAAACTGTGCGAGTTGCCACGGCACCCCGAACACCCCGGGTTCTGTGCCCAATGCCTTGGGTTTTTGGGACGGGAAATTTCAGCACGGAAAAGATCCATATACCATGTACCTCACCCTGACTCGTGGATGGCGGATGATGGCCCCGCAAGCCATGCTCAAGCCCCGGGAAAAATACGCAGTGATCCACTACATTCAGGAGACATACTTAAAAAAACAAAACCCTGCGGAATACTTTAAGGTGAACCAGGAATACTTAAGCCAACTTCCCAAAGGACGAGATCTCGGACCCGCTCCGGAGAAAAGAAAACTCTGGGAGGAAATGGACTACGGAAATTTTTTAATGGGTACCTTTGAGATTGCTGACACCCAGGAACAAAAAGTCAGAAACTACGGGGTTGGAGCGACAAACAACCTCGCCTACAAGGGAATTGCCCAGCGCCTCGACCCCGGCCCAGGTGGCATTGCCAAGGGCCATACCTGGTCAGCCTTCGAACACGACACCTTGCGGGTAGCCGGAGTCTGGAGAGGAAATGGATTTATTGACTGGCGGGGAATCAACTTTGACGGGCAACATGCGATCCGTCCGCGTACCATTGGCGAACCCTTCCTCGAATGTGCCGACGGCCCAGGTTGGGCCAATCCGGAAACCGGTAAATTTGAAGACCTTCGCTTTCAGGCATCCGACGGAAATTATTACGGTCCCCTGCCCAAAAGTTGGTGCCAATACCATGGGCTATTTAAGTTTAACAATCAGGCGGTGCTTTATTATCAAGTCGGGGAGGTGAGAGTTAGTGAGATGCATGCTTTATCGGATGCCGGAACCTTTATTCGCCACTTGAATATTGGGAAAAGCGAGAAGGCACTTGTGTTTCGCACCCCGGGTAAATCCATCCGTGCAAATGTAAAAATTCTCACTGAGCAAGGAAGACCTGGGGAACAAGTGATTCGCTTATTGCCGGAACAAACTCCTCTCCAATTAGTTCTGCTTGCTGATGGAACTGAGAGCGAACCCATCCCCGCGAAGCTTAAATTTTATAATATTCTCAAAGATAAACTAAGTCACAGCCCTGCCCATGGTGGTATAGTTACGCAATGGCCCGACATTTTGAAGACCCCCATTGTAAGGGGAAAACAGGATGGGGCTTTCCAGTCTGACGAGTTCACCCTACCGGTTGACAATCCATGGAACGCACGACTGCGGGCTAGCGGACTGGACTTCTCTCCCGATGGTAAAAGTGCATACCTTTGTTTTTGGGACGGCGATGTCTGGAAAGTGGATGGCATAGCCGATGAATCCCGCAACTCGGTGGAGTGGAAAAGAATTGCTGCCGGATTATTTCAACCATTGGGCATCAAAATCAGGAATGGAGAAATCTTTGTTTCCTGCCGGGATCAAATTGTTCGCCTGGTTGATTTAAACGGGGATGAAGAAACTGATTTTTACGAAGCATTTAATTCGGACCATCAGGTGACGGAGCATTTCCATGAATTTGCGATGGGGCTGCAGACAGATGAACAGGGTAATTTCTATTACGCCAAGAGTGCGAGGCATGCCCGCCCTCAGCTTATCCCTCATCATGGCACTCTGATCAAGGTAACGGCTGATGGCAAAAGCAGTGAAGTACTCGCCCATGGCTTTCGGGCTGCTAACGGAGTATGCCGCAACCCGGACGGCACCTTTTTCGTAACCGATCAGGAAGGCCACTGGAATCCACAAAACCGGATCAACCATGTGATTCCCGGGAAAGGAAAGTTTTACGGAAATATGTACGGGTATGGAGCTCCGAATGACTCCTCGGACTCAGCCATGGAACAGCCCCTCTGCTGGGCTCACAAAAAATTTGACCGTTCCCCGGCCGAACTCCTTTGGGTGGATAGCCCAAAATGGGGGGCCCTTCAGGGTAAACTGATCCACCTTTCCTACGGACAAGGCCGGGTGGAGGTGGTTCCTCATGAGAATCTCAACGGACAATTACAGGGAGGGATGGTCCGTCTACCTATCGCCGATTTCCCCACCGGAATCATGCGTGGTCGTTTTCACCCCCAAAACAAACATCTCTACCTGTGCGGGATGTCAGCCTGGGCGTCCTCGCAACCTCTTCCCGGCGGGTTCTATCGATTGCGGGCAACGGGTGAGCCCATGCACATGCCTGTATCTATGCGGGCTTTGAAAAAAGCAGTGGAAATTACTTTTTCAGACCCAATTTCCAGTAACAACAATCCTCAAGCAAAAGTAAGCACATGGGCTCTCAAAAGAACAAAAAACTATGGTTCTCCCAAGTTTGATGAAAAAGAGCTTGCAGTCTCGAACACCTCAATATCAGAAGATGGCAAGACACTGAGGATTGAAATACCGGATATCGCACCCTGTTGGCAAATGTCCATCCGCTATGAATTTCTTGGAGAAAACGGAAGAAAAATTGCCGGTGAAATACAAAATACCATTCATTCGTTAGGAGACTCCTAATTAATGAAGGCTTTTTTCTGCATCGCCATTCTTTTGAACTGTGTGGCAGTTGCGGATACCGGAGCTAACCACACTCCCTTGTGGCTGTCCAAGAAGATGGTGGATGAGCCCGTTCTTTTTATTGGAGATGAAGGCAACCGCAGTGGCCGCCTCATCTTCACCCCAGCCTCCATGCCTGTCCTAACCCGGGCAGGAGACTCATTTGTTTACGAAGCGGGGAAAGATTACACATGGGAAAAAGGCAGTCGTACAATCAGACTGACGGATCATTCCAGAATTCCATCCAAGACAGCTCAGGAGATGAGGCCTGGACCAGGCAAGCCAAGAAGCCTGGGTGGTGTCTTGCACGGTGAAGGCAGGTTTTTTCATGACCTGCAAACCCTGGTCAGTTATTCTCACAATCAATCGTGGCCTGATTTGGTACAACCGGGTTCAGCCACCCTGCCCCGCTCTCTGGAAAAATTAAATTCTTCTCAATCCTTCAAGGTGGTGACCCTGGGAGATAGTATCACCGAGGGGTACAACGCTTCCGGGTTTGCCAAGACGCAGGCACCTCGTAACCAACCGTCATATGCAGAAGGGTTTGCCCGCTTGCTCGACGAAACCTTCCCTGCACAAGTGACCTTGAGCAATCTCGGAGTGGCGGGCCGTACCGCCGTTTGGGGGTTGAAACAACTGGACCGGGTGATCGCAGAAAAACCTGACCTGGTCATTATTGCTTTTGGGATGAACGACCCTGTTTCATTCGAACAATTTCAAAGAACAAACCTCGAAATCCTCACCCATTTGCAAAAAGAAATCCCTCAAACGGATATGATCTTTGTTTCGGGCATGAACAATAATCCTGACTGGAGAGACCCCACCAAAATCCCCGGCTTTCGTGAAGCTTTGAAAGACATCATTCGGCCCAATGTCATCCTTGCCGATATCACCACGCCATGGGAAAAATTATTAACCCGTAAAAATTTTTCTGATCTCAGCGGAAATAATGTGAATCACCCCAATGATTTTGGGCATCGATTGTATTCCGAAATACTTTTTTCACTTTTTATTTCGCCCTAAAACCAAGATAAATATTGGGCTTTACGATGCTTTTGTAAAAAAGATGAAAAATATTTTCATTTTTTTTGAACACTTTTCAAGTTAGGGGCGTCTTACCTTATGACTTTCGTCAGTTTGTTTTAGTTTAAGTTTGTGTTTCAAAAGCCCAAGAACACCGCAGAGATGCGGTGTTTTTGTTTGGTCTAATTTTCTGCATACACACTGGTAGATTGATAAACATTATTGCAAAAACCTGTACTGAAGTTCTCACCGGAAATGCCCTTCAGGGTCGTAAAATCTGAGGAATCACTGATAAATAAATAACTCATGTTAAGGAAGTTATCTCTATTGATCCATATAATGATCACTTTCCTACCCTTTTTTTTGTGGTCGAAAACAACTTCTTCCTCTCAGATTGAATTACACCCTAACCACCGTTCAACCAAATCTGCTATTGAACAAGTACAAAAGGTTTTCGGGAAATATTCAATTGAAAGCCCAGGCCTTTTTTCTGGAAACCATCAAGGCTTTGAACACATTCAAATCATCAAAGATGACCAAGTGGAAAGTGCTTTTGTTTTTTATATACATAGAGACCTCGATGGAGACAGGGATAAACAATGGCCTCCACATAAAGCAAGACAACGCAATGAAATTAAGGGATATGTGGGCTCCCCCGATATACTAAAGGCACAAGAGAACCAGTCTTTTCGATACAGGTGGTACTTTCGAATCGATGACGGTTTTCAGATCACCAAAAACTTCTGTCATTTCTTTCAACTCAAACCAGCCGGCTCTGATAATATCAACAATCCTCTGCTTACTCTTTCCGGAGTAGTGGATGGAGGGAAGCCCCAGCTTCAGGTACAGTTATGGGAAGAAAATAGAACCGAAAGACAATTCCTCGCCAATTGGAAAGACTGTCTTGGGAAATGGCTACTTTGTGAATGTAAAATTAAATATGCAAACGAAGGGAATATTTCGTTCTCAATCAGCTCACTTGACCAAAGCATTTCGATTACACGATCCATAAAGATTATGAAAACTTGGCAAAAGGGCTTTTCTTTTGTTCGGCCCAAATGGGGAATTTACAGAAGTTTGGTCATAGATAGAAAAAAAATGAACCAAGAAGATAAAGTATTTATTTCCCGCTTAATGATTGATAGAATCTAAGCAAGCGGGATATTTCCATTGTTTAAGTTTCATGTTTTTGAAAAAAAGTTTTCTTTTTTTCGAACGTTTTCCAAACTTCTCCCGTCTTACCTTATGACTTTTGTCAGTTTGTTTCAGTTTTAGTTTGTTTTTATCAAGAACGCCGTAGTGATACGGCGTTTTTGTTTGGCCTGATTTCAGGACCATTAAAAAAGATTCCACTTTGGCAAAATATCAGCATTGCGAACAGGCATGTGCAGGTTTTTTATGACGGGCTTGATGATCACCCGTACCTTTAGCTCCTTATTTTGTATAACGATTAGTCTCTTTCATAGCGACTTCCTTCATGCAGGCATCCCCACCCCTCCGATGGTCTGGGAAGATTTTGATCCGGACGCGGGTGATTTCAAAGAGGAAATCATTTACGAAAAGACCGTAAAAGGAATCTATGAAAAGCACGCCTACATTTCCGCTTATGTCAATGAGGTCGAAGTTCGTGTGTTCTGTAAGTACGCAGTCAAGGAAGGGTCAAAAAATGTGCCCGGATTGATGAACACACATGGTTGGATGGGTGGACCATCGATTGATAAGCAATATGTAAATGATGGGTGGGCAGTAATTTCACATGACTATTCGGGCCTCACCAAACGCCCTCATCACACCAAGTATCCCCCAGAACTGGGCCATGGCCACATGGATGCCAAGGAGAAAGGATATACTCTAATTTACGATAAAATGCCTGACGGCAGCCAGACCACCGACCCCAAGGCTACTTCGCATTACCTGTGGAATGCGATCCAGCGCCGCGTGCTCAGTTATTTGCTCACCCAAAAGGAAGTCGATCCATCCCGCATTGGAGCCAAGGGCTACTCTTATGGGGGAACCATCATGTGGAACTTGGCTATGGATAAACGGGTGAAGGCGGTAGTCGCTTACTTTGGCATCGGGTGGATCAATTACTACCGCGACCGGGCGATTTGGAAGTTTGATCAACCGCAAAAAGAAATCCCCCAGACTCCCGGACAAAAGCTCTTCCTTACTGGCCTCGCTCCACAAGCTCATGCCCCATACATTCAAGCCGCCAGTCTTTGGCTCAATGGATCCAACGATCACCACGGGGGGCACGAACGGGGGTGCGACACCTTCAAGGATTTCAAGCCCGGTGTGCCCTGGGACTTCGCCGTTCAGGCACGAGGACATCACAATACTGAAAAATTGGGAGATAACTGCAAAGTATGGCTGGAAAAACATGTCCGGGGAGACTCGCACTTTTGGCCGGCCCGCCCTACATCCGAAATCAAACTTGGGCAGGATGGTGTGCCCGAACTCCACCTTTCTCCAGCAAGCTCAGAGAAGATCAAAGAGGTACAAGTCTACCAATGTCTGAAAACGGCAAACAATATCGCCCGCTTTTGGAGGGATGTCGAATCAAGGCCGGAGGGAAACCAATGGATCGCCAAGCTTCCTGTTCTGAACACCAAGGACTATTTGTTTTCATACGCCAACATTCGTTATGAAAATAACATAGTCATATCTTCCGACTTCGAAGCAGTTATACCCTCAGACCTTGGCCAGGCTGTGGCCACCGATCAACCATCCGAGGAATTGCCTGGAGGAGCCAGTCTTTGGAAAGATGCAGCCCCAGCTGAAGGGGTGGGCGGAATTGAGGGATTTCGCCCACTTAACAAACACCATGGAACCTCCAGTTCTCAGTTTGGTGACCCCAAATGGAAAGCTCCCAAGGGTGCGAATCTCGAATTTATGTTTTATTGCACCCAACCCCAAAGCTTAACTCTGAGCACAAACACACGGCACGCATCTGATATTGAGATTACCGCATCCAATGACTGGCAGAGCATGATCCTTAGCCCCGGCCTCCTCACCAATGTCCATGGGTCAAAGTTAAAAGATTGGTCAGAGGTAGGAACCATCAGCCTAAAGCCCAAATCTGGGGCAGATATTACCAAGGTGGTATTTGCCAATTTTAAATGGAAAAAGGATTAGGGCCTGATCAGATAAGACTTTAGCCAAACCAAATTAACTCCTCGGTGGCGGCCCAAAAAGATCATCGCCCTATCTTTGGGAACTTGAAAGAATTGCTTTCGAAATCATGCCAAAACCGAAAATAGCAGTAACGATGGGCGACCCCGCAGGAGTGGGACCGGAGATCTGCCTGGATCTTTTAAATGATCCAGAAATTTTAAATACATGCCAACCCGTAATCTTTGGTGATCTCACAATCTTAAAAGCATGTGCCCGCCAGACGGGCAAGGTATTGAATACACCCGCTCTTCAGCTTGAAGAAATAACCGACTCCTCACCATCTGGAATCATCGACTTGGGCATTCTTAAACCCAACGAACTCAATCCTGGCATAGCGGACGCCCGTACCGGGCGGGCAACTTATGAATACGTAGTATCCGCAATCGATGCGTGCCTAGCCGGCCAGGTAGACGCCGTGGTCACCTGTCCAGCGAACAAGGAGGCGATGCAGGCAGCAGGCATCACCCAGCCCGGACATACCGAAATTTTTGCCGAGCGTACGGGCACCAAGGATTTTTGCATGGCTTTCTTTTCAGAAACAATCAGTTGCTCTCTCGTGACTGTACATGTCGGTTATTATGAAGTACCCGGCCTGCTCTCCGTTGAACGGATCAACCAAGTCATCTCCCTTACCCGTGAGGCTCACCGTAATCTTTTGGGTCGGGAGCCCAAACTGGCAGTTTGCGGACTGAACCCCCATGCCGGGGAGAATGGACTGTTCGGCCGGGGCGAGGAGGAAGCAATTATTATCCCCGCGATCGAACGGGCTCGCACCGAAGGGGCCGACATCGTTGGCCCGCTCCCACCCGACACCGCTTTTACACCTAAACGCAGGGAAACAGTGGACGCCTATATTTGCATGTTTCACGATCAGGCCTTAATTCCAGTGAAAGCACTCGCTTTTGATGAAGCGGTTAATGTCACCCTTGGACTGCCCATCATCCGTACATCCGTTGATCATGGCACCGCCCTCGATATTGCCTGGCAGGGAAAGGCCGACCCAGACAGCCTGAAAGCAGCGGTGCGGTTGGCTGTCCGTATGCTTTGACTTTTTTATTCAAATCACCCGCTTCAGTGGAATACCGCTGGCTTATTGTGTTTATTCTCTTTCCATTTTATTCCTTTGCTCAAAACAAAATCATTAAGGAAAAGGTTGAAAGCTGGGGCGGCAGAACCTTTTTTAAGAGAGGAGTTTTAGTAGAGGTTCATCTTAATAAAGCAAAGTTTCTGCCCGGTGAACTGAGTATTCTTAAATCCTGCCAAGAAATTACCGATCTAAGCCTAGAGCGTACTCAGGTTAGCGAAGAGGATCTTGTAAGTATTTCTAACATGCCCAAGTTGGCTTGGCTAAACCTTTATCTAACAAAGATTGGAGACTCAGGTGCCCGCATCGTTTCCCGATCCAAAAGTATTAGACTTCTACCCTTAGGCCAAACTGGAATCACTGATCAAGCGATGCTTCATATTGGCCAGATGAAACAACTGTCCTACTTGGGTTTGCGGGGGAATCAGATCACCGATAGGTCCGCTCCTCACTTGGCAAACCTGACTATGCTCAAAGAGCTTTATCTTGGAGAAACCAGAGTTACTGATAAGACGGTCAAAATGATTTCAAACTTACCCAAACTATCCAAACTCTGGCTACATGATCTTATTATATCAGACGAGTGCGTGGCCGATCTTTCCCGAATGAAGAGGCTTAAAGAGCTTCATCTATACGCCACGCAAATCACTGAAGGTGGTGCCAGAGAAATAAAGGATTCTTTACCCCAATGCCTGATCATTCATGAAGCCTTTCCTCTGTAAATTTTTCTAATTCAGCTAGGTTTTCTTTGATTCCCCCTAAGGAATAGAACAAGATTTCAACTAATGAGAAAAAAAGGAGTACAGATTCGAATTATTCGAGCACTGGCAGGACCTGCTTTTTGCTGCCTTGCTTTTTCTTGTGCTCAAAAAATTGATCCCCAAACAGCGGACTTGGAAGTTCGTAAACTCCTCAAAGATGTGCCTGGTTTTGAGTGGTCTCCCGCCGCAGATTCAAGAATGGCTTACCCGGACGACTCCGAATTACCCGACCCACCGCCGGACGATAAAGACTCACGACTCCTAACCGAGCGAATTCAAAAGGGTGGTGCCTATGAAGATGGTAATGATTCCGTTAATCCCGAACCAAAGGAATGGAAAGACTCACTGCCCGTGGAAAAAGGTAAACCCTTGTTGCTTGATCTGAATAAATCGATGGAACTGGCTTTGCTTCACTCCAGAGATTTCCAGAAACAAAAGGAGGCACTTTATTTATCCGCTCTTGATGTTACCTATGAACGTTTCCGACTTGGTCCTATGCCCTTTGCCAAACTTCGCGGAGAGGCAGAGTGGAAAGGTAAGGAAGATCCATCTACTTTTGAATCAAGAACCTCAGCCGGGCTACAAGGACTTGCCGGTAGTGGAGCAAACTGGACAGCCTCCCTCGCCAACCGCCTAAGCATGGATCTAAGCAGTGGGGATATTACCCTAGGTGGATCCCTGGCTAGTCTTTCCATTACCCAGCCTTTACTGCGGGGAGCCAGTCGGAGAATTTTTCTCGAAAGCCTAACCCAAAGTGAAAGATCCTTGCTCGCCAATGCACGAAAACTCGAACAATTCAGGCAGGGCTTTTTCCTCGACGTTGCGATTGGTACAAATCCATCCGGACGCGTTGGTACGGGAACTAACATCTCACTCGTGCCCCCGCCATCTACGGCAGTATCCGGATTCCTTGGACTGATTCAGGAAATTCAAAGCATCCGCAACCAGGAAGCCAATGTGGCCAAGCTCAACGATAGTCTATCACAGCTTCAGGCTGCTTTTGAGGCCGGGCGGATAGGCAACCGCCTGCAGGTGGACCAGGCTAGGCAGGCTCTTTACAACGGACAGAGCCGTCTTCTTGCGGCCAAGTCATCTTTTGAGAACAGAATGGATGGATTTAAAATCTTTCTTGGACTGCCACCGGATCTGGGAGTTTCCGTGCTTGATGTTTACATCGAGCACTTTCGTTTTACGGATCCCAAAGTTGTGGCGCTACAGGAGCAAACCAACTTGATTCTCTCGCAGGTTCGCGATCCCCAAAACTCGCAAAACTTAGAATCCCTTTCCACTCTTCATAATCAAGCCAACCTCATTTTACCGAAGGCCAGAGAGTGCTTCCGTCAGCTGGAGGAAGATATTAATGCCTTCAAGCAAGTCATCCCCGCCCGTAAAAAAGGGTACAAAAATCTGCGAAAGCGGTCGGACCTTCTCGAACTTGGCATGAGCCTGGATGCCTTTCGGGATCAGGATATCGACAAATTATGGAGTGACTTGAATGCAACCATCCAGTCATTGTCCATATCCTTAAGAGGATTTGAGGATAAGATGGGGGAATGGAAGCAGAACTCCTCCCAACAAACTCTCAAAAATGCTCGTAGCAAACTTGCCTTCATTGTGAATGAATTTTCCGGCACTCTATTGGAACTCTCTCTGACCCAAGCTTCAGCCAGGCTGGAATCCATCGTTTTGGAAAAAGAAGAAATCTCTCCTGCCAAGGATTCCCAGGCTGCATCCAATCACCGCATGGATGCAAAGAACAACCGGGCAGCACTGGTTGATGTATGGCGAGCAGCCGATCTGGCTAGGGATGACCTGAGGACAGATCTTGACCTCGTCTTATCTGGTGACTTGGGCTCGGACTCGATGAAGGCAGGCCAATTTAAATCCGATGAAAGTAGCTGGAGTGTGGGGCTTGAATTGGATACCCCCCTTGCCAAGATTCGGGAGCGAAACCGTTACAAAGAAGCTCTTATCCGCTACCAGCAGTCCCGCAGATCCTACCTCGCTTTCGAAGACACCCTGCTTCGGGCTTTTCGGGAGCACCTGCGCTTATCTAATCTCTATGAGCTAAATTTTGAACTAAACCGGGCAGCAGTTCGCGGAGCCATTGCTCAGGTGGACCTTGCCCGCTTGCGACTGGAAGAACCCCCAAAGCCTGGAAGAAGTGCCCAGTTCGGTGCCACTACCGCCAGAGACCTTGTTAATGCCCTGAATGATCTCCTCGATGCAAGTAACAGCTTTTTAGATGTGTGGATAGGATATGAAGCCATGCGGATGCGGTATGCCTATGACCTTGGCCAAATGAAACTCAATCAAAGTGGTATCTGGGAAGATCTGTAAAAATGGGTACTTTAGATTCGTCCTTACCCTTATTAGATTGTCCTAACTTGCTCTTCCACAGCTATAAAATAAGATAATTCCATGTCCGAAATAACTAGTAAAAACCGAGGCTTCGTTTCCGGCAAAACATTACTTAGCCTCGCTGGTGCCTTTACCCTATCTCTTGTCTGGTGGGTTAACCTGGAAGATAAATCCACGATACTTGAGGTAACCCCACTCTTGGAAACAGTGAAGGTCGATCTGTTTAAGTTGGAAATTACAGAACCCGGAGAGGTGGAGAGTGCGGAAAATATTGAAATCAAAAGTGAAGTCCGTAGCCGAGGTTCCTCTAGTGTGAATATTTTAAAAATCGTCCCGGAAGGTACGATGGTAAAAAAAGGTGATTTTTTGGCTAAACTGGATGACGCCAGCCTGCAGAAAGATCTCCTAAAGCAACGCATATCTGTGCACCAGGCAAATGCAACCTTGGTCAAGGCAGAGGCGGATGTGGAGGCTGCTAAACTTGCTCTCGAGGAATACCTATCTGGATCCTACCGTGAAAAAGAGGAACAATTGGAAAGCGCCGAATTTGTGGCTAAGGAAAACCTGCGGCGAGCAGAAGAGTATTTGGAATACAGCAAGAAACTTACGGCCAAAGGCTATGTTTCTGAGGCTCAATTAGAGGCGGATCAATTTGCGGTGGAAAAAGCGGGCAAGGAACTCGACCTCGCCCAGACCAAACTCGATGTTCTCCGTACTCATGCCCGTGCCGCCAAGGTCAATGATCTAAACGCCTCTATTCTCACCGCGGAGGCCCGATTGGCATCCGCCAAAAACTCCAACGATCTCGAACTTACCCAGGAGAGAGAAATTGTTGAGCAAATCGAAAAATGTACCATTCTCTCCCCCGCAGACGGTGAGGTAACCTATGCTAACAACAAAAACAAGGGTGTGGTCATTGCCGAAGGTGAACAGGTACGGGAAAACCAAACCATTATCCGTCTGCCCGACACCTCACGCTTACTGGTACAGGCGAAAATTAATGAAAGCCGGGTGGAGCAGGTAAAAGCAGGGATGAAGTGCCGGATTACCATTGATGCGATCCGTGATGTGGAACTGGATGGTTCTGTGCAGTCCGTCAGCGACTACCCCTGGCCATCATGGGATCGCTACCGCGCACACATCAAGGAATATGGGACCAAGATCATTATTAATGATCCGCCCGAAGGCTTACGTACTGGAATGACTGCGAAAGTCACCATTCTGTCTGAACTTATCGAAAGTGCTCTTCAAATCCCCCTACCCGCGGTATTCCGGAAAAAGGGCCAGGCTTATTGTTTGATAGCTGGTGTGGATCAAGAACTTGAACTTCGTGAAATTGATTTGGGCCCGAACAACATGTCCCATGCGGTGGTAGTAGCGGGATTGGAAGAAGGCGAGTCCGTGGTCATTAACCCCGACCCCTTCCGGG
Source organism: uncultured Opitutales bacterium (assembly GCA_943787575.1). Taxonomy (GTDB): domain Bacteria; phylum Verrucomicrobiota; class Verrucomicrobiia; order Opitutales; family Seribacteraceae; genus Chordibacter. The sequence goes on along the minus strand of CALSMY010000002.1, from coordinate 12,927 downwards.
AAAATTTTGAACCGAGCGAAGACAAAGAGTTAGCCCTTAACTAGATTGCTTCGGGCGATTCTAAACTGGCCGCTCTTACCAAAATGAATCCTGCCTTCTCTACCACTAACCTGACTAAGGTTTATCAAATGGGCGAGGAGCAGGTTATTGCCCTCAATAAAATTTCCATCGAGGTACCCCAGGGTGACTACCTCGCGATCATGGGTCCATCGGGTTCAGGTAAGAGTACCCTGCTCAATCTGCTCGGGTGTCTCGACCAACCAACAGAGGGACATTATGAACTGGCAGGGTATGCTGTCGGGGATCTCGATGATGATGAGCTTTCAAAGCTGCGAGCCCAGCAAATTGGGTTTATTTTTCAATCCTACAACCTGATTCCCTACCTCGATGTACTTGAGAACATCGCCCTACCGGCAAGCTACGACAGTACATCCAACCTCGATGCGATCAAGGCACAAGAAATGGCAGATTTAGTCGGACTGGGTGATCGTTTGAATCACAAACCTCTACAACTTTCTGGAGGACAACAGCAACGGGTGGGCATTGCGCGTTCCCTTGCAAACGACCCCGCTTTCATTCTCGCCGATGAACCGACCGGAAACCTCGATTCTAAAACCACTGAAGAAATCCTCAACCTGCTCGATGATTTAAATCAGCAGGGAAAGACCATCGTATTGGTAACACACGAGGAGGAGGTAGCAGCCCGTGCTCGCCGAATTATCAGAATGAATGATGGGGAAATTACTTCAGATGATCGATCCAAAGAGCCAGTTTTTGCTAACCTACCACCAGAAGAAAAATCCTCTCAAAAAACTAGCTCTGGTCAGTGGAGCAACTCGCTCGCTAATCTTACTAAAAGTGCCCTGCAAAGTATGGTTACCCACCCTCTCCGATCCATCTTAACGGGGTTAGGCGTTTTTATTGGAGTGGTCAGTGTAATCTGGCTGCTTGCTATTGGCGAAGGAATTGCCGAACAGGCAGAACTGGAAATCATGGAACTCGGGGCCAATAACCTGATTCTTTCCAGTCAAAAACCTTCCCAGCAGGACAGGTCTCAGAAACGAGATTATTTCATCTCCTGGGGACTAACAGAAAATGACTTTCGCAAAATTGTAAATACCGTGCCCTCCATATCCGCAGCTTATCCAACACGGGAGCTTTCGAGGAGATATGCTTCCACTGAACACGACAGGAAAAAGGCGGAATTCCTTGGGTGCTTACCCAACTATCGGGACCTGCACAACCTTCAGATTAGCAAAGGAAGATTCATCTCCGAAGAGGACAACCGGGATAAAGCTGAAGTCTGTGTACTCGCATCTGGTCTTGCTAAAAAGCTTTTTCCCTTTGGAGACTCAATTGGGCGTACGGTAAACATCGAAGGGAATTTATTTACTGTGATTGGAGAAGTCGCCCCAAGAAGTGCCCTCAAGGATGATGGAAAACTTGGCTTTAAGGAATTGTTCAATGATAACATTTATCTGCCCCTCGAAACACACTGGGCAAAAATATTCGACTTCTATTACAAGGGGTATGACGGCAGTCACTTAATCTCCAAGCTCACCCTAACCATAGATGATCAAACCAAGCTCTTTTCTGTCGCCCAAATGATTCGGGATATGCTTATCCGAGATCATGGGATTGAGGATTTCCAGGTCACCGTTCCCTTCGAGCTTATCCAACAGGCAGAACGGGCAAAAATGACCTTTGTCGCCCTGATGGGCCTGGTGGCAGGAATCTCCCTTTTTGTGGGAGGTGTAGGGATCATGAACATCATGCTGGCCACGGTCACGGAAAGAACAAGGGAAATAGGAATTCGCCGGGCGATCGGAGCGAACAAAAGGGATATCGTAATTCAATTCCTTGTAGAAACCACTGTGCTTACCGGTGCGGGTGGGTTGGCCGGAATTTTTGCAGGATTACTATGTGCCCCAGCCTATAACAGCCTGTTGGGGATGATCGAAGATATTGCCCCCACTCTTTACGAGTCTCTGCCCACTGCCATGCAAAATATGAACCCTGTGGTTGTGCCATGGTCTCTTCCCCTTGTATTTGCAATCGCTGTGGCCACCGGGATTATCTTTGGCCTTTATCCCGCGAGGAAAGCATCCCGAATGGATCCGGTGGAAGCCTTGCGCCACGCCGCCTAAGGAGAAAACCAGTCAATCCTTTTGATTTTCTCTGGCCTCACGCTTATTAGATAGATCCCCCAGGAGCACAGGCTCGTGCAAAGAAGGATAAAAAAGGAAATATCGTAACCCTCGCGGGCCAACAGGCGAAGAATGCTTTTTTCTAGTTCAGTAATCGGCCCTTCCCAAAAAAAAGATCCAGGGCGGGTTAGCAAAAAAGCAGATAACAAGAAAATAGACAGGTTGATCAAAGCAATCCCTGCAATCACTCTTTTTCTTAATTTCTCGCTCATACTTCTAAACTTCTCATACAGATCTTTTAAAGTGCAAACTATAAAATCAAGGTTTGGGTAAGCTCGCATTTCTGGACAGAGCTCGCTAAATAATCTTCATCACTCTCAAAACTTTGTTTTGCCTGATCAGCTGGCTTTAGTTCAAATAATTGCAATGAAACCAAGATTTACCCTCGCCCTCTTTTATTTTTTCATGAGTGCCTGCCTGTATGGTGATAAACTCGCTGGCAGCCGGCCCAATATTCTTTTCATCTTAACCGATGATCAGGGTAAAGGAGATCTCTCCTGCATGGGCAATGATCGGATCCGCACCCCCCACCTGGACGATCTCTGGGCAAAGAGCACACGGTTTGATGACTTTCATGTCAGCCCGACCTGCTCACCCACCCGCGGTGCTCTGATGAGCGGTCGCTCTCCCTTCGAGGTAGGCATTTCCCACACCATCCGTCAACGCGACCACCTTGCCCTTGATGTGGTTACTTTCCCACAAGCCCTACAAGCAGCAGGTTATAAAACCGGAATCTTTGGTAAATGGCATCTCGGAGATGAAAAGCAATACCTACCAAAAGCCCGTGGTTTCGACGAGGTTTTGATCCACGGAGCCGGCGGGATTGGCCAGACCGGTTGGGGAGATTTCCCCGTAAACGAAGAAGAGTGCTACTTTGATAATGTCCTTTTGCACAACGAGGAAATCGTAAAAACCGAAGGGTTCTGCACCGATCTCTTCTTTCATGCGGGACTGGCTTGGATGAAAGACAGGATAGACGCCAAGGATCCTTATTTTGCCTATATTTCCCTCAATGCTCCCCACGGGCCAATGATTGCCCCTGAAAAATATAAGCGGAGATTCTTGGACGAAGGATATGGAGAGCGGACTGCCGGTCGATACGGAATGATTGAGAACATAGACGATAATATTGGGCTGGTCTTAGCCAAGCTCAAGGAATGGAATCAGTTCGAAAACACCCTGGTGATCTTCATGACCGACAACGGGATGGCAGGAGCAACAGGAATGAAGAATGGTAAGAAATTTGCCTCTTTTAACTGCGGAATGAAGGGAGCTAAGGCCACGGTTCATGAAGGGGGCACCCGGGTACCAAGCTTTTGGATGTGGAAAGGCAGAATCAAGGAAGGAGTGGATATCGATGCACTTACTGGACATATTGATTTCTACCGTACGATGTGTGAACTTGCTGGTACAAAGGTCCCAAAGAGTAAACTTCCTCCCAAGGGACGATCCCTGCTCCCTCTTTTTGAAAACCTCAAACCGGAATGGCCCAACCGAACACTCTTCTTTCACCGAGGCCGGTGGGATGATAAAATTTGGGATCACGACGCAATGGAAACGCACAGGTACAGAAATGGTGCCGCTCGATCTACCCGTTGGAGATGGATCGATAATAAAGAACTCTATGACATTGGCAAAGATCCCGGACAGCAGCAAAATGTGGCCAAGAAAAACCCAGAGGTAATGAAGCAAATGAAGGAGGCGTACGATGCCTGGTGGAATACCCTCGGCCCTTTACAGGTAAATGCCGGGAAGGAGCAAATCACCAAGGGCAATTTTCCTTTGCAGAAACGATACCAAAAGAGGATCAAACTGGGCAAACTTCCAGAATGGTCACCCAAACCCATTTAACTCAGCCTACTAACATCAAATAAATTTATTATGACAGCAGAAAAAGAAAATAACCAAAAAGGAAATAAACTTGGAATTTGGGCCTTGGTCACTGCAGTACTTAGCTGGGGCTGCATGATGGGAGCCATTCCGCTGGGTATCTTAACTTGGTTTCCTCTTCTCGCTATTGCTGCAGTCACTTCCGTTCTTAGCCGGAAGACCGCGTTGGGCAAGGTGGCCATCGTCTTACTGATCCTCGAAATCCCTGCATACCTTGTAATTCACAGTATCCAGTTGGTCCCTCAAAACCTTTAATCTCATACGACTCAACAATTAAAGCCCTTTTCATGAAACTTTTTCTCCTATTAATTAGTCTACTTAACACCTGCATTTTTGTTTTCGGCAAGCAAAACGCTGGCGTAGCCCCAACGGTTAAAAACATTGCCTACGGGGATCATGAAAAAGAGAAGATGAACTTTTGGAGGTATGAATCCGAAGGACCGGTTGGAGTCCTCCTCGATATCCATGGGGGTGGATGGATGGGAGGAAAAAAGGATGAATCCAAACGCCCAAGCCAATTACAAAAGGGGTATCATATAGCATCCATTAGTTATCCCCTCGTCAATGAAGGAGGCAGGCAACCGCAGATGCTCCATGCCGCCCTGCGTGCCGTTCAGTTTTTAAGATACAAAGTAAAGGAATGGAACATCAACCCCAGCCGAATTGTGGCCACCGGAGGTTCGGCCGGCGGGTGTTCAAGCCTGCTGGTTGCTTTGCACGATGACATCGCCAACCCTAAGAGCAAAGATCCGGTGGAACGGCAGTCCTCCCGCATCGCCGGTGCCCTGGTGGCTGGTGCTCAGACTACGATGAACCCGTTCATGATCAAAGAACGCATAGGTGAGACAACCTTTGGCAACCCCATGCCATACAAACCCTTTGGTGCCGAAACCATAGACGAACTGACCAGCAACTGGGAAGAATACAAAAACCTCGTACAACAGTGCTCTCCTTTGAACCATTTAACCAAGGATGATCCTCCCCTGCACCTCTTTTACAATGTGAACCGTGAGTTCCCCACCAGCAAATCACCCAACGGAATCCACAGCCCCATCTTTGGGGAAATCATGCTGGAGGCATGTAAAAAAATCGGGGTGGAGTGCCACTTGCAATATCACGAAAAAGACCGCCCGCTACCCGAGGTAAGCCGGGAAGAATTTTTGAACCGCTTACTTCTGGGCACCTAATTTTAAAATTTATTTCCGTTTCTTAAATATCCTGAAAAGAAACTTAGCCATCCCGCCCAGCAGACCGACCCAAAAACCTAAAAAACCGACGCCAACAATCACATAGGTAATTCTCATGTGAAAATTTTGTTGAATGTTCTCTTCAAGGGTTGCATCCGGATAAGGAAGATCAAAAAAGACCAGCATATAAGCTATAGCCAGCAGGATGGTGAGCAGGCCACCTACGATCAAGAAAACGGCAGGAAATTTTTTCATTGCGAGGAAAACCGGTACAGAATGCCCTCCATTCCTTCCACCCGGTTACCCTTTACCAGCACCCCTTCTTTTTGGAGTAACTCGATTTTCTTTTCCACCCCTAGGGCATATCCTCCGATCTCACCATTACTGCAAACGACCCGGTGGCAGGGAACTTCAAACAGCCTGGGGTTCCGATTCATGGCCTGCCCAACGGCCCGATACGCACGGGTACCGACAGCCTCGGCTAATTCCTTGTATGTGGTCACTCTGCCTTTCGGAACCCGGAGGAGCAGTTGATAACATTTCTCGGCCAAGGACATTGCTTAGGCTTCTCCCAAATAAACAAACAAATCAAGGCAATTTCAAAAGATCAAATTCGCTCTTGGAGTTATTATTTTGAGTGCATAATGGGGGAATTTACTCAAGTGTATGATCTATGGACCCATTAACCATCATTGCTATCATTATCGGTTTACTCTTTGCAGGCTTTTTATTTTTTGTCGAAGAAGCATTCGAAAAAATGCTCAACCCATTGTTCAGGCTTGTCGGGTTGAATTCCTCTTGTGGGCCTCTTGAAATTAGAGCTGAAAAAAAAGATGAGTCGATCATTCTGGTTATTAAAAACCTTGGGAAATCGCATGCTTCACTCGCCTCAATTCAAGGAAGAAATGCTAATGGAAAGACAATCTATCCTATCCCTTACTCTACTCTAGATGAGTCCATTCAAGATCTTGGAGAAAAAAAGACCAGCGATCTGTGCAAGAAATTCATCAAAGAAAAGCTCGCTACCCAATGCTCAAAAACGATTTACCTGAAACAATCTGAATTGGTGGATTGCTCGCTTGATAGCCTTGAACTATTGGATGCCCTCGGTGGTAAATGGCCTGTCATTAGTGAATGAATTTCTACAAAATCCACTTGAACACAAAACGAATTGTATTGCTTGATGAGTAATAATTTCAACTACGAGCACTTAGATGAAACCGTTGAAGAAGGCGTGTTCTCTCCATGGCAAGAGGTCGACATCGAAATATGTTGTTTTACAGATTTGGGAATCAAGGTTGCCATTAACGATGAATATATTGGTTTGGTCTATGAGAATCAGGTTTACGGTTACTATGAGGAAGGCCAAAGGCTCAAAGCATATATTAAATGTGTACGGGAAGATGGAAGAATAGATGTATCCCTACAACCCAGTCAGGGCAGGCATGTTTATCAAACAACAGATAAAATTTTAGAACATCTCAAATCGAGAGGTGGAAGATCCGACTTTAATGACAAAAGTTCCCCGGAAGACATCGTAGATACTTTTCAAATAAGCAAAAAAGTATTCAAACAGGCCATCGGAAAATTATATAAACAACGAAAGATAAAAATAACTGACCAAGGTATCGAACTTGTTAGGTGAAGAAGATTAGGTTGCAGTCCTAGATTCAATCTTATCAACGGGCATCCACCAATTGCTCAGTGTTTGATATCGGGGAGAGAGGAAAAATAAAATTGATGAGCAAATTCAAACAACCAAAACTTACCTTACTTCTGGTAAGTTTGTTTTTAATCATAATTGGGGTGATTACATCTCTCAGTTTTTGGCTCCCATCTTCTCTTAATTTCATTCCCAAAAGTCTCCAAATGATTCAATTTTGGGGCCCCTGCCTATCTGGTTTGGGTTGTATCATTTTTTTACTCAGTTTTTCCATTCCCCTACCAAAAAGCTTACTCATTGTCGGATTGCCCATGCTGGTCATCGGTGCGACCTCATGGTTTTATACCCCACTCATTATTGGAGGAAATCCGAACAATGAAGGTGCGGGTATGCTTGGCACCCTTATTTTTATTTTAATCGGAATACCCGGTTGCATAACCCTCCTAATAAGCATCGCTCTCTATGGATGGATACGATTTAGAAAAAATCGTCCTAAGTAAGCTAACCTCAAAAAAGCTTCCCTTGATTTTTCAAAAAAGCAATGCTCCCAGATAATCCAAATGGCTCTCCTCAAGGGTCCACACTTTTGGGGAATTCCTTACTATGGGTAGCGCCACTTATAGCTCTATTAGTTGGTTGGATAGGTAAATCTATGGGTGGTTTGGAACTAGCCGCTGCCCTCACTTTGGCCATTGCCATCTGGACTGCCCTGTGGTGGATTTTTGAGGCGGTACCGATTCCGGTGGCCTCTCTCATCCCCCTTGCCTTCTTGCCTATGTTTGGGGTTCTTTCTCCCCAGACCGTGGGCGAGAAGTATGGGCATCCCTTGGTACTTTTGCTCCTCGGTGGGTTCCTTCTCTCAAAAGCCATGGAAAAGAGCGGGGCTCACCGACGCATCGCTATCGCCATGGTCCGTACCTTTCCGGCCAGTGACAAGTTTCTTGTGCTCGGATTCATGGGAGCAACCGCATTTCTTAGCATGTGGATATCCAATACGGCTTGTACGCTGATGATGTTACCGATGGCTCTGGCGGTAATTCAGGGGAGTGAAAATAAAAAACTGACCATCCCTCTTCTGCTCGGTATTGCCTTTGCCGCCAACATAGGGGGAATCGGCACCCCAATTGGCACGCCTCCGAACCTAGTAATGATGGGTGCGTATAAAGACCTCGGTTTTCCTGAACTGTCCTTCTCTGACTGGATGACCTTTGGAATGCCGGTCACCCTAGTGATGACCCTGGTAATCTGGCTCTGGCTGACCCGTAAGGTCTCGGGCAAAGGCGTGGTATCTCTTCCCCATCCGGGAAGTTGGAGCAAACCAGAGATTCGTACCCTGACTATTTTTAGCCTGACTGCCCTGGCATGGATCACCCGTTCGGAGCCGTTTGGCGGATGGAAAACCTGGCTCGACTTACCTCAGGCAAACGATGCCAGCGTGGCCTTTATCGCTGTGATCATTCTCTTTTGCTTACCCAATGGCGAGAAAAAGGGAGAGCGTTTGCTCGATTGGAAAACCGCCAACCAGATTCCCTGGGGTATGCTCATTCTGGTGGGTGCTGGTCTTTGCCTGGGGGAAGCATTCAAACAGTCCGGCCTGAGCCAATCCATTGCCTCCGCCCTATCCGGAGTGGAGAACCTGCCTACAATTGGCGTGTTAGTCGGAATTTGTTTACTCGTCACTTTCCTCACCGAGATGACCTCCAATACCGCAACCACTAACCTATTGATGCCCATCCTTGGAGCAGCTGCTGTGTCTGCCAATCTCGACCCCAAGCTTTTGATGATCCCTGCCGCCCTTAGTGCAAGCTGTGCCTTCATGCTCCCGGTAGCAACCATACCCAATGCAATCGTTTTTGGCACTGGAAAGATTAGTGTGAAACGGATGGCGACAGAAGGGTTCGTCCTGAATCTTATTGGGGCAGGTGTCGTTACTGGTGTTATTTATTTTCTTCTCTAGAGAACAGAACTTTGCTTATTCCATTTAGAGTGATTTAGGGGCCTGTGGAACCCCTATTAAATGGATGAATATAATAGGGAGATCGATGCCAGAAAAACATCAAATAGAGACCAGCGAACAAGATCAATTCTTGGCCCAGAGAGATATAGATTCTTACGCGGTTTATGAAATCATCCTCACATTTTTCATAAACCCAAAGGGTAAGTTCATTAGCCTGCGTCCCCTCCTCTGCACAGACCATAAAGAGAATGAAATTATTGAGGAAATGAAGGACTAAAGGAATTTCCATTCCACCTGAGCGCATCAAGAAAAAGATAATGATTAACTCAGTCATTACGAAGTACACCAAAATCGCACCGATGTTTTTCATAAAATCAGGATTGCCAAAATGAATGCTGACAAAACAAGCTGTTACCAATACCGGCGCGAACCAGAAAACGGGAACAACTGCTCCGAATTGACGTAACAAAAATCCTTTAAAAAAGACATCTTCCCCGGTGGTTTGAAGAAGGATGCAAACGATCATGGGCAACAACCAATAGCCATGTTCTGTACGGAAACCATTAAATTTAAAAATCGGCTCAAATTCATTCAATCCAGGTATAGGGATCAGGAAAAACAGGAGTTGGATAAGCATTACCAACAAAATTGTTTTTCCAACTAACCCCCAACGGAAAGACTTAATTGGAGCAACCAAGGTCTTAACCGCTCGGCCTTGAATCAAAGAACCGACAATAGCAATCGGCCAGCATAAAAGTCCCACGCAAAGTAACTCCAGCAAAACCAAGGGCGGATCAGTTGCTTGATCTGTTTCCATGAAGAGCCTATACCAAGGGGTACCTGTGAATTTTGAAAATACTTCCAGAAGGTAATCAAATAACTTACTAGCCAAGATAGCCACTGGGATAACCGAAAGAATTGCAAGAATAAGCCATGGCCATTTCCATCGCCCTAGACGTTGGGAAAGAAAGTAGGGAGATTTTTTTAGGGCATTCATGTGAAGGGCATACAACTATAACCAAAATTTGTAAGTCAATGAAATTTGGGGAATTAAATTGATCGTAACGCGAATGAACAAAAAAAACTCTATACTAGTTGCCAAAACAAAGTGAGAGTAGTTTTATTTTATGAATGAAAAAGCTCTATGTATTTTCTTTTTTGTTAACTCTTGGAAACCTTGTATTGGCATCTGATCAAAAGCCTAATGTCATTTACATACTCGCGGATGATTTAGGCTATGGTGAGGTGGGCTACAACGGACAAAAGACTGATCAAAACGCCCGAATTAGATGCTTTGGCTACAGGTGGCATGCGATTCACCGACCATTACTGCGGCAATGCAGTCTGTGCTCCATCCCGAGCCTCTCTCGTAACCGGCAAACATCCGGGCCATGCCTACATCCGTGCGAATAGCCCAGGCTATCCAGTAGGACAAACTCCTATCCCCGCTAGTTCCGAAACCATCGGTAAACTCATGAAGCGAGCAGGCTACACTACTGCCTGCATTGGAAAGTGGGGACTTGGTGGTTTCCATAATTCGGGCAACCCAAATAAACAAGGGTTTGATTATTTCTATGGCTACACCGATCAACGGAAGGCCCATGAGTACTACCCGGAATACCTCTGGAAAAATGATCAAAAGGTTATGCTCGATAATGCCAACGGAAAGCAAAATGATTACAGCCATGATCTGCTTACCCAAGAAGCCTTTAAGTTCGTAAATAACCATCAGGCTAAACCGTTCTTTCTCTACCTGGCCTACACTATTCCACATGTAAAATGGCAAGTACCTGACCTTGGTCAGTATGCGGAAAAAAACTGGCCCGAAAAAATGAAAATTCAGGCGGCAATGGTCACACGTATGGACCGTGATATTGGCCAGTTAAAAAGGCTCCTTGAAAAACTTGGGATTGCGGAAGACACACTCATCCTGTTCAACTCCGACAACGGTGCCCATGGCCAAGGAGGAACATTGGATTTCTTCAAAACCTCTGGAGATTTAAAAGGAAAGAAAAGAAGTATGTATGACGGGGGTGTTCGCTCCCCCCAAGATTGCCTATTGGCCAAATAAAGTTCCAGCGGGCACAGTGAGTGATCATATCTCCGCTTTTTGGGATGTTTTACCCACCCTATCCGACCTGACCGGTGAACCGATCAAAGGAGAAACAGACGGGATCTCCATGCTACCCACTCTGTTGGGCAAGCCTGAGAGCTCAAAAAAAACACTCCCATCTATACTGGGAATTGTATGAAAGTAATAAGCCTAATTGTGCCGTCCGCTACGATAATTGGAAAGGGGTGGTGCTCGATACCCGAAAAGGATTAAAGATCGAACTCTATGATCTCTCAACCGATCAAGGTGAGTTAAAAAATGTCGCCAAGAATCATCCAGCATTGTCAGTAAAATTGAACAAATGATGAGAGATTCTCACATACCAAATCCTTTTTGGGACAAAGCAAATAAACCATTATTTAATGCCCAAGCCGCAAAAACTGCAACCGGGCTCTAAAGGGAAACCCAACTATACATATGCGTGCCGTTATCCTAGTCACCTACTTTCTTTATTCGCTCCACCTTTCGGCCAGAACGAATCGAATAAGCCAAACGTCATACTTTTCCTCGTCGATGACATGGGGCTAATGGACACCTCCGTTCCCATGCTGGCGAACAAGGATGGAAAGCCGCAGGAACATCCCCTTAATAACTTTTACCGAACCCCAAATATGGAGCGTCTGGCAAAGCAGGGTGTGAGGTTTTCTCAGTTTTATGCCCAGTCCGTTTGCTCTCCTTCAAGAGTTTCCCTGATGACTGGGCAGAACTCGGCCAGGCACCGGGTGACCCAATGGATTAATCCGGAAACCAAAAATGCAGGTCCAGCAGATTGGAATTGGAAAGGACTGACGAGCAAAGATGTCACCCTCCCCGCCCTTCTCAAAAAGAATGGGTATCATACGATCTTTTCCGGCAAGGCTCACTTTGCTCCCACTGAATATGAAGGTGCCAACCCGATGAACCTTGGGTTCGATGTCAACATTGCTGGTTGTGCTTTCGGGCAACCAGGGAGTTATTTCGGCGAGGATGGATATGGCAACCTCGATCCCAAGCGAAAAAAACGTGCTATTCCCGGATTAGAAAAATATCATAAGACCGATGTCTTCTTATCGGAGGCAATCACTCGCGAGGCAATCACTGCCATCGATCAGTCCTTACAAAAAGAATCTCCCTTCTTTCTGTATATGTCCCACTATGCCGCCCATAGCCCCTTTCAGACCGATCCACGATTTGGAAATAACTATAAGGACTCGGGCAAATCCAGACCGGCCAATTCCTTCGCCACCCTGATCGAAGGTATAGATAAGTCACTTGGTGATCTAATGGATCACTTGGCAGCAAAGGGAGTAGCGGAGAATACTCTGATTCTCTTTGTTGGCGACAACGGATCAGACGCCCCGCTAGGCGATACCTACGGGTACTTTAGCTCAGCCCCTCTTCGTGGAAAAAAGGGAACCTGTTACGAGGGAGGCCTGCGCGTTCCCTTCATCGCCGGATGGGCAAAGTCCGGCAAAGCGAATTCCTTTTCAATCTTGCAAAACGCAGTGCATCACCGGCAGATCGGTACAGTGATGGATATCTATGCCACCATTCTCGATGCAACCGGAACTAAAAATCCGTCCGACCACACCATTGATGGTATCAGTCTGATTCAACAATTGCAGGGGAAAAACAATCCCGATCGGTCGGACCATTTCCTCTGTCACTTTCCCCACAGCCACCGAAGTTCCTATTTCACCTCCTATCGCAAAGGAGACTGGAAGCTCATCTATCGCTACAAGACCAAAGTGGGTAAAAGAACTCTTCCCCAATATGAGCTGTATGATCTGACAAGTGATCCCTACGAAAAAACCAATCTTGCCGATCAAAAACCAAACAAACTAAAGACCATGACCGAGCAAATGATGGCTCAACTTAAAGCAGAAGATGCTCAGTACGCAATTGATTCAAGCAAGAAGGAACTAAGGCCT
>CALSMY010000001.1 GCA_943787575.1 uncultured Opitutales bacterium | reverse complement strand
ATCATGCTCAATCATGGAAGCTTTCTTCTAATGAAAGGATCAACCCAACATCATTGGATGCACGAAATTCCCCGAACGGCTAAGCCGATCGGGCCAAGAATAAACCTGACTTTTCGAATTATTCTCTAATTTTTATACTTTTGCGATTGATCCAACCCTACTTCCTGATCGATCTATAAACTGTGCGTATTTCTTTTCTTTTTACCTACCTTGCTCTATTGGCTAATTTACCGCTGATGGGATACGAGGCGATGCATGAAAAAACTCCGGTTGGAGAGATTAAGGTTCTCGAACTTCCTAAACGGATCGCTCTCGAAGCTAAGAGCCCCCAAGGTTATTTTTCTGAAAACAATGGATTGTTCCGCACTTTGTTTGGATACATATCCCAACACGATCTATCCATGACCACCCCAGTGGAAGCAGAAATTGAACCTGGCAAAATGCGTTTTTTTGTGGGTGAAAAAGATGCAGCCAAAAAACGTCCAAATACGGGCAAGGTGGAAGTGATAAACCTGGACCCAATTACAGTCGTAGCGATTGGCATTCGGGGTAGTTACAACAGTGAAAACTTTCAAAAGCATGAAAAACTCCTGCTTGAATGGATCGATAATAATCCGGATTATGAAACTAGCGGGACTGCTTATGCCGTGTACTGGGATGGTCCATTCATTCCGTGGTTATTAAAACGCTCGGAAGTTCACCTTCCCATTCGTTCCTCCCAAAAAGAATCTGAAAAGAATCAACCATCCAAAAAACAATGAAATTCATCCCCTTGCTACTCGCATCTATCATGAGCACCGCATCCGCTTCCACTGTTTACGATCATCAACTCGTCGATATCGACGGTGAAAAAACCAAACTCTCCACCCATCAGGGAAAAGTAATGCTCCTAGTAAATGTGGCATCCCGGTGTGGATTTACTCGTCAGTACAAAGGGCTGGAAGAACTGCACCAAACATATAAGGATAAAGGCCTCGTAGTATGTGGCTTTCCCTGCAATCAATTTGGCGGACAAGAACCTGGTACCGAAGCAGAAATCAAAGAGTTTTGTTCCACCAAATTTGGGGTATCTTTCCCGATGTATTCGAAAATTGATGTTAATGGACCAAACAGGCACCCCCTGTATGAATCAATTATTGGAGAGTCGGGCCCGCTCGCAGGAAATGTAAAATGGAATTTTACCAAAATCCTCATTGGCAAAGACGGTAAACCGATCGACCGCTTTGGGAGCATGACCTCTCCAACTTCCAAGAAATTAACCAAAGCAATCGAGGCGGCTCTAGCTAAATAGACGATTCTACGCCAATAAAACGATTACGATGAGGAATCATTTCCTTATCATTTTCCTCTCTCTCGCACTGCTCTCTTTTACGGGCTGTGTAAGAATGGAAATGCGGGGAGGAATGATCCCTTACATTGGATTCAAGCATTCCACCCCCGAACCCGTATCTTCTAAACCGATCAATGATAGCGGTTGGCGAAAAGGCAATTTCCATTGGCCTCAGTTTCGTGGCCCCGAGAGGACGGGACATGCCCCGGAACAGGGAGTCGATGTAAATTGGAACACTGCCCCTTCACCCGTCTGGAAAAAAGTGTGTGGGGCTGGACATTCCTCAATCATATCATCAGAAAAACTCCTCTACACTTTGGAGCAACAAGGGGATGAAGAGACCCTGACTGCCCGTTCCCTGAAGAATGGGGAGCTAGTCTGGAGCTTTGCGGAAAAAACCCGGTGGGATGATATGATGAGCGGACCAGGTCCCCGCTCCACTCCCACTCTAATCAATGATCAATTAATCGTTCTTTTTTCAAACGGTACACTCTCATGCCTCCAACCAAATACTGGAAAGTTGATTTGGGAGACAAAGACCATTGAGGATGACTATATTTTTCCACACTGGGGGATTTCAATTTCTCCTTTGGTTTGGAAAGAACAGGTAATTATCAATCCAGGGGGTGAGGGAAGTGCAGTAAAATCATACTCTCTAGCATCCGGAAAGTTAAACTGGGAATCGAAGTTATCCGGCAAAGGGGTCTATTTATCCCCCACTATTTTAAGGCTTCTCGGAGAAGATCATCTATTAGTGGCCGTGGAAGGAAAAATTGCCTCTTTGAATCCACAAAACGGAAAAACTATATGGGAAAAACCATGGAAAATCTTTCTTAACAATGTACAAATTGTTCAACCGATCGCACTGTCCAATAACTCCTTCCTCATTGCGGCCGGATATGGCAAGGGTGCAGAATGTTTTTCCATCCGCCAAGAATCCGACAATGCAAATTATCTGATCGAATCGCAGTGGAAATCAAAAGACCTCAAGGCAAAATTCTCCAACCCTGTGCTCCATGATGAATACCTTTATGGATTTAGTGAAAACCTGCTCGTCTGCCTGGAAGCCAAGACTGGAAAACGGATGTGGCGAGGGGAAAAATATGGATACGGTCGCATTCTTCTTTGCGATAAAAAATTACTTATTCTGGGAAACACCGGTGTTTTATCAGTGGTCAATGCCAATCCAGATAATTTCCAGGAGGTGTTTTCTGAACAACTTTTAAACAATGTCCGTTGCTGGAATGGCCCCGTCCTAGCCAATGGCTATCTCTTTGCCCGCAACGGCGAGGAGATCGCCTGCTTCGATTGGGCAAAATAATTGCCCTCCAGTTTTACCCGACTTCAGGAATTTCCGACCAGTTGGTAGTGTAACGGGGGGTCCGTCTTTCACGGCGCATCCGCCAGGAATGATCCATTCCCTGAGCCGCCCAAAAGCCACCACTGGGCCCATAACGAGCGGCCACTTCCTCGACCGTATCGACGAACCCACGGGTACGATCGTCTCCAAACTCCTCAAACAATAAACTTTGGCGGGAACCGGCTGGTATAAGATCGAGCAGGATAACGCCCGCCTTTTTGTAGGAATATCCTGGGCGATAAATAGACCGTAAAAGTTCCTTGGCCCGACGAATCACCCGGATGGGATCATCTGTGGGTTCGTCCAGGGCAAGGGCACGGGCATTGGAATATTGGGGCTGATCCTCGCGGAATCGATTGGTCATAACAAATACCTGTATCCCGGAAGCCAAGGAGTTTTCTGCACGCACCTTACGAACCGCCCGTACAACATAATTAGCCACCGCCTCCTCCAAGCCCTCCAGGCTGGTCAGAGGTTTACCAAAGGATCGGGAACAGCAGGTATTTTTACGGGGAGGAACTATCTCTTCCATCTCGATGCAAGATGTACCCATCAATTCGCAATGGGTACGTTCGAGGGTCACTCCTCCGATCGAACGAACCACGGCGGCAGGCAGCCCAACAAATTGACGGGCATCATGGGCACCAACCCGGCGCAAACGAACCGCCAATCGGCGGCCCACTCCCCAGATATCCTCAATCGCTACCCGTGCAAGGGTATCAAGATCGCCCACATCCACCTGCAAGCACCCGCTACCAGATTTCTTAGCTAAACGATTAGCCAGCTTGGCCAATGTCTTGGTCATGCCCAGGCCGACAGAAATAGGAATACCTGTCCATTGACCCACGGTTCGGCGCATCCGAACGGCCAATCCGATTGGGTCAGAAAGACCGGAAAAATTGAGGAAGGATTCATCAATCGAATAGACCTCGAGCTCAGGAGAAAATCGCCGTAAGACCGAGACCACCCGGCCGGACATATCCCCATACAATTCATAATTCGAGGAAAATACCTCCACCCCATTGCGTTCACAAAGGTAGCGCACCTGATGATAAGGAGCACCCATAGGCACCCCAAGTATCTTGGCCTCGTTAGAGCGGGCAACGGCACATCCATCGTTATTGGATAGCACGATAACTGGCCGGTTTCGCAACTGCGGACGAAAGACCCGTTCGCAGGAGACATAAAAATTATTACAGTCCGCAAGAGCAATCACAGGGAATGAATCACACTGGTGACGACCCCCCAGAGATGAGCTTCATCCTGTTCCTGAAATTCTATAGATGGATAGTCGGGATTTTCGGAAGCTAGCCAGGTACTGCCTTTTTCCCGGCGCATTCTCTTGACCGTAAGTTCGCCATTGATCGAGACCACCACTACTTTACCATCTTCTGCGGTCAAACTCCGGTCGACCACAAGCAAATCTCCATCATGTATACCTGCACCAATCATGGAATCTCCCCGGGCCCGGGCAAAAAAAGTGGCCGCGGGTTGGCTGACAAGATGTGTGTTCAAATCAAGGGCACCCTCTGCATAATCATCGGCAGGAGAAGGAAAACCAGCGGACACCCCACAGGCATAGAGTGGCAGAGCATGTTCGCGCTCCCGAACAAATCGTAAGACCCGTTCAATTTGACTAACAGGTATACGTACCGGCCGGGTGGGTTCGCCATATTGGTTGCTCCCTTTAGGCCGGCCGGCCCCCTCTCTTCTACCTCCTTGCTTAGTCATGATTTATCACAGTATTTGATATATGTTACAGAATTCATAAAGGGCAAGCAGATCATGCAGAAAATATGATCTATAAAAAACAAATGATCGTTTTATAGTGATGGAAATACCTAATCAATCCACCCCGCTAAAACATTTTATTGCCGGTGCATCCCGGGGAATCGGCCGATCCTTAGTTGATCAATCTATTGCTATGGGCCACGAAGTTTATGCCCTCTCGCGTACTCCTCCAGAAACAGTACCCACGGGTTGCCATTGGATAAACGGGGATGTTTCTAATCCAAGTTCTTATACCGATCAATTACCCGATCAAATTGATGCCCTTACTTTTTGCCCAGGAAAAGTGGTGCTTGGCCCGCTAAAACGTCTGCGTCCCGAACAGATGTTGGAAACTTATCAAACCAGTGTGCTTGATGCATTTACGCTAATCCAAGCAATTCTTCCCAAACTTGCCGGTTCCATCGTTTTATTTTCTTCGGTCGCCGCCCGAACTGGATTGCCCAATCACTGTGCCATCTCCGCGGCCAAATCGGGACTGGAAGGATTTGGAATTGCTCTTGCCGCGGAGCTCGCTCCCAAGGTGCGGGTAAATTTGATCGCCCCTACCCTGACCCCAACCGAAATGGGATTGGCCATGGTGGGGGGAGAAAAAATGATTCCCATGATCGAAGGCAGGCATCCCCTGAAAAAATTACCATCGGTTGAAGAAGCGGCCGCAACTGCTCTCTTTCTTCATTCATCCGCGGCTGTTTCAATGACTGGACAAATTCTCAAGGTTGACGGTGGAATGTCCCGTGCCAAACTCCCTGGATGATCTCCACATCCTCTCCATCCAATCAGCGGGCCATCGTCTGGTTTCGCAAAGATCTTAGGCTGTCCGACCATCCCGCCCTGGATGCCGCCCTGCAGGGTGGCATGGAAATTATTCCCGTATTTGTATGGGATGAAAAAGAAGGCGGCTCGTGGTCCCCCGGAGCTGCGTCACGCTGGTGGCTACATTATTCCCTCGAGAGCCTTGGTTCTTCTATTACCAAGGCGGGGGGAAAACTCTTACTTGTCCGGGGAAATGCAGCTGAGCAATTACCCGAAATTGCCCGGGCCCACCAAGCTGGACATATCCTTTACAGCCGGGCCTATGATCCTGCAGGCATTGCCACCCAGGAAGCAGTCGAAGAAGCCTGTGACTCCACGGGTATTACCACCGAATCCTTTAATGCCTCCCTTCTTCAAGAACCCTGGGAAACCAAGAACGGAACGGGTAAACCCTTTCAGGTATTCACCCCGTATTGGAGGAAGTCCCGAGCCATCATTTATCGGGAACCGGCAAGTTACGACCCCAAGAAACTTTCATTCGTCCAGCAAACTTCCTCCCCTCAATCACTTACCGAGCTTGCTTTGCTTCCCGATCATCCATGGCATAATAAAATGGGTGCCCATTGGGAAGTATCGGAATCTGCGGCTCATCAACAGATCGAACGCACGGTTGAGGAAGTTACCCGTTCCTATGCCACCCGAAGAAATCATCCATCGGTCGATGGAACCTCCCGCCTATCTCCCTACCTTGCCTGGGGCCAGGTAAGCCCGCGGCAAATTTGCAAAGCGGTATTGCAGGCGGAAAACGAGGGCAGTCATCGTGGAGAAAATAAATTTCTGGTGGAAATTGGATGGCGGGAATTTTCCTACCATTTACTCTATCATTTCCCCACCATCCCCGACCAGCCCTTGCGCCCAAAGTATGCCAACTTCCCATGGCTTGATGATCCGGACAATTTGAAACGCTGGCAGTTTGGAAATACTGGATACCCCATGGTCGATGCCGGAATGCGTCAACTTTACGAGACCGGATGGATGCACAACCGTGTGCGTATGGTTGTTGCCTCCTTCCTGGTCAAACATCTCCTCCTACCCTGGCAGGATGGAGCCCGATGGTTTTGGGATACCCTGGTAGACGCTGATCTTGCCAGCAATACCCAGGGCTGGCAATGGGCAGCCGGATGCGGGGCGGATGCCGCTCCCTACTTCCGTATTTTCAATCCTATCACTCAGGGGACTAAATTTGATGCCCGGGGGGAATATGCCAAGCGTTGGATTCCAGAACTTGGCAACCTTCCTGCCAAGCATTTATTTAGCCCGTGGACGGCCCCTTCCTCCACCCTTTTGGAAAGTGGAGTTGAACTCGGGAACAACTACCCCGACCCCTGCGTAGATCATCCCGAGGCCCGGGCCCGGGCACTCGCTGCTCTTGCCACGCTCAAGCAACCGTAAAACCATATCATTTAATGGCATCCTCCCCTGTTCCCTCTCCCCGTCGCCTGCTCGTGGTCCTGGGGGATCAACTTGATTACGACCGCTTTCTCCCCGCCGACTTCGATGCTTCATCCGATCTCTTTTGGATGGCAGAAGCGAGTGAAGAGTCCACCCATGTGCGATCGAACAAACACCGTATCGTTTGCTTCCTTGCAGCAATGCGGCATTTCCGAAATCATTTATCGGACAGTAAAATCCCTCTCCTTTACCATGAACTCGCAGAGGGAAACTCTTCCTTGAATCAACTACTTGCCGAGGATCTCAAAGCATTAAACCCAGAAATGGTCAGCTTGGTAAAACCCGGAGACCATCGGGTTGAAGAAGCCCTGCAAAAAACCTGTCATGACCTCGGGGTTGCCTGGGAGGTTCGTGAGGATGAACACTTTCTTTGTTCACAATCTGAATTTGAGGATCATGCCCGGGGAAGAAAATCTTTGCGGATGGAATTTTTCTACCGGGAGATGCGCCGAAAGCACGATGTATTGATGGATGGAAAAGACCCGGTTGGTGGAGGGTGGAATTTTGACAAGGAAAACCGCGAAAGTTTCGGCAAGCAAGGCCCCCCTCAATCTCCCAAGACCCGTGGCTGTCCGCCCGATGCCATAACCCAAGAAGTCATCGAATTGGTAAACCTTCGATTCCCTGACCACCCGGGCGATCTCAAACAATTTATCTGGCCGGTCACCCCCAAACAGGCAGAACAAGCACTTGATCAATTCATCAAGGATTGCCTTCCCACCTTTGGCCGGTTTCAGGATGCGATGTGGACAGACGAGCCCACCCTCTTTCATTCCCTTCTTGGATCTCCCATAAATTTACGCCTGCTCGACCCCCGAAAAGTCATCCGGGCGGCCGAGAAAGCTTACCAAGAAGATAGAGCCCCCCTGCCCGCAGTCGAGGGTTTCATCCGGCAAATCTTGGGCTGGCGAGAATATGTTCGGGGAATTTATCATTTACGCATGCCCGAATATCGTGAACTAAATTTCCTGGAGGCCGACCGTGCACTGCCCGATTTCTTCTGGACGGGCAAAACAGATATGGCCTGTATGCGGGCTTCCCTGACTCAGGTACTGGATACCGGATATGGTCACCACATTCAAAGATTAATGGTGGTTGGACTTTATTCCCTGCTCCACGGAGTAAGACCGGGCGAAATTAATGATTGGTTTCTTGCCAATTATGTCGATGCAGTCGACTGGGTGACCACGCCCAATGTTATTGGCATGTCTCAATTTGCCGACGGGGGAATCATGGCATCCAAACCCTATTCCGCGACCGGTGCTTACATCGACCGGATGAGCAATTATTGTAAGAACTGCCAGTACAAACCCAAGGAATCAGTCGGTCCAAACGCCTGTCCCTTCACCACTCTGTACTGGGACTTTCTCGATCGGCACCGCGAACGGCTCCGTGGAAACCAGCGTCTTTCTATGCAGATGCGCAACCTTGCCCGACTTTCGGAGGATAAACTCTCAGAGATTAGAAAAGCAGCAAGTTGCCTGCGTCATCCGTCTTAGTTCCATCCTCCCTTACCCGCTCTCCCATTTGGGCATAGCCGAGCAAGTTTTCCAGGGTGTCCACTTCATCGGGCTTTTTATCCTGTCGCCATCTTTGAATCCGTGGAAAACGCAGGGCCACGCCAGACTTATGCCTGCCAGATGATCGGGCACCCTCAAACGCAATTTCAAAAACGATTCCCGGACGGACTGAACGAACCGGACCAAATTTCCCGGTAATGTTCTTACGGACATAGCGGTCGACCTCTTTTAATTCTGCATCAGACAACCCGGAATAGGCCTTGGCCACCGTGACCAATTCTCCCTGCTGATCGAGGACTGCCAGGGTATAATCAGAATAAATATTTGCTCGTTTACCATGGCCAAGTTGGGCACCCACCACCACCATATCCGCAACATAGGGATCGACCTTCCACTTGTACCAGTCCCCTTTTACCCGGCCAGATGAATAGATAGAATCCGCCCGTTTGAGCATCAACCCCTCCACTCCCCGATCCCTGGATTCCTCGCGCTGCCTGGCAAGTTTCTCCCAGTCCGTAGATTCTACGGGCATAGAAAGTTGCAGAGGAAACCCTCCGGGTAATTCTGCAAGCATGGATTCTAACCTTTTCCGGCGATCAAGAAATGGGAGGGTTCTCATATCCACACCCTCCATCTTTAAAAGATCATAAGCCATGAAACGGACCGGTTCTTTTTTTAGGACTGAAGGCCCAGGTTCCTTTCTACCCAACCGCTTTTGCAAGCGACTGAACGGGCGCATACCCTCTGGACCCCAGGCGAGAATTTCTCCGTCTATGGCCAGTCCAGTAGGCAAATGCGGGGAAAGGTTTAATAATTCCGGAAAAGATTCCCCGACCGATTCATCCCCCCGTGTCCATAACATCCCCCCGTTTTCCTCGTTTAAAAATTGGCATCGTATCCCATCCCATTTCCATTCCGCCCACCAGTCTTTTAAATCGCCTAAAGAGCTAGGCTCTTCCTGTAAAGGACTCGCTAAACAAAACGGGAAGGGACGGCACCATGAATCCTCCGGTCTTTCATCGCCCACAATCTGTTCGAATTTTCGTATTCCAGGGTCCCAATCTCCGGAGATCCGCTGAGCGATAATTGCCGGATCAACCTGTCCGACCTCGGCCAGGGCCTTGCATAAATTCCCCCGGGATACCCCGATACGAAAGCCCCCGGTCAATAATTTATGAAAGGGTAAAAGGTCCATTGGTCGCAAACGATCCCACGCTCTTTTCAACGCTTCTGCCTTTTCACTCCTGTCCGCATGAGCCAAAGGAAGCAGGATTTCTTCGACCACTTTGCTTAAGCTGATAGGGTCAGCCTTTTTATTTCCTCCAATTAAAAGCGACAAGGTTTCGGCCAAGTCCCCCACCCGTTCGTAACACTCGTCAATCAACCAAACCGGCCAGCCTGAGCGCTGGGATGCCCACTCCCGCAACTCTCCCGTCTTGACCACGCCTTTGATCCGATTGCCGGCAAGAAACCAACTTGCCCAACTGGCATCTTTCTCCGGGGCTTGTTCAAAATAGTTTACCATTCGGGCAATCCGCTCTCCTGTCTTGGTCATTTCGTCCAAGTCATGAAATAATTCGGAAAATCCTTTCATTTTTTCACCTCTACTCTTCTCCCGTACGCTCTCCCGAGCCATCAAGCATGGATGCATCAACTCCACGCTCCTGTAAATAACGGGCAAGAGGCTCGCCATTTCCGTGGGTTAATTTTATGCATTCTGCACCTGTTCCCTTGATCACCTCGAGTAAACCGGACCAATCTGCATGATCAGACAGTACAAACCCACGGTCCAGGTTACGGCGTCTGCGGGCTCCCCGTACGGCCATCCATCCAGAAGCAAACCCTCGGCTGGCACCCTTGAATCGTCTCGTCCAACCAGCATCCTCCACCGCCGGAGGGGCCACAATCATTGAACCCGCCCATTCTCCCGATCCTTCTTTGGGTTTTTGCACTCGGGGAAACTGTACACCACATTTTTCATACACCGGAAGAAAAGGGTGAACTGCCCCGTGAGCAAAAATTGGCCCAATTGAAGAATCGAGACCCCGCAGTACCCGTTGGGCCTTACCCAGGGAGTAGGCAAAAAGCATCGATGGGCGACCAGCCTCCACATTTTCCTGCCACCAGGCATTGATCTGCTGGTGGATAATTTCTTCCTCCTGCCAGCGATAAACGGGTAAGCCAAATGTACACTCGCTGACAAAGACATCGCACTTTACAAGCTCGAACGCTTCGCAACTTTGGTCAGGTTGTGGCTTGTAATCTCCACTCACCACCCAGACCCGGCCACCCACCTCCACTCGAATCTGAGAAGAGCCCAGAATATGTCCGGCTGGATGAAATGAAACATGAGCATCTCCAATCTTGCACACTTTTCCATAGGCGATGCCCTCTGCCCGGATGTCTTGACCAAGTCGTAATTTCAGAAGAGGCAGACAACTTTCCGAAACTAAATAATTTCCATGCCCCGGACGGGCATGGTCGCTATGAGCATGAGTGACCAGAGGCTTTATCCACCCGCCCCCGAGGATCGATAAAAAAGCCACCCGCAGGACAGTACAGTCCTTCTGGCCGCACGATCATGGGTTCATCCATAAGATAAACCGGTGAGAACCTCCGAAAGAAAAATACAATCTTTCCAAGTTCGAATAAAAAAATCGGAATTTTGATTTCGCATGATCTTAAAATATAAAACCTTCGTTCTATTAATTGTTATGGCACCATATAGTTACACGCAAACGAATGATTCTTCCGATCCAATCGGCCGTTTCATTTCCGACCGTTCACGCATGGCTCCCCCAACCAAGGAAGAGT
Organism: uncultured Opitutales bacterium; assembly: GCA_943787575.1. Taxonomy (GTDB): domain Bacteria; phylum Verrucomicrobiota; class Verrucomicrobiia; order Opitutales; family Seribacteraceae; genus Chordibacter. The sequence goes on along the minus strand of CALSMY010000001.1, from coordinate 50,830 downwards.
ACGATCAATTATTTGGAGATTTTAATAAAGGCTCCGAGTCTGCAAAGCAGGAATTGATTGAAAGACATATCCGATTGGTTGCATCGATTGCCCTTAAGTTCCGTCAGGTAAATGTCCCAATGGAGGATGTAATGGCTGAAGGAATTCATGGACTCATCATTGCGATTGAAAAATTTGATCACACCAGGGGGATCAAACTCAGCACCTATGCAGCTTGGTGGATTCGTCAGCGCATCCAGCGTTTTGTCAGCAAAATGGCAGAAGCGGTTTCTATCCCTCATGATGTTTCCCAAGGCAAAAGAAAAGAGAATAACCTGCGTACAGAGCTTCAAATTTCCCTGGGTCGCGATCCCACCGACGAAGAAGTAAAATCCGCTCTGGATGACACCCGTAATTTGTCCAGTCGGGTAAAATATGCTCCTTCCAGCACCATGTCCTTAGACGAACCTTTTTCCGATGAATCTGATCATTCACTCATCGATGTAATGACTGATGAAAAAGAAACCCAGCAATCCTACCGTGAGGAAGGTTCCTTGGCAGATGACATTCGGGTAGCCTTAGGCTTTCTCGATCAAAGAGAACGAAAGGTATTAGGTATGCGCTTCGGTCTGACTAAAGATAAAGAATCTATGAAATTAGATGATATCGCAGAAATTCTTAATGTTTCTGGGGAGCGTGTCCGACAATTAGAAGCGCTCGGTTTGAGAAAATTACGGGCCGTTGTTATGAACAATGGCAAACTAGATTTTCGCAACTTAGACAAGTTAGTTGGTATCGAATTGCGTGGCAAAACCAAGATGAGTCCTTTACAACTCTCTCTAATCTTGGACAATGCCGCGTAATTCATGATTTCTAGCTTATCTAAGTGGGTCTGCCCTCCCCCGGAGACCCTAGACGAACCTGATTCCACTCAAGATAAAGTGGAATGGTTCCGCTGTGTCCCTTACATCCTCATTCATCTGGGTGCTCTGCTAGTATTCTTTACTCCGTTTGCATGGCCTTGCTTGATCGTACTTTTGCTCTCCTACTCGGCACGCATGTTTGCGATCACTGCCTTTTACCATCGTTATTTTTCTCACCGTACTTTTCACACAGGACGAATTGTACAGTTTTTGGGAGCTTTCATTGGTTGTGCATCCGGACAAAGAGGACCTCTTTGGTGGGCCGCACACCATCGTAGACATCACCGGCATTCTGACACCGATAAAGATTCGCACTCTCCCCATCACAAAAATTTCCTTTGGAGTCATACCCTTTGGTTTATGACTGATTATGCACTCCCCACCTTTCTCAAAGAAATTCCAGACTGGGCAAAGTTCAAAGAGCTTCGCTTCATCAATCGTTTTGATTGGATCGCTGTGGTCGTGCTCGCGTTGGGATGTTATTTTTTGGGAGAATGGTCGCTCTTTCAAACTTGGACTGGAATAAACGGCTTAGGCATGTTGGCTTGGGGATTTTTTCTACCCACTGTTCTTCTCTATCATGCCACCTTCTCGGTAAATTCGCTCACCCATATGTTTGGTAAAAAGAAGTACGAAACCGGGGACGAAAGCCGAAATAATTGGTTTGTTTCCATCATTACATTTGGTGAGGGATGGCACAATAACCACCACTTCTTTCCCGGCTCTGCTCGACAGGGTTTTTTACCCTGGGAGATTGACCCCACTTATTACGGACTGCGTATCCTTTCCCTTTTTGGTCTGGTTCGCAATTTACGTCCCGTGCCCGCATGGGTAAAAGACAAAGCGAAGCAGTAAGCGATCTTATGATCGTCCCATGGCGGACATCATGAAATTTGCAATCATCGGTTCGGGCATATCTGGTCTAGCCTGTGCACACTTGCTCAAAAAAAACCACGAGGTCGTACTTTTCGAGGCTGCAAACAAACCAGGTGGACATGTTAACACTGTAGATGTAAAGGGGCGTACCGGAGATTATCGGGTGGATACCGGATTTATTGTCTTTAACGAACAAAACTATCCTAACTTCGTCCGCCTGCTCGAAAGTCTCGATGTACAATCACAACCCACACGGATGGGCTTTTCCGTACGATCGGAAAGAACTGGGATTGAATATAGCGGAGAATCAATCCTTGGGTTATTTGGCGGCTTTAAAAACCTGACCGACCCCAAGCATTGGGGAATGGTTCGGGATCTTTTACGCTTTCATCGACTGGCCGAAGGAAGTGGAAATGAAGACGAAACCGTGGGAGAATTTATTTCCCGTCATCGTTTTGGAAAACGATTTGCTGAGGCATTCTTACTTCCCCTTGGCTCCGCCCTTTGGTCATGCTCCGTGGATCGATTTTCTTCTTTCCCCATCGAATTCCTCACTGATTTTCTGTCCAATCATAATATGTTACAGGCCTACAATCGGCCGGTCTGGAGGGTCCTGCAGGGAGGATCAAGAACCTATGTCGATAAAATCGTGGAGGGGCTTGGAGATCGTTTGCGACTTTCCACTCCCATTCGTTCCGTTGAACGTTCTGAAAATGGGGTTACCCTTAGCCTGCCGGATGGAAGCACCCAATGGTTCGACCAAGCCATCCTTGCCTGCCATGCTGATCAATCCTTGAAAATACTCGATGGTGCGGAGAGTGAAGAGATCGAACTTTTGCAGAAGTTTCCCTATGAACAAAATAAAGTCTGTTTACATTCAGACGATCGGTTACTCCCCCGTCGCACTTCTGCCCGAGCAAGTTGGAATGCTTACCTGCCTAAAGAAAAAAAAGACCATTCCGTAGTCACCTACGACATGAACATTTTACAAAGCCTGCCAACCAAAGAGCCCTTTTGCGTATCACTCAACCAGGAATCCTCCATCGATCCATCCTTACGCCACGCAGATTTCACTTTCGAACACCCCACCTACCATCCCGGCCGTAAGTCCGCTCAGGCCATGCATTCCTCCTTTATCCAGCGTCGGGGAATATCCCTTTGCGGGGCTTATTGGGGCTATGGGTTTCATGAAGATGGATTGGCCAGTGCTCTTCGGGTGTGCCAATCATTTGGCGAAGAATTGGGATGAATAGTTGTCTGTATTTTGGGGAGGTATCTCACCACCGAAAATCTCCCAAAAAGCATGATTTAAGCTACCAAGTATATATGGGTCATCTCTTTCTTGATGAATTGGCAGATATATTTACCGGGCGTTTCTTTTGGTCGGTCGACTGTTCTAACCTCGGATGTTTCTTTCGATCAGACTATCACCGCCCCGAAATTCCTGATCTTTCCAAAGCGGTAAGGAATACCATGTCCGAACAGTTAAACAAGGAATTTTCCGGTCCGGTATCGATCATTACTCACTTGCGCACCTTTGGATACTGTTTCAATCCGGTAAGTTTTTATTTTTTATGGAATGAAGAAAAAACCAAACCGGTCGCGATGATGACCGAGATTACCAATACTCCATGGGGAGAATGTTATGCCAAGTGCTTTGCCTGGGAAAGTGAAGCGGAAAATAGCCGGATGGACTACGAATTTCGCAAGGAATTTCATGTCTCTCCATTTATTGGTATGGAGGTCGAGTACGACTGGCGCTTTCGTTTACCCGCCGAACGTTTCCAGGCGGACATGATATTACGGGAAAAAGAAAAAACTTTTTTTACCGCTCACCTCCAGCTTAGCCGGCGTCCTCTAAACGGACGGAACCTCGCTTGGGCACTGGTCAGGTTTCCATTTATGACCCTGAATGTAGTTCGGGCAATTTATTGGAATGCATTGCTCTTGCGACTCAAGGGTTGCCCTTTTTATCCACACCCCAAACATTTGTCTGATCCTTCTTAGTTGATGAAAGCAAGCGCCCCCGCCTCGATTTCCCCGCCCCTTCGCTCGACCGGCGAAGACTTTGGACTGTTTGGACGTCTACTGCTCAAACAATTTGCCAAAATTAAACAGGGTCGATTGATTCTTGAATTTTCCGGTCGCGAACATGTCTTTGGAGATAGCCAGGCATCCTCCCCCATAAACATAACGGTATTAAATCCGGTATTTTTTCGCAAAGCCTGCCTTGGTGGTTCCCTTGGTGTGGCCGACAGTTATTCAGCGGGCGACTGGGAAACCAATGACCTGGTCGGTTTGTTCCGTTTATTCTTACAAAACTTTGAAGTGATGGACGACCTGGAAGGCGGTTGGGCATCCCTACTGAACAAGCTTGCCCGCTGGGGATATATGATCGGGCAAAAAAACACCGTCAAAGGAAGCCGGCGGAACATCGCCCTGCATTACGACTTGGGCAATGATTTTTATAAGCTCATGCTCGACCCGACGATGACTTATTCCTGCGGTATCTTCGCCTCCGAAGAAACCACCCTGGAAGAGGCATCCCTTGCTAAGTACGACCGCATCATCGAACAGCTTGATATTAAGGACGGGCAAAAGGTGTTGGAAATCGGATGTGGATGGGGAGGCTTTGCTAAACGCCTTCTCGATACCACCGAGGCCATTTGGACGGGTACCACAATTTCCAAAGAGCAGCATGCTTATGCCCGAAAAGTGATCAAGGAGTCTGGCCATGCCGATCGGGCAAATTTGCTCATGGATGACTATCGTACTCTTAGCGGTTCCTACGATCGCATTGTCTCCATCGAAATGATTGAAGCGGTGGGTCATGAATATTTACCCACTTACTTCTCCAAAATTTCCGACCTTCTTGCTCCGGACGGAGCCGCTTTGGTTCAGGCAATCACCATGCCTGACCACCGCTATGATCAGTATTTAAAAGAAGTAGACTACATACGAACCCGGGTATTTCCCGGCAGTTGTGTACCATCTGTATCTGCAATGATCTCAGCGGTGTCCAAAAAATCCGACCTCCGACCCACCGGGGTGCAGGATATTGGATACCATTACGCCCGTACTCTGCGGGAATGGCGCCTGCGCTTTGTCGAAAATGAGGAAGAAATCAAATCCCTAGGCTACGACGATTCATTCCGACGTGCATGGATCTATTACCTTTGCTACTGTGAGGCAGGCTTTGAGGAAGGGTATACCGGAGACATCCATTTGCTTTTAACCAAACCAAATTGCAAAGTGGGCAAAGGGTTTCCGCAATGAATAAACCTCCAAACTTCCTTATCGATTTAGTCGTCTTTCAAGTCGCCTGGTTTGCATGTGTTCTCGGATCGGCAACCGAATACCCATTTCTCTTTCCCTTTGCTGGATTTCTTTTCGTCCTTTGCCGGATTGCCACGACCCAGCGTTTCCGTTCATCCTTTCCTTTTCTTCTCGCTTCGGTCGCACTGGGCATGGTTGGAGATTCCCTGCTTGTTCACTTGGAAATGCTCGCTTTTTATGCCGACCCCACAGTGGGCGGTGCCCCACTATGGATGATTTTTCTCTGGGCCAATTTCGGGCTTATGCTCAGGCCCTTATTTTCCTGGTTCCTGCAAAATAATTCCCGATGCCTGATCGGATTTGGTCTTGGCGGATTGATCGCTTATGCCTCCGGTTGGCAACTTGAACGCCTCGCTTTTACCTCCGACTGGATATCTGCCCTCGCCATCGCAATGGAATGGGCAATCGCCGGACTGATCCTCCGACAACTTCACCATAAGTACCGAAATATTCATCAATGAATAACCTGGATCTTTTGCTCTATGGACAGGCAGGAGCATCGGTGGTGATGCTCATTGGTTGGTTAATCGCCCTATCCATTCGTAACACTTCTTATGTTGATGTGTTATGGGCCTATGGTGTGGGCGTACTTGGCTTGGTTTATCTCTATTTCATTCAGGATGAATGCCACCCCGCCAGGCATGCCCTACTCCTCGGACTGCTCGGAGTATGGTCAGCCCGTTTGGGCACCCATCTGCTTCGAAGGTGCTGGGGGAAACCGGAGGATGCACGGTACGCATACCTGCGCGATTACTTGGGCAAAAATGCAAACTTCGGATTCTTTCTCTTTTTTCAGGTGCAAGCATTTTGGATCGTTTTATTTGCCAGCCCTTTTCTCATCCTCGGACGGAATTCGTCCGACCTCGCCTGGTTTGATCACCTGGGCATGTTTATTTGGATTTTAGGATTTGTAGGGGTCAGCTTGGCGGATAAACAATTACGCCTTTTTAAAAACACCCCCGGACGTTCTCGCGATGAAGTTTGCGATTCCGGACTATGGAAATATTCACGACACCCCAATTATTTTTTCGAATGGATTCTTTGGCTGGGCTACCTACCCATGGGAATACTCTCTACCAATGGTGCCTGGTTATGGATCGTACCCCCAATCCTCTATCTCTTCCTTACCCGTATAACCGGCATTCCCTTTGTGGAGGCACGTAAATTGGAGGTAAGCGGAGATGCCTACCGGTCCTACGTCGAGCGTACCCGATCTTTCTTCCCTTGGTTCCCTAAGTCAAAAAACTCTCATCAATGAGCCTTACTGATTCTTTCATTCAATTAAGCGAACGCGGTTTGGTGCCTGACTTTCTCATCCGTGCAGGCATACGTAACCTTTGTAAAAAACGCCTCGACCAGTGTCGGGTGGATGATTGCGAGGCCAATGCCGAATTGGCGGAAGAATATTTGCGCAATGTCGACCAATCCGCCCTGGCCGTTGAAACCGACAAGGCCAATGAACAACACTATGAAGTACCGGCGGAGTTTTACCACTTGGTACTGGGTAAAAATTTAAAGTACAGCTGTTGCTGCTACGACCCCGGCACCCATGGGCTTGATCAAGCGGAGGACCGTGCCCTGGAACTCACCTGCAAAAGGGCAGACCTGCAGGATGGCCAGGAGATTTTAGAGCTTGGATGCGGATGGGGTTCCCTCTCCCTATGGATGGCAAAACACTTTCCAAAATCACATATCCGTTCGGTTTCCAACTCCCATTCCCAACGCGAATACATCATGGGGACCGCCAAGGAGCGTGGTTTAAACAACCTCGAGGTAGTCACTGCAGATGTTAATGCTTTTAAGCCCGATCAATCCTATGACCGTGTCGTCTCGGTTGAAATGTTCGAGCATGTGCGCAATCACCGTCAACTCTTCCAACAAATTTTCAACTGGTTAAATCCAGGTGGAAAACTTTTTACTCATGTATTTTGCCACCGTTCCACCTCTTATCCCTTTGAAGTTGAAGGGGAGGACGATTGGATGTCCAAACATTTTTTTAGTGGCGGCACCATGCCCGCGGACGAACTCTTTTTACGGATTTGCGGAGGCCTCGAGCTCGAGAGCCGCTGGCGATGGTCGGGCAGGCACTACGCGGAAACCTCCGAGGATTGGTTGCGTAACCTCGATCAAAACAAATCCGCCGCCCTGCGCATCTTCGAGAATGATCAAACACCCGCCGAGGCAAAGAAAATTTTCCACCGCTGGCGCATTTTCTTTCTCGCCTGTGCCGAGACCTTTGCCTACGCCAAGGGGCAGGAGTGGTGGGTCTCCCACTACCTCTTCGCCAAGCCGGTCAGGGGTAAAGAATTTATGACTCGATAAATTGTTGTTTTTGTACCGGCTTATAAAGATAGTTGCCCTCCTCCCCGAGCTTTGCAAAAAAGTTCATTCGCCTTTTTTTTAACAACTCACTCACCTCCCCCAACCCTTAGCGTATTATGAAACTCGAAACCCAGTGCCTACACGCAGGCTACCAGCCCGACCCAACCACCAATTCGCGAGCCGTTCCAATTTATAAAACAAGCTCGTTTGTATTTAATAATACCGAACATGCTGCCAATCTCTTTGGTCTGCGCGAACTGGGAAATATTTATACCCGTTTGATGAACCCAACCACCGATGTTCTCGAACAACGGGTGGCCGCACTTGAGGGTGGAGCTGCCGGACTCGGAGTTGCCTCGGGTACGAGTGCCGTATTTTATGCCATCATCAACCTCGCTGAAGCGGGGGATGAAATTGTATCCGCCAATAACCTCTACGGTGGCACCTATACCCAGTTTAATGACATTTTGCCCAAACTTGGGATCAAGGTAAACTTTGTCGATCCCAACGACCCACAAAATTTTGCTGCGGCCATCACTCCCAAGACCAAGGCTCTCTTTTGCGAATCCGTGAGCAACCCTGGCTTAGATGTGGCCGATCTGGAAGCCATTTCCAAGATCGCATCCGACCATGGCATTCCTTTGATTGTGGACAGTACCTTTTCCACCCCCTACCTCACCCGTCCGATTGAGCATGGTGCCAGCATCGTGGTTCACTCCCTCACCAAATGGCTTGGTGGCCAGGGCAACGGAATTGGTGGTGTGGTGATTGATTCTGGAACTTTTGATTGGAAGAATGGAAATTTCCCCCTCTATGACCAGCCCGACAACAGTTACCACGGATTGCGCTGGGGGCACGACCTTCCTGAACCTCTCGCCCCACTCGCTTACATTTTGAGAATGCGCACCGTTCCCCTGCGCAACTTGGGTGCCTGTATAGCTCCGGATAATTCCTGGCAATTCATCCAGGGCATCGAGACCCTTCCCCTGCGTATGGAAAAACATTGTGAAAATGCTCTTACGGTGGCTAAGCACTTAAAGAACCACCCATCGGTGGAATGGGCACGCTTCCCCGGCTTGGAAGATGACCCCAATTACTCCCTCAACCAAAAATACCTACGTGGTAAAGGCGGATCGATGGTCGTTTTTGGTATCAAAGGCGGGGCGGAAGCCGGCTCCAAATTTATCGATCATTTAAAACTGTTCTCTCACCTCGCCAATGTGGGGGATGCACGAAGCTTGGCCATTCACCCTGCCACCACTACCCACTCTCAATTATCTGAGGAACAACAAAAAGCAGGTGGGATCGCCCCTGAATTGATCCGTCTATCGGTGGGAATCGAGCATGCGGATGATTTGCTTGCCGATCTCGACCAGGCACTGGCGATCGCCACCGCATAAACAGAATCGTTTTTAAAAATGAACCACTTAAGAGCCCGGATCTATTTATCCGGGCTCTTTTTGGTTATGCTTGCCGGCTTGATCTATGGATTTGGCTGGGGAGACTTTTGGAAAGACGGAGCTGCCCTGATGAACAACCCCTGGGGAGTCGTCTCACTGGTCGATGTCTATGTGGGCTTTTTGCTCTTCCTTGGCTGGGTATGGATCCGGGAGGATCTGCTCCTTGCCAAACTGCTCTGGGCAGTGGCTATACTGGTGGGAGGTAATCTCTTTGCCTGTCTCTATGCCCTCTTTGCCCTCGGACAAAGCCAGGGAAAGCTCGATCAATTCTTTTTAGGCAACCGTGGGGATTAGCAAAGCTTTATCAAACAACAAAGCCTGCCCCGAGATGGGACAGGCTCTGCTGAAAAAAGACGGATTTAAAAATCCTAAATCGATCGGCTCGCTTAAGCACCCAAGCCGGCAAGAGCTGCCTGCTTGACCACATTGTCCACGGACATACCCAATTCCTCGAGTACAATATCTCCAGGAGCGGACATCCCAAAACGGTCGATCCCGACGACTACGCCGTCCAACCCAACATACTTCCTCCAGAGATCGGACACCCCCGCTTCCACTGCCATACGATTACGGCAGGAGCGTGGAAGTACAGACTCGCGATAGGCATCGTCCTGACGGTCGAAGCGCTCCATGCAAGGGACTGAGACCACACGGACAGAGGATCCGAGCTTTTCAGCAGCTTGTAAAGCAAGGTTGAGCTCACTTCCGGAAGCAAGAATGATCAGTTCCAACTCGCCCTGTTCCTGGCGGGCAATGTATCCACCTTTAAGCACACCTTCGCGGCGGGTCTGTACAGGAATGGAGGAAAGGTTGGGAACATTTTGGCGGGTAAGGATAAGGCCGGTTGGACCGTCGATTCGTTGCAAGGCGGCAACATAAGCACCGGCAGTTTCCTCGGGATCAGCCGGGCGGATGACATCGAGATTTGGAATGACCCGTAAGCCACTGGTAGTTTCCACCGGTTGGTGAGTCGGGCCATCTTCTCCAACTGCCACAGAATCGTGTGTCCAGATATGAAAGATAGGAAGCCCCATCAAAGCCGAAAGGCGGACAGATGGGCGCATGTAATCGGCAAATACCGCAAAGGTGGCACCGGATGGACGGAAAATACCGTAATAGGCAATCCCGTTAACGATCGCCCCCATGGCATGCTCGCGAATACCAAAGAGTAAGTTGCGACCGGAATGGTTGTCCTTAGTGAAGTCGCCCACTTCCTTGATATAATTCTTGGTCGATCCATGGAGATCAGCCGATCCGCTGATCAGTAGGGGCATGGCCTTGGCCAAATCGTTAATGATCTGACTGCCAGCTGCACGGGTTGCCACATTGGCATCCGAGGCAAATTCTTGCACACTATTGAGTAAATCAACAGGTACATCACGAGATATTCCTGAATCAAGCAAAGCTGCTTTTTCGGGGTTGGCAGAACGCCAGGCGGCGTAGGTGGCATCCCACTGCTGGCGGCTTCACCAAGCTGAGCCTTGCGCTCGGCAAAAAATGCACGGACTTCATCGGACACATAGAATGTTTCCTCAGGCAGTCCGAGACCCTGACGGGCAGCCTCGGCAAATTTTGCCCCACCCTCTCCATGTCCGGCAGAAGTACCCGCAACTTCGGGTATGCCCTTACCAATGATGGTCTTGATTTCGATAAAAGTGGGCTTTTCGGTATTGGCACGGGCACGCTCGAGAGCGGCGGAGATCGCAGCCAAGTCGTGTCCATCCTCAATCCGTTCAACCGCAAATCCATAAGAGGCAAAACGATCGATCACACTTTCGCTCTGGCTGGCATCGGCCATAGCATCGAGGGTGACATCGTTGGAATCGTAAAGGATGGTCAGGTTATTCAAGGCAAGGTGACCAGCTAAGGAGGCAGCCTCTGCCGCTACCCCTTCCTGCAAACAACCATCCCCAGCTAGGGCAAATACTTGGTGGTTAAAAATCTCGTGCTCAGAGGTATTAAAATGTGCGGCCGCCATTTTGGAAGCGATGGCCATACCAACCGCATTGCCTACGCCCTGCCCGAGTGGACCGGTGGTACACTCAACGCCTGGGGTCTCACCGTATTCAGGATGTCCGGGTGTTTTGCTGTGAAGTTTACGGAAGTTCTTTACCTCTTCGAGTGGGAGATCATACCCGGCGAGGTGCAACCAGCCATAAAGGAACATACTGCCATGACCAGCGGAGAGAATAAAACGATCGCGATTGAGCCATTGATCGTCCGATGGATCGACTTTTAAATCTTTACCGAACAGAACGGCACCAACCTCGGCAGCTCCGAGGGGAAGGCCCAAATGCCCTGAACTGCAGGCGTGAATCGCGTCGATGGCCAAGCCACGGGCTTGATCGGCGGCTTGTTGTAGAATTTCTTGGTTTTGCATAACGAAAGATAGAATTTATAAGAATGAAAGCATCAATTAAAGCACCCGACTCTAAGATGGCGAGCAATTCTTGTGATGTTCGCGAGATGATCGAAGGGAGAAAGGAATTATTCCTGGTAAATAACATCGGTCGAGCTAAGCTCCACCAAGTTTTCTCCGGGTTCAACATCCACTTCTTTGGACCAAATGGTCACTACATTAGTTTCCACATCCTTATCGATTCCAATGACAAAATATTTATCATCAGGAGATACATTATCCATCGATGCATTTCCGTATGGGTCGGTACGGGCACGACCCACCTTTGCAGAAAGAAGGATGGATTTTACTCCCAGAGCAATCTCTGGATTTTGAGAAACATTCTTTTCTGCCTTGGCCCACATTTCTGCAACCGACCTGACCTCACCGGCAACCACGGGATCGCTCCCAATACCTTTGAGCAACTCTTTGAGATCCTGTGTAGTCAGGTAAATCTCCGATGCTTGAGCGGGTTGCAACGTACCATCCCGGGAGGGTTTGCGAGCTTGCAAAGTTAAAAAAGTCCGGCCGTCAAATTGCAAATCTTGGAAAGAACCTTCTTTAATGCTAGCCGGTGGTTGGGGAGGTGAAAGATAGGAAGAGGCTTGGATTGTAGATGAAGATTGAAGAGCAGTGGTGGCAGAACTAAAGAGACCCTGCTTTCCTTGATTAAAAGATTCTGACTTCAAAACTTTTTTAACTTCTGGGGAGTCGTTCAGCAAACTAATGACCGGATGATCTGCATACTCGTCTTTTAAAAGGTTATCTATGATATCCTTGGAATCGACCGGTGAAACATACTTTTGATGCCCTTGTGCTAAGAAGGCCTTTAGGTCGTCGTCTGATGGAAGGGGAGAAGATCTTTTCGGAACCAGCAGAAGTGAGGTATCAAATAACTGTCTTTCTCTATCAGCAACATTAAGCTCTTCGCTTTGTCGGTTAAGAGCAACACTTCCTGGGTATTGGGTAGATTGTTTTTTGGGGATGGGAATAAGTCCAGGATTCTTTGCGAGTTGCTCAAGTAAGTAGAATTTATTCAAAGATCCATCCATCCTCTCAAAAATACTTACAGACTTGGGATAAAATAAGGGAGTGGAAAATTTTTCCGTGGTTAATTCTACGATTCGATCCCCGCTTAATTCATCCATCCTTACAGGCACATCCAACAAGGGAGATGAAAACCATTCATCGAGAGAGTTGCCTGCCAAGGACAATGCTTGGAAGTTCAAACAAATAATTAAAATGACTGGACGGAAATTGGGCATATTCCTAAGGGTTGCTTTAATCTAGTTAAATTCTTATACCCTTGTAAAGATTTTCTTCTTGAAAGCATGCCCAAGAAAGAATTTTTTTAGTCTTTGCACAAAATCGAAGTGCGCCATCGCCTAACTTTTAAAATATTAACCCTGCCTTTTTTATACTGCCATAATCCAGCCACTACATATGAGCGAACAATCAAAAGAAGAATTCATGATCGAGGCCGTTGGCCTAAGTAAATACTACGGTGATTTTATTGCTGTGGAAGACTTGAACATTTCCATCCGCAAAGGTGAGGTAGTTGCCTTTCTGGGACCAAATGGTGCCGGAAAGAGTACAACGATGAAAATGCTGACTGGATATTTAGCTCCATCGGCAGGGATTGCCAAGGTCTGTGGATTAGAGGTGGCAAATAATCGCGATCTGGTGGCAAACCGCATCGGATACCTTCCTGAGAATGGCCCGTTGTACGAAGAGATGACCCCCATATCCCTGCTCAACTTTTTTGGCGATGCCCGGAGTATGGACCCAGCAACTAAGAGAGACCGGATTGCACAAGTGATTGAACAATGTGCCCTGCAAACCGTACTTAGCAAACCAATCGGCAAACTCTCACGCGGATTTAGGCAGCGTGTGGGCATGGCCAATGTATTGTTACACGAGCCAGATGTATTAATTATGGACGAGCCTACTGCCGGACTTGACCCCAATCAAGTTTTGGAAGTTCGCAAGACCATTAAAGGCTTGGGTAAAACGATTCTTCTTTCTACTCACATTTTACAAGAAGTTCCCGAAGTTGCGGACCGTGTATTATTGATTAACAACGGTCGCTTAATCTTTGAAGGAACTCCAGATGAAATAAAGAGCGAATCCTCCCTAGATACTTGGTTTAACAAACAAACCTTAGCTGCATAACTTTAAAATTGTCCCATGAACACCCAAGCCGTTCTCGCCGTATTTAAACGCAACCTGGCCGCATACTTTGGCAGTCCCAGCGGATATGTTTTTATCTGCGCCTTTCTTTTATCCAGCGGGTTAGCCGCTTTTTGGCCTCAGGAGTTTTTTGACTCCAACCTCGCAAACCTTGATCAATTAAACCGTTATCTCCCCCTCATCCTTCTTGGCTTTATACCCGCCATTACCATGAGTATTTGGGCGGACGAGAAGCGACAAGGCACAGATGAACTTTTGCTCACATTGCCAGGAAGTGATTTTGATGTGGTTATTGGTAAATACCTCGGAGCCGTTGCCATATTCTCAGTATCCCTCGTTATTTCTCTGATCGCCAATTACTATGTGCTTAGCCAATTAGGCAACCCGGACTTTGGCCTTTTGGTCTCCACCTACCTAGGGTATTGGTTTGTCGGACTCAGCATGATTGCTATTGGAATGGTCGCTTCTTTCCTCACCGCCAACCTGACTGTTGCTTTTGTTTTGGGTGTAGCCTTTAACTCGCCCCTTGCCTTGTTACAGGATTCGGAGTGGGCAATTGCGGCAAACTTTCTCGATTTTAGCCGTGGAATAATCAGTACATCGGGTATGATTTTCTTTATCGGTTTAGCCGTGGCCATGCTCTACCTATCTTCTATTTTGATTGGACGACGGCACTGGGTTGGGAGTCCCCAAGGGAAGAATAAGCTTTCTCATTTCTCTGTCCGAGTAGTTGCCACCTTAGTTACCGCTTTTGCCCTGACTCAATATTTCCGGAATCATGATATTGTAAGACTGGACGCAACAGCAGAACAGTTAAGTAGTTTATCCGAAGGTTCCATTGAGTTGCTTGGCCAATTAAACAGTCAGGTTGAAATCGATGCATTTATTTCCCCGACCGACTCGATTCCTGAACAGTATGTACAGACTCGAATCAATTTATTGACCGCCCTTCGGGAAATTGACCGCGAAACCAAGTTGGTATCAGTCAAGATACATGTGATTACTCCCGAAGATAATGCATCAGCCACGGCAGAAAAATACGGCGTAGAAAATCAAAACGGAGTCACCCCTCCCCTCTTTGTTATGGAAGGTGGACGCATGGTGCCTTGGCAAAAGGATTTATACATGGGTATCGTTTGCAAGGGTGACAAAGGCCAACAAACCATCCCCTTCCTATTCAAGGGCTTGCCTGTGGAATATGAGATTGTCCGCACCATCAATTCGGTAAGCGGATCACACCAGAAAAAGACCCTTGGAGTTTTTGCCACCGATGCCCCTGTGCTTGGTACTGCAGGTATGGGAATAATGGGATTTAACTTAGGAGGAGGCACTCCAGCCTGGGAATTTTTTACCGAACTTAACAAACAATACGATGTCCAAGAAGTTACCGGTGGAGAACTTTCTCCAGAAGATTACGACGCCTTGGTTGTCGTTCAACCAAGTACTTTGGACAATGAAAAAATGGACGATTTGGTAGCCGCGATTAAATCAGGTATACCCACTGCCATTTTTGAAGACCCTCTTCCATTAATTCAAGGAAGTGTTACCGGAACTTACGAACCACGCCGTAACAATAACAGCGGACCAGACCAGGGAGGAAGTGCTCCAGAAAAAGGTGATCTGAAAAAATTATGGGATCTACTACAGATAAACTTCAACCTCGATCCGATGGAAAGGTTAGAAAAAATTCAGAGCGAATTGAGCAACCTAAAACAAAATGCCACAAGGAGCTTGGCCCCGGCACGTGGTCGCTTTCCTGAGGTAGGTACTTTCTTCTCGAATTTGGACACCCTGATCAAGAAAGCATCGGAGTATGAAGCGAGGTTAAAATCAAATTCCTCTCTTTCGCAAAATGACTGGAACAGTTTGAAGCTAAGCTCTCTACGCACGGTTTTTGAAAAGATGGATAGCAATCACCCGATTCGCAATTTTGTAGAACAACGATTACTTTCTGATTTGGATACCAAGCTTGGAGGCTTACAGGAACGCATTTTACGGGATCCATACAATCCATTCCCCAAGATTCAACGTTCGGAAAATTTTCCTGATGAATTTGTTTATGTTGGTGGATTGCCCAATTCCTTCCACTCCGACCCGATTACATCTGAATTACAATATTGCCTATTCACCTGTCCGGGCACCCTCTACCCCAAGTCTGCATCTAGCCTCGATTTTCAACCTTTATTGAGAACACGCGGAGGAGCTCTTGCGGGTACCACAAGCCTAGAAACTTTTTGGACAGGTGGAGTGTTCGGAACTCCTCGCAGGTTCAATCCAGATCGTACCTTATATCCAGGATCTGGGGCACATGAAGTTATTGCCGCATCCATTTCTGGAAAAGTGGAAGACGGGAACCAGACCAATCAAATCAATGTAATATTGGTAGCCGATGTGGACATGCTCGCAGATCCTTTCTTCAATATTCGCAGCCGCGGTCCAGAGTCTGACTTCCCTCTGGATGTCGATAATGTCACCCTGGCTCTTAATTTGATCGACGATTTATCTGGCGAAGAAAGCCTGCTTGAAATTCGAAACCGGAGAAGATTGCACCGCACACTCGAAGAATTTGAAAAAAGTATCGAGGAAGCAAGAGAAGTTGCCTCCCGTAACATTCAGGAAGCTGAAAGTTCAATTCAGGCTATTCTTCAGGATGAAAACCGTAAACTCAACGAGGCTCTTGCAGATGTGCAAAACAACCAGGGTTCGATGACCCAGGGACAATTCATGCAAGTCTTGCAGACCGAAGCAGCCAAGTTGCAAAAGAATATGGCCAAGCGTGAACGGGAACTACGCCAAACCACCAATGTGAAGATTAAAGATGCGGAGAGAAAAAGAGACCGTGAAATCCGCGAAAAGCAAAGGAGTATTCAAAGGCTTTCAGTCTTTATCCCTCCCCTTCCCCTGCTCTTAATTGCCATCTTTGTGTTTTATAAGAAACGAAGGGCTGAAATCCAGGGAACCGTAGATTCTCGAGTGCGTTCCTAACTACTCACTCTGAATTGCATTTAACCTTTCTCGATCAATAAGTAATGAAAGAAAATAAAAAGACCATAACCTTTCTCGGTGCTGCCATCATAGCCGTTTGTATAGCTACCTTTACCTCACCAACCAAAAGGGATCCCTCAGCAAAAGCCAATTTAATGGGGCAAGCTCTCTTTGAATCCTTTGACGCCCGGGCCGTGACCGGAATTGAAATTGTGGAGGTAGATGAAGAAGACATACAGACCAAATCGATCGAAGTTACCCAGACAGAAAAGGGGTGGTTTATCCGCCGCCCGGGTAAGGCTGATTACCCTGCCAACGCAGATAACCAGTTAGAAGATGTTTCCAGTATGCTTTTTGATCTTCGTATCATTGATCAGGCTGGTGAAGGGGCCGGAGAGCATGCGAAGTTTGGCGTCCTCAACCCAAGTAAAGCCGATGCCACAGAATCTGGAATTGGCCGACTTATTCATTTAAAGAACAGTTCGGGTTCTAACCTTGCCAGTTTAATTATTGGTGAAGAGGTGGATGGTTTACCCAACACTTATTATGTACGTAAACCTGAACAAAACGCAGTGTACCGCGTGGAAGTTAGCAATGCTCGAGATGTTTCCTCAAAATTTGTGGACTGGGTGGAACAAGACTTCCTTGATCTAGACAAGCGCAAGATCAAACAAGTCACCCTAGACAATTATGATGTTAACTTAGCCCAGGGAAAAATCAATCGAACCAATAATCCATTTGTTTTGAATATTGCAGATTCTAAGTGGAGTTTCCCTGGGGGCAACCTTAAGGACAACGAAGAGCTTGATAAGGAAATTCTTGATGCACTGAAAGATGCACTCGACGATCTTGAAATCATTGATGTCGAAAGAAAACCCGAAATTCTGGTTAATAACCTGAAACAAGGAAAAGAATTTTTTAGCAATCTCAGGGATGCCAATAATCAAGCGGTGGTTCAATCGCTTCAGCAAAAGGGCTTTTACACCATTGCCGCCAAAGATGCATCCGGACAAACCGTACCCAAGGTAGTCTCGAACAAAGGCGAAGTTTTGGTTGGAATGGAAAGCGGTGTGGAATATGTGCTGCGATTTGGAGATATCTACAGAGGATCAGAAGAGGATGAAAATTCAAGCGGAGACAGCCGCTACATATATGCATTTGCCCGAGTCAACGAATCCCTGTTAACTCCACCAAATCTTGCCCCGCTCCCCAGTGCATCGCCTCAAGGAGCTAAGGGACCAGAAGGTGAAAAAGGGCCTATCGCCAAGCCTGGCTCTCCTCCCGACTTCACTCCACCGACAGCTCCGCCTAAGGTTACCCCTCCCCCACCACCAGCCCAACCCAAAGCAGCTAACAACAAGGCGGTCAAAGTAGAAAAGAAAACCGCGACTGACCAGGCTGCCGAAAAAGCAAAAAAAGATGCCGAAAAGGAAGCAGAAATTGCTCAGGTTCAAGCCTCTAATGCCCGCATGCAAGCAGAGTACGATGGAAAAATCAATAAGGCCCGCCAAAGGGCGAAGGAAATTAATGAAAACCTGGCCGGCTGGTATTATGTGATCTCTAATGATGTCTATGAAAAAATTCGCCTGGAGCGAAATTCATTTGTTAAAAGCAAAGATAATCCCGTCGTTGAATTGCCGGACGAAATCTCCGCTTCTCATATCCTGATCTCCTACAAGGGTGCGGATCGTGCAGATTCTAAAATCACTCGATCAAAACAAGCTGCTCGAAAAGAGGCCGAGCGTATTCGCGGATTGATCACCAATGGAGGTAAAGATTTTGCCGATATGGCCAAGAAGCATTCAGATGGTCCATCCGGCCCCAAAGGCGGTGACCTTGGCAGTTTTAAATTTGAAGTCATGGCTCAACCCTTTTCAGAGGCTGCTTTTGATCTGAATATTGATGAAGTTTCTGAAGTCGTAGAGACAGGCTTTGGATTTCACATCATCAAACGTACCCAATAATCTAACATAGGCTTCACTAGGGTATCCTCAGTTTAAGCTTTGAGGATCTTATCAGTATACCTAGGATAGATTGATGGGTAAGCTTTTTTCCAAACAAAAGAATAATGGTATATGGAATCGTATACTTTCAGATGACTCTACCCGACTGCGTCTAAAGTATGACGCATATTATCACATATTTGAGGATCAAACTGGTACCCGTGTAACAAAAGAGGGGAAAGAATATGTCATGCTCTCAAGCAATGACTACCTTGGTCTTTCTCAACACCCCAAAATCAAAGAAGCAGGTATGAAAGCTCTGCAAAAATGGGGAAGCAGCACCACCGGTGCCCGCTTGGCCAATGGGGGTAGAATTTTCCATCGGGCATTGGAGGAAGATCTAGCTGATTTTCTGGGCATGGAAGCCTGTCATGTATTTTCAGCTGGTTATCTCGCTTGTGCGTCCGCCATAACTGGATTTGTTGATCGTAATGATTTAGTCTTTGCCGATAAGAACCTTCATTCATCCTTGTGGAGTGGGATTAAATTAAGTGGAGCAAAGTGCGAAAGGTTTGCCCACAACCATCCTGAACACCTCAGAGAAATTCTTGCTTATGAAGACCCTAATACAAACAAAGCCTTGGTTGTGGAAGGGATCTATTCAATGGAAGGGCATATTGCCCGCTTGCCAGAATTACTCGAAGTAGCCAAGGAATTTGGTGCTTTTTTTATTCTGGATGATGCTCACGGGATTGGAGTTTTAGGAGATGATGGCAAAGGGACCGCAAATCATTTTGGTCTTACTGATCAGATCGATGTAATATGCGGTAGTTTTTCGAAATCCTTCTCGGGCATGGGAGGGTTTGTCTGTGCAAGTAAGGAAGCAATTGACTATATGCGCAGTCATTCAAAGCAAACTATTTTCTCAGCTGCACTATCTCCGGTATCCACCGCCTGTGCCCACGCAGCACTGGGCATTATCCGTTCGGAACCCGAACACAGAAAAAAGTTGGAAGCCAACCTTGCACGTTATCGAAGGTTGCTTGATGAACTAAACTTGGATACCTGGAATAGCGAGTCTCCGGCAGTTCCCATTGTTTTGGGCAAGAAGGAAAAAGTGTACTATTTCTGGAAGGCTTTATTGGAAAAGGGAGTTTATGCCATCATTTCTATTGCCCCTGGAGTACCTCCCGGAAAAGACCTAATTCGTACGGCAATATCTGCCGCACATACTGAAGAGGATTTTGATCTCATCGAAGAAGCATTCCGCTACGCAGTTACCAAAATTTAACTTTTTCAATCGAGTTTTTAAACTCTGTAAAAATTCAACGAGGTGCTAGTTTTCTTAATCTGGATATAATCAAGAAGGCATCTAAGAATTTTTTAATATTTGTTCCAAGCGGTTTGAAAAAAGGCCTAAATAAATAAGTGCGTGCATGATCGAAAGAATCATTAAGAGATTC
The DNA here is from genome assembly GCA_943787575.1 of uncultured Opitutales bacterium. Taxonomy (GTDB): domain Bacteria; phylum Verrucomicrobiota; class Verrucomicrobiia; order Opitutales; family Seribacteraceae; genus Chordibacter. The sequence continues at coordinate 30,955 of CALSMY010000001.1, read as the reverse complement.
ATTCTCTCGAATGCTTGGCCCCCATTTTTTCATTAACAATTCGAAGTTCTCCTCATTCCGGTCTTTTCTCCCAGTAGTCGCACCCTTGACATGATCAATCACACTGTCATGAACCACGAAGTGAGAAAAACCTTCCCGGTTTAGTCGTAAGCAAAGGTCAACATCCTCACAACCATTGACAAAACTTTCATCAAATCCTCCATACTCACGAAATAAAGAACTTTTAATCAGGCAACATGCCGCAGTTACCGCGCTCCATGTCCGTACTTCACCTTTGAAGGGACGGTGGAAAAAACCTTGTCCATAATGACGGGGATTTCCCAGCGGAGAAAAAACGACACCCATATGATCATATCTTCGCGTTCCAGCTAATCGTTGCACATTTCCAACAAACCCGACTTTTGATTGATTCTTAAAAACGGAAAGCATTGGATGTAACCAGTTTCCCGAAACAAAAGCATCATTATTTAAAAGTAAAAGGTATTCACCCTTGGCATTCTCAGCCAACCAATTGTGATTTTTTCCAAACCCAACACTGTGCGAGCGATGAAAAATCCGGCATGGTTCGCCAAGCTGGTCAAGAAACTCCCGAGTTCCATCAACGCTGCCGTCATTTGCAATCAAAACTTCAAATGAAATGGACGCGTCCAAAGTGGCTTCCAACTTGGAAAGACATTTTTGAGTAAGTGCCAATTGGTCACGAACGCTTATTAAAATACTGACTTTGGGCATCATGCAAAGGTCTGATCAAATAAATATTTTAACTTTTTACAATTCACTTTTGCAGAAAATTGCTGATTTGCACGCAAAAATGCGTATTTACGAACCTGATTAAATTTATCGGGTTTCGTATAAAAATCTTCCAACAAGACTGACCAAGAACTCGGTTTATAAGGATCAAGAGAATAGCCAGATTCTTGGTCTGTAAAAGCTTCGGAACTCCCAGCACGATTTGAGGCAAGAACTAACAATCCACATGACATGGCTTCAGGTATCACATTAGGGATGCCGTCTCGATCGCCATTGGATGCAATAACGCCGGTAAAAAGTAGAGCATCACTTTTACGGTAATGGGAGATAATATCGTCCTCAGAACAATGCCCATGTAGGCACACGAAACGATCAAGGTGCCTGCGTGACAGTTCAATAGTTAATTCTTTTCTCAAGGGACCTTCACCCAAAATATCGAGGGTAAAAGGAACTTTCCGGGCTCTTAGATCTTCTAAGATTTTCAGGAGTAAGAAATACCCTTTTTTCTCAATTAATCGCCCTACACTTACTAAGCTTAGAGACTTTTTATGTACAAGTGAAAAATCTGTACGGATAGACATGGGGTTCAAACTTCGATGGATGAGAATTAATCGATTCTGATTAACCCCGAATTTCGTTAGCCTTCGAGCAGTTGAAGCTGAAGAAGTTCTTACCATCACAGCCCGCTTTAGTTTCAAACTCAATAACCAATCTCCTTGATGTCGGAAAACATCATAGGCATGAGCCCCCATAGAGTAAGGAACATCGGTAAGTATATGAAAACCAAGAGCAGCAGTGGCAGGCATGGTTGCCCAGACTGCGTGAATTCTTCGATATTTTAATCTCTCAAATTTTTTGGCCTCAACCAGTGCATAAGCCAAACCCAAAAAGGTTTCATTCCAATTTTGAAAATTCGGACAGGGGGAAGACCACAAATGAGTTAGAATTTTTTTAAAGCCCTTAGGTTTTCTCCATGCCCAATAGGGAATCCAAACAAAAAGAAAAAAAAGCCGGGAAATCGAAAAAAGCCTGATATCTCTGCCTTCCCATAAGCATTGGCCTTTCCAGATGGAAAAAAGATCAGGTGTAAATCCAAGTTTCTTTAATTCTCTTAACTCTCGACGAACAAAAGTTTCGGTAGGACGAGGAAATGTGGCGTATAGAAAAGCTGAATCACTCAACACGAAAAACTTTTAATGCGAATAAAATTCTACAGATCAAGGGACTCTCAGTTAAAAGTCAGGAATTCCCCGAAGATGCGCTTGGCTTAGCCAAATTGCTTACGCCATTCAAGTGGGAATCTGTATTTATCTCCCGTTCATCTGTCCCACCGTCAACCACTGGGTAAAAATCAAAGGCGAGTTTAATCTCAGCTGCTTGAGCTGTTTTTTGGCCGTTCACTAAAATCTCGCCCGAAAAACAAGCGAGAGGATGCCTGATTCTTGATACTTTCACAGACATGGAAAGTACATCGTCAGGCTTACAAATACGACGGCATTTAATCCCGTCGCATGCAGTAAAAAAGATGGAATCAGTCTTAACTTTTCGAGACAAAGCAGAGTGAGTACCTTGAAGAAGAAAAAATACGCACATCTGCCCAAGAGCCTCGATCATGATAGATGCAGGAAAAACAGGCTGTTCCTTGAAGTGACCCTCTAAAAAATATTCGTTCCCGGTGATCTTATAATCCCCCCGTGCTTCATCTCCATCGATAGTAACAGACTCAAGAAAAAGAAAAGGTTCTCTATGGGGCATGATCGATGCAACTTCTTCAATTCTAAATGTTTTAGAACGACTGGGAGGCTCAACTCCACGAACCTTGGCATCTAAGTATTGTTTAACATCTCCCAGGGTTCGAAGGTCTTTAAGCTCTTCATTGTCTATGCTTACTTGGAGTGTTTGCTCAACGAGCATAACAATTTCCAACATGGTCAAGGAATCTAAACCCAGATCTTCATAAAGTCGTAGAGAATCATCCGAGTTTTTAAAAACTACTCGTTGATCAGGCTCAAGGTGACGGTCAATAATCCCAAGAACGATTGGTTCGATCTTAGCGACATCCTTATTTTCCCGAAAAGATAAAGCCGCACTTAGCGTTTCCGAAGAGCATCTTTTTAATAGCTCAGACAACTCTTCTTTGAGAACAATAGATTCAGTTTTGTTCATGAGTTGAGGAAAATTGGGATGAGAATTGTCATCTGTTAAACAATGTGGTTGTAATTGCATTTTAATATGAGCAAATCTGACCAAGCGAGCAAACCTAAACCTGTCATCCTTACCTGTGCCCAACCTACTGGCCAATTGACTTTGGGTAATTACTTAGGAGCGGTGAGAAACTGGTCGGATATGCTTGATGATTATGAATGTTTCTTTGGCATCGTTGATCTACATGCGATTACCGTTCCGCCCAAGCCCTCTGATCTTCGTCAAAATGTTTACTCCTGTATTGCCCAATACATTGCCTGCGGATTGGACCCCAAAAAATGTCATCAATTCGTACAATCCCATGTTACTGGACATACTGAACTTGCATGGATTCTTACCTGTATGACTCCGATCGGTGAATTGCAAAGAATGACCCAATTCAAAGACAAAGCAGCCAAGCTCGGATTCAAGGTAGCAGAGGAAAAAGGTTCTGATGATGTAAAATTTACTCACGAGGGAGTTCGGGCACAGGCTTCCATTAATGCCGGACTTCTCTGCTATCCTGTGCTTATGGCTGCGGATATTCTATTGTACAACGCAGAACTCGTCCCTGTGGGGGAAGATCAACGCCAACATTTGGAACTCTGCCGAGACTTGGCCGGACGCTTTAATCAAAAATATTCAGAAACCTTTAAAATACCCGAGCCCTATGTCCCTAAAACAGGTGCTCGAATCATGTCCCTATCTGATCCAACGCGAAAAATGTCAAAATCCGATGAAAATGAAAGGGCCACGATATTTGTACTGGATGAACCTGAACAAATTAAGAAAAAAATTGGATCTGCGGTTACCGATTCGGAAGCAGAAATAAAAGCGAATCCCACAAAACCTGGTGTCTCTAACTTGCTCACCATCCACTCTTCTTTATCCGGAAAAAGTATCAATGACCTGGAATCTCATTTTCTTGGAAAAGGATATGGAGAACTAAAGGCAGAAGTTATTGAATTACTAACAGAAAACCTCCGACCTGTTCGTGAATCTTATCAGGAATTGATCAAGGATAAAAATTATTTGGATTCTGTGCTCCAAGAGGGTGCACAGGCTGCTCAAAAAAGAGCTTATAAAATTCTTTCCAAAGTTAGCAGAAAGATCGGTTTGACTGAACGGGCAAGGAATTAAGCCGTGCCCACCGAATTTTTGGCTTGGTTTTAATCAAAAAAAACAACATTACATCACAAAGGTGAATGGTTGATGGATTACGATCTAGAAAATGAAAACGATGGACTCGGCAAAGGGCCATTTTATGGGGCGGCTGCCTTCCTATTTCTAGTTATTGCCCTCTTTGCTTCTGTTACCTTAAAGGAACAAGGAACTTTGGGGCATTGGGAAATTGCATCTTGTTTACTGGGCACAGGGTTAATCTCTATCCTCCTCTTTTTGCCTCACTTCTTGGCAGGCATTGTCGACCGTATCGAAGAAAAAAATACCCAAACAGACTCCGATCTGGCAAGCAAAGCATTTTACGAATTGAAAGAAGTACGTTCCGACCTTGATGCATTGGCAGTCAAGGTCGACAAGGTACCGACCCTGGTCGATAAAATAGTATCTGACTCCGCAAATCAACAAGCCGAGCAATCTCCAGATACCCTCATGGAAAAGCTCACTGACTTGGAAAAGCAGGTGAATTCTAAGCTCGATCGGATTGAGGAGGCCAGCTTAGCTCAACCCCTTATTTCTGAAAATGATAGCGATCTTAACGAACTCAAAGAGAGCCTTGGAAAACTGATTGATAAAGTTGGCTTACTCCAAGAAAAAATTGATTTCATTGCAGATAGCCCGCGAAGCAAGACATCCATTGAAGAGGAATCGATTAGTAAAGAAGAGATAGCTGAAGAAGTAGAACAGACAGTTTTCGAAGAAACTGGTTTTGATTTAAACTCCGACGAGGAAACCATTGAACCAACTGACGAAGAAACAAATACCCTCAAAGAAGAGGAAGATAAAGAAGAACCCGAAATCTTACCGGATGATATTTCGAACGATCCAACAGAGGATCCAGAGGAAGAAACTCTTGAATTAAGAGAGGATGGTGTAGAAGAAGAGCCTGTACTGGACCCAGATATTGTATCAGAAGATGTTGAAAAGATTGACTCCTTGCCAGAGCCAGAAAAGGAAGACGAATACCCTGACAAAACGATTACTCAGGAAGAACCTGAATTTGTGGAAAAGGGTGCAGAAGAAAAATTACCGGAGGAATTAGATCTTGGACTACCTGATCCCGAAGAAACATTGCGCAAAGTAGATGCCCTACTAGCTGGAGAAGAGAGTTCTGAAAAAGTCGATAAGCCTGAAGTTACTAAGGAAAACAAAGAAAATAGTGGGCCCACCACAGTGGTAGCTAATGTAATGATTGGTATCGGTAATAAACCATATTTGCGGGGTGAGGGACCTGGGCTTAGTTGGGACGAAGGTGTACCGATGAATTTTATAGAAATTGGTAAATGGGCATGGTCTCCCTCAAGAAAAAACGCCTCCCTCACCGTACAAGTATATAGGAACGATCAAGATCCTGATAAAGGTGGTAAGATAGAGGTAAAGCCTGGTCAAAAGTTGGAAATCACACCGGACTTTTCTTAGAACAGTGAAGATGGGTACGATCCCTTGGCAATTAATTGCTTGATTGAATTGACCACCAATTCCTTGTCTTCGCGGTAAGTCACCCCCATCCATTGACAGGAAGCAAGATTGGCCTGAATGACGGCCCGACCCGACTTGATCCATTGATCCACCGCTGTGGGCAAATAGAACTCATCGTTTGTTAAATCCTGTGATGTCTCAATAAAGTCTTTCAATTCACCCTCCAGGGCCGAAAAAACGGTTTTGGGAAAGGCCCATACATTCATCGATACAGTTTCCTCACCAGATAGAAATAGAGACTCGCCCCGAGAATTTTTACCGGAAATTCTACTTTCAGAATGAGCAATGCCTGACCATTCCTCAACCGATTGCAAGTTACCTTCCTTAATCTTGCAAATTCCCCGACTGACTGAGCCGTTTGATGAAAGAGTTTCCTTTAAGAGATACCCAACCATCGATCCTATCATCTTTCCATCTGAAGAACCGTAATCTACGAAAGAAGAAATCGAATCGATCAAGGCGGAAAATGTGGCGGCACCATAAAAATCATCCGCATTGATTACGGCAAATGGACTACCTTTCAACACATTACGGGCACACCAAACTGCATGTCCTGTACCCCATGGCTTTTCCCGGCAGACCATAATATCTGTACCTTCAGGAAGGTCATCCACTTTTTGGTAGGCATATTCAACCTCCATCTTATTTGCGTACTTCCTTCCAATTTGTTGATCAAATACCTCCTGCATTTCTTCACGAATCAAAAAAACAACGCGGGAAAATCCGGCTTTTCTCGCATCGTACAAGGAATAATCCATTAGAGTTTCTCCATTGGGACCTATGGGATCGACCTGCTTGAGACCACCGTACCGACTTCCCATTCCGGCAGCCAGTACGAGTAAAGATGGAGGGGGTTGATTAGAAGTCATTTCTTAATGCAAAAGATAAATAGTCTAGAATCTGAGTGGTGTTCACAGCCTCTTGTCCATGCTGCCTGGCCAGTGCTTCCGCCGCACGGCCATGCCAAAGTGTGCCAAGTGCAGTACAGTCCACAAGTGAGCGTCCACCCCGTGCCATCAAGGATCCAATGATACCACTGAGTAAATCTCCACTTCCTCCACGGGCCAAAAGAGAAGTTCCGGAAAATAAATGAAGAACGGATCCCCCGAAAATGACTTGTGAATGCGGACCTTTTCGCAGGATCACCCCAGGAAAGTCGGCAAGGTATTCTTCTACCTGCTTTTTTCCTGATATTCGCTTAAGTTCTCCCTCATGGGGCGTGAGGACGAATCGATCCTTATTCTCACAGGAATCAATAATTTCCGGACGGAGGGCATCGGCATCCAAAAGAATTGAGCCCGAAAAAAGTTTACATGCTTCGCGAATCAAAGAATGAGATTCTGGATCAGACCCGATTCCCGGTCCCACCATCATCGCATCGACATGATCAATCGATTGTCGAATTTTGCCCAAGCCTTCAAGGGCAAGCCCACCATTTGGAGTCTCTGGCATGGGCACCCACATGGCCTCCGGACAAGCCGAAACCAAGGAGGCGTGTAAAGACTCCGGTACGCAACAGGTAAGCAACCCTACCCCTGAGCGTAAAGCCGCACGGGCACACATGAGGGCGGCACCTCCAAGTTCTCTGGAACCCACTACAGCAAGAAGATGTCCAAAGTCTCTCTTATCACACTGCACGGGTCGTAATTTTCGCAGAAGAGGAAGTGCAGATGAACACAGAACCTTGGAATGTTTGGTATACTTTTCTTTTTCCGCACTCTTGAAAAAACCCAAGTCCAAATACCTGAGTCTTCCGATCCAAGGTTGATTAAAGGGTTCTAAAACCGGAGTTTTAACAATTCCTGTACAGTAAGTAAAATCTGCCCGAAAGGGCTCAGTTTCACCGGGTAACGACTCCGATATCCCACTGGGCATATCAACAGATACTCTTACGACAATTTGATTGGTTTGATTGAATAAACGAATCCAGCTGTCCAATGGACTTTCCAGCCCTGGACGCCCCTGCATGCCAAGCACGCCATCGATGACTAAATCAAAGCCCCGGTCTTTGGTAAGTTCGTAAAAGGTTTGATCCATCTCTTCCTGGTTCATTCCTCGGGCAGATGGAATGATCTCCAGTCTCTTCGATGCAAACTCAATCAACTCTTCAAAGGCACGCTGGGTCATGGGTTTGCAGTCATCCTTAGGTGCCCATTGCCAAACCACTGCCCGGGCAGTGGGTATGGTCCGCAAAAAACGTTTGGCCGCCAGCAATGAATCTGCACCATTATGGCCCTTCCCCACCAAAACCAATAATCTCGGACGGTGCGGAATGGTGCGCAGTTCGCGCATATCTCGGAGTGCGGAATCCGCTACTGCTTCGCCCGCCCGATTAATGACCTCCCATTGAAAATCTTGATTTCCACCGAAATAATCCTCCTCAAAAGCAATGGCCTCAGAAGGTGTTAAAATGGGATCTTGGGGCAAAGTATCCATTACTTGATTAGAACAACCACTGCGGAAGCAATTTCCTTTAAGTGGGAAAGACTGATCAGGGCAGAAGAAGCATGCATACCCGCTAAGGCTAACTTTCCATGTTCAGTAAAAAGAGCAATTGGTTGACCACTCTGGGCCTTATCCACCTGCATATCCAGCCATCCGAACTCCTTACCAATGCCTGTACCCAAAGCTTTTGAAACCGCTTCCTTCGCGGCAAATCGGGCGGCCAGGCAAGGGGCGGGGTCTGCCCGTTGCAGGCAAATCTCTTGCTCCTGCTCACTAAATACTTTGGAAAGAAAGGACTCGCCGTGACGCTCCATGGATTCTCGAATCCGGGATACTTCAATCTGGTCGATTCCTACACCCACCACATTTGATCCTTGAGGAATGTCGGGTAGATTCATCAGGAATTGAGCAATCGCCTCATGGTGGAGACTGCCTCAGAAAGTCCATGCTCAATAGACCGGCAAATAATACTGTGACCGATATTAAATTCGGTCACCTTGTTTAATTTCTTGGCTCCGGTTACATTTTCATAATTGATTCCATGCCCAGCATTAACCTGCAAGCCAAGGGAAAGCCCCACATCCATGCCCACCTTAAGGATGGAAAATTCTTTCTTCCGCATTTCTGAATTCGGCCAAGCCCGGGCAAAGCTCCCCGTGTGTAACTCTACCCAAGGGGATTCTATTTTTGCGGAAGCTTCCAATTGACGGGGATCAGGGTCAATAAACATACTGGTAGGAATATTTTGCTGGGTAAAAGCCTGGACCGCTTCTCGTGAACGCTGAAAATTACCCACCACATCCAGACCACCCTCAGTGGTTACTTCCATACGGTTTTCTGGAACCAGACACACGCTGTCCGGCTTGAGGGAAAGAGCAAGTTCAACCATTTCTGCGGACAAGGAAACTTCCAGGTTCAGCCGGGTTTTCTTTCGTTCTAGATACCTTTGGACATCTTCCACCTGAACATGACGGCGATCCTCTCGAACATGCATGGTGATACCATCCGCACCGGCGTCCTCTGCCAACCAGGCCATGGCAGCGGGATCAGGTTCAACAAAGCCACCATGGGTGTTAACTTCGTCCCGGTATCTAGCCTGTCGCAAAGTTGCAACATGATCAATATTCACTCCTAATAAAATCACTCTAACAGATAATAAGTTCTTTTAGGCCAAACTCAATCGACTTTGCTCAAATGTGTTCGATTGTTCGATCTTTGGTTCCTTCAGGATATTTCGTAGAAAGCGTGGACGATGATGTTCTGTGGGACCGTGTTCTTCCAAAGCCTTCAAATGAACGGGTGCTCCATATCCCTTATTCGATGCAAATCCATAATGAGGAAATTGGCGATCCAGTTGGCGCATTTTTTGATCACGGGTGACCTTGGCCAAGAGAGAGGCCATGGCTACAGCCAAAGAGATGGTATCTCCCTTGATCAATCCCAGGTGACGAATTGGTAAGCGCTTCATCGGCCGACCGTCCACCAGCACACGCCACTGCAAATCCTCTGAAACATCCTGAGTAAATAAATCCGCTTCCTGAGTCTGAGAGGGGAGCCAAAGCCCCTTGCTTTTTACAGATGCTGCCTCCATTGCCCGTTGCATGGCCAGGCAAGTCGCCCCGACAATGTTATGCTCTTCAATTTCCTCAACTGTTGCCGAGCCAGTCGCCCCAAAAAGCTTTCCTTCCTCTATCCAGCTATGTATTTTTTGGAAAAGGATATTTCTTTCCGCTTCAGAAAATTGCTTGGAATCATTTATCTTTTCGACCGCTTTGCGATTTTTTGAGTCAGAAAAAAAACAACTGGGCAAAATTGTACAACCTGCCACCACCGGACCGGCCAAGCATCCCCGCCCTGCCTCGTCAACTCCCACAACACCAGGTACTCCTTTGACGAGTTTGCGATCATGAGTCCATCGCGGATTAGGCATTATTTTCTTCTCCAATTCGGATTCCAGGCTTTTTTAGCGGGAGGAGTTTTGCCCATCGCCTCATAAGCTGTCTTGAAATGAAGTTTACAAAACTCGCCCATTCGCTCCTCCCCGAGTTGTTGAAATAATTCCCGGGCCGCCTGTTTGGCTTGAGCACCTGAGCCCTTCGGCAAGGTACGACCGGATAATTCCTCAAGTTTTTTCATTTGTTCGAGCCAGGTAGCCCGGGCGATAATGGAGGCCGCAGCTACCACCGGATCTTCCTCCGCCTTGGTTCTCATCTGTAAATCAAAAGAGGAATCCTTAACATACTGTTGAACCAGCGGCTGCTTGGAAAATTGATCGAGCAGTCCCCATTTTGGCTGCCTGACTTCCAAGGCATCCAAAAGAGCACGGCCATGCAACCAGGCAAGTAACTTGTTCAAATTCTGTCCAAATTTGTCATATAGTTCATTGTACTTGAGCATACCAGAATAAGCGGTCTTTACGACCACACCCTGGGTTTCTTTGATCTGCTTTGCCATTTTAACAATGGCTCCATCCGTTATGGTCTTACTATCTCGAATGCCTGCCTCCATCCACTTTCGTACCATATCTCCATCTGCGACAACACAGGCAGAAACCACTGGGCCGAACAAATCGCCCTTTCCACTTTCATCCAGACCGGCATGTGGATCAAACCATTCAGGATTATTGACTTCCTCATATCCAAGCAAAAATTCACCGGTCACTTCGGGTTCCAAAATATTACTAACAAAATCCTCCGTTTTTCCTCCCTGTACCACGAGTTTGCCACTTTCATAAGCAACCACCTTTACACCATCTCCATTAAAGGCATGCCGGGCGTATGGAACCTCCCGGGTTGGCCAACCCCGCCCCTCTAATGCGGCGCCCAGCTTGTCCATCTGTCCACCGGTCAATTTGAGGGTGTAGGAGGTTTTCTTTTTTGGTTGCTTACCTGATTGATTATTTGCCGGACTTGCCATTTCACCCTTATCCATGAGAAAGAGAGTTAAAAAACGCAACAGCCAAGCATGGAAAATTCTCTTAAAACCACATGGATTCAATCCGAAGAAAAGCTCGGGCAATACCGAATTGCACTGCTTAACTGGTTTGATGAACAAAGAAGAGATCTTCCTTGGCGACAAGATCCTTCCCTATACAAGACTGTGGTTTCGGAATTTATGCTTCAACAAACAAGGGTATCCACAGTCATTCCCTATTTTACAAATTGGTTAAATAAATTTCCCGATTTTTATTCTCTCAGCCAAGCTGATGAGAAAGATGTTCTCAAAGCCTGGGAAGGATTGGGTTATTATTCCCGTGCCCGCAATCTTCACCAATTGTCCAAAACCGCCGCAAACTGGAAACATCCACCAGTGTCAGTAAAAGAGTGGCAGACTCTGCCCGGAGTCGGGCCCTACATTGCCGCGGCAGTTACCAGTATTTCCCTAGATCAACCTGAGGCTGTTTGCGACGGGAATGTGGTGCGGGTGCTCAGCCGTCTCTTTGCCATTTCCGAAATTTTTAAGGACGGTGCAACCGCACAGAAAAAACTTCGTCCACTTGCCCAAAAGCTTATTAATTCGGGTCGTCCCGGAGATTATAACCAGGCAGTCATGGAACTCGGTGCAACCGTATGCCATCGTTCATCTCCCTTGTGCTCAACCTGCCCGATTCTTTCCTACTGTGAGTCGGGCAGACAAGGAGACTGGGCAGATCGTCCTCAGATCGCCCGCAAAGCAAAAAAAACAGCCAGTATTCGGAGATACTGGGTTGAGTCCCAAAACAGTCTGTTAGTCCATGCCTCCAAAAAAAATCGACTGCAAGGAATACATGAACTGCCCGACAAATTACCTTACTCAGGAAACTTGACGGATCTAAATAGCCAGGTTTTGGCTATCCGTAAGCGAACCATTGGTCGTGTCGAATACACCGAGGAAATTCATCAACCACCCCAAATCCCTCTTTTGCTAGATCCCCTACCCCAAGGGTATACATGGATGAAATGGTCGGAACTGAAAAACTTCACTCTCTCAGGTCCTCATCGAAAATGGATTGAGGAACTACGAGACTAGCGATTCCTCCAAAAGTAAAAGATGCAAGGAATAAGAGATACCAAGGTTCCATATAAATAAATCTGCCAGACTTCTTTAAAAAAATAGGTGTATGAAAGAAGAAAGATTGAACAAAGCAGGGTGACAAAGGAGGGGCGCTTCCTGGAGTATTTATAGTACCCCAGACCTATTGCAAAAAAGAGCAAAACACCGAACAATCTTTCAAAACTCACGGTTTACAGAAAGACTAATTTCGAACGACTTTCACAAACTCTTGGATGACTCCATCAAAAGATCCATTGGAAAAAAACACCACCATTGATTTGAGTTTCGAAGCACTATCAAATTCATCTCGAAGAAAGTCTCCAAGTTTGCGGTTGCTCTCAAAGGCATTTGCTTGCCTTCCCTTTGCCTTAATAAACTCAACGATCTCTTGGGTATCTATTCTTTTTTCTGGAGCAATTCGTTCGGCCCTGTGAACTTGTCCAATCAAGGCATGATCAGCCAAAGCAAGGGACTCCGCGAAACGATCCTGAAAAACATTGGTCACCGCGGTATTGCTACGGGGTTCAAAACAGGCAATAATTTTTCTGTCTGGCCAACGGGACCGCAGCGATTCCAATGCCCCAGAAATTGCGGTTGGATGATGGGCGAAGTCGGATAAGACCAATAAATTTTCCTGGTCTAATAAAACTTCCTGACGGCGCTTCACTCCCCGGCAGTTCGAATAATCAATTTCTTTGGCTCCCAAAAATGGATTTTCAGAAACAGACTGCTTGTCCCGATCAAAAGATTGAACGAGGGACGCGGACAATATAGCCATCGCTAAATTTCGGACATTAAACAGACCAGGCATGCCAAACCTTATCTGCCTGACCAATTCTCCCCGCCAAACCAGATCAAATTGGCTCCCAGTTGTATCTTCCTCAAAGTTGGCAATTACTAAGTCGTTGGATTTTTCCACGCCAACAGAAAATACTTCAGTCCATGGAGAATCAGGCAACGCGAGCAGGTTAGGATCATCTCCATTTCGTAAAACATATCCATTCGATGGAACAATCCGTAAGAGATGAGAAAAACTGCGTGATATATCTTCCAAGTCCCGAAAAATATCTCCGTGATCAAATTCCAGGTTATTGAGAATCAATATGCGTGGACGATAATGGATAAATTTGCTGCGTTTATCAAAAAATGCGGAATCATATTCATCTCCTTCAATTACAAAGGGGGCAGACAAACCACCAAGTTCATTACCAGCAGGCAGGTCGAGCGGTACTCCTCCGATCAAATAACCAGGATTTATCGCGGATGAGTGTAAGGAATATGCGGCTAGTGCGGTGGTTGTGGTTTTTCCATGAGTTCCTGCAACCACAATGGATGGACGGTTTCCAATCAAATCCTCGCCAATTAATTGAGGCAAAGAAACAAATGGAGTCTCTCGATCAATTAAAAGTTTTTCTACCTGAGGATTCCCCCGGGAAACTGCATTGCCCACTACCACACGGTCTGGCTGCCAGTTAGTCATTTCTTCTTCAGCAAAGCCTTCAAATAATTGAATGCCAGAATCTTCCAACACCTCGGACATAGGTGGATAAACCCCAGCATCGGAACCCGCCACTTCGTGGCCCATTTTTTTGAGCAATACAGCCGCATTACCCATAGCCGTTCCACATATTCCAATAAAAAATACCCGCATAGAAACATTGAAAATAGGGCGGATGGAAGAAAGGCAAAGACAAATTGCCTCGACTTCATCAAATGATTCAAGAAAACCAATAGAGAATGAATGAAAAAAACCTTAACATTCTCGTCCTTGGCAGTGGTGGGCGCGAACACACACTTGCCAAAATCTGTTCTCAAAGTCCCCTCGTTAATGAGGTGTTAGTCGCTCCTGGCAATGGAGGTATCGAGCAGGAATTCCGTGTCCTTCCCGTAGCTGTGGAAGACAACGAAAGTATTTTAAACATAGCGAAAGAGGAAGAGATCGATCTTGTAGTGGTCGGCCCCGAAGTCCCTCTCTGCAATGGGGTGGTCGACGCCTTGAATGAAGCGGGCGTCCTTGCTTACGGGCCCAATGCAGCATGCGCAAGACTCGAGGGGAGCAAAGCATTCTCCAAAGACTTTCTTGCCCGACATAACATTCCGACCGCTGAATATGGCAATTTTTGCGAGGTTGAACCCGCACTTGAATATTTACAATCCTGCTCCCTCCCCGTGGTGGTAAAAGCTAGTGGCTTGGCCGCAGGTAAGGGCGTGATTATTTGCAACAGCAAAGAGGAAGCGGAAACAGAGATACACGACATGCTCAGCGGAAATCGTTTTGGTGCAAGCGGAAGCGAAGTGGTGATCGAAGAATTTCTAGAAGGAGAGGAAGCCTCCCTCCATTTAATTTGTTCAGGTGAAAATTATGTTACTCTGCCAATGAGCCAGGATCATAAAAAGGTGGGCGAAGGAGATACGGGTCCTAACACCGGGGGAATGGGAGCTTATGCACCCACTTCTTTGGTGAGTCCATCCATGCTTGCCGAATATGAGGTGAGTATCGTTCGTCCAACTTTGGCCGGATTAAAGTCGGAAGGTATGGAATTTCGCGGAACCCTGTATATTGGATTAATGCTTACGAAATCGGGCCCCAAAGTGTTGGAATTTAATGTTCGCTTTGGCGATCCCGAAACCCAAGTAATTTTACCCCTGGTCGATCAAGACCTTGTCCCCGTACTTATTTCCTCGGCCAAAGGTGAACCCTTGCCTGAGCAACTCAGAATAAAACAGGAGTTTGCCATGGTAGTCGTGCTGGCCAGCGAAGGATATCCTGGGAATTATCCAAAGGGAGATACGATTACCCCGCCCTCTCCGCTCCCCTCATCCACTCTATTGATTCATGCTGGCACAGCCTCGACTGCCGATGGAAGTGTGGTTAGTTCTGGCGGACGCGTGTTAGGGGCCGTAGGTACAGGTAAAAGCCTGCAGGATGCAAGGGACTCGGCGTATGAATTATGCAAATCTGTAGAGTTCTCCTCAAAATATTACCGCAAAGATATTGGACACCGTGAATTTTCCCGATCTTAAAGAGGTTCACCCTTGCCATCAGATCGATTGCAGATGAAGATTAACCACGCAAATGGGCAAAAAGAGTCGAGCGAAAAAAGAGAGAAAAGAACTTAAAAAAGTTCTTTTTATCTGTACGGCAAATGTATGCCGAAGTCCGATGGCCGAGCGTTTATTTGCAAAAGCGGTGGACGAATCTAATAGTTCCAAAAAGATTCTTGCCTACTCAGCCGGTCTATCGGCCATGGATGGCGATAAAGCATCGCAAAACTCCATAGATGCATGCGAGGAAATCAAGGTTGATATTCGTGATCACCGTAGTTCCGGCCTAACGCGAACCTCCTTGCAAGAAGCTTCTGTCGTTTTTTGTATGACCGAATCACATCGGGCATTAATTAATATGTACTTCGAACTACCCGAGGGCTACCCCATATATTTAATGCGAGAATTTGTGGAGGGAGAAACCAAGGAACTCCCCGATCCTTATGGTCAGGACATTGAAGTTTATCGCCAATGTAGAGACCGTATGCTCGAAGCAATTCCATCCTTGATCAACTGGGTTGAAAAAAACCTCTAAATTTTTAGAATAAATCAATTAAATTATGACGATCGAAACCGATACACCATCCACCCTACTTTCTTCCACGCTGGACGCTCGCCCCCTGTCCGAGATTGACCCTCAAATCCACCAAGCAATCGAACAGGAAAGGCAAAGGCAACAAACCCATATCGAATTAATTGCATCTGAAAATTTTACCCTACCTGCAATTATCGAAGCGACCGGAAGCGTATTGACCAACAAATATGCCGAGGGATACCCCGCCAAAAGATACTACGGTGGTTGCGAACATGTAGATGTCGCCGAAAGTTTGGCGATTGAGAGAGCTAAACGGCTTTTTGGAGCAGAACATGCAAATGTTCAGCCCCACTCGGGCAGCCAAGCCAACACCGCGGTCTACTTTGCCATGCTCCAACCAGGAGACAAGATTCTTACCATGAGCTTACAAGACGGTGGACACCTTACTCATGGCCATCCCAAAAATTGCAGCGGCATGCTCTACGAAGTAATTAACTACGGAGTAGACACTACCAGTGGCAGAATTGATTACGATTCCATCGAGGCTTTGGCAGAACAAGAAAAACCCAAACTCATTACAGTTGGAGCTTCTGCTTATTCAAGAACCATTGACTTTGAACGTATGGGTAAAATTGCCAAAGCCAATGGTGCCCTGCTTCTTGCTGATATAGCCCATATTGCTGGATTGGTAGCCGCCGGGCTACACCCATCTCCCGTGCCTCATGCCGACTTTGTAACCACCACGACTCACAAAACCCTAAGGGGTCCGAGAGGGGGTCTCATTCTTTGCAAGGAAGAATATGCAAAAGCGATTGATTCAGCAGTTTTTCCTGGCAACCAAGGAGGACCGCTCATGCATGTGATCGCAGCCAAGGCTACCTGCTTTCAAGAAGCAGGAAAACCCGAGTTTATCACTTATCAAAAACAGGTAAAATCAAACGCACATGCCATGGCTAATGCCTTGACCGGTCTTGGGTTTCATGTGGTTAGTGGTGGAACTGATAACCACCTACTCCTCCTGGACCTTCGCCCCTCTCACCCAGAGATGACTGGTAAGGTTGCTCAACTAGCTCTAGAGGGAGCTAATCTTACCCTAAATCGAAATACCGTACCGGAGAAACCCGTAGTCCATTCCAAACAAGTGGTCTGCGCATTGGCACACCTGCAGTTACATCCAGAGGCATGAAAGAAGCAGAGATGGAAATTATTGCAGGCATTGTTTACAAAATTCTGCAAGCTCCAGATGAAGCATCAACCATTGAACACAGCGGGAGAAGTCGCTTGCACTTTGCTCAAGATTTCCCTTACCATACTGATTTGTCTTAAAAAATTAAAACTGTTCCTTATGAAAAAGCACCATTCTAAGCGTAAAGGCTTCACCCTTATCGAACTTCTTGTTGTCATTACAATCATAGGCATATTAGCCGGAATTGCCATTGGTGCATTTGGAGGCATCTTTGGACAAGCAGGACAGCTTAGCTGCCAAGATAAACTTATGGATATCCATAAGGGCATTGTTCAAGCTTACAAAGGCCAAGCAAAATTCCCCATCAGAATCTTTGATGAACAATCTCCAGCTGGATTTGCAGTTTGGTTTCGCAAGAAAACTAGCAACCCGAAGCTTCTTTTTGGTTTATGAGGAAGATGACGGTTCTTGCTCTTACGGATGATGGTGGTGCTGGTAAACCCTCCATAATATCCGACCAGATCCCAGGCATGGCTTGAGATCGATGAACAAGAAATCATGCCAATCTGGTTGGACCATTCGCCTATATCCTGAGGGAGAGGGATGCTAGTCACTAAGATGGATCAAAATCTTTCACAAGAGGTGGTTGCCCATGATGTGAGGCGTCACACCTCCGAAGAGTGGGATGCCGACTCGCTCGTGGACACAATGGTGAAGAATGGGAAGCAGACTCCCTTGGAGTGGTGATGGTGGACATGTTTTATTTTCCAACGGCAAAGTCGAGTGGTACGAAAAAACCGCTACTGAAGACGGGGAAGGCGTATTTGCAAAACCACCAGCAGAAGATGCAGATGAAAATACCGATATTGAAACGGTAAATGACCCCAAAGAAGCTCTTCCTGAAGGTTGGGATATCCTGAGGTCAGTAACTAATACATCCCCTGCAAAGTAAAAAAAAATTACTTGGCACAATCTTTTTTGTAAGAAACGGCAGAACGAAGGTTGTTCTAGCTGATACTGAGAAGTTATTTCTCTTGCTCGGGGAAGATCATCCACTTCATTGCACGGAGATGTGGTTGAACTGTTCACATTACCTCCCAAAAAAAAAGACAAAAAAAAGAAATTTGGTAAGCCTAAACCCCCAAGGTATGAAGTTGGAAGGATTGTAAGGCGAAAGACCGATGAATTTCTTGGGTTTTTCAGTAGTGAAATCGGCAGGCCTATTGTTAATTCGGAAAATTCCAGAATTCCTATGCCTTTTAAAGTCATGGGGGACACAAGAAATGCCCAAGAAAACGATAAAGTCCTTGTAAAATTTGTACGATGGGATCCGCCTGCACGCATTCCAACATGTAAAATCATCAAGGTCCTAGGACCAGCTGATGACGCTCGAACTGACCATAAGGGTATACTGGCTAAGTATGGACTCTCCCAATCATTTCCCCGCGCGGTTGAAGATGAAGCAAACGCGTTTGGAGAAAAAGTAACAAGCAAGGACTGTAAAGGTAGAAAGGATATGCGCAATACCTTCACCTTGACCATAGATCCTTTAGACGCACGTGACTTTGATGATGCCATTTCCATGACTAAGTTGGACAACGGTGATCTTGAGATAGGAGTCCATATTGCTGATGTTTCTCATTATGTAAAACGAGGTTCTGCCTTGGACAATGAAGCAAAAAAAAGAGCCAACTCAACCTATCTTGTTGGCGAAGTTGTTCCCATGCTCCCACATACTTTGTCCAGTGGGATATGTAGCTTAGTCGAGGGCCAAGACCGGTTGGTAAAATCTGTCATTTTCCGCTTTTCCTCCAAGTTTGAACTTCAAGGACACCATCTTTTTGAATCAGTTATTTGCAGTGACAAAAGACTTACTTACGAACAGGCATTGCTCTTTCTAAAAAAAGATAACCTTAAAGAAATTCTTCAAGCTTCCCCACCACCTAGTCGATATTCTGGAAATCCTGGCATCCCGCTTAATGAAGTAAACGAATCCATCTTGGGAAAAATTCATTATACCATTCAAACACTTGGAAAAACCGCGTCCATCCTGCGCCAAAAGCGAATGGATCATGGATCTCTTGAACTTTCTTCCTGCGAAGTCAAAATCCTTGTAGACGAGATGGGGCAACCCGAAAAGATTTATCAAAATACGGACGATGAAAGTCATCAACTAATCGAGGAATTCATGCTCTTGGCTAACCAAACTATAGCCCGACAAACTCGAAAACGGAGGCTTCCTGTTGTTTACCGAACACACCCAGATCCAGATCCTGAAAACTTACAAGAATTGAGACATTTCATGTCCCTCTTTGGTATATCCTGTGGTGAATTAACCGTTCGTAAGGAAGTGCAAAAGATGCTCGCCCAAATCAAGCGATCTCCAATCTCTCAAGTTTTGAGAATCAAATTTCTTCGCAGTTTACAACAAGCTTGCTACCGAGCTAGCCCAGATGGGCATTATGGATTGGCAATGCAAGATTATCTGCATTTCACCTCTCCTATTCGTAGGTATGCAGATTTGGTTACTCATCGGGCGATAGAAGCATTAATCAGAAAGAATCCTAATAAAAATTCATCCCAGGAATCATTGGAAGGACTTGCCAAAAAGCTTTCGGTAAGTGAGCGAAACAGTGTCGATGCCGAACGGGAATCGGTCAAAGATAAGTTAATTTTGTACTACAAGCGGGACTTGGAAAGTAGGAATCCTGTAAAACATGAAGCTTTGATCACAGAGATTAATCGTCGGGGGTTTTTTGTAGAATTAACGGATACTCTTGCCCGTGGTTTTGTTCCCATTCGTTCCCTACCCCGCGAACTTGGCTATCGGATAAATTCAAGTGGCACCTCCCTGCTTGGAAAAAACCCCAAGAATAAATTAAAGATCGGGCAGCAAATTAATGTGCAAATCTACAAAATCAATACTCAGGACAAGCAAATGGATTTTCGCTTGGCCTAATCTGTCTGGTTCCTCTATTAATCTCCGCTCGATTGTGCGTTGATTCAAATGTCATATCAATTCCAACAAGATTTATCCCGCATTTGGGAAAAAGCCGTATCACTCTACCGTGCCGGTAATACAAATGCTGAATATTTTCCTATCGAAGAAGAAATCCCAAGACTGGTCTCTTATGGAATCAATAAAATAGATATCTTTGATTATGCAGAAGATTGGTGCCTACACCACGAACCTGACCTCCTCACATTTGTTATGGTTCATTATGAGAGATGGTCCTATTTCCTCGATGAACAAGATGGTAAAACATCTACCGAACGGATCGACCCGTACACCTTACCCTCAAAATCAGAAAAAGCTGAGGGCATTGAATGGTTACCTAGGATTTTACCCAAAGCACGGGCAAAATTAAAAGGAGAATTGCCAGAAGAAGTCATGTACGGATGTGGTGGAGATCGACATTTTTTTCAAAACAACAATATCCATCCAGCTGAATTTCTTCGTATTACCCGAAAAAATATAAAAGATGACAAAGCTATCATCCAATGGGTACTGGAAAGAAAGAATTCTCCTGCACAGGCACATATAATCAATCAACCATTTATCTCATGATCTTCGAAAAATACCATGCCCTTGGGAATGACTACCTTGTCTATAATCCATCCACCACAAACCATGAATTTTCTTGCGAAGAAACCATCCGTATCTGCCACCGCAACTTTGGTTTGGGGTCGGACGGTATTCTTGTGGGTCCTTTGCCTTCAGATAAGGCAGAGTTTGGTTTGCGTATCCTCAACCCGGATGGAAGTGAAGCAGAAAAAAGTGGGAATGGATTACGTATATTTGCCAGGTACTTACGGGATTCCGAATTGGTTAGCGGCCAGCCCTTTACCGTCGATACACTCGGTGGAGTCGTTACCTGTGAAGTAGCAGTCAACAAATCTATTATTTCCGTAGAAATGGGAAAGGTAAGTTTTCACAGTGATGTCATTCCTATCTCTGTGGGCGATACCCCGAGGGAAGTATTAAATGAGAAAATCGAGCTTTCTGATACATCCTTTAACTACTACGGTGCGACTATTGGCAATCCTCACTGCGTCGTCCCCCTTGATGAAGTAACAGAATCAATAGCTAAAAAGTACGGTGCAGAACTGGAAAACCATCCAAACTTTCCAAATCGTACAAATGTTCAATTTCTACAGGTAATTAACCGTAATCGAATAAAAATTGAAATCTGGGAGCGTGGAGCTGGATATACCCTTGCATCGGGTAGTAGTAGTTCTGCCGCAGGTGCAGTGGCCCGTAAAATGGGTGCCTGCGATGAAGAAATTACGGTGGAAATGCCAGGCGGAGAAATTTTGTTAAGTATCGATGATAAATTTAATGTACTCATGAAAGGACCAGCTACTCGGGTTGCCCAAATGAACCTTGATCCTGAATGCCTTTGTTGATCGGTTTCTCAATACCATAATCTATTTTAGAGTCGAAATCCACATTAGGAAATACTCTGTAATACCAAGATCGCACTTGCCAAGAAGGCAAGAAATTGGTTTTTTAGAGGATTTCCTAAAAATCATGAAAGCCACTATCCGCACCCAAGGCAGTCAGTTCGTCGTTCAAAAAGGCGACAAGCTATTCGTTAACCGCTACCCCGAAACCAAAGAGGGTGACCAAGTCAAAATCGACGATGTTTTAATGTTGGTTGAAGACGGCAAGTCGACCTTCGGATCCCCCACTGTAGAAGGTGCATCGGTCACTGCCAAAATTCTTGAAAACAAGAAAGATAAGAAAGTTATCGTTTTCAAAAAGAAACGCCGCCAAGGATACAAGCGTCGTCGCGGACATCGCCAACTCTTATCCGTTATAGAAATCGAATCGATCGATCATAAATAATTTCTTATCATTTAACCTACACACGTCATGGCACATAAAAAAGGACAAGGAACTTCAAGAAACGGACGCGACAGCAATAGTAAACGATTAGGAGTCAAAAAATTTGGGGGCGAATCTGTACTTGCTGGAAATATTATACTTCGCCAGCGCGGAACTAAATACCACCCAGGCAAAAATGTTGGTGTAGGTAAAGACTTTACCCTCTTCGCACTTACTCCAGGCAAGGTAGAATTTGATAAGCCTCACAGGTTGATAAACGTAGTATCTAACTAATTCTATCTTCCTCTACATCATCTCGGGCTTTTTGGTTAGCAACAACGCAAGATGCTTGAGACAAACGAAGAAAATTCTCCGGAAGAAAGTCCACAAGCTCCGAATTCAGAGAATACCGATCTAGTTCAATTAAATTTTGAGGAGACGAGAGTTCTTGGCTCTTTAATTGAAAAAGAGTTAACCACTCCAGAGTATTATCCTATGAGCCTCAATGGCTTGGTTAATGCCTGCAACCAAAAGAACAACCGCCTACCTAAAACAAGCTTGGATGAAGATGAGGTAAATCAAGCAATAGAGGGTTTAAGGGTTAAAAGATTAGTACATCGTGTCGACCTGGTCGGTTCACGCGTTCCTAAATTTCAACATAATGCCGAGAAGGAGCTCGACTTAATCAAAGCAGAACGCTCCCTTATTGCAGAACTTTTAAACCGTGGACCTCAAACAAGTGGTGAATTAAATAACCGGGCTGACCGGATGTTCGAATTCGATGGCTTAGAAGATGTTGAAGACACACTTACTGACATGATGGAGCGCTCACCGAGCCTGGTTGGAATTATGGAAGCCAGACCTGGGCAGAAAGAATCCCGTTGGTTTCACAAGCTTGCCCCCCCTCCCCAGCTTGAAGAATTACAAGATGGAAGTGCAGTATATGTACCAGCTCCAGATCAAAGATTAGAGCAAGTAGACAGCGTACTTTCCGAGTTCAAGGATTTGAAAGAAGAAGTGGAAGCCCTTCGCTACCAAGTTCGAGACCTGACCAACGATTTTCGGGAGTTCCGTAAACAATTCGAATAGTTGGGATTGTTTAAGGATGATCTTTGCTAATATTAAAGACGCGTAGTACCAGATCCCAAGCCCGCCAAGAAATCCTCATAAGCCGTTTGTATTCCGTCCTCCAAAGGAATATGTGATTTCCACCCAAGAGAGTTAATCAAAGAAACATCAAGCCTCTTTACTGGCATGCCATCAGGTTTGTCAAAGTCATGAGTAATGACTCCTTTAAAACCAGTTATATTCTTTACTAAATTGGCGATTTCTAAAATCGAATGATCTATTCCCGTGCCGAGGTTTACCCAGTCAGGGGGCTGATCCATTTCAAGAAGAAACAATACTCCACTCGCAAGATCATCCACATGCATTAATTCCCGCCTCGGTTTGCCTGTTCCCCAAATCATGACTTCATCTGCGCCTGCTTCCCTAGCCTCATGAAAACGCCGGATTAGAGCAGGTAAAACATGGGAGTTTTCACCATGATAGTTATCTCCCGGACCATACAGGTTAGTGGGCATAGCACTGTGATAAAGTACTCCATACTGGTTTCGATAATGCCGGCACATTTCCAAGCCGGCAATTTTGGCAAGTGCATAAGCCTCATTGGTTTTTTCCAGAGGGCCAGTTAGGAGATACTCTTCCTTTATCGGCTGTTCACAAGCACGCGGATATATGCAGGAACTTCCCAAATTTAAAACGCGATCGACTTCATTTTCCCAAGCCGCATGAATTAAATTTGTATTAATTAATAGATTTTGATGAATGAATTCTGCAGGATAGGTATTGTTGGCATGAATACCACCGACCTTAGCCGCAGCATTAATAATAATATCAGGCTTCTCTGTCCTTATAAATTCAGTAACTGCAGATTGGTTTAGTAAATCAAGCTCACCCCTCGAAACTAGTAACAATTCATGTTCACTTTCTTGTTTCTTAAATGCACGCACCAAGGCGGAACCGACCATGCCATGATGCCCGCTGATAAAGATTTTTGACATTAACCAAGATTTGCTTGAGCCAAAGCCTGTTCCTGCTTGGCAATTTTCATGTCCTCTTCGACCATTAAA
Source organism: uncultured Opitutales bacterium (assembly GCA_943787575.1). Lineage (GTDB taxonomy): Bacteria > Verrucomicrobiota > Verrucomicrobiia > Opitutales > Seribacteraceae > Chordibacter. Next base: position 7,160 of record CALSMY010000001.1, on the reverse strand, counting down.
GATACAAGGTCCTTGAAAGTGGTCTTGGGTTCCCAGCCCAATTGATTTTTTGCCTTTTGTGGATTGCCAATTAACAAATCCACTTCAGCAGGACGCTCGTATTTTTGATCGAATCCCACATACTCGTTCCAATCCATATCTAAGCAGGCAAAAGTTTCCTCAAGAAATTCCCTAACCGTATGAGTCTCATTGGTTGCAATAACGAAATCATCTGGTTTGTCCTGCTGAAGCATTAGCCACATGGCTTCAACATATTCCTTGGCATATCCCCAATCTCTTTTGGAGTCGAGATTTCCAAGAATTAATTTCTTTTGCAGGCCAAGTTTTATACGGGTAGCAGCCCGGGTAATTTTCCGGGTAACAAAGGTTTCACCCCGGCGGGGAGATTCGTGATTGAACAAAATACCACTGCTCGCATGCATGCCATAGGATTCCCGATAATTAACCGTTAACCAATGGGCATACACCTTTGCACAAGCATAAGGTGAGCGCGGCCAAAACGGAGTAGTTTCTACCTGTGGCACTTCTTGTACCTTCCCGTACATCTCTGAGGAAGATGCTTGATAGTACCGAACTTTTTTAACAAGCCCAGCTTCCCGAATGGCTTCTAAAATACGAACAGCTGCCAAGCCAGTAACATCCCCAGTATATTCTGGAATATCAAAAGATACGCGGACATGGCTCTGAGCTCCTAAGTTATAAATCTCGTCTGGTTGTAATTCGTAAAGCAGCTTGACCAACTGTACCGCATCGGCCAAATCTCCGTAGTGCAGATAAAGGTTCGTGTTATCGACTAACGGATCTTTGTAAAGATGGTCCAATCGATCGGTATTAAAAGTGGATGCACGGCGCACAATGCCATGAACTTCATATCCTTTTTCAAGAAGAAGTTCGGCTAGGTAGGATCCATCCTGACCAGTAATTCCAGTTACGAGAGCTTTTTTCATAATCATTACTTAAATCTTAATCTTAGTTCATCGTAAAGAGCGTATACTCTAACAATTGAACGAGGTTTATCTTTCAACTACATTGACTTGAACATCTTCTCTTCTATTATGAGCCTTTTAATTGGGGGGATTAGCTCAGTTGGTTAGAGCGCATGCATGACACGCATGAGGTCGCTGGTTCGAATCCAGTATCTCCCACCACTTTTTAAATATACTTAAAAAAGAATGTCCCCACGGCGTAGCAAAATCGAATGGATGGTGATTATTGGATTAACCCTTTTGTTTGGGTCTATATGGCTGTTTGCTCATTGGAACCTTTCCCGAAAACCTCCTCACCACAAAGGTCCAGGTAGTGCCGGTTATGTAGAGTCTACTCCCCCGCCCTCCTCTACCGTACCTGAGAGTGACTAAACTCGTTTGTATAAGCGGGTGTTCGCGTGGCCTTGGCAGAGCCATGGCGATAGAGTTTTCAAACAGAGGCTGGCAAGTTGCTGGGGGTGCCCGCAATACCAGTGCTTTGGAAAAACTTAAACCCGAATTAATCACTGATCATTTTCTACACCCTTTTGACATTACCCAACCAGAAGAAGTCGATAAATTTGCTAATTTAACAAAAGATAGATTGGGAATACCCGACCTTCTGGTAAACAATGCTGGTTTGATCAACAAAAACGCTCCGCTTACTCAAGTCCAGCCTGATGAATTTGCTTCGGTCTTGGCAGTAAACTTGGGCGGTATACACAACATGATTCGGTCATTTGTACCGATGATGCAAAAAGCGGGTCGTGGAATCATTGCGAATTTTAGTTCCTATTGGGGACAATCCACCGCCCCAGAAGTTGGCCCTTATTGTGCAACCAAATGGGGCGTGGAGGGATTAACCCGTTCACTCGCACAGGAACTGCCTAGTGGATTGGGTGCGGTTGCATTCAATCCAGGAGTTATCAACACAGACATGCTACGATCAACTTTTGGAAACGAGGCCGAAGAATATGAGAATCCAAATGAGTGGGCTGTGCATGCAGTCAGCAGACTTGAGGCTCTTTCACCTTCCGATTCTGGTAATACCGTTATCGGATAGGCATTTAAGTTTTACTCTTCCTCTTCTAATTCAACCTCTCCGGAATTCACTGGTGCGGCTTCATTTTCGATAAAAGAAAGAATCATTTGGTCGAGAACCACATCGCCGGCTGAATCATAAGCAAGCTCAACGGTTCCGGATGCCCTAAAATAACTGCTCCAGTCATTTTGGGTAGCTTCCTGAACTCTTCCATTACGATCAAAGCTTGGATCTCCTTCAGCACCTCCAGAGAAGTTAAAGGCAGGAACAGATGCACTTGGATCAACCTTTAGCTTGGTACTCGTAACATTAAATGTAGAGGAGGAGACTTTAGCTCCAGATTCCAAACTTATCTGATCTCCAGCATTTAAATTTGCCGTAGTTGCAATTATGGGAGTGTTTACGGAAATGTCATTACTGGCAGTCAAGGAAAGCGAAGTTGAAGTAACTCCACCTGAATTAACTGCAATTGAATCGCCTGCATCAACTGCAATTGCACCACCAGATATAGCCGCATTAACGTTACATCATCCGTGGATTCACTTCCCGCTGCGGTAAGCTGTAAAGCACCTTTACCAGCGTCAACCGGTGCATTGATGGTCAATGGACTATTCGCAATAAGAGTAATCGTACCAGTTGCATCCGAATCGGTGAACCGTACTCCAGTGATTCCTGAAGTGCTCGCAAAGTCGGATATTGCATAACCACCAGTGTTAGTAATGGATATATCTCCACTATCTGACTCTGCCGCAAACTCTGTAACACCTGTGGATGTTGCGGATATTCCAGAACCAGCCTTGAGTTGTACCTTATCGGCTTGAACATTGGAGGCGGTAAGTGCACCCGAATCAGAAACATAGGCTTCTGCCGAGGTGATGGTCAAATCTCCAAATGAGGACGCTGCTTCATTGAGGTCCAAGTTTGCTGTGCCAGAATTGAAGGTTGATGCTCCTGCAATCGTTAGGGTTCCACTGTCGGTAATGGCATTATTGGTACTATTAAAAGTTGCCGTTCCTGTGATGGTGGCCGCGGCCAGGTTCAATTCACCATTCTCAGTCACCGCTACATTTGCCCCAACCAATGAAAGATCCCCAAAGGTGGAAGCTGTATCGTCCAAGGTTATATCCTGTCCACCTGCACTAATCGCAGTCGCTCCCGCGATCGCTAAGGTTCCACTGTCGGTAACCGTACCGCCAGATGTCACCGTTAAGGTTGCCACTGTAAGAGCAGGTAGTTCAATCGCGGTGGTATCAGTAAGAGTAACCGCACTTCCAGGATCCGTTGCCAATGCGATCGATCCTCCAAATGAATTGCTCGCATTATTTAAGGAAATCGCCGCATTATCTCCATCTGTATTGGTAAAGCTTGAATCTCCAGAAATCGTGGCTGCATTCGATTGAGTAATGGCACCATCCGCTTCAACAGTTAGCGCAGCGGAGGAAACCGTTCCAAGATCAATCCGATCATGCATGGGTAATATCTCCTTAATTATTCCTTGCAGGCAATTCTTAGATTTCATTATAGGTATAAATCCTTTTAGAAATAAACAATATGCTCATACACACCGTAATTTTTTGGCTTAAAAAAGACCTTCCCGACGAAGATTTGGCTTTATTTGAACAAGAACTTTGTTCATTGGAAAAGATTTCCACAGTTGAACAATTGTTTGTCGGTCGCCCTTCTGCGACCGCCAAGCGACCCGTAATTGACGACTCTTACGATTTTTGTCTCACCGTTGCACTAAAAGATTTAACCGCCCATGATGTTTATCAGGAAGATCCTCTACACTTGGCTTTTATAGAAAATTGTTCCCACATGTGGGAACGGGTTAAAATTTACGACGCTGATTAGTCTGCCAATATCCGCTTGGAGAAAATTAACTCTCCAATATTGGTTACCTAAAGGACGATACCTAGCTTGCTTGCTTCTTGCGGACTTTCCCTAAGGGCGGTTTTGAACTCCTCAACATCAAAGTCGGCAACTATAAAATCTCCATTTTTAAGGGTGGGTGTCTTGGTTTGACCACTTATAGTTTCAAGTTCTGACATGCGCGAAGGATCTGCCCGAACATCAACCAATTCGACTTCCAATCCAACTTTTGAAAAGTATTCAAGTGCATCGGCACACCAGGGGCAGCCTTGTTTAACATACAATATTGGTTTACTCATGAAGATTTATTTAAGCAGAAGACTGCTTTTCGCAATCAACTTATTTGAATCCGGCTTGTCCAAATTGCCTACCCGCAACATTATGAGAATCACGACTATATGACTCCTCCCGCACAATCATCTCCCTTTCATGCGAAAAATATTTTCGTCAAAGGTGCCAGGGAAAATAATCTGCGTGAGGTCACGGTATCTTTTCCAAGAGGCAAATTGGTGGGGGTGACGGGAGTGAGCGGATCAGGGAAATCATCTTTGGTATTTGATGTTTTGGCAGCGGAGGGACACCGAAAATATGTTGAGAGTTTATCAACCAAAGCGAGACAAGCTTTAGAGAAGGTCGCCAGACCGGATGTTGATTTTGTCGAAGGTCTATCCCCCGTACTTTCAATTGAGCAAATATCTGCGAGATCTGCAGGCCCTCGCAGTACTGTAGCCACAGCAACCGAGATTGCAGACTATGCCCGTTTGTTATGGGCAACTGCAGGTACGCCCCATTGCCCAAAAGACGGATCTCCCGTAACTCGAAGATCACTAGATTTGTGCGTGGAAGAACTAATGCAAAAAGGCATGGGTAAAAGGTTAATCCTTTTAGCTCCGTGGATGAATGCCAAGGCCTCGGTACTTCGTGAAGAAGCGGAAGGTTTAGAAAGGCGAGGCTTCCAACGATTGCGCATTAATGGAAAAATTAAGCGACTTGATGATCATGATTTAATCCCCTCAGGTACCAGAGGAAAAGAAATATCTGTAGATCTGGTAATCGATCGATTGGCCATAAAGGAGGATTCCCGAAGCCGCCTCGCAGATTCTCTTGAACTGGCATTTGAGGAGGGAGAGGAACGAGCCATTGCTTTGATCGAGCAAGCGGACGGAGAGATGGAGGAAGTTCCCCTTTCAGAAGGATTTGCCTGTAATATGTGTGGATCGACCTACCCTACCCCTACCCCGAAACTTTTTTCATGGAACCATCCTGACGGGGCCTGTTCGAATTGTGGAGGACTGGGAGAAGTTCTTCGCTTCAGAGAGGATTTAATCATCCCGGATCCTTCAATTTCTTTAAATAAGGGAGCGATTAAGCCTTGGCGGTTGGGTTCCCGCAAGATGATCACTTTGCGAAAAAATTTGCTCAAGGCATTGTCCGAACAAATGGGTTTGGACTTAAAAAAGCCATGGAATAAATTGTCCAAAAAGGAGCAAAGTTTTTTACTGCACGGCGATAAGGATCAAAATTTTGAAATTAAACTGGAATTTGGACGTGGTAAAAAAGCAAAGATGCAACCATTCCCTGGAGTATTTCAAGATCTCCAAGAAACTATGCGTTCTACCACCAGTGACAACCTGCGAGCAAAGTTAGTTACCTACCAGTATGGGACAATTTGCGAACCTTGTAAAGGTAGCCGACTTTCCTCCTATTCACGATCTGTCCTTCTGGCTGGGTGTTCATTAGAAGATTTTTTTTCCTGGCCCACGGCACAGGCCTGGGAGTTCATCCAAAAAAAAGCTCGTAAGGATGAGAACTGTTTACAAGTCGAAGATGCCTTGCACGGCCTTGAACAACGCCTCGGTTTTATTAATGAAGTTGGCCTGGGCTACTTAGGGCTTGATCGGCCTTATCGAAGTTTAAGCGGTGGAGAGGCCCAACGTGCCCGACTCGCCACCCAGTTGGGTATGGGCCTCGTGGGAGTGATTTATGCCTTGGACGAACCGAGTGTGGGCCTGCACCCTGCTGACCATGATCGATTAATCAATGTATTGCTAGGCTTAAGAGACCGTGGAAATACGGTGATCGTGGTGGAGCACGATGCAGAAACCTTGAGGGCTTGCGATCATTTGATCGAAGTAGGACCTGGTCCTGGTACCGAAGGTGGGAATTTAATTTTTGAAGGAGATTTAAAGTCCTGTATTAAATCTAAAGAAAGTAGGAGTGGTTCCTTTCTTTGTGGTGAAGAAAAAATTGAACGGGACGGGAAAGCAAAAAAACCCGGTAAAGCATGTATTCTGATCAAACAGGCACGGGCAAATAACCTGCGAAAAATTGATGCCTCCTTTCCAGTTGGTCTATTAACGGTGGTTTGTGGGGTGTCTGGCTCGGGAAAGAGTTCTCTGGTTAATGAAGTTTTGGCGAAATCTGCTGCTCACGAACTTCACCGGTCCAAACAATTACCAGGAGCACATGGAGGGATAGAAGGAATCGAAAATTTTGATCAGGCGGTCAGGATTGATCAATCTCCCATCGGAAAAAGTCCGAGGTCCAATCCAGCGACCTATGTTAAATTGTTTGATCAGTTGCGCAGTCTCTTTTCCAAATGTTCTCTGAGTAAAATTCGTGGGTACGGGCCAGGACGTTTTAGCTTTAATATACCAGGTGGGCGATGTGAAAGATGTAAAGGGGATGGCTTGGTCAAACTGGACATGCAATTCCTGGCCGATGTTTATGTGGAATGCGAGAGTTGTCATGGTAAGCGCTATAATCGAGAAACCCTGGAAGTTCGCTACCGTGGAAGAAATGTTTCTGAGGTTCTTGAATTGACGGTTTCTGAAGCCAAAGAATTATTTTCCAAGCACCCTACTATTATTAATAAGTTGGAGACCTTGGACGCTGTGGGACTTGGGTATTTAAAACTCGGACAGGCTGCCAATACCTTGTCTGGCGGAGAAGCCCAACGCCTAAAACTTTCCTTGGAACTTAGCCGCAAACAAAGCGGTCGGACTCTCTACTTATTGGACGAACCAACCACCGGTCTGCACTGGGCCGACATTCAGCGCCTACTCGATTTACTCTTTAAGTTAAGAGATGGCGGAAATACTCTTGTTGTAATCGAACACAATTTGGATGTCGTTCGATTGGCCGACCATGTGATTGAAATCGGACCAGGCGGAGGCAAAGCTGGCGGAAAATTGATCTTCGAGGGAACTCCCGAACAACTGGCAAAAGAAAAAACCCCCACTGGGAAATTTCTTGCCAAACACCTTGCTCAATTCGCATAAGAT